>CALAJT010000053.1 GCA_937923145.1 uncultured Rubritalea sp. | reverse complement strand
CAAATCGAAGAGCACAACAAGTCGGAGTAGGCAACCGGATACAGCGTCAGATTTTTCGGAAGGTGACTTGCTTCGATGCGACCGATTTGGTATCCAAGAGTCAGTCGGCGTTAGGTATCCGGCGCCTATCCTTTGACGTTATGCTTAAATAAAATGCCATTCTCTGAGTCTGTTCGCATCGAAGCATTAGTCTCCTGCCAGCGTCACTGCTGTCTATGTCACGAGCGTGTCCATACGCGCATTTCATGTCACCACATCATTCAGGAAGCCGATGGAGGAGAGAACACTTTGGATAACTGCATCCCTCTTTGTCCGGGGTGTCACGCAGAGGTTAAAGCTTTTGATCCCCGACATCATCCAGGCATGACCTCCTACAGACCAGCCGAATTGCTAAGAAGACGTGACGACTGGTATCAGACGATCGCGAGGCGAATGCGGGATTTGGAGACTAACTTGAATAGATCCCGAGTCAACATACCCAGCAGTCCAGAACTGTCTGGTGAGATAGATTTCGATTATTCCGATTACAACGGATTTCATTTGATCGGAACAGGGCTGTCAGAATTCATGACTCGCTGGAGTGGAGCTAGCAGGGATTCGATTCATTCCTACACTGACAAGACGAACATTAGTATTGCTCTGGCTCCTCCAGCCTTTTCTCTAAAAGATCTTTCTAAGGTCGATTCATTCAATTTTTCCTCTCGCGTAAGAAGCCCCCGACTCAGAGAGTTTTTGGTTCTTGAGAACCATCATGGACGATACGGAGTGATTCAGATATTAGGTCTCCAGAGCCGATCCCACGGAGACAATTTCGATCGTGTAAGGCTCCGTTATTGGCTGCTTGAAGATGGAACAGCTGACTTTACGAAATTTGCATAACAAGTCGCTGCACAGAACCCCTGACCCGCTCCGAGTCGAATTTTCCATGACCATTCACCCCTCAACCCTGAGATCAACGCTCGCTCCCGGTCAGGGATTCTGTGAGCTTTGACGTTCTGCAAAAAATGACCATCCGTATCCTACTTCTATTTCTATTTCTAATAGCATTTTCTTCTCTTCATGCTGACGAGGATAGGGTGCTTGCATCTTTGACACGGAAAGTCGAATTCAATTCGGCGGAGGAAGCTGGCAAGTGGAAACTCGAAGAGTTCACCTTCAAAGATTGGCTGTCTGCAGTAGCCGATCCGAGCTGGGAGTTCCTAATGAGCACGCAGACTACGGATTTCTACTTCGCAGTATTTCGGTCAGGTAACGATCTGATTTTTTGGAATCTGGACAGGAAAGCGCAATATCGTTCCACATCGACCGCAACAATTCCCAGATGGCAAGGCCCATCGAAGTGGGTGACGCTTAAGCACGAAGTTAGCTACCCTTCAGGCGGTTTTACGCATCAAGCCAATGGTCGAGCATTTGAAATTTCCGACGATCATGAGGGGATCCTGGAGATCAGACACTCGGCAGGCCGAAAGCAAGTTTTTCAAGCGAGCATCCTTTGGAAATCCAAAGCAGAACAAGCCGGCGCTGGCCAACCCGCTAGCGCTCCGGAGTTAAAGCCGAAGGGTAAGAAGAAACCTAAACCTGCGTCGGAGGCGCGCCGCCGGTAGCGGGTGGCAAGCCTTGCGCGTTCTGCGAAAAAATGAAATGCTACTATCACTCTGACATTGACGCGGTTGCTACGTGCAAAGCTTGCAGCAGAGGGCTATGCCATGATTGCTCCGTAGATGTCCCGCCTGGCACAGCTTGCAAGGATCGATGCGAGGCTGAAGTAAATGCAGTCAACACCGTAATTGAACGTAGTAAGAGCGCCTATCAAAAAACTGGTGGTGCATATAAACGCAATGGTATCGTGATGTTAGTGATGGGTAGCTTATTCTGTCTCGTTGGGATTCTTCCAATGATAATGCATGGAGAGACAAGCGCTCTATTTTTAGTGATCATGGGAATATTATTTCTGGTCTGGTCGTTTTTCAGCTTTCAAAGCGCCAAACAAATCACATCAATCGAAGGCGCGGAATAGCAACTGCAGAACAAGGCGGCGCTGACCGACCCCTAACGCGCCGTTGTTTCCAAAGATTTTCATGACTATAACCTCCACCCTTTCGTCCACCTCCGCCCTCCGTTAGGGATCGGCAGGCCTTGAACGTTCGCTGAATAAATGAACCTCGATGAACGAAAGCGGGCCTACTTCTTCGAGCGGCATTCTATTGACGAAGTTCGCTCGTGGAACCAACGCCTGAAATACTTTCGATACTTCCGAGCCTATGGTGGACACGCTAATGATCGCGACTCGCTCGACGTAGCAATAGCGCATCAAGGCGGCAAAGATCTGCTGGCAGTCTTGGAGCAACTCGGGATTCGACCGAAGAGTCACTCATCGGCTCCTCCACAGCCGGAGGCGGGAGTGAGCTACCCACACACTGAATTCGAGAAGTTCCCAAGCCTGATTCCAGACACGCACTGGATTGAGCAGCCTGGCCACACAGAGATCGCTGGATTGCCGGTCTTTGTCTGGTGCTACGATGATAGGGTCATGATTAGCCCGAAGAACGAATCATGGGACATTGACGATTCCATAGTCAGGGCGGCCGAGGCGATCGAGCCGCACCTCACTGGGCTTGCGGATCGCATCATTGATCCCCCGAAGGACACCGAGCATTATCTCTGCGTCGCCAAACACCCAAAACTAAGCAGCGAACAAGGCGTCGATCTCAACACCTGACCCTTGGCGAGTCGAAAGCTTTATGACCATTCAACCACTAACCCAGAAATCGAAGTCCACCCTCGGTCAGGTGTGAGATGACTTCGACGTTCGATCAAAAAATGCACTTATATATCATCATCACATTGATTGCTCTCTGTGGGTTCGCCAGTGCAGCAGCTGATAAGAAAAGCCAAGCCTACAAGAAGGCTATGTCTTTAACGATGTCCTATGATTCGAAGGAACAGGGGATTCTCACAGTTACCCTCACAAATATTTCTGACTCCAAGTTGGATTTAATGTTGAACACCAAAGAGGTGGAAGGCGAATTTAAAAGAGATGGCTCAAAAGAGAAGGGAGATTCCTTTTACGATAAGGACTATTTACGAAAGCTTTTGACGTCTCAGTGGACCTCAGGCTTTTGCGAACTAGAACCCCAAAAGAACGTCACGTGGACTGTGAAACTTGATGAATTGGTCTATTTTAGCACTGATAGGAAGCCCGTGACGCACGCTAGTTTGGCGGGCAAAACGTTTTCACTGACGCTGGACAGGCTAGCTGTTTTTCCAGCTCCCAATGAATCAAATGAATACGTGGACTTGAGAAGTAATACCGTTACAATACCCAAGATCGAACAAGGCGGCGCTGACCAACCCGCTACCGCTCCGGAGTCGAGGCCAGAAGATAATCAGAAACCCAAACCAGAATCGAAGGGGCGCTCCCAGTAGCGGGCGGGTGGCCTTTACGTTCGACTAAATGAAAAAGGTTTCACTCTTTATCGGAGGCATATTGATAGGTCTCCTCATCTCTTCTTTTTTACCAAAAGTAGGTGGCATCGCAGGAGCTATTCCTGGATCTGCTTTGTCTCTCATAGCGTCTAACCTGACTTTGGGTATTTACTTGGTTATCAAGAAGAAGCAATGGAAGGTGTCTACTCTTAAAGATAGTAATCTATTTGAGCTTTTAATCATTCCAGCGATCACAACTTTTCTGCTCAATTATTGGATCATGTATCGTGAAATTTGATTTCTTTACTAATACTCTATTTTTTCCTAATCTTAAAGTGTGCCAGAAATTTCCAGATTCTTAGGAATTGTGATTCGCATGTTCTACCGGGATCATGCTCCTCCACATTTTCATGCTTACTACGGTGATTATGAGATTATCGTGGAAATTGAATCTGGAGTTATCAAGGGCAAGTTTCCTAAGAGGGCTATGAAGGCAGTAATTGAGTGGCTTGATCTTCATAGAGAGGATTTGATGGAAGACTGGAAGCTTGCAGAGTCTGAGAAGCCACTCAACCCAATCGAACCACTAGAATAATATGGATTTAATACGAGTTACACAGATAGAACATCAAAGCGAATTAAAGCTTAAGATAGCTTTTAGTGATGGTCTCTCAGGGATTTTAGATTTTTCTAATTTGCTTACAGGTAAGATTTTTTCAGCGTTGAAAGATTTTTCTAATTTTTCCACAGCCTCAGTTCAATACGGCACAATTGTGTGGGACGGAGATATCGATATGGCCCCTGAATATCTCCACACTAAAATGGTCGAACAAGGCGTTGGACTCAACCGCTTACCAGCGGTGAGTCAACTATAACGTTCTGCTAAAAATACATGTTACTATGAAAATTAAAGAAATAGCATTCACAGGCTACCCTGTATCAGATATAAAGAAGTCCAGAGATTTCTACGAAAGTGTCTTAGGGCTTTCGGGAGGAGAATTCGACCATGAAGTCGAAGGCATGCCAGGGAAACATTGGATCGAATACGAGATTGGAAACGCTACATTTGCCATATCCAACACATGGGAGCCTTCTGGTCAGAGCGGTCCATCCGTTGCTTTTGAGGTCGATGATTTTGATTCTTTTGTAACTCATCTTAAGAATTCTGGAGTGAATTTTATTACAGACCGAATTGATTCTCCTGTATGCTGTTTTGCGCTGATTACTGACCCAGATGGAAACAGTATAACCATTCACAAGAGAAACAACAATTCTGGTCATTAACGCAACTGCAGAACAAGGCGCAGTAGCTAACCATCTATGACGTTCTGCTAAAAAATGCATGCCCGCTACAAGGAGTGGATTAGTTTCGTCTTCGATCACCCGGTTACGAATCCCGAGTGGCACTGGGCGAGCGAGGCGGTGATGTTCGAAGCCTCTGAGGAGGATTACGCACTTCTCATCGAACAAACCTTCATTAATTCTGGGCGTGACCTCACCCGATTTTCGGAGGAGCAAGTAAACCAGGGAATCAACTTTTTGGCTTCTACGGCGTGCAGTGATTACATGTTCGCTCTTAAAGATTCGAAGGTGCGGATGGACACACGACTGTTAGCGATAAGATCTATCTTTGCCCTCTACCGTGATTGCTTTCAGGTTCGTTGCACGGAGACATTGAGCCATCTCGATCATGTGGCACGATCCGCCCTGAATTCAATGTGCTACATGTTCTGGGACATCAACGCCTTGGGATGTTTGGAAGGCACGGATGATGAAGATCGCCTTGCTGACTGCGTTTTTTCCGTTCTGGCCGATACCCTGAGACTGCCTCATTTGGCCTGTCAGGAAGCTGCGATTCACGGTTATGGCGAATTTAGCTGCTTTTATCCTGAAAGAGTTGAAGAGGCGATGGATGCATTCTTGGCTACCGACATTCCATCAGCAGCGTTGCGCACCTATGCAGAGAATGCCAGAGTCGGCTACATCCTCTGAGATGAATATCAATGCAGAGCGTCGAAGTCTTTTCGGTTCCGCTCAATAAGGAAGACCCGCACGGATTAATTAAAATGATTGTTTGATTGTGATAGGAGAGTGCTAAAAACTCGAATATTGATCCTTTCGGAAAAGTGAAAGGTTAAGAGGCCTTAAATGAAAAAGAGCCTTGTGATATCCCAGTTTTATTTTTTATAACTTGATGCATGTTAAAGAAAAGAGAGATTCCAAGGTCTAATCCTTCTCAAGTGATATCCGAAACGAA
>CALAJT010000052.1 GCA_937923145.1 uncultured Rubritalea sp. | reverse complement strand
CTTTGCCTTGATTCCAAATTCATACATGGCAACATCTTTCAGCAGTGCCTGGAACACTTCTTGCGGCTTTGCCTTGATTCCAAATTCATACATGGCAACATGACAAAGCTGTTATGAACATAGCCGACAAGCTTTGCCTTGATTCCAAATTCATACATGGCAACATGATTTCCAAGCGATTTATTACGAGAAACCAGCTTTGCCTTGATTCCAAATTCATACATGGCAACATCATCGGCAAGACCTCATCAAACCTGCTCTAGCTTTGCCTTGATTCCAAATTCATACATGGCAACATAGTTGGTCCATACGTTGCAAACCAAACGTTGCTTTGCCTTGATTCCAAATTCATACATGGCAACATTTTCACGTGGAACAAATTTCAAATGTTCTGGCTTTGCCTTGATTCCAAATTCATACATGGCAACATGCGGGTGCGTTTTTGGATTCACAATATTCTGCTTTGCCTTGATTCCAAATTCATACATGGCAACATTTTTTCAGGATCACCATCGGCACCAGCACTGCTTTGCCTTGATTCCAAATTCATACATGGCAACATGCCACTAGACCGCATGATAGACCATGCAGCGCTTTGCCTTGATTCCAAATTCATACATGGCAACATAGGTCTGCGGAGCTATCTGGCGGAGTTGTAGCTTTGCCTTGATTCCAAATTCATACATGGCAACATAGTTGCCATGTATGAATTTAATATTAAGTGAGTTACCAGAGTAATGATTGTTCTGGTAGATCCTCTGGAGCAACCTCTTTTGCTGGGCTTCCATGGATAATATAGGATCGCTCCCATTGTGCTCTGGTGATATAGATAGCTCGGACTGAACCTTCCGGCGGCATATGAACCTTCACCCTCCGAAGGTGAGTTTGTTGTCTTGAGGCGGTGACACATGGACGGACATAGACACTGAATTGCATCATTTGATAGCCGTCTTCGAGGAGGAATTTACGAAATTTAGACGCATTACTTCTATCTTTTTTAGAAGTTGTAGGGAGGTCGAATGCTACCATTAACCAGCCCATTTTGAATTTTTTTGTGTCCATGGTTTGTAAGGAGTAGGGGATTGCTCAGTGAGTGCTTGTCTGAAAGAGCGGATGACTCCTTCTATACATCCGCGAATGTCGAGCTGGAGACCGAAATAATCGAGGCTGACTGCTGGAAAGCCTGTGACCCATTTTCTGAATTCTGGGGTGACTTCGCCTAGCTTATTTTTAGGGTCTTGCTGTATCCACTGAGCTACTCGGAGATCTACACAGGGGCGAAATGGTTCCATGAGGTCGTAGGCTAATGGTGTGGAGCGTTCTCTGGTGACGTGGTGTATTCCAAAGGTAGGGTCAATTCCAAGAGCGAAGCATTTCTGTAATACGGTAGAGAGTAATATGGCATATCCGTAGTTTAGAAGATGATTGATCCCTCCGTCTGCTCTACCTCTGATAAAAGTATTTGGTCCTACTAGAGTTTCACCATAGATGTGCCAGAATGCTCGTGCGCAGATGGATTCTTTGTGTTCTTTTTTACCTTTGGCAGTGTTTTCTAATAGTGGGAGAGTCTTGTGCTCAGGAGCTAGATGCTGTGCAAGTGTGAATTGATTGTGCGTTTTAGCATTGATGGTTTTGTTCCAGAGTGAGCGTGTTATTTTTGGACTTAGAGTGATCTGCGATCTAGTAAGTAGTGTGTCTGTAGAGCGGTTTGCTGGGAGGAGAAGTGAAGCAGGTTTAAAAGTATCACAGACAACGAGTGCTACGCCGAGTCTAGCAGCCTCTAGTAGCAGCTTAGAATGTATAGAGGCTGAAAATGAAGTGATGACAATAGCTGCTACGTCTTCAAGAGGAATAGATTTCTTACTGTCGTCAGTGATGCAGATCAGCTGCCCTTTGGAGCAGGTAATGGAGCATTCGGGAGAGTCGATGCTGACGATGTGATAGGACATTTACATTTAGAAACGAGTGTTAGATTGACACCTTAGTAAATGTGCGTCATATTTGTCAACAGTGAAAATAGTGACAACAAGAGAAGCACAGCATCATTTATCCAAGGTTCTGGAAATGGTTAGCAAGGGTGAGGAGGTAATTATAACTAGGAGAGGAGTGGAAGTTGCTTTGTTATCACCTGTAGAAAAGGCTAACCCTGCTGAGTGCGAAGTAGACTGGTCAGAATCAATGTCTAGTATTCGTGAGCACTTGAAAGAGATGCCTGAAGTTGGGGTAAGCCTAGTGCAACTAGAGCGTGAAAGCTACAAATGGTAATGGTGTTATGATTTATGCAGATACAAGTGTGCTGGTTGCTCTACTAGTAAATGATTCAAATACTGAAAATGCTCTAGATTTGCTAAATTTGTTGAAGCGTCCTCTAGCCTTTAATAGATTACTGAAATTAGAAATAGGTAATGCTTTGCAACTTAATCATACAGCCAATAAATTGAATGAGCGTGATATATCTATAGCCGAGTTAATGATCGATAATCTGGTCAAAGTAAATAAGTGGGTTGAAGTAGAACCTGATTGGGATAGAGTGTTTGATAGAGCGAGGGGATTGAGCAAAGCTTATACTAAACAAACAAATTCAAGAAGCCTAGATATTCTTCATGTAGCTTCCGCTATGGAGTTAAATGCTAGGCAGTTTTTTAGTTTTGATGTACGTCAAAATAAGTTGGCTGAATTAGCTGGTTTGAGAGTTATCTCATAATTGGCGTTATCTTTCTAACCGGCACTTCCAAAGTATTTTTTTGCATCTAATCCGGTGAATGGCACCTTGAGAATCTCTAAGCCTTTTTTCTTGAGAAGTGATGAGACGAGGACATTTTCCCACTCGGCTTTTGTTCCCTGTGGTGTTCCTAGATTTAGTTTAAGGTTAGCTTTGCATGAGTAAATCTTCCAAATACCATCCTTGCCTTCCCAATTGGACACTCGAATGAGCATTCCATTGCGTAAGATTCTAGGATGAGTCCTTCCGTTGTCTGCTTTGATTTTAGCTATCCTAGCAGGCACATTATGAAAGGGAATAATGGCTGGTTGAGGATCTAGAGCCATCCCGTAGTTATCTGAAATCACGAGAACTGCTTTATTTTTTTCTAATTTTCCAGGTTCTAAGCCTATGAGTTTTCCTGCCTTTTCTTTTGTTTCTTTGTGTTTGTATAACCGTCTATCATCTTTTACTTCTGTTGTTTTTTGTCGTAAAACTACTGAAGTCTTTGGATTATCTATATCACCTTGAATTTCATAAACTCTCCACTGGTTTCTTTCTAGATGAGCACCACTTTGATCTGCTGGTATATGTTGAGTGACTCGCTGCTCTTCTAGTCGTGATACTAGTTCATTTTTAAGTTCTGTGGATAAATCTTTGAGTTTTGCTCCATATTTTTGTTTCCCATTTTTATCTAGTTCTGGGTTACCATCTTTATCTTTTTTAGGAAATGTTTGAAACTGCCCTGTTTGATTGAGTAGCAAAGTTTGCTCCGAGGTTTTATTTCTATCGAGGATAGCTTTCCAAATTTTCCCTTTTTCATTTTCGGATTGGTATGGAAGGGTGCCTGGCAGATAGTGGTGAGTGTAAGCCAAAGTAGCAGCATCGAGCGCATGATGAAGGTGAGTGATATTTCGGATTTCAGTTTTAGTCTTAAGATTACCGTCTGAATCAAGAACGTCAGGACAGGCTTTGGCAAGTGTCCCAAGTAGCTTCCAGCCTTTACGTATTTCAGCAGTCACTTGTCCAGGAATAGAGACTATGGAAGCGGTAAGTTTGTCTCTATTATTTGTGAAACGCTTTTCGAGCTGCCTTGCAGCCAAGCGATTGAGGTGCGATGTTTGGGTAAGAGCTCCTTGTGTGAACCCATGATCTTTTACTTCATAAGTTTGCACCATTAACCATTTTTTACGAGCAGATTGACGTCGAAAATCATCTGGATAAGTCTTTTTCTTAGCGACTTTTATTTTAGAAACAAAATCTTCGTATTGTCGTGGAGTGAAGAGACGATCATCCTCTGCATGATCATGGATGAACTGCAGTCCAGTGCGCTTTCCTTTGAGACGATTCACCCAGCTGAAAGTTAGGACAAGAGCATCAAGAGCGTTTGTAGGTCGTTCTGCATAAGGAATAATGTGTTCTCGTTCCATTTTATCGAGATCCATAGCGTCATATTTTTTACCTGTAAATGGACATTTCCACTCCATGTCTATGGCAATACGAGCCTTGCGAATTAAAGAACCGTTGAGTTTAAGGTCAGGAGCGTGCTTTTCTAAATAAGTCACGGTAGATTTAAAATGGGAGAGACGCTTCGTTAGTTCACCTTGCATTTCTTTCGCAGTCAAACCTGAGTATTCCTGTAAATCACGAGCAACTTCGACTATTATATTTGAAACTGTTTCAGGCTTATTTTCAGCGTAATGAGTAATAAGATCATCTGTAACTCTATTTAAAATCTGAAGACGTTGACGTATAAGATGGTTATTAGTCAGCTTCTCAATGGGACGTTCACGTTCAGCTTTGAGGATTTCAGGAGATCGGTAGAGAGGTCCAGCAGAAAGGTCTTTTAGTGGTTTCTCAGTAGGATGACGGTCTGTGCTAATTACAAAATCAAAAGTGTCTTTGAGCACACTACGAGCATAGGCTGCTCTTCCGGTGAGTGGAGTAGGGGCAAATGATAATCTCTGATAGATTTCATCAGGTGTTTCTTTTGTTTTGTTATTTTTTGCCTTTCGAGTTTGGATTGCATTCTCTAAAGGTTGGAAGTTATAGTTTTCTCTTTCACACTCACTCAGCATCCATCCAAGTGTGACTGGACGACCCTTTTTCCAACGACCAAGTGCACGATATTGGGTGATTTCAGGTAGATGTGCCCAGTAAAGATTGATTCCAGTGGATTTCTTAGTTGGTGGGTTTGAGGCTCTGCGGAAATAATTGAGAGCTGGATCTAGTGTAAGTGCGTCTTTAGAATCTGGGTGGATCTCGAAAGATGCAGCGATGTTATTTTCTGAGCTTCCAGTAAGACTCTCTATTTTTTTACGTAGCTCGGTAGGGGTGAGGTGTCCCTTCTCTTCCATCAGAGCATGCACCGCTTGACGATGCTCTGCTGTGAGAGACTTGCCATCGGATTTAATGTTAGCTAACAACATTGCCCAGCGGAAATAAAGAAATTCTCTAGATGCTTTGTTAGGCACTTTCTTCCCTGAAATAGGGCAAACAGCGATGATCCGATTATCAAAACGCGGGATAAGCTGACCAAAGAGTAGACCTCCAAAGTATCGACGAGGCAGCTGAATATCGGGAACAGGAATAGTTGCCCATGCTTGTTTTCCCTTAGTATCATCAGTCGAGATTAAGGTTTGAATAAAAGAGTTGTCTAGTTTGGGTAAATGATTGATGTGTTTCTCAAGGATCGCGAGAACTTCTTTACGCACGATCCTTCTAGGAAAAGCAGCATTGAGTGTTTTGTATGGAATAGATGATGTAGGGGACTCAGGAGTGGCGTTTAGCTCAGAACAAATTGTGGCAGCCATAGACGTAGTTTGGTGCTTCTCCATGAGTTTTAGGGCAGTTTGTTCCTTCTCGGTATCATCACCATCCTCTTCTTGTCTAGACCAGCGAGAGTTCCCATCGTATCCACGATTATGAGCATACCAGCGAAGTATGTTCCAGAGCTCTAACCAGTTTAAGGATGGCTCACTTTCAGACAAAGCTTGAGCAGCGAGCACGTGTGGAAAGGAATGACCAGTAGCATCAAGATCTTCTAGACTCAAAACCTCTAAATGAAGCAGAAGTTTTTTCATCCTATCTATTCGTTGTCTAGTAGATCTTATATTACGTCTAGTGCGTCGATGTTCTCTTCTACTAGATGCTAAGCAATCGTCCTTAGGAAATAGCACAGAACCACAACCAGTGATCTTAGGGTCTGGAAAGGGGGTTTCCCTAGTGCGTTGAGGAGACTCTAGCACCGCCCATCCAATTGATGAATGTCCGATGTCGAATGAGAATGTTCTGTTTGTAGTCATAGTATTGGATTAGAGTGTTTCTGTAAAATAAATCCGTATGCTCGTATTCATTGACTGAATTGGAATCAAGGCAAAGCAACAGCATTAATTTAACTCTACAGTTAGTTAATAACAACCCCCAGAGGATATTTGACTCCTGCAAGATTGGCATTCTTGTAGAATCATTTGAAATCTAGGCATCATGAATTTACAAGCTCTTGGAAAGAATTGAAAATTTGACGTTTTCGAGGAAATCCGTTATATATAATTTACAAATAATTGTAATAATTGGGTATTTATCCCTATTATTTGCATAGTTGACTTATAGCTGTTCTATCTCCTCGGGCTATTGTTTTTAGCTTATAATCCTGTTGAAGGAATTTCAAGTAGAATCATGTGTGCAAAATTATTTGACTAATGGTGCAGGTTGAGTTTTAATAGGTATGGAATCAATGCAAAGTTTGAAGCACAAACCGCGTTTCTAACTGTTAGGCAGTCAACACCGGTATCGAAAGTGCTTACTTACAAAAATGCTCACACTGTTGCAACAGTGTGAGCATTTGTTTTTAAATATGTGATTGTTGTTTAAACCTAAACGTCTCCAGTCTGAGCTCTCTGTCTCATGAGATGATCGCAGAGTATGAGGTTTGCCATGGCTTCTACCATTGGGACTGCTCTTGGTAATACGCAGGCGTCGTGGCGTCCGCGTCCCTTGAGTTTTGTTTCTTCGTGATCTTCTGTGATGGTAGGCTGCTCGCTCATGATGGTGGCAGTGGGCTTGAAGGCTACGCGGAAGATGATGTTTTCTCCGTTGCTGATGCCGCCTTGGATGCCGCCTGAGCGGTTGGTCTTGGTGCGGACTTTGTCGCCTTCCATGTAGAAGTGGTCGTTGTGGTCGCGTCCGGTAAGGAGCGTACCACCGAATCCAGAGCCGATTTCAAAGCCTTTAGTAGCTGGGATGCTCATCATCGCTTTGGCTAGCTCAGCTTCGAGTTTATCGAATACTGGGGCGCCGATACCTGCAGGGCAGTTTCTTATCACACATTCTACTACGCCACCGATGGAGTTACCATCTGAGCGGACTTCTTTGATGAGGTCGATCATTGGATCTACCATCTTGGCATCACCTGTGCGAACGATGTTAGATTCTATTTCTTCAAAAGTAATTGTATCTGGATCGACGTCTGCATTGAGGTGCTGGATAGACTTTACCCATGCGAGAACCTCGATACCAGGGGCGATAGATTGAATGACTTTCTGAGCCACCGCTGCTGCAGCTACTCTACCGATAGTCTCACGTGCAGAAGCTCTGCCGCCACCATGCCATGCACGGATTCCATACTTAGCATCGTAAGTGTAGTCAGCATGTGATGGGCGGTATTTGTCCTTCATCTCTGTGTAGGATGATGGGCGTTGATCTTTATTTCTAACAAGAATACCGATGGGAGAACCTAAAGTTTTACCTTCAAAGACACCTGAGAGGATTTCGCAGACATCGCCTTCTTTACGTGGAGTCACGATGTCGCTCTGTCCAGGTCTACGGCGGTCTAGCTCGCGCTGGATGTCTTCTTCTGTGATGTCGAGGAGTGGTGGGCAGCCGTCGATATTTACGCCTACTCCGATACCATGAGATTCTCCCCATGTAGATATTTTGAAAATGTTGCCAAGTGTGCTGGACATGTATTCTAGATAAGACGAAATACTGATAATGGCAATACCTAATGGCTCCACCTATGTGGAAAAATACCCTTTCGATTTGTGTTAGCAATAGTTAGTGGCTGGTATTTCTTTCAGCTAGACTGAAGATGCCACTTGCGAGATCAAGATGAGTTTGGCATTAATTAGACATGTCCGCTTCTGTTGACCTTCATAAAATTTCAAAGTTTGCTAATTTAGCGATTCCTTCACTTGCTGGACTCTTTTTTCTAGGAGGTCATTTCGTTAGCTTTTATTTTCATTTTCTAACGGTAGTTTTCCTTATCCTGACGATCGTGAATTTGTTTTATATGTTTGTGCAGAAGAAGCATGCGATTTTGCGCAACTTTGGAATCCTTGGTCAGGCTCGTTATATACTTGAGAGTGTCGGTCCTGAGATGAGGCAGTATTTGTTTGCTAGTGATACTGAGGAGCGTCCGTTTAGCAGAGTCGAGCGGTCTGATATATACCGTAAGTCTAAGGGCGTAGACTCGGCTTCATCATTTGGTTCACAGCTGAATTTTGATAATTCAGAAATCAAAGTCAGGCATTCGATGTATCCTTCTGATAAAGAAGACATTGTTCAGTTTTCGCTAACCTTTGGCGAGGAGCGGGGGATAGAGCAGACATTTACGATCAGGAAGCCCTATATGGTTAGTGCCATGAGTTACGGTGCTCTGGGAGTCAATGCTGTAAAAGCTCTGTCTAGAGGTGCTAAAATGGCTGGAATCGCTATGAATACGGGTGAAGGTGGGATTCCTAAGTATCACATGGAAGAAGGTGGCGACTTAATTTTCCAGATGGGCACGGCAAAATTCGGAGTCAGAAATGAGGATGGAACTCTGAATGACGAAAAGCTCAAGAAACTAGCAGCTGAGCCTTCCATAAAGATGATAGAGGTGAAACTTTCTCAGGGGGCTAAGCCAGGTAAAGGAGGTCTATTGCCGAAAGAAAAGATCAGTAAAGAGATATCTGAATTACGTGGAGTGCCCATGAATAGAGATGTGGTTTCGCCTGCTCATCATAAGGAATGTGTGTGTAAGAAGTCTACTGTGGCGTTCATAAAACATGTGCAGGATGTCAGTGAATTACCTGTGGGGATAAAGCTCTGTGTAGGCTTAACATCTGAGTTCAGGCAGTTAGTAGAGGAGATGATGTTGCAAGATGTCTTCCCAGACTACATCGCTATCGATGGTGCAGAAGGTGGCACTGGAGCAGCTCCGAAAGCATTTATGGATGGCTATGGGATGCCGCTAATGCCTGCACTTTATTCAGTGAATAACATTCTAACAGAGCTCGGAGTGCGAGATAGGACGAAGATTATAGCCGCTGGAAAACTCATTAACTCCAGCCAGCAATTTATGGCATTAGCACTCGGTGCAGATGCTATCTACTCAGCTCGTGGCTTTATGTTGGCACTCGGGTGTATCCAGTCGATGCTCTGTGGTAGCAACACCTGTCCAGTGGGGATCACTACGCATGATCCAGATCTACAGCGTGGTTTAGTAGTCGAAGACAAGGCGAAGCGAATCGTAAATTATGTGAATGGACTAGAGCATGATTTCTATGAAATGTTAGCTGCCTCAGGTATCCGAGATGCTAAAGATATTAACATAGATCAGCTCTATATTCCGAATGATACTGCACTGGCAGACCAAATCGAATACCTACTAGAAAAACATCAATCATCTCTCATCTCATGAAACCATCAAAATTAAAACCAGCACAACGAGTAATTAGTTGGGTGCTCCAGCTGGTCATTATCACGATCTTAGGCTACGCTTCATATCTCAAGTTATCTGATCATGCGGCAGAGATAGATCTATTTAGTAAACTAGGAATGGAGCCAGCTGGGCGCTTCATCATCGGCTTCATAGAGGCTGCTGCATGCGTATTACTTTTACTGCCAAATGCTGCTGTCCATGGTGCGATACTTACCTTTGGAGTTATGCTAGGGGCACTCATCGGGCATAGCACAAAGATAGGTTTCGTAGGGATGACGCCGCTTGCTGCTCTCTTACTTATTATCATTTCAACAGTGGTCATCTACCTACGTAGGAAGCAGATTCCAAGTATCGCTAGAATGCTTAATTAGTCAGTTGCAGTATAGCGAAATGCGTATAAGATAAGAAAATACTAAGAACTAATCATGGAAAATCAAACTATCTATATCGTGGCTTCTATAGCCGTTGTTGTTCTCGCTCTTCTTTGGTTTGGCTACAGGGCGCTTAGACGTTACTCGTGCTGTGGGACTTGCGGTTGTAATCTCATGACTAAGAAAGAGCGCAAAGCTTTTGAAGCTAGAAAAGCAGATCTTATGGCTCATATTAAAGAAAATACTGAAAGCTAAATATATTTTCGATATACTTCTGTAATTGTTTACGTGCCTCGAATTAATTACATTTCCATCGAGATCACCGAATTGTGTCCACCCATACCTACTGCGATCTTCAGCAGAGTAGAGTCTTTGAACTCTACTGGCTTTTCAGGAAGAGTAAATGGAGCGGGCGGTGCAGTGAGGTTAGGGAGATTAGGAGGTAGTTGATTCTTGCGCAGATAGTGTGCCAGGATAGCAGTATCTAGTGCTCCACTAGCTCCTACAGAGTGACCTGTAAATGGCTTGAGTGGGTGCAGACTAATAGGTTCGCTAGGCTGAAGAGCATCTACTAGCGCAGCTTGTTCTGCTTGTGCATGGAGCAAAGTGCCAGATGCGTGAGGGCAAACAGCGGTGATTGCTTCATCTGTTAGAGCTCTAACGGCTTGTTTAAGACATTGTCTCAGACCACGACCATCACTAGGCATTCCGATAGGGGAGTCCGCATCTGAGTTACACCAATAGCCTGTGACCTTAGGGCAGTTAGAAACTTCTTCTGAACTTAACACTAGAGCGCAGCCTGCTTCACCAGGCGAAAACCCAGAGGTTTCAGGGTGGTATGGATCGTTGATCCCGTTCGTAGTAAGTACACCAGTATTATGATAATGCTCGATGATTTCAGGAACGAGTGGTAGTTCAATGCCTAACACTATAGCAAATTTGACGATACCTGCGTCTAGTAACATCTTAGCATAGCCGAGAGCATCCAGAGATGCTGCACAGCCACTAGCTATCGTCTGCCATGGACCAGTAATTCCAAGTTCAATAGAGACAGCTGAGGCGATCTCACCGTGCATCGAGTTAGATGCCGCCATGAGTTTAAATGGTCTACGCCCTGGCCAGTTAGTCAGGTAGGCATTGCCACGGGATGATCCCGCGATGATTGCCGCATGTTTCAGATCACTAGGCGAAAGCCCTGCGTCCTCGATAGCTTCTAGTGCACAGTGTAGAGAGAGAGCAGAAGCTGGCGCCCATTTTCTAGAAATAAGCAGTGAGCGATCTTCTATCCAGCCTGCTTGTAAATTCCCGTAATTACCATCAGGCAGTAATTCAGAAAGCGGACGTAAACCCGTCTTTCCAGCCTCCATACCAGCCGCGTGTTCAGCAGGTGTAGTGCCGAGACCGCTGAGGATGGAAATTCCGAGAATACTATGCTTCATAGTGCTCTAAATGCACTGTTAATTAGCTGAGCAACAAGGTGACTGCGGCTTATCACACTCAGTAGTAGGAGCTTCCATATTTGGATTTGGTTGCTTCGCTGAGAGTCCTAGTTGGCTGATAAGCTTGAGGTCTTTTTGCACAGATGGATTAGATGCTGTGAGTAGTTTATCTCCGTAGAAAATAGAGTTTGCACCTGCGAAGAAACACATTGCCTGACCTTCCTCAGAGATGAGTGTGCGTCCAGCGGAGAGTCTCACTTTCGCCTTTGGCACTGCTATGCGTGCGATGGCGATCATGCGGACTACATCGAATACAGTGACCGGGTCAGAGCCTTCGAGTGGAGTTCCTGGCATAGGCATGAGTGAGTTAATCGGCACAGATTCTGGCTGTGGATTGAACTCAGAGATCACCTCGATCATCTTTAAGCGATCATCAGAAGTTTCGCCTAATCCAAGGATCCCACCACAGCAGATAGACATGCCTGCATCTTGAGCATTACGGATGGTATTGAGGCGATCATCGTATGTGTGAGTAGTGACGATGTTAGGATAGTGCTCACGAGATGTATCGAGGTTATGGTTGTATGCAGTAACGCCTGCTTCCTTTAAAATAACAGCTTCTTCTGGACCTAGTTCGCCGAGAGTAACACAGACTTCCATACCAAGTTTAGATACGTCTCTGATAGTGTCGACTACTTGGTCGAATCTCTTAGTACCCTTACGCACACCTCTCCAAGCAGCTCCCATACAAAACCGAGTAGAACCTGAGTCTCTAGCTATCTCTGCACGTTTAAGGATGTCTTCCTTTTCCATGAGTCTCTCCACCTGGAGCCCAGAATTATGGCGTGATGACTGGGCACAGTAGGAACAATCTTCGGAGCATCCACCAGTCTTGATAGAGAGTAGTGTGCAGAGCTGGATTTCATTATCAGCCCAGTTAGCATCATGTACTTCACGTGATTTCTTGATGAGGTCGAAGAGGGGAAGGTCGAAGAGTTCTTTCAGTTGGTCGTATTTCATGGTTTCTGCTTAGTAAATTAGTAAGTGGGTAAATTAGTAAATGAGTTAAATTTCTATGGTGCACGGTAGATCCATTTGCCATTGGCAACGGGCATTACGCCTCGTGATAGAGAGGAGTAGTCAGTCTTTCCGCGAACTCCTATAAGTTCCCTTCCAGTAGCAGCTTTCCAGAATGAGTTCATAGATTCGCCAGAGTGACAGCCCCATGATTTACAGACAGCTCCTTTTGTAAAGATGAATGGATTGAGTTTATAGAGCTCATTTTCATGAAGCCAATCTGTACTGGCTCCCATGATGTTAGATGAATAATCGAGTAGGAAGCAGTGCTTGTTGGAGTGTCCAAAGAAGTCGAATGTGTTCACTTTAGTTTGGCGATTCATATTACTGATCACAGAGCTTGATCCCGATACCCAGATGAGTTTTGCACCACGCTTAGAAGCCTGTTCTTGAATCCATGTCGTATATGGCTTGCGATCTTCTCTACCACGTTTGATGTAGCCATTTTTATGCACTAACCAGGTGATCTTAGCTTGCGGACCAAAGGCAGAACGAATCTCATCCATGCGTAGTGTAGAAGCTCGGATGAAGTTAGCCCACCAGCGATCATGACGATCTTTTTCTACTCGTAAATCTTCCCAGTTTCGGAGAGCTGGTCCACCTGTAAGGATTAGATGGTTCGTGGCGCTAACAGTCTGTACCGTGCTTAACGTTAATGTGAGTATGAGGAGTGCGAGTAATGTTTTCATAAATGCAGAAATGGTGAATGTAATAGGGTGTGGTTATTTGTGTCTTGATTCGTTTTTTATTCAAGTTGAAATTACAGTATTATGGAGAATTGATCGCTTCTATACGCGCTTCAACAGCTAGTTCGAAAGCTTTGTGCTCGCCATGGCGCTTAATAGAAAATTTGACACATTGGCGTTTGCCCGGCTCGGGAGACCACGTTGCTTGCCAGAAAAGGTAGCGAACACCATTCGATCCAGAGACACTGACCTTCGATACACCCACTACTCCAGAGTTATTACGCGCAGACCGCTGGCAGACACGAGTTTGATCTTGGGAATCGAGCTGAGTGAGTAGCTCATCTCTCCAGTTTCTTGCAATATTTAGTGCATGAGCGGGAGATAGGTGGGTGCTATCAGAGAAAAATTTTGCATATTTTATACCACGACGCTGAAGCCTCACCTGCCAGCCATGACTGCACTGATCAGGCAGATCAATACGCGCAACTGCATAATTGGTCGCATAGTTGACTGGTTGTTGTGACATGTAGTTACTATGGCTCTATTTTGTTAGGCTGTCCAGTATTTAGGATTTACTAGAGATATTAGTCTGTTATTTTTCAAATTAACTATGAAATGCCCTGACTGTTTACTAGAAATTCATCGAACCGCTGAGGAATGTCCTCACTGTGGGATGAGTCTGCTTGATCTCAGAAAGACATTCAGTAGTATGGATCCTATCGTCGATGATGGAGTGCAGGATCTGGCAGGAGTGCTCCGCAGAAAGATGCGTGATTCACTCATCAAAGCGTTCGAGAAAGCGCAGCGTCAGTTTACCAATCTGCAGCTAGCCATCAGTTTCGTTGACTTACCTCATACAGTGAAAATACAGAGCTATGGCTTCTGGATTTTAAATGATGGAGTCTTCCGCAGGCAAGCAAAAGAGATAAAAAACGAAGGAGGTAGAATAGTCATTGTAATCGACATGACTAGTAAGAAAGCCACTATCAATGCTGGTTATATTTTAGACGACTACATCGCTAAAGGAGAGGTATTCGATGTCCTAGCGGATGGCCATGCGAGCCTGTTAGAAGGTGATCTTGTAAAAGGTGGAGAAGAGATGTTTTCTTCACTGAGAAAGTATCTCCGCAAGCTGAATCGACGAGCAGTTAAAGGAAAGGTCATGAAAAAATGAAGCTCTTTTTACCATTCCATTTATTAGGCTTTATGATGTGCTCGTTGGCTTTAGCTCAGATAGAATCAGGAGAGCGATTTGAAGAAGATCTATCTGACCCAATCTTAGTATCTGAGCAGTGGCTACAGACCAAGCCTGGCGAAGTTTACCATGGCTACCTGAAACTCAATTCTTCATGGAATAACAACTGGCCACTTTGCTGGCAACTTACGGGTGATCACATAAATCTCAAAAAACTGTCTGAAAGCTGGTTCAGAAAAAATTATCTTCAGAGCTCACCTAAATCACGTATCCATGATCCTCAGAGCTATCTTAGTGAGGTTGAAAGAGACAGATTAAAAGATATTCTAAAGAATCATGAGCAAGTATCTCAACTTCCAATCTACCTATTTATCCTAGGTGCAGATCAACAACTCATCGATATGGACGCGGCGAAGGCAGGGGAGCAATACCTTGAGAAGCCTAACTCAGCACTAATGTTTTATTTCATGAATGAGCCTAAGGCGACCACTGGATTCGTGAAAACAGTAAAGACACCACTAATCACTGGTATTGATAAAGAAGACGAAGAAGATGAAACACCTCTACTCGATCCTTTCCTGGTGAAAACTATGTTCACTAAAGCAGGTATCCACGCTGCTGGAATGAATTTAGATAAATCAGAAACACTCTACACTACTGTCACAGAGGTCTCTAGGAGAATGTATTGGATAGAGGATGAACTCGGACTCGGACCAGGACCAGGACCAGGACCAGGACC
>CALAJT010000051.1 GCA_937923145.1 uncultured Rubritalea sp. | reverse complement strand
GCGGCAGATGTTGCCATGTATGAATTTGGAATCAAGGCAAAGCTAGCTCCTCTTTAGGTTGCTCAGATCCAGATGTTGCCATGTATGAATTTGGAATCAAGGCACAGCAGCGAGAGCACCATACCACAATCTGTTTGCATGTTGCCATGTATGAATTTGGAATCAAGGCAAAGCCGCTGGTGGCCAACTTATGAGAATATCATTATGTTGCCATGTATGAATTTGGAATCAAGGCAAAGCTCTAGGTACGAGAATACTCTACTTCACTAAATGTTGCCATGTATGAATTTGGAATCAAGGCAAAGCGGAAGGACCATTAGAAACGGTCAAGGATTCATGTTGCCATGTATGAATTTGGAATCAAGGCAAAGCAAGCGATGGGGCACTTGGACTGATGCAGCTATGTTGCCATGTATGAATTTGGAATCAAGGCAAAGCTTACAGATAAACAAACCAAACGTCATGAGTATGTTGCCATGTATGAATTTGGAATCAAGGCAAAGCCCTAACACCCTAACTCATCCCATCTCTATCATGTTGCCATGTATGAATTTGGAATCAAGGCAAAGCTTGCGAGACCGAATAAGCGCCGGAGTTCATATGTTGCCATGTATGAATTTGGAATCAAGGCAAAGCAGCATTTTTACCCACGCCATTTTTCTTACCATGTTGCCATGTATGAATTTGGAATCAAGGCAAAGCATATCCTCAGCGTTTACGTTTGTCCTTGTTATGTTGCCATGTATGAATTTGGAATCAAGGCAAAGCGATCAGGTGCCGCTATGAAAGAGCACCGCAATGTTGCCATGTATGAATTTGGAATCAAGGCAAAGCGATTATGTGACGATTGATGGAGATCCTGCTATGTTGCCATGCATGAATTTGGAATCAAGGCAAAGCATGATCATTTTCCCAATGTGACGAAACCGTTACCATGACCAGTTTGTAGAATTCATGTTTTGGTGAGATAAGTTCGTCGTGTTCAGGAAATGGACACCCAAACTAAACTACATTATCAAAAATGAAACTAAAGACATTTAAGACTGTTGCTACTACGCTCACTGCTTCCCTAGTACTCATTGGTTCAGCTGTTGCTGAGAAAATAGAGATCAAAGGATCAGACACACTCGGTGCAAAGCTAGTTCCACAACTCAAAGCTGAGTATCTAAAAGCTAATCCATCTCTCACTATAGACATCCTAGCCCAAGGCTCAGGTCACGCATTCTCTAACCTAGTTGCTGGGACAGCAAACATCGGCATGTCTAGCCGCATGGTTAAGGACAAGGAGCTCGATAACTTCGCATCTAAAGGCAAAGACTTAATCGAGCACGTAGCTGCTTACGACATGATTGCTGTGATCGTGAATGAGAAAAATCCTGTTAAGAAACTCAGCCTCAAGCAGATCGAAGGTATCTTCACTGGATCTATCACTGACTGGTCAGAAGTAGGCGGTAAGGCTGGAGCTATCTCAGTTTACACACGTAATACTTCCTCAGGCACATACAAGTCATTCAGTGGACTAGCTATGTCTAAGAAGGACTACGGCGACAAGTGCCAGAAGCTAGAAGGCAACCAGCCTATCTGCACAGAAGTTTCTAAGAACGAAAATGGAATTGGCTATGTCGGTCTAGCTTATGCTAAAGGCGATGACTACAAGACTGTTAAAGTCGATGGTGTATCACCTAAGATCTCCAAGATCTCTAAGTATCCACTCGCTCGTAAGCTTTACTACTACACAGTAGGTGAGCCTAAAGGTGAAGTAGCTAAGCTCCTCACATGGATGACTACATCAGAAGCTGCGAATAAGATCGTTGCTAAGATCGGATTCGTTCCTACTCCAGTTGCAGAAGCTGCAATGAAGAAGGATGCAGCATCTGAGTAAACTTTAAAAATCCCCTCAATTTAATAATCTAAGCCACCAGAGAGATAAGCTTTGGTGGTTTTTTTGTGGTGGTTGAGTAGTTATTAGGCCCTTTATTCAAAGCCCCTATCACTTTGTGACAAGCTTGTCACACTTACAAACTCCACTCTAGTCTCCCACTCCACTATGTAGCTAGCGTAATGAAAAACAAATCAGATCTAGCTGAATCAGATTCCACTGAAGAGGTAAGTTTCAAGCGCAAACGTGGCTTCCGACTAATGGGGCTCAATCTGAATGCTGATGGTGCTGTGAAAGGCTTTTTTGGAGGTAATGCTTATCTAGCTATCCTCTTCTTGCTCTTCATCTGTATCTTTCTTTTCAAGTCTGCTATAGGCTTCATCCCAGGTTACCGCACTGAACTAGCCGAAGCTCGTATTTCAGGTATTGAAGCAGCTAACCACATCAATTATCAATTGGTCGGGTATGATGCTCTCTATACTAAAATCAATCAGGCATTTATCAATGAACGTCGTGATAGATTCGGAGATCTCGAAACTGTAGTTCCTATCTACGAAGAGCTAGAAAGTATCGTCGATGATAAGTTAGAAGACGAGGTAGATGAATACACTGAGCTCGATGATGGAGATAAAAAAGAAGCCTCGGCTCTCGCTCTTAAAGAGTCTATAAAGAACGCTAGTGCTAAACTTTCTAGAGAAGCTCTGCTAAAGAAGATCAAAGCGAGACTCCCTGAGACTGATACTATCTCTGACGAGGCATACGCTAGAGCTCTCATTTATGCTGAGCAATATGCACTGAACGACTACGAAACTCCTGATGAGATCAGCCGTATCCCTGCCATGATCAATGAGCAGATGGGTGGATTCTATAAAGCAGTAGAAGCGATCAAGCATTCCGACGACGACCTTCGCCAGATCTACGCATCCATCGAAAAAAAATCTCAAGTCACCTATAGAACGATCTCTAACAACCGTAAAAATCAAGAGAGTATTGATGAACTCAGTAAAAACATTGAAAGTCTGGATACTGACCCAAGCAATAAGAGGGACTCTACAAGATCTGCTGCGATGACAAAGAGAATTGCTGAACTGAAGCCTAAGATTGTGGACATAGACACTGCTGAAAATATCAAGTTCGTCTACAACGAGATCAGCAAGCACGATGCGGCAGCTGATAAAATGATCTCTGAGTTTCAAGTAGGTGTAGATCTACTCGCAAAGGCAGAAGTAAAGACTGAGAAGTCAGAAATTCTTATCAAAGAAAGCTCAAGGCTCTTCGATGAACTCAAGGAAATCAGTAACGAAAGAAAATCTCTATTAGCTGAATGGAATCATGAAAAACCAGTCACTCTGTGGAACTCAGTCACCGCTTTTTTCTTCGGTGCAGATTGGAAAACGGGTAGTGATAGACAAAACCTCTACGGTCTGATGCCTCTATTCACAGGTTCCCTCTTGATCTCTCTAGTAGCGATGCTATTCGCAGTTCCACTAGCGATCGGAGCGGCAATCTACGTGAATCAATTTGCTACTAAAAGAGAAGCAGGATTCCTCAAGCCAGGGATCGAATTTATTCAAGCTATTCCCTCTGTAGTACTCGGACTATTCGGAGTGCTCGTGGTGGCGGGACTACTTCAAGGACTCAGCGAATGTGGATGGCTGTCATGGGTGCCAGGCTTCCCTATTCAGGATCGCCTCAATGTATTACTAGCAGGTATTCTACTAGCATTCATGGCATGTCCTACCATTTTCACGCTAGCTGAAGATGCCCTAAACAACGTGCCAAAAGCTTACACAGAAGCATCACTAGCGATGGGTGCCAATAAGCTTCAGACTGCACTTAAAATCGTAGTTCCTGCATCACTCTCAGGTATCGTAGCTGCTATTATGTTAGGCTTCGGCCGAGTCATCGGTGAGACGATGGTAGTACTATTAGTAGCAGGTAATAAAGCGAGAATCCCTGATCTCTCGAATGGAATCGGTGTGATCGGAGAATCTGTGCATACCATGACTGGAATCATCGCCCAAGAATACGGAGAAGTAGAACCAGGCGTCCTCCACTGGAAGGCTCTCTTCATGGTAGGCTTAGTTCTATTCCTCATTTCTCTTAGCATCAATAGTGTCTGCCAACGCGTCATCGCAAAGAGATCTAAATAATTTCAGCATTAACCCTAACAATTTCTAACAACCATGAGTAACCCATTTCAAACTAAACAAGGCTGGAACCAGAGAAAAGAACGACTCTCATTCTGGAGCCTGCGGATCTGCACCTATATCATCATTGCAGCAGCGATCTTCATTTTTAGTAATATCTTCATGAAGGGAGTCCCTACTTTCTTCAAGGCTGAAGCTCCATACATCAACACAGAGTTCTTCACCGAAAGCCCACAGATCCTCAGCGTCTGGGAAGATCAAGATGGTCAGGAATACTCGATGACTAAGAAGAATTACGAGCAGTGGATCGTAGCTCATCCAGAAAAAGAAATCATCGGTCTTAAAAATCTCACTGCCAGTGGCGGTGGAATACTCGGACCTTTAGCCGGCACCTTCTTACTCGTTGTAATCTGCATGATTATAGCTCTATTCATAGGTGTATCAGCTTCTATATACCTCAGTGAATATTGTGGAAAAGGTAAGATCATGTCCATGATTAGGCTATCTATTCTAAACTTAGCAGGAGTTCCTTCCATCGTGTTTGCGCTATTCGGATTAGGAGTATTCTGTTGGCTAGCACCTGTGATCACTGATGTGCCAAAGGATAACGCAGCGTTCGTCTGTGGCTGGTTGTGGACTGATAGTTACCTCAGCTTCCAAGGCTGGGGAACCTCGCTCCTAGCTGGTAGCTGTACTCTCGCGATCATGGTATTGCCAGTCATTATCACTGCTTGTGAAGAAAGTCTCCGGGCGGTTCCGAAGGGCTTCCGTGAAGCATCCTACGCACTAGGAGCTACTCAATGGCAGACGATCCGTAAGTCTGTCCTACCTTTCGCCATTCCTGGAGTCCTTACCGCATCAGTATTAGGAATTACACGAGTCGCTGGAGAAACCGCACCCATCATGCTTACTGCTACTATGTCAGAGAAATCCACACTTCCATGGGAGCAGGTAGAAGGTCCATGGAGCTTCCTCACTCAGTCAGTGCAGGCGCTTCCATTTCACATCTACACACTCGCTAAATTCCCAGACTCTGAACACGTAAAACCGATGCAATATGGATCTATCGCAGCGTTCCTCATACTAGTAATGGGCTTCGCTCTACTCTCTATGATGCTTAGAAATCGCCTGCGCAACAAACTCAAATGGTAACAACCTAACAAATTTAAAAAATGAACTCTAAACTAATCCAACTTGAAGATCTAGGCTTCAGCTACGATCTCGGCAAAACTGAAACGATCAAAGGCGTCACACTGGACATTCCTGCTAATCAGGTCACCGCATTCATCGGCCCTTCTGGCTGTGGTAAGTCTACCCTGCTACGTTGTCTAAATCGCATGAACGACCTCATCGACACTGCTAAGATAACTCGTGGCACTATAAAAATTCTCGGTCAGGATATTCATGCTTCTGATGTAGATTCTATCGAACTCAGAAAGCACGTGGGAATGGTATTCCAGAAGTATAATCCCTTCCCTAAATCTATCTATGACAATGTAGCCTACGGACTCAGAATCCAAGGCGAAAAAAATAAATCCACCTTAGATGAAGCAGTAGAACGCAGCCTCCGTGGCTCTGCCCTGTGGGATGAAGTCAAGGATCGGCTAAAGACCTCTGCACTCGGTCTCTCAGGTGGTCAGCAGCAGCGCCTCTGTATAGCTAGAACTATCGCAGTGCAGCCAAAGGTCATCCTGATGGACGAGCCTTGCTCCGCTCTCGACCCTATCGCTACAGCAAAGGTAGAGGAACTTATCACCGAACTTAGGAAAGAATACACCATCGTGATCGTCACCCACTCGATGCAACAAGCATCCCGTATCTCAGACCGCACTGCATTCTTCTATTTAGGAGAAGTGGTCGAATATAACACCACCGAAACTATCTTCCAAAACCCATCCCAGCAACAAACAGAAGACTATATCTCAGGACGTTTCGGTTAATTATCACAAATCAAAAACCACTCATCACAAATCAATCAAATGGACACACAAGGACATATTTCAACAGAATTCAACGAAGCTCTCACCGCTGTTAAAGACAACACAGTCGCCATCGGCATCCTCGCTCAGAAGAATGTCGAAAACGCTTTTGCAGGACTGATGCAGCGTGATGTATCACTCTGTAATCAAGTCATCGCTGACGATGAAGAAGTCGACCAACTAGAGATGCAGATCGATAACGACAGCCTCCAAGTCATGGCGAAGTATAGACCCTTCGCCTCAGACCTCAGACTCGTCATCGCATCAATGAAAATAACTCATAATCTAGAGCGAGTTTCTGATCATGCAGTGAGTATCGCTAAGCGTGCACGTAAGATTCTCAAAGGAGAGGAGATAGATGAAATTTCATTCCTAGAGCCATCCTACAAACACGCGATGATCATGCTTAACACGGCGCTCTCAAGCTATGTAGAAAGCAGCACCGAAAAAGCCCTCACTGTCCTCACCATGGACGAGAAGCTCAATGAATATCACAAAAAAGCGACCAAAGCCTACACCAAAAAGCTAGAAGATCCCTGCGACAATCACAAAACCTACCTCAACCTAGTCTTCATCAACCGCTGGATAGAACGCGTAGGCGACCTCTCCACCAATATCGCAGAAGACGTAATCTTCATGGAATCAGCACAGGACGTGCGCCATGGTGGAGAGCTTGAGGATTAGACTTTATAGGTATTTAGTGGTTGCATTTCTGCTGATCTGAAAGCAAGTTTCAGCAGAAATTTCCCACACTATTTATGGAGACACTTAACTTCCTCACACCTGAAATCGTCCGTTCTGCCGCTGAAAAAGTAGGCACACCTGCTTACATCTATTCTCAAGAGACGATCGAGAAGCGATGCTCTGAAGTCTTAGCATTCCCGAATGCTTATGGCTTCAATGCTCGCTATGCACTGAAGGCGAATCCGCACCTAGCGATACTTAAGATTATTGAGGGCAAGGGATTACATTTTGACGCGTCTTCAGAATACGAGGTTATGCGCTGTCTCCACGCTGGTATTCCAGCGGATAAGATCCAGCTCACTGGTCAGCAATTCCCTAAGAAACATCTAAAGGAAATTTTCGAGGCTGGAGTTCTATTCAATGCTTGTTCACTCCGTCAGCTAGAGGAATTCGGCAAGAATTTTCCAGGCTCTAATGTCTCCTTCCGTATAAATCCCGGCACGGGCTCAGGATCTAACAGAAAGACAAATGTAGGCGGACCTTCTGCGTCATTTGGCATCTGGCACGAATACACAGATCAGATCACTAAAATCGCTGATAAGTATCAGCTAAAAGTCACTCGTATCCACTCACACATCGGCTCAGGATCAGATCCTGAAGTATGGAAAGCTGTAGCAGAAATGACGCTCGCTCAGGCAGACAAGTTTCCAGATGTGCACACAGTTAATCTCGGTGGTGGCTTTAAAGTTGCTCGTATGAGCAGTGAGAAAAGCACTGACCTGCAGAGCGTCGGTGAGTTCGTGAAGCAAGTATTTATCACTCACGCATCATCTACTGGCAATGAATACAAGTTAGAGATCGAGCCTGGCACTTACCTCTCTGCGAACTGTGGATCTCTTATCTGTGAGGTGGATGATATCACTGACACAGGAGCTGAAGGATATAAATTTCTCAAGCTAAATACAGGTATGGACACTATCACTCGTCCTGCACTCTATGCTTCCGAGCACCCTATCATCCTGCTCAATGACAGCTCAGAAACAGAAGACTACGTGATCTGTGGACACTGCTGCGAAAGTGGCGACGTATTCACTGTAGACGAGTCAGACACTCTAACAGAACGTAATGTTGCTAAGGCTAACATCGGTGACCTAGTGGTGATCGAAGGAGCTGGGGCTTACTGCGCATCCATGTCGCTGAAGAACTACAACTCATTCCCAACTGCTCCGCAGCTACTTCTAAAGGACAATGAACTGAAAGTCATCCTAGCACCTCAGGAAATCCAAGACATCTTAGCACCAGAGATCGTTCCTAACTAAGATGCTTAGAGAGAGACTTCTTGTTCAAATCTTGTTGAGCTTTGATCATTTCTTGGACTAGAGGATTAGGGGTTTTACGGCTTGGGGCGATAGCGTAAAAGCTTTCGAATATGTCTGGGAATCGGTGAAGCTCAATGAGCTCTTCACGCTTTAATTCTCCTGTTACTACCACGGGTGGAACTAGTGCCACCCCTGCCCCATCTCTAGCTAATAGACGCATCATTGCCATATCATCTATCTCTGCTGCTATGATAGGCCTTACTCCTTGCCGCTCCATCACTAGGTCAAACGACACTCTCAAGTTAGTGTCCAGAGTGGGTAGCAAAAGTGGTGTCTCTTTTAGATCATCCGGATAGCTAAATTTTTTTCCTCTTCGTTTCTTACCTACCAAAGCTACTGGCTGTTTCTCTAACAAGTAACTATGCCAGTCGGTAGAGGCTTCACGTTTAACAGGTAAATTCGATAGCACTACATCGAGAGTATGTGCTTTTAATTGAGCTAGTAGTTCACTTAGGCTACCAGATCTCAATACTAGTTCTACGTCATCTCTACCTATAAATGGCTGTAGACACGACAACTGAAAGTTACGTGAAAGCGTAGCCACCGAGCCAACGAGCCGACTCGTAATAGACGACATTTACTCGAAGGACTGTTATTTAGGACACTCAGCAATTCCTCACCTGAACTAAAAATAGTGTCTGCATAATCCAGGGCAATTCTCACTGATTCTGTTAGAACTAATGATTTCTGAAGTCTATCAAAATAAAGCAACACCTGGGCTTTCTTCTAATTGACGAAGCTGAACGCTCAATGATGACTGAGCCACACCCGGCTTATGAGCGGCTCCTGTCAGAGTAGCCTCGTTAGCTATAGCACGGAAATATCTGAGGTGATGGTAGTTTAGAAATGAAATAATAGTGAGCAATTACAGTTCTGTATATCAAATCGATTTGCTAATTTAGATATATTATAACGAATCATAAGTCCATGAATTATCACACCAACAGACAGAAATACTTCTTTTCTCTAACACACACCCACTACTAGCCAACTACTACAATGGACATACTTACTACTAAACTAAACCCAGGAGTGCTATTCTTTCTCCTCGGATTCATTGCCATCCTGCTGAGTAAAATGTTCGGATTCGATCACGGTGATGCACTACTACTCACTATACTCTGTGCTTCCTCATCCTACATCGTAGCCCCCGCTATCTTGAAGGATGCACTACCAGAGTCTAACCCTGCCAAGTATCTCACCATGAGCATGGGCATCACATTCCCACTCAACATTGTACTAGGAATCCCGATCTACTGGTGGGCGATCACTAACTGGGTATAGTAAATTTCACCATAATGAAAAGAGCAGACGTTATGAAGCGTCTGCTCTTTTTTATTTAGATTACTTCAAATTTTCCAGCCTCACGGTTTTTCCTAACTTTACCAGATTCAAATATCTCACCACTCATTGCGATGTAGACTCCACTAGGCTTAGATTGAACTGCACCCATAGCCAATCCTAGGTTAAAGACTGCATCTGTAACGCGGAATCTTGCAGGGCTTAATGCCCCAGTTATGACGATAGTTTTACCTTTGACGCCTGTGAGATACTCTGCGGTCTCGCACATAGTGTCCGTACCGTGGGTGATGAGTATATGTTCGTGCTTACTCTGCTCGCATTGCTTACGGATTAGTCCTCGATCAGCTTCTGTAAGTTCTAAACTATCCTTTCGCATTAATGATAGGAGCTCATACTCTGTATGGACACCTACTTCCTGAAAAATATGCGGTATAGTAGGATCACCTATTTCGTATTCGGATGTAGCATCGAAATAGATTTTATCGATCGTTCCGCCTGTGGTGAGGATTTGAATCATAAGATAAAAGTATCAGGATATTAGGTCGAGCGATACTGCTATTTCTTCCGCCGCATCTGCAAAGCACGGATACTTAGGCTGCCATCCTAGATCGATCAGTTTTTTGTTAGAGACACATTTATCTGAAAACCCTCGCTTACTCGGTGTCGCATCACTTGCATCGATCTGCTCAGGTACAGGTAAATTAAAAGTCTGGCAGAGTTTTTGATAAGTTTGCTTTTGGCTTAAGCAAGCCGAGTCAGATACATTGTATAATCCACCTGCTTGCTCTAACAGAAAGAGACAGGCACTGGCAGCATCTGCATGGTGAATGTGGTTGAGAAGTCTAGTGCCATCACCCTCTATCGCTGCTTCTCCAGAGAATAATCTCTTAAGCATGTAGGATCTACCATTGCCATAAATACCTGAGAGTCTTGCTACAGTTCCACCTGAGTTAAGCATTACTTGCTCAGCCTCTAACAGAATATTAGCAGTCTCACTCCCAGGATTGGTTTCGGAGTCTTCTGTAACTGTGCTACCATCCGTCTGACCATAGACTGAGGTGCTTGAGGTAAAGAGTTTTTTCGCATTAGGAAAGGCAGCAGTTAGATTCTCGCAACCTTTGAGATAAACTGATCGATAGCTGGCTAGGCGATCAGCAGAGCGTCCTGATGCAGCACAATGAATCACGTATTTCGGCTTCAATTCAGCTTCTAGAGCATTCAGCGAATCTACGTCACTGAGGTCAGCGTAGTGGTCACTGTTTCTAGAAGCAGAGTGCACAGTATAACCTGCTGCCTCAGCTTGGCTAATGATTTTCTTTCCTAAAAAACCAGGTCCTATTACTAATAATATTTTATTCACTAAGTTCTCTATCTCGGTAGTAGTTCACAAGTCCCTCAGATACGAAGTTTACGTATTCATGGAAGATTGATGGGCGTAGCATTCCGTTTACGTAGCGAAGTCCATCGTAATCACCAACTTGAAGCCTAGCATGGCTGTCTGCACCATTCATTAAGTAGGGTTCACAGAATACTACAGGACATCTATATGCACGGTTGGCAGCTAGGTTTCTAGCCCAGAGGTAAGGATTATCATCTACATTGACAGCTCGCGTCGAGAGCGGCTCATACATATAAGGTGGCAATCCTGTGTGGACAGTCATCGCTCTTGCAACACTCGCTGAAACGGCTTTCTCCTCAGCATGATTTCTTTGCAGAAGCTTCTCCATGAGCTGAAACCTCTGGTCATCCTTGGCTAACTCTCCACTTGTGTAGGCACCATGTAAGATTAGATGGGCGTGTTCTTTCTCTTCGAGCTTGTTCTCATCCCATGCGACTGCATTGAAATGGATACAGAGGACAATATCTGGCTTATATTCATTATTAATCACCTTGGCACGTTCACGTATTTCGCCTGCTCTGTAGAAAAGTTTTTCGCTCACTCTGCTGACTGCATCTTCAGAAATGAGCCCTCCGTTCACCTCCATTTTAGACTGAGCATATTTAGCGTAGTCACCTGCACGCTTAGGGTTTACTGGAGTGTTTTCATCTCTTGTTAGATCCACTTCAGCACCGAGAACCTCAAGCTGTCTTTCAAGCAGTTTAGCAACTGTTAGACTTAGGTTTCCTTCTTGGATAGGTGCTGTCTCACCAAATTTAAATTTACGTTCTTCTACACTAGCGTAGTTGCCTCCAATGTGACCGGGGTCGATTACGATTCTTACCCCTTCTAATGGCAGGTCTTTATCTGAATGCTTTATAGAATTTTTACCTCTCCAGAATTTAGGCGCCTCTTCTTCACGTTCTTCATTCGCAAAATGTAACTGATAAGTTAGGAAATCATCTTCAGCATGCGTCCTAATGGTAGCGTATTCTTCGCTGATCACAACCCACTTTTTCCAATCTGTTCTAATAGTATAGACTTCCTCTAACAGACGCGTGAAGTCTTCTTTACTAATCGTAAATTGATAAACATCAAGAGCCTTCCAATCAGGCTCAGCCTCTAGATCTGATAGGTGAGCCACATAAATCTCTGGTACTTTATCAAGTGCCTCTTCTTTAGTAAGAGCTACTTGTTTTGCTTTCGCTATACCTGATTCTAAGGCGCTTTTCTCTCCATCCATATCAGGTAGTTCTGGTGGGTTCGTACTCTGAACAAATCGCTGGACAAAGAATGCCGCTATCACTGCCATGATGATCAGTGATACCTCTAAGGCATACGATTTATTTTTCTTATTTTCGCTCATAAAATCTGGTCTGTTACTATAGTTTGTGATTAACTCCGCAGAACTTTACTTTATATTTTACCAATGCGCATTCTTTTTTTAGGAGATATTGTCGGTGAGCCAGGCAGAAAGTCTGTCATCACCCACCTTACTGATATAATACGTCAACACGAGATCGATTTTTGCATCGTTAATGGTGAAAATTCCGCAGGCGGTAGAGGCATTACCCCCAAGATAGCCAAGGCTCTTTTCGAAGCTGGTGTGCAGGTCATCACCACAGGAGATCATGTCTGGGATCAGAAAGAACTAATGGACTACCTTCCATTAGAGCCGCGAGTTCTACGACCTATAAACTATCCCGCTGAAACTCCAGGTAGCGGCTCAGTAGTTATGGATACTCCACAGGGTAAATTCGCAGTGCTTAATGCTCAGGGAAGAACCTTCATGAATCCCCCGCTAGAAAATCCTTTTACAATTGTTGAGAAAGAGGTGACTCGATTACGTGAGGAAGAGAATGTGAAGATGATATTCCTAGACTTCCATGCTGAAACTACTAGCGAGAGTATCGCCATGGGTTTCCATCTCGACGGGACTATTTCTGCCCAGGTAGGAACACACACTCATGTGCAGACTGCAGATGAGCGTATTCTACCAAAAGGTACTGCCCACATCACCGATGCAGGCATGTGTGGACCTGAGATTTCTGTGCTTGGGAGAAATGTAGAAAGTGTCGTCTGGCGCTTTAAATCTGGTCTACCAACTCGGTTCCCGGTAGCAAAAGGTCCAGTGCGACTATGCGGAATGATCGTGGATGTGTGCCCTCAAAGTGGAAAGTCAACCCATGTGGAGCGATTTAATCGACTTTATAGCCCGTCTGAGTCATAGAGAAACCGTCGATTAGACAGAATTACCGCTTTATTTTCTGTAAAAATAGCCCATAATACTATCGTAGTAACTTTACCAAAACATGAACACTTTCAAAAACCTTGCATTTATTGCACCAAAGAAATTCGCCTCCATAGGAGTACTCGTATGGGTATTTGTTCTCTCAGGCTTCGCGACGCTAGATTCTGATGCTGTACCACGTAGAATAAACGGAATAGCAGCTAAAGCAAATGGCCGAGTAGTTACTTCTAATGAACTCTCATTCATGCTCGCTCCCCGAAGAGCTGAGCTAGCCGCACGATTCCCAAGACGAGGCGCAGAGCATAATCAAGAACTAGCGCTTTCTAAGCGTAAGCTACTTGACGAACTCATTAATCAACAATTAATCATCTTTGAGTTCAAAGCAATGGGTGCTGCGATTCCACAACATGCTGTGAACCAGAAGATCAACGAGCACATAATGGAAAACTATCAGGGTGATGAAAAATCATTCCGTAAACAGCTCAAAGCAGATGGTCTATCCTTCGATAAATTTTCTAAACTCACTAAAGACCGCCTTATCGGTCAGGCAATGAGAGCACAACACTTCAATGATGTAGCTCCAGCAACTCCTGCCGAGATTCGCACAGAGTATAACAAGCTAAAAGAGAAGCTTAGAGATAAGAGAAAAGACAAAATCGACTTTGAAAAAATCTATATTCCTAAGGAAAACATCGATGACCTCCTAGCCACTCCTGAAACTCAGCTACAACTTGCTGAAGACATCATCAAACGTATCAAAAAAGGTGAAAACTTTTCAGAGCTTGCTAAACAATATTCGGCTGACGGATTTGGAGATGTAGGTGGTAAGCAAACTAACAAAGCTCGTACCGATCTATCACCCGCTATTAGCACGATCCTCTTCGCAGAACCAGAGGGCGGTATCCTAGGACCACTAGAAGACTCGAATGGATACCATATCATCCGTGTCTCAAGAAAAATCCCGGGACCTCCAGTGCCTCTAGCAAAAGTAAAAGACGCTATAGAACGTGAAGTTCAGAATAAAAAGTCTTCTAGGAGATTTAACGCATTTATCGAAAGACTCCGTAAGAAAGCGATCATCAAGTATAATTAATCATACTCAGGCGGTCTAATATTTTTAGTAGAGCTCAGACTCGGAGATACTTTCTCTGGTCTGAGTTTTCTTCTTTCTTTTAGTTTCTTCAAAAAACTGGTAACTTATATTGAATAATCCACTATGCAATTAAGTCTAAGCTCTATAAGCTAATACTAATTTTCACTATTTCAAATACGCGAAGTCTTAAAACGATGAAACATTATACTAAACTCTGTCCCTATCTCACTGCTATTACGCTTGGGTTCGCTAGTGTAACTCCTATTGTTGAGGCTTTCCCAGTGAATGAGAAAAAATCACTTTTAGACAGTGATCCTGATGTTATTTACCTGAATCAATATGTGGCTAAGCCGATCCAGTTCATAGCTATAGACCACGCTAATGCTTACTCCTCTAAGAAAGGAAAGAGCAGCAGAAAGCTTGCGATATTTAAGCCGGGTGCCCAGCTTGAGTTAGTAGCGATGACAGCTAATGCATATCGAGTCTCTGGCAAAGGAAAACACGGAAAAATCACAGGATGGGTTAGTCCCAAGACACTGGCCAATAAAGATCCTAAATTCGTAGAAAACCTCAAACTCCTCTACGATCGCCAGATGATAGTTAAAGAGCTCATCGCTAAAAGAGAAGTTGCTATAGGTATGTCTATCGATGAGGTCAGTCAGTCACTAGGTGAACCGACTAAGAAAACATCTAAAGTAACTAAAGATGGTGTCACTGGCCACTGGGAATTTATCACTTACGAAGAACAGAAGCACTACAATTACTACACTGATCCAAACTCAGGTCAGACCTTCAAGCGGCTTTCACATGTCACTACAGAAGAAACATCCAATATCACCGTGGAATACGTAAGTAAAATAGTCACAGCTATCACTACTATGGAAGACAATGGGCAAGGACAGATCCACATAGTAACTCCCCCGATTATCTTTGGCTTCTAGATTAGGAATAGCCCAGGCTCTAAAGCTTCTGAGCTATTTCTCTACCCTTGACGATAATGCATTCCACTGCTTCATTAGTGCCGATGTCATTCGTAGATACATATAATAAACTTCCTGAAGAAAAATCAGCACTCCTGAAAAAATTTGAGCGTTTGATCTCACCAGCTGATCGTTCACAATTAGAGGCCATGGCTGCTAAGAGCCAGAAGCTGACTCAGCAAAATTTCGGAAAAACGATGCGCTTGTTTGCTCCTCTTTATGTCTCTAATGAATGCGTTAACAATTGCTCCTACTGTGGATTTTCTAGAGATAATGCTATCCTACGAACTACTCTAACAATCGATCAAGTAGTGACTGAAGCTAAGCACCTCTATGGCCTCGGGTTTAGAAACATACTTCTCGTTGCTGGTGAGCATCCTAAATTTGTTTCTGAAGGATACTTACAAGATTGTATCGATGCGATAAAATCATTCATCCCTACAATTGCTATCGAAGTTGGACCCATGGAAGACCACCAATACGGAGAGCTAGTAGATCACGGTGCTGAAGGGCTCATTGTTTATCAAGAAACCTACGTTCGTGAGACTTACAGCAAGCTTCACACGGCTGGGCCTAAGAAAAAATTCGACTGGCGTCTTGAATGTCCCGAGCGAGCTTATGCAGGTGGATTTCGCAGGATAGGAATCGGTGCGCTCTTTGGTTTAGCTCCGTGGAGACAAGAAGCCATCGCGCTAGCTGCTCACCTAGAATATCTTTACAAACATTGCTGGAAGGCATCATTCTCTGTGGCATTTCCTAGAATGCGCCCCTATGCAGGAAACTACCAGTATACACCTAATCCCGATCTATTCCTGAATGACCACACTCTTGTTCAATTGATATTCGCGTTCCGTATCTGTTTCCCTCAGGTTAATATCGTGCTCAGCACACGTGAGCCAGCGACTCTCAGAGACTCACTCATCCCTCTAGGCATCACTCACATGTCCGCAGGATCTCAGACTGAACCTGGTGGATACACTGGTGCTGGTAGTGATGATCTTCACCTTACAGTAAAAGGCCGCCGCGTGGAAATCGACACTCCTACCTCTTGTCAAAAGGCAACTGAGCAATTCACCATCGATGACAAACGCTCCCCTGCTGAGGTCGCCGAAACGATCAAGCTTCGTGGCTACGAGCCAGTATGGAAAGATTGGGACGAAGCTATCCTTAGATAATAATTCATACCGATGAAAATCACCATTAATGGAAAAGAGCAAGAGATAGAAAAAGTGAGCTCACTTAAACAATTACTAAGTGAATTAGGCTTTGCAGGGAAACCTGTAGTCGTGGAACTTAATAAAGATGCTATTTTCCCGCGTGACTACAGTGAAACTTTAGTTCACAATGATGATGTATTAGAAATCATAAGTATTGCAGCTGGAGGATAATAACCTTCATATAAAATATCAAATGTGTTTATGCTTTAATGCCTCAATCTCTCAAACATAGATGGCTCCAGTTCGCCAAGATCAATATTCTGCCTCAGGCAGAGCGAATCTGGGAGTGCTTAGAAACTCTCTATAATGAAGACAATAGATATTATCACAATTTAGAGCATATCGCCGACTGCCTTAGAAAGCTAGATAAATGGCCTACTGAAGTTCCTCAGAAAAGTGCCGTAGAGCTAGCTATATGGTTTCATGATGTCATCTACGATAGCAAGCGAGCGGATAATGAAGAATACAGTGCTGCTCTAACCACTAATCTTCTACGAGGACACCCCCTAGAAACCGATGCCTGTGCGCTTATCCTAGCGACTAGACATAAAGAAACGGAAGGCATGCCAGCTGAAGAAGTTCTCTGTGATATAGACCTCTCGATACTAGGAGCAATGAGCGAAGAAAAGTATATGGCCTATGCGAAGAAAATCCGTTTAGAATACTCTTGGGTTCCTGAAGATAAATATAGAGAAGCTAGAGCTCGCGTTTTAGAAAATTTCCTAAAACGCAAAGATCTATACCAGACTGCTTACGCCAAAGGCAGATGGGGTGAGCAGGCTCGTATCAACATAAAAAAAGAACGTGAAAAGCTGCTCAACGGAGAGACTATTTAAAGCCATCTCTAGCCCAGAGCACTGAGTAGACCATAGCATTGCTCAAGTGCTCATGCACAAGATTCTGAGTAAGAGCCGCTTTCTTAGAGCCTCTCGATATCAATTCCATTGTTCGTAATGCACTACGAAGCTGCATGATGGCAGCTTCAGGAGGGCTCTTTACTCCCTCCCTGTCAGCTTGGAGAGCCTCGCGGCATTTCTGAATTAGGCTAATGGCTAGCTGTATCTGCTTTTTATCCTCAGCTCCAGGAGTAATCACATCACCCTTAATACTCTCTTCTAGCTTATCCTCGAAATCCATGAAGATTTTTCTGGCTAGCAGTAGGTCCTCAGCCACGATAGGATACATGATCGAAAATTGACTATCGGCTAATAGCCACTTAAGACTAGGCGCTTTGATTACATGACCAGCTTGTAGCTTATCAGGCGCTATTCCGTTATGAAGTTTTAAGATACGCCAATAGCCAGGACGCGAATAAACCTTGGCAGAGATAAGACTTAAGCTTCCACCAGATTTCACCTTATGGGATGACGTGACATCTTCTAATGCTATTTCTCTACCTGCTGCACGTGCGTCCTCCTGCCGTTTCTTAAGCTCTGCAGCCGCTTTGGCAGAAGCTTTATCTTGAGCTATTTTACGAATTGCAGCGGCTTTCTTTTCTTCTTCCCGCTTCATTGCGTCTTCCGTAATAGCTAGCTTAGGGGCTGCTACAGGGATATCGATTTCAGCTCTTTGGTAATCTAATGAGTCGAAAGGCTCCTGCGCTGATAGTGACTGGCTACAGAAAATAGAAAATAATATAGCAGATGACTTTAGAGGATATTGTTTATTCATAGAAGGTATGTTTTTAGAATTATCGCGAACATTAGCGATCCAACTCTGTCACGTCAAGAAGTAGGCACGCCAACTTGGCAAACTAATAGAATCGAAAGGAGCTTTTAAATATAAAACATAGGTGCATCATTGTTGCCGAGTAATTGCTCAAGCGTCTTTTCTTTCAGAGAATCAGCGAATTGTGAGCTTACTGTCTCCCAAGCAGATGCCACTTCTTTCGCTGACTGACCGCTCTGATCGCTCACCTGATTCAGCATTCCAGGCTCTACTGCTGCGACTATGTCATATAAAGTGATTTCATCTAATGATTTTTTTATGAAATAACCACCAGATTTACCCCTCTTACTATGAACGACTTCTGCATTTTTTAGATCGTTCATAATCTGCACTAGAAAATTAGAAGACACGTCTTCGCATTGCGCTATCTCATCTAGTCGTGTAACAGTATTCTCATGATGACGCTTCGCTAACTGAAACACTGCACGACAAGCATATTCTAATTTCTGGGAAATCTTCACTAATTAAAAAATTACAACACAATGCCTAACAACTCTAGCACAAACACTGTCAGTCTTTGCGAGTCTAAACAGCAAGACCTAAATGCTCTGTGGTCGACTATTAAAGCCGAGGCTACAGAATTAGCTGAGAAAGAACCGCAACTTAGCAGGCTACTCACCGAGGTCATCATAAGTAAGGATAATTTAGCTTCTTCACTTTCTGCCAGACTCGCTAGAAAACTCGCGCGCGAGGATATGTCTAAGGAAGAGATTTACCCCTTGCTTAACACTATATTATCTGAAAATGAGAACCTTCTCATGAATGCTGCATCTGATATGACCGCGATCTGCACACGAGACCCTGCTTGCCAATCTATACTAGACCCGATGCTCTTCTTCAAAGGCTTCATGGCTATCACAACTTACCGTGTCTCACACTATCTCTGGGCGATGAACCGTAGAGCTCTAGCTAGCTATTTTCAGAGTATCTCGAGTGAAATATTCGGAGTCGACATCCATCCTGGAGCCAGAATCGGATGTGGAATCCTACTAGATCACGCCACAAGCATAGTTGTCGGTGAGACTGCCATTATAGAAGACAATGTCTCTATCTTACACGAGGTTACTCTAGGAGGAACTGGTAAGCAGAAAGGCGCACGTCACCCTATCGTCAGAAGCGGAGTATTGATCGGTGCTGGTGCGAAAATTCTAGGTAGAGTAGAGATCGGCAGAGGTGCTAAAATCGGTGCCGGTAGTGTAGTCCTGAGTGATGTCCTAGCGCACACGACCGTAGCTGGTGTCCCAGCTGTCGCAGTTGGCGACACAGGTGAGGACAGCCCTGCACTGGAGATGAATCAAAGTCTCGAATGCGGACAGATCTAATCTTCTGAAATCACTGCGTAGATTACGCTGCCATTGATAGTAATCTCAGAGGGCTTTTCGAATTCTATTGCTTCCCCACTTTGATTAATCCAGCGAGTAGCTCCTGTAAATTCTACTTTATGCTCACCGCTATTACTCCAAAAAGCTTGGATAGTGGTATTTATACCATCACGCACTTTACGGACGCGGACACTGTAGAGACCTTTCACCTTACAGTAATTACCGTTATCAAAGTATAATACTTCTGTCTCACTAAACAGTGAGTTTAGTGTTTTAAGAGCCTCATACGAAGGTCGCTTAATCACTGAGTCACCTCGGTTATCGACTAGACCGTAGCCAGGTGCTACGAGCTGATGCCAATAGCAAGTTCTCACTCGTCCAGATGCTATCGCAAGTAGATAAGATCTAGCCAGGAAATCAGCTTGTGCCTGTTCATCTACTAGAGCGCTCCCCTTACATGGGGAAAACTTGCCACTCCCTTTCAATGGCCAATTCACTTCAGAAATCCACAGCTCTCCTTTTGATTTCCAACTAAACTGACGCATAATATCTATTAAGTTGATTTTATTTAGAAAGTTAAATCCAGACTGAGTATTCTCTGGAGCACCTCGACGGTCGACATACAGTTGTATGCCGTAACCATCATAATACCCCCTACGAAAATGGAATAAGCTCTCCAGTAAAGGAGGCATCTCAAAATCAATTACCGAGCCACCAATAAGCTTCATTTCTGGAGCGACTTCGCGACATACTGAGCGTATAGTTTGAAAAAACTTAAAGTATTCACCAAAATGGCAAAACGCCCACTTTCTTCTGTTATAAGCACTACCTACGTGAATGTATTCTACCCTACCTTTTAACTGTTTCAGTACGTTGTGTAGTGTTTCCTTTAGTTCAATCGGATCATCTAGGATTAATCTATTTTGGATAATGTGAACTGCAATCTCACGATCATTAGCAGATAGAATATCTATGTGGTCTATATAGCTATCTATGTTATCACTGTCAGATAAAGGGATACGAACTAGTAGCTGATTCACATTTAGCTCATCAACTAGCTCTTTGATTTTCAGTAGAGGAACTATCGTTTTCCCTTCACACTCAGTCTCCACATGGACGCAAAGACCTATACATTTATCTACTTTCTTAGACTGCCACGATTTTCTAAATAATCTAACTAGTAAGAAAAATGGTAATAAACTCAGTAGTAGTCCGGACTTCAGCATCTGCCATGATGATCTAATGTAGATGCTACGCTTAAGCTTTTTATCTCTTAATATTCTAGGTTGGTCAGAAAAATGATCCCAGGGAAATGATAAATGCTCTTTCATCTCTTCTTTGGAAAAATCTTACGTAGTCGTCTTTTATTCCGGAAATAACGCTGCGTTTTTTGTTGTGATCTATTGAGCAGATTTTGACAACGCTTTACATCTACGCCTGATAATTCCGCATATTTTTCTAGAATGGATGTCCGTATTTCGCCATCGAAGGGTAGACGAGATAAGCTCTCCATCGCCTTTTCTAGAGAAAGTTTCTGATACCATGTAATACGGTTAATATCTACTATGGAAAATGCTGTGCCCCTCTCATTCTCTGAAATCAAAATATTCTTGGGGTTAAAATCTCTATGTAGAATCCCCTTTGAATGAAGCTGATAACAATAGCGCGCAAAGTCTTCCATCAAATTAGCATTTAAGCCATCTTCTCTATGCCTGATGTCATGCAGGGTCTCCACATCCGCTGCATATTCACAGATGTAGTAGCTAGCCATTAGCTTACCTCCAGATCTATATTCAAAATATCCTACAGGCGCTGGTGTTAGCAAGCCGAGCTCCAGTAGCTTTTGCCCATTATCATAAGATTTTTTCGCTTTAGATTTAGCTAGCATCCCATAGCTATAATTCTGAGGAACACTTGGAATACGGAAAGCTTTTACTACACAATCACGTCCCTCAAAAGTTACCTTTTTCAATGTATTTCGACCTGCTTGAACAATCTCATCAGATTGCTCGAATAGATCTAAAATCACTTCACAGAGCGAAGTTAAAGTTGCCTTATTGTGAAGAAATTCTCCACTAAGACTATGCTTAGAAAAGCTCATGAGCTGAAATATATTAAATTGGGTTTTGGATTAGCACTATACTCTGTAGTAGGTAGCTTGAGCACTCTGGTAATAATAGTATCCTTAGTCAACAAAGGTATTCTAAAATATGCATAAACTATTCTTGAGAGTTTAGCATATAGCAAGGCAGTCAACAGTTTTTGCTGTTGCACCTTGATGAGATTTTAAAACTTTTTTGGCGGCGTTTATTTGAATATTACGAAGTTCATCATTTTCTAATAGTTCTATCACAGCTCTATATAACTCACTCTTAGAACTTACTTCTGTTAGACCTTTATGATGTTTAAGATCAGTCACCAACGGTTCAAAATTACCCATATAGGGTCCTGTCACTACTGGAACCATTGCAGCTATTGCCTCTGTAGGATTCTGACCGCCTTTTTCTAAAATAGATTTCCCTACGATTACAATATCTGCGTGACATGTCCAGTCACGTAGTTCTCCTGTGCTATCAATTACAAGGGAGTCCCCTACATCATTCGTTAATGCACTTCTAAGATCAGGCTTATACCCAGCTATCTGTAGATCCGCAACTATCTCAGCACGTCGCTCCGCATGTCTAGGAACTATTACTAAACGTATATCTCCCATCATCTCCAATAATGCTGAGGCAATCCAAACCTCTTCTCCAATATTTGTACTGATCGCCATCACTACAGGTTTCTTTCCATACCTAGATAGAATCATAGAAAAATCATCTCGTTTTTGTGGTTTTATCGCACCACTTTGGTCAAATTTAACACTACCTGTTACCACCACTTTGGAGGAGTCTACACCTACATTTACCCAGCGTTGCTTATCTACTTCGTCTTGAGCACATAGCTTGAAAATCATCTCTAACAGAGGCTTTAAAATAATACCTAGTTTCACATATCTAGACTCAGATCTAGCTGACAATCTTGCGTTAGCAATAGACACCGGAATTTTCATCTTCCTAGCTACGTTAAGCATATTGGGCCAGATCTCCGACTCCATGAGAATAATCTGCTTTGGCTGAAAGCGTTTAAAAACGCTCTTCAATATGAAACTAAAATCTAGAGGACTGTAAATAACATCTACTCCTGCCGGGGCATATTCCTTAGCTACAGCATGTCCTGTCGCCGTAGTGGGGACTAGTAAAATTCTATCTTCAGGATACTTGATTAGCCATTCTTTGATCAGTTTTATCCCTATCAAGACCTCACCTACACTCACGGCATGCACGTAGATCACACCTTGTTTCTCAAACTCGGCATCTCTCTTAAACCAGCCAATACGCTCTAACAGTCCAGTACCTATACCACCACGTTTCGACATTTTTAGCAGCCAAGCTGGAAATGCGATTACGAAAAATATAGGTAGGAGAATATTGTAGATAGCAAGAACGAGAAATCGCATTACTCAGCCCCCTTCTTCTGGAAAAACAAAATCGAGCAGCCTCCGTATTTACGACGGTCAATTAAATCCCAACCTTCACTCGGAACGACCTCAGCACGTTCATCCACTTCAATCACTAACATTCCGTCATCACTAAGAAGGTTAATAAAATGCTCTTGCTCAAACATCTCTGCCACGAAGTCTCTATCGCCACGGTGTTTCCAATACGGAGGATCTGCGAAGATTACATCGTATTGGCTTAGAGAGATTTTCTTAATAAATTTGAGCACGTCTGACTGAACTATCTTGCCCCCATTAAGCCTGAGAGTTTTCAGGTTAGTCCGCACCGTATTAATACAGTCACGATTCTCATCCACAAACACGCAGCTCTCTGCACCACGGCTAAGACTCTCCATACCTAGAGCTCCAGAACCAGAGAATAAATCTAACACCTTGGCTCCTTCTATATAGTTAGACAGCATCGAGAATAGAGCCTCACGCGTCCGATCCGTAGTCGGTCTTACATCCGCCTTCGGCACGCGGAATGTTCTCCGCCCTGCTGTCCCTGCTATGATTCGCATACTTGAAAACTATGCTGGTGCGTGGGTGAATGCAAGCCTGAGAATATAATTAACCAGCCAAAAAGGCCACATTACCAAAATACAAAAAAGGCACTTCGCGAACGAAGTGCCTTTTGAAATATTAGATGATCTCGGCGGATTATCTTGAGTAAAGTTCAACAACAAGCTGAACGTTTACACCGTGATCCATGTCCTCTTCTTCAGGGACGCGAGCCACTGTGCCAACCATGTTTTCACGGTCGATAGTGATCCACTCCTTGAGAGGGATTGCCTGTGTGAGATCAAGAGCGCGGAGTCCGAGTTGCTGTGAAGCAGCTCTTTCACCTACCTTGATCACGTCACCTGGCTTACATTGGTAAGACGCGATGTCTACTTTAGTGCCGTTTACAGTGATGTGTCCGTGGTTTACAAACTGACGTGCAGATGAACGTGTGTTTCCGAATCCGAGTCTGTAGCAAACATTATCAAGACGAGTCTCAAGAAGCTGAACGATGATATCACCAGTAACACCACGACGACGTGCTGCTTCTGCGTAGTATCCGCGGAACTGCTTTTCTAGAACTCCGTATTGGAAACGTAGTTTTTGCTTTTCTCCGAGGGCGATTGAGTAGTCAGACTTCTTCTTACGACCTGCACGGAATCCGTGCTGTCCTGGAGGGAAGTTTCTGCGCTCAAGAGCTTTTGATGGTCCGAAGAGTGCTACTCCGAATCGACGACTGATCTTATCTTTTGGGCCTATATAGCGTGCCATAATAAAAAATTGTTAATGGTTAATGTGTTAGGTAGTTAATTATACGCGACGTGCTTTCTTAGGACGGCAGCCATTGTGTGGAATAGCTGTTACGTCTTTAATAGCTGTAACTTCAAGTCCGAGTCCCTGTGCTGCTCGCACTGCGGATTCACGGCCTGCACCTGGTCCCTTTACGCGCACCACAACAGTCTTAAGACCGTGTGACATTGCCTGGCGGCATGCGTCTTGGGATACTACCTGAGCTGCATAAGCGGTGCTCTTACGAGAACCTTTGAAGCCCATCTTACCAGCAGATGACCAGCCGATGGAGTTACCCATTGAATCAGTCACGCTAACGAGAGTATTATTAAAGGTCGCTGTAACGTGGACGATACCAGTTACGACATTCTTGCTTCCTTTTGCTTTGTGAACTTTTACTACTTCTTCTTCACCACCAGCGATTTCTGCGAAGATGTCTTTTTTCTTCTCATCTTTCTTAGGTGCTTCAGGAGCAGCGTCTTTAGCTTCCGCTTTAGGAGTCTCTGCCTTCTCAGCAGTTTCTGCTTTAGGTGCTTCTACAGCTGCATCAACTGGAGCTGCTGCTTCTGCTTCTGCTTTTACTTCAGCAGCTACTTTGTTATTTTCTTCAGACATTATATTAAATGGTCAATGAGTTAATTTACTATTTAGGCGTTCCAGAAACTGAGCGTTTCTTGCCTTTACGTGTGCGAGCATTTGTCTTAGTGCGCTGACCTCTTACAGGGAGTCCACGTTTGTGACATTGACCACGATAGCAGTTGATTGATTGAAGACGCTTCAAGTTACCTTGAAGTTCACGACGAAGGTCACCTTCAATAACGATGCCTTCTTGTGTAATCACTGACGCGATTTTCACAAGCTGCTCTTCTGAAAGTTTACCTGTACGGATGTCTGGGCTAACTCCAGCTTGATCTAAGATCTTAGCTGAACGTGTAGAACCAATACCGTAGATATATTGGAGAGAAGCTTCGATGCGCTTCTCGTTTGGAATTTCTATTCCGATAATACGTGCCATAATGATACTCTATTTTTCGTGGTTAATAACTATGCTCCGCAGATGTTTATGCGCATTGTGCGCAAAGCGGGATGGCTCATTTACCAAAAAACACCATTATAGCAAGAGATTTTTGGCACTTTTCTCATACTCACTCCTAGAATCATCATTTTGAGTGCATCATAGGCTGAGAATGCCATTCATGATCTATATCTCGCATTAGTAATGCATGGTCTAGCTGGATGCAGCCTGCTGGGAATAGCTCGGAGTTGTCAAAATAGCTAGATTCTACTGAGTTTACTTTTAATGCTGATACTTCCCAATGTGGAACTTTGAGCAGTAAACCATCTAATTTAGTAGAGTCCGGTCTGGCAGAGTAGCCGATACAGCCGTTTTCGAAGAACTTAGAGGACTCCTCTAGGCTATTAAATACTGATTTTTCTGGGAATGTTTCAGTCTGAGTCACATTCAGATTTACTAGTGGAGCATCCCCTCTCTGCTCTAATACCTTTATCTGAATTTCATCTTCATCTTCACTGTTACTATCGATTATCTCAAATCTTGAATGATGATGCACTCCTGGAAATATTCTACCACCAGCTAAAGATACCCACAGTGAGTTAGTATCTCTTCGAGGAACGAAGACACCTTCTTGAACCCCTTCAGCGGTGTCCCATTCTACAGCAACGCGATGAGCAGAGTTTTCACTAGCTGTTCCTGCTAGTGATGGCATAAAATGCGGTCTTATCTCTTCCAAACGTATTAGGCATATTCCAGCAATAGCGTACCCTTGATGGAGCTTGGGCCGAAATGGAGCTGGAATGATTTTCTCCATCACTTCTGCATCCACTCGATAATTAAGTAGGATTCTGCGCTTGATGATGCCTTTGATTTTAGGAATGTTCATTGATGGTATTAAACAGTATGCTTAATACCTATCATAGTAAACATAGTCAACTGACATCAATGTCCCATAGGGCAGACTTGCAAGTCTTCTGCTGGACCGAAGAACTCATAATGCACCTTCTCACGATCATGCCTGAGTTCACACATGAATGAAAGCATATGGGTCATCATGATTTTAGGTCCGCAGAAATAAACTTCACTATCTCCGGTTAGGAACTGCTTAATCAACTCCACATCGAATAATCCAATGCTATCTGGCTTATCACATTCTAGAGGGGCACTGTATTTAAAGTGTGCTTTTACGTTATCATGCTTACTTACAATCTCTAGCACCTCTTGCTTCAAAGCATGTGTTTCGGAGTTAATAGCTCCATGTATAAAGCTCACTGGAATATTTTTCCCAGCTACTGCATGAAGCATTGATAACATGGGTGTCACTCCTATACCGCCAGATATTAATAACAGCGGTGTGTTATTTTCTCCTAATTTATCGATTGTTTCATCATCCAGAGTGAACTCCCCACAAGGCGCTGCAACTTCTAGAATATCTCCTGCTTCTAGCTTCTCATGTAGGTAATTCGACGCGTAACCTGACGGCTGATCAGCGTGGAGAGCATCCTCTCTTTTCACACTAATTCTAAAAGCCTTATCACAGCCATAGCTTGATAAAGAATAATTTCTCATAGTAGTAGATCCATCAGCACTAGGAACTCTAATAGTAATATATTGTCCTGCTGAGAAGCTAGGAACCTCTCCACCATCGGTCGGTTTTAGATAGAATGAGGTTACGTTACTAGATTCCTTCACTTTACTATCTATAGTGAATTCACGGAACCCATTCCATTCCTGGCTCTTATAAATTCCTTCTTCGTGATTGATCAATACGTCAGCTAAAAAACCGTATGCCTCTCCCCACGCCTCTAAGATTTCTTTTGGTGCTGGATTCAATAATTCATCAATAGAAGCTAGGAGATGCTTACCTACTACAGGATAGTGCTCAGGCTGAACTCCTAATGATACGTGTTTATTCGCTATCAGAGATACCGCCGCGGCTAGATTCTCTGGTGTTTCTATATTTCTAGCAAAGGCACATACTGAAGCCGCTAGCGCTCCCTGCTGGCTCCCTGCTGCTTGGTGAGAAGCGTTGAAGTAAACTTTCACTTCAGGATTATGCTCGAATAACCTCTTATAGAAGTGCTCTGTTAGAGCGGTTGAGTTCTCGGTCAGGAAAGGGATAGTTGCTTTCACTGTGTTTATTGTTTGTTGGCTTAAAGCGGTCATAAACAAAGAGGTATTTCAAATAGCTCTTTACGTCAACACTTAAAAGTGGTATTTTATATACTACTTTTATGAAACTAACTTCTGCAACGGACTTCAGCTTTAGAATCCTCATTTATGTGGGTCTAAATAATCAAAAGATGATTACCATGAATGAAGTATCAGAAGCATATGGCCTATCTCACCATCACCTCTCTAAATTAAGTAAGATTTTGATTAATAATGGGATACTAGAAGCCAAACGCGGTAGAGATGGTGGCGTAAAACTCGCTATCGATCCTAGTGAAATCACTCTCGGTAGCATAGTCAGGCTCATGGAGCCGGCAAAGACCCTCGTGGATTGTCAAGCAGGCACAGGTGGCTGTTGCAAGATTTTATCAGCTTGTAGACTCATAGGAATCCTCGCAGAATCTAGGATGGCATTCTTCAAGGTGTTAGATAACTATACTATTGCGGACCTCATTGATGACCCTAAAGCAGCAATATCACTCAAGGAGATATTTTCTCAGAGCTGAATTGATGAGGTCAGTAATGAACTTCACACCTAGGACGGTCTTCCTGTCTATGCTTTCTCTTGCTGTAAATGCATCTGATACTTTAAGATTCAGAGTTTGCTAACGGATCATTCTTTTCTCTCATACCGAATGCCTCCCTCAATATTAGTGTCTTATACATGGAGAAATGTAGATAGCCACACTCATCATAGACCTCTCCGTATATATCAGCGACATCAGCTATTACAGCTCGCTCAGATACCCATGCAGTAGGCTTGGTATATAGAATAAGTTGAGAGCTACCCTCCACATTATGTGATCTATCGATCAATTTAACTCCAGGGATCAAATTATTGCCTCCGCAAGACACACATTTCTAGTCATATTACTAATACAATCTGACCATTTGCTGGAGAAGAAAACATAATTCCAAATATAGTTTTTTAGACTAAATTACAAACCAGCTCTCTTTTTTTCATATTTCCAAGCTACATTTAGAATACTTAATGAGAATTGACTATTTAGATGAGTTTTATTTTTTAATAAGACAATACTATATATGATAAGTAATCGAGCTTTCTTAAAAAGGTTAGTTCACGCAGCTTTAAGATCAGTGAAAACGTAGATTGTTTTTCTTATAATTTCGTAATTGAAGCTTGCTGAAACCTAAATTTTTAAGCGATAATTTTTTTATCAATTTAACTACCATTATTTCAATGTATGAGTCTTAGAAAACAGCTTAACCAAGCACTACCAGAAATTCTTCCAGCAAACCCGAAGGATGCCATCAAAGGCACTGAACTGATCAGGCTCATCAGAATGAAAATCGAAGGCAACTATTCCGACGCTTCTCTGAGATATCATTTTTCAATAATGTCCTGCGATCCTGGTTCCCCTATCGCTAAAGTAGAGAAGGGTCAGGGATACTACCGCCGCACAGCACCAGTGCCTGTATTGTCTAGTGCTCAAGAAATTCTATCCCTATCTCAAGGCAGGCTAGATGATCTAGGTCCTGACCGTGAGGTGATCGACATAGCACTAATGCGGGTTAAGAAGTTTCGCGCTATCGTTCAGCGCTGGGCTGAGGTGAATGGTCGTCAGCCGTTCATCTTCCGCGAGCCTTTTGCAGCAAATGCTCCTGTGGGAAATCTTTGGAAATTCCCTGAGATGCTCTTAGTGGACTGGGATGGTGCTATGGATCGTGATGAAGCAGCAAGCATCTTCAATATGAAGAAGCAGCTCAATCTACCATCGTTCAGCTTGATGGCAGCGAGACTGAGAATACAATCAGGCATTCACAGTTTCCGTGAAGACTTCTTCCAAGCATTGAGCTCATCGGAGTGGGCTAATGGTGGTGAGATCTTCTATGCAGAACCCATCCAAGATGAGGCACTCGCTGATGCTTACCGTAGACTAAATTCTACTTTTGGAGTTGGTATCACGAGCTTCGGACTTGAGCCTCTGATGCTCGACGAATTACCTAGACCCGCAGAGATTCTCAATGCTCAGCCTAGAGAAACTGAAGCACTGATGGATCGACTCGATATTAACCGTATCGCTAAAGCTAAAGTCAGACCACATCTTAACTGGGCAGCACTCGATGCACTAAGAAATGATACCCAAGAAATCACTAAGCTATTTAACTGGCTTAGCGAAGGCATAGAATCGCAAAAGCCCGTTTCGTATAACGAAGGTTAAGCTAGGCTTAAATAAATGAGCAATTCTCAGCCATCCCCCCCGCGCACGTGGGCTGAAATCAATCTAGATGCGCTCAAGCATAATCTAGACGTAGCCAAGGAACTCTCTAATCAGAGAGTAATGGCAGTGCTCAAGGCTGGAGCATATGGTCATGATATCAAGCGTATTGGCTTAGCACTAGACGACTGTGATCTCGCATTCTTCGGCGTCGCCAGTGTGATAGAAGCTCGCAAGCTATCGATCATAGGCTGCACAACTAGAATCTATCTGTTAGGTCCGACTTTAGCTGTCGAACGTGAAGAGATAGTAAGCAATCGATGGACTCCGTGTATCTCAAGTATTGCGGAAGCTGAACACTTTGATCAACTGAATCAAGGCAATGAACCTCTACTCGTCCATATTACTGTCGATACTGGAATGGGACGCGGTGGTTTCCTTCCATCACTTTTGAGCGAAGGACTTAAAAAGCTGCTTTCATATAAGAATCTATATATCGAAGGGATCGGGTCTCACCTACCCTCTGCCGATGAAGATCGCGAGTTCACACTTTCGCAGTTCGAGATATTCTCTAAAGCAGTCACTAAAGTTACTGAAGATAATGGTCACAGCTTCGACTACATTCACCTTTCTAATTCTGCTGGTCTGTTAGACTATACCTCAACAGTGACGAACCTAGTCCGCCCAGGTCTCATGCTCTATGGGATCTCACCGATAGTGAAATACCAAGCCAAACTCAAACCAGTTCTCACTCTGAAGTCCCGCATCTCCATCATCAGAAACCTACCTGAAGGACATAGTATTTCTTATGGTCGAACCACTTTTCTGGAAAGAGACTCCAGGGTAGCTACTATAGGTGTAGGCTATGGAGACGGCTACCCACGCTCTATCTCACATCAAAATGGAGAGGTCTGGATTCGAGCGAAACGCTGCCCCATCTTAGGACGGGTCACCATGGATCAAATCATGGTAGATGTCACTGATCTAACAGATGCTGAAGACGGCGATGAAGTAGAACTTTTTGGCAAACATATCCTAGCTACTGAAGTCGCAGAAAAAGCAGCAACTATTCCTTGGGAAATATTCACTAGAATTACTCCGAGAGTGACTAAAATCTATTTCTAAAGTCTAACTTCTAAAAATCCTCGATTACGTGTCTTGGTAAGATGAAGCTTCTACTGCCTTTGCTGACAGCTTCTTTGAGATATTCTCTAAATGTCTCATAGCCTTTCATATTACCATCTATCTTCTCTAGCTCAGCATTAGCAAAATTCTGATAAGCGTAAACGGCGTATCTGCCACGGTGAAAGTAGTTGCTATCGATAAAGTTGTTTGACTTCACTTTTGTTAGATCGAAATTCTGCCTACTCTTATCAAGAAAACCTAACTTGATTTCCTTTGCAGCATCAATCTTACCATCTTTAACAGCTATTTTAAATGCGATGTATTCGTAGAGTGCTGTATAATACATGGACGCAGCTGAAATTTCTTGTACTGACTTAAGCAGCTCTTTCGATGGGAGTGACTCCCTAGCGCGGATGAGATCTCCTGGTTGATTTCTAGCTAGATAGAGACGCGCAGGAAGACTCTGCACTTCCCATAAATAAATCCCTCTGACCTCGCTGCGGAGATTTACATTTACTTCTGTCTGCTGTAGTTCCTTTGCCAACTTGATCGCTTCATCGAACTTCCCTGCTTTATAGTAGTTCACACTCTTGAAGATCAATGCTTGCCAGAGTGGAGCATTCACATGCTTAGGCACGTTACTAGCTTTACCCCAACTCGTGTAGAGTTCGATTGCTCTATCAAAATTTTTATCAGCTTCGTCGAACTGCTCAGCCTTGTGCTGGAACATACCATTATAAATATACCATACTGGCATCTTAGGTGCCCACTTGACTAACTTTTCAGAATATGGAATCACTTCATTTTTCAAAAATGCAGGATCGTTCTGAAACTGATGAATAGATAACCAATATACCCAGAGCATAGGAACCAATGGATAGTTTTTCATCATTCTACCAACAAACTTTGATTTTTCGTTTACGCTATTCCCACCTGATCGCATCGGTAAGATTACTTGCTGCATAATAAGTGCTTGGAAATCCATAGGATAAGTTTTCACAAGTTGATTAACGCTAGTCACTAAGTCCTCTTTAATTCCCTCAGCCATACTAAGCGCTACCTCAGCATAGAGTCTTTCTTGTAAACTATACACATAGTCATCCCCTACACGCTCGTTTTTCAAACTCATCACCACTGATGCCAAAGTCTTCTGAAAAAGGTAACTAGGATTATGTCTCTGTGTGCTAAGCATCAGTAAACCTATGTATGGACCTATGCATTTTTCATCCTGCTGCAGTGCATAGACAAATGAACGGTGAGATTCAATATCCCATTGATTCTGTAGCAGGCCAAAGCCCTGACGTGTAAAGTATCGAGCTTCTTTATTTTCGGTAGTCACATCAATAGGTACGCGCACGGCGTTCTCCCATTTAACAGGATCACTGAGCCCATTGACACTATTCGATAGATTCTCGTCGAGTTCCTCTTTGATCGTAAGCTGTATGTTCGCAGCTATCTCATTCCCTGCCGGAGCTTGAACAGTAGCTTTATTCGCCTCATTCTTAGTTGCTGATAGAGGTTTTATATCAGGTTCGGACTTGGCTTTTTGAGCTAGTGAGTTAGTTGCTAGACCTATGCTCATGCACGAGATCAACAAAGATCCTCCTGATATATTTAATGACTTATTTGTTAAGAAAATTTTAAGTTTACCCGGCATCACGTAAAGTAGTTAGAATGAGAATGTTGTGCGCTTGCAAACATACTTGACATCAGAATTAACACAAGGATCTTGATTTGACAAATACTTTATGTTTCTTAACTAAAAACCGATTAAGCTAAGAACATAGAACAGTTCTTTTTAGTACACCCATATTTTTTGTAACTAATTTAGCATGCGACTTGTTATGATCTCCTCTCAAGACTGCATCTAGTATCCAATGACTTCTTATCATTTAGTGGCTCCGTTTACTGCGATCATTTTAGAATTTTGGACTCTTTTTATATCCATAAACTCCTCCCAAGAAGTAATTAGTTTACCATAGTAATTAAAAAACCGCCCAAGTTTCCTTGGACGGCTTTTAATTAGATAGTTTATTATTTGGACTACGAATAGATATTCTTATAGTATTCATCAGCCATACGGTCAGAGTCGAAGAATGGAACGACGTCGTTCATACTGTTAAGCACGATGTCCCACCAAGCTTCCTTGTCTCCGTAGTAGAGAGGAAGAACCTCTGTGTCCATAAGCTGGTAAAATCCAAGCATATCGTGCTGATCTCTTGCTTCTGGAGTGAGGTTAGGATCCGCTTCAGGGACTAGGAATGAGTTGTGTCCAGTCTTAGCGAATTCACATACCCAACCATCGTTAGTTGAGATGTTTACGCTGCCGTTCATGGCTGCTGTCATTCCAGATGTACCAGATGCTTCTAGAGTAACGACTGGGTTATTGAGCCATAGGTCAGAGCCCTCTTTCATGAGTCTAGATAGTTCTAGCTCATACCCTACTACTACTGCAGCATTAGAGTATTTCTTAGTGAGTTCACAGAGTCCATTGAACTCTTCTATAGCGTCATAGTCCTTAGGATATGGCTTGCCACCCCAGATGATCTGGACTGGCTTGTTAGTACGGTTTAGCATTGCTTCGAATCTCTCTAGATCGCGAGAGACGAGGTTCGCACGCTTATATCCTGCGAAACGACGCGCCCACACGATAGTAAGAACATCTGGATTGAAGAGACGTCCTGTTTGGTGCGCGACTTCTTTACAGAGTCTCTCCTTGAGAACGCGCTTTCTAGTAGCAAGACCAGCTTTATCACCAGCAATACGAGCTTCTTCTAGCTCTTTATCTGCCCAGTATTTTTTGTTCTGAGCGTTTGTGACGTGAGTTATTTCACAGATGCCTTCGTTACCTTGCCACATCTTGCGGGATACTTCGCCGTGAAGCTTAGAAACAGCATTTGCTATTCTGCTCATGCGGAGACCTACGAGAGTGTGGTTGAAAAGATCATCATGGATGCCTGTGATGCTTCTGATTTCTGCATCATCTAGTCCTGAGAAGAAGCTGAATTTCTTAAGTGTGTCTAAGCTCGATTTCTCATTACCTGCTTCCACTGGTGTGTGTGTAGTGAATACGAATCTCTTCTTAACTTCATCCATAGACTTAGTTTTAGAGTAAACGTAGAATGCAGCTGAGAGAGCGTGTGCTTCATTTAGATGCCATACATCTGGGTCTACTTTTAGCTCTTCGAGGAGTTTCGCACCACCTACACCGAGTAGGATGTATTGTGCTATACGTGTCTGTGAGTCAGAGTCGTAAAGACGATGTGAGATTGTTTTAGAAATGTGATCGTTCTCTTCGATATCAGTTGTAAGAAAGAACATCGGAGCAGTTCCGAAGGTTCCTGATGGAAGATACATTGCCTTCACCCAAACATCAGCACCGTGAATCTTGATGGTGTATTTGATACCTGTATCGACGAGAAAGTGATAGTTCTTTCTACGGTGTGACACAGCCATTTCACGGTCTTCACCACGCACTTGATTATAGTAACCGAAAGACCATAGGATACCTATACCGATCTGATTTTGTTTCAGATCATTAACACTGCGCATGTGTGATCCAGCAAGGAAGCCCAGACCTCCTGAGTAGATTTTTAGGGTTTGGTCGATTGCGAATTCCATTGAGAAATAAGCAACGCTCTTCTTGTATTCTGGGGCTATTTCATAGCCGTGTTTGTAAGGTTCTGGTAAAAAGCTCATTGTGTGTTATTTGTTATTATTCGGTTGTCCACTGAATTTTTAACACGTTTAGTAAGTTCGTCTAGTGTAATTAGAGAGTTAAACTTCTTTTTTAGGTCATAATTTTAATCATAACGCTCAAATAAAAAACACCATAAGGTCTCCGCCATGGTGTTTAAAATTTATGATTTATACTTTTTGTATACTACCTACCTGCCTTTGCAGCTTTTTTAGGCTTATCAAATTCTAAGTATGTTACCCCAATTGACTTATTAGTCTTTGGATTAAATCTATCCACTCTCATTCTCTTCAGAGTGTATTCTTTACCTACCTTCATCAGATCAGTGACCTGAAATTGCTTAAGTGGCTGACCAGAAGCACTATAGCCGATCACTCTCATCAGTGAGCCATACTTCTGGTGCACGTATACGTAGACTTGCTTATAGTCACCACTTGTCCCTGGATTAATAAGTCTGATAATATGACACTTTTGACCAGAGATGCGATCTTCTCCCATTATCTGGCTATTTTTCCAGTAGAGGAAGCGCATTGATAGATCTTCGAAACTAAGGTCAGTCCCGTTAATGTTCTCAGCAATCTGCCTACTGTTGAATTTTTTAGTTTTGCCACCTACGATGTCGAAGAGATCTACTTCGTCTAGCTCAAGGCGCATGTGGAAACGTTTACTCGCTTTACCTGAGCCATAGGCGAACTGAATATTTTCGCCTCGCATAAATAATGTGACCGGAGTCTTCCTGCCATCCTTATTCATGTGACCGTGGAGGTCTTGTTGCTGGAGAGTCGCTGCATAGCGAGTGCGCTTTAGAATATTTTCTGCTGCTGCATCTGCCTGGGCGACGCTAGTGAGAGATACACAGGCTAAGCCTGCACATACGATTGATTTCAATAACCCTGTCTTCATGATGCTAGAAAAGTAACACTTCATACTCATAAGACAACTAGAAGTTAAGATCTATTCAAATTATTTCACTTAATTCACTGAAGTGTAGATTTCCTTCACAACCTCTGCAATAATCTCTATTCCTCCCCTCACCTTCTCCTCAGGCATGGTGTAAGTAACTCGTATGCATTCATCCGTATGACTCCATTCCTCATCTAGTCCGAAAAAGAAATAATGCCCTGAAACAATCAAGACTTCTCGCTCTTTTAGCTTCGTGTAAAGAACCTTAGAACTCACAGGCATGTCCTTAAACCATAGCCATAGGAACAGAGCTCCTTCACTTACATGATAACGGTAAGGCACAGACTCATCAAAGTACTCTTTTACCCATCCCTGAGCCTGTTTCGTCTTCTCTACATAGTAAGGTTTCACTATATTATTACTAAGTTTTAGAATATCGCCATTTTCCACCAATGGAGTCATCATAGTCTGCCCAATATTATTGTTAGAAAGCCCAATAATAGCAGACATCGACGCTACAGCAGATGCCACAGCCTCATTTGCGACTACGATTCCTGTGCGAGTTCCAGGCAGACCTATTTTAGAGAGACTAAGCGTTAAGATCACTTGCTCATCCCACATAGGGTTCGCATCTGAGAAGAATATGTTAGGAAATGGAGCGCCGTAAGCATTGTCTATGATAAATGGTATGTCGTGCTGTTTAGCTAAATCCGCTAGACGTTTCATCTCATTATCAGTCAGTACATTTCCTGTAGGATTAGTAGGTCTGGATACGCAAATAGCTGCTATGTCATCGGTAATTTCTAGAGCATCGAAATCTACCCGATACTTAAACTGACTGTCACCCACTTCCTCTATAATAGGCTTCACTGCTTTGAAGAAATCTTCGCCTACTGATTGATTTGCGTAGCCTATATATTCGGGGACGAGTGGCAGGAGGATTTTCTTCCTACTACCGTCTCCCATGCGTCCTGCTAGAGAATTGAAAAGAAAGAAAAACGCTGTCTGCCCCCCACTGGTAATCGCTATATTTTTCTCTGTGACGTCCCAGCCGAAGTTCTCGCGTAGCATCTTAGCTAGTGCAGTGATAAAGTGAGGATTTCCCTGAGGTGGATCGTAATTGCCCACCATATTCTCAAAGCACTGACCGTCAGCCATGATTTCCTCCATACGCTTACGCCAGAGAGCATCTACTTCTGGTATATGTGCAGGCTGTCCACCTCCTAGCATCTTAACATCAGGTCCAGCAGTCGTTAGAGCGTTCCCCAAGTCATACATGAGTTCCTCAATGCCACTACCTTTACATAGTTGCTCGCCAAATTTTGAGTATTCCGGAGTCATCATTCTCGTAGATAAAGTTATACAAAAAAACCTCAGTTGGACAAATACCAACTGAGGTTTTGGAAAAATTTCTTAGTTAAAGAATCTAATCAGGAAGCCCTGGAAGCTCAGGCTCTGGAGCTGGCTCATCAGGAATACTAGGCACTAGTGGTGCTGGATCTATATTTGGAACAGCTGGTGCGGGATCAATGTTCGGTATAGCTGGTGCCGGATCTATATTTGGAACAGCCGGTGCTGGATCTGGAAGATCAGGCACTGGTGTAGGCTCTGGTAGTGATGGCACTGGAATAGGATCTACTGGCACTGGGTCAGTGATCGATGGCACTGGCATTGGTTTAACAGGTGCTATAGTAGGATTTCCGATACCTGGTAGTTCTGGCGGAGGAGCTATGTCACCTAGTGGCTCTACTATCCCTGCTCCAGCTAGAGAGGATCCCTGAGATACCACCATCACACTAGACACGTAGCCAGTATCTCCAGCTGGTGTAGTCACCTTGAGGAAATCTTTATCTGTGCCTATCACTTTTAATGAATCGCCCACTTTTAGAACTCTCTTATATTTGTCACCTGACTTAGGAACACGCTTGAAGAGTGCTGTGTTAGCGATGGCTACATCTACGATGTCTCCATTTCTAAAACCATGAGCACTTCCCATGCTAGGATTTGAACTAGATCCTACTGAAACTAGACCGTCCTTATTCTTCTTATAGCCACCTGCCTTATCGAGGGGATTAAAGTCACCATCAGTGATTGGCTGGTTCATATTTTCTAGAACTCCGCAGCTAGAAAGTGTTACAGTTGCACCCAGGAGGGATATATTTCTTAAAATTTTCATCAGCTGATATATCTGTCATTATTACCCATTTGTCAAATAATGTTCCAGCTTCAATTGTAAATACTCTTCAAGTCCTCCCTTCCAATTCCTTACTTCAACGCCGTATTCTGCCTTCAATCTCTTAGAAATCATAGCCGTATGCTTAGGTCTCGCTTCGTTGAAAAAATGCGCATCTGCTAAGTCTGTGTTTGAGATCGATTGTGAATAACTTTTAGTTAATCCTAAATGATTTGCAGAGGAGAGAATTTCTTTAGCATAAGAATACCAACTTTCAGGCTCAGAATCACTCACTAAGTGCAACACTCCACTAGGGCTCACTCCATCTTCTCTTATTAGTAAGTCAGCCATAGCCTGAGCTAGATCATCGCAGAAATTAGGAACAGAAAATTTATCACCTATATAACTCTCTTCTTTATCCTCCAGCAAGGTATTTATCACCTGGTCTACAAAAGTAGACCTCCCTCTTCCGAACAGCCATGAAACTCTACAAACTAGAAAATCTGGCGACCTCGCTATTATTGAACGCTCACCTTCTAGCTTAGAATTCCCATAGACATTGACAGGATTCGGGCTAGTGAACTCATCAGGTCTAGATTCATGCTCACCATCAAATACATAATCAGTGCTGATGTAGACCATTTTAGCTCCCTTTTGGACAGATATTTGAGCAATAATATCTGGAACTACGGCGTTCACTCTTACAGCATCTATGGGATTAGCCAGACAGTCTTCTAGTCCTGATATAGCGGCTGCATAAATACAGACATCATAGTCGAGCGCTTGCATGTATTCTTTAACATCGGTGAGAACCATAAGATCAACTTGCTCGCGCGAAATTCCCATTGTCTCAACACTCTCCCTGAGAGCTAATATCCTCATACAAGCTTCTCCCAATAATCCTTTCGCACCTATGATCGCTATCTTCATTTATAAATGTCCTTTAAAAAATAAAACGCCACCATGATCGAAACCATGATGACGTTGAAAAATAAAACTAAATTTAATCAAAAATTAAACCACATACATATCCTCATCCAGATCATCTCCCAGATAAGAAGTAGTAGAACCACCGTCGGGAATGCCAGCACTTCTGATACCTTCTAGAGTCTTGCGTCCACCACGCTTAGTCTGTGGACCTGCAACCTTGTTTTTGACTGCGCCTACTACAGTAGGAGTGATAGCGAGCATACCGAGACAGGCTAGTGAAAATGCTACTGGTCTTCTAGCGCCACGGTGCATCATATCGCCAAGTAAAATACCTGCTGCGACGCCTAATACTGAAGGCGCAGCGGCTGAGGAGTGCTCCATCCAGGTTTTCTTGGGGTCTTGTTGAGAATATTCCATATCAATAGCTATACTGACTCCTTCTATTTAGGGAAATAAAAAAATAAAAATCTTTGTCTTTTATTACTTTTCCTAATGCGAAATCCTGCTCATTGTCTGCGCATGGCAAATACCTACGCACTAATTTTAGCAGGAGGCAGCGGCACACGCTTCTGGCCCCTCTCTCGCGACGCTAAACCTAAGCAGCTACTCAATCTCTTCGACGACACCACCTTACTAAATCAGACAATCGACCGACTAGAAGGTCTGATCCCTAAAGAAAACATCCTCATACTCACTAACCAACTGCAAGAAGCAGCTGTCAGAGAAGTAGCTTCAGATCTACCTCCAGAGAATATCTTCGCGGAGCCAGCCAAGCGCGACACTGCTCCAGCAGTAGCACTAGGTGCTGGACTCATCGCCGCTCGTGACCCAGAAGCGACCATGGTAATTCTTCCAGCAGACCAGCTGATTAAGGACGTCGACTCCTTTCATAGTGTCATGCGTGATGCTATAGCCACCGCATCTAACACAGAGGCTCTAGTCACCATCGGCATAAAGCCTACGTGGCCATGCCCATCATTTGGATACGTAGAGCGTGGTCAGAAAGCTACTATTTCAGGACTGAACCTAGAAAACCCACCCCACGATGTCATAAAGTTTCGTGAGAAGCCTAATGCTCAACTCGCGGAACAATTCCTCCGCAACGGAAACTTTGCTTGGAATGCCGGCATGTTTATCTGGTCTATCCCAACTTTGATGAATGAACTTACTAAGCACACACCAGAGCTTGCGAACTTTATTCACGAACTCATCAAGTCCAATGATCTCAAAGCAACAGTCGATGCTCAATTCACCAAGCTCAACCCAATCTCTATCGACTACGCCCTCATGGAAAACGCCTCAAGGGTGCTTAACATCGAAGCTACATTCGACTGGGACGACGTCGGCTCATGGCTATCCGTTTCTAAATACTTAGAGCAGCTAGACGATGGTAATACGAGCAATAGCCCAGTGACCAAGATCGATAGCCAGAACAACATCATCTTCACAAAATCAAAAGAAACACAAGTCGCTCTGCTAGGTGTAGACGACCTCATCATCGTCCAGACAGATGACTCCATCCTAGTGGCTAACCGTCACCAGGCTGACAGCATCAAGAAGCTAGTGGACCAACTCCCGGCAGAACTACGCTAACTAAAATTATGGCAGTCAATATTAGAACCCATGCCATCGACGCTCTGTTAGATTGGCAAGAAGGCAGACACTACGCAGACAGCCTAGTGCACCGCTACGCCCGTGACCAAGAACTAAAGCAAGAGGACCGCAACCTTCTCAACGCAATCGTAGTGGGTGTCATCAGAAATCAAAGTCTGCTAGACCACTACGTAGCCATTCTACGCGATGGGAAGATAGACAACGAAGTCCGCACCGCTCTGCGAGTAGGCGTCTACCAAGTCCTCTTCATGGGAATAGCAGATCATGCAGCAGTGAATGAAACCGTAGAAGGAATCCGCAAAGGAATCCGTGGTCTCGTCAATGCCTGCCTACGTAGACTACTTAGAGAAAAAGAAGAGCTAGAGAAGACCGCTGACTCACTCCCTATCAATGTTAAATATTCTCACCCGAAATGGCTCTACGACCGCTGGTCTAAAGACTACTCAGAAGAGCAGATCAAACATCTGTTAGAGTGGAATCAAACTCACACAGTCACCACCTTCAGACTCAACCCGCTAGAGCCATCCGCTCAAGAAGTAATCGAAGAATCAAAACGCACCGAGCCACTAGAAGGACACCCAGAATTTTACACCTTCCCGAGCCTTCCGCCACGTCAGTGGATGGATGACGGACTGATCTACATTCAAGACCCAGCTACCCAACATGCAGCTGCACTACTAGATCCAAAACCAGCCGAAACCATCTTAGACGCATGCGCAGCTCCGGGTGGAAAATCTACTCAGATGGCAGCTCTCATGCAGAATGAAGGAACTCTCATCTGCACCGACTCCAACGAAAAAAGACTACCCAGGCTATTAGAAAATCTCGATAATCTCAACATCAGAATCGCCGAGACAGAGGTCCACGACTGGACCGAACCTGCTCCAGAGAAATGGCATAGTCATTTTGACGGTATCCTCCTAGACGTCCCCTGCTCTAACACAGGGGTCCTAAGAAAACGTATCGATGCCAGATGGCGCATGACACCTGAGAACTTCACCGAGCTCAGAGAACTACAACTTCAGATCCTAGAAAACGCTGCCCCATGCATAAAGCCAGACGGCAGACTAGTCTACTCCACATGCTCTATCGATCCAGAAGAGAACACCCAACTCATTGCAGAATTTTTAACAAGGCACCCTGAGTTAGAGCTCGTTGAAGAAAAACAAGTCACACCATTTGACGACAATACAGACGGAGCCTACGTTGCCTTGCTCAAACGAAAATAATTAAAAACCATGACTCAAGAACGCACAGGAATGCTACTACTCGTCTCCGGACCCTCAGGCTCAGGCAAGACCACCCTCTGCCGCCGCTCCGCAGATGATGGATTAGCAAACTACGCAGTATCCTGCACCACCCGCACACCTCGTGATGGAGAGACCAATGGCGAAGACTACTTCTTCCTCAGCACAGAAGAATTCCAGCAGAAAATTGCCGACCAAGCCTTCATAGAATACGCAGAAGTCCACGGCAACTACTACGGCACCCTGAAGTCAGAAGTCACCTCTAACATTTCTCAAGGCAAAGACGTAGTCATGGATATTGACGTCCAAGGCGCAGAACTCATCCGAGCCTGTGGCGACCCTCTCATCCAGACAGCCTTGGTAGAACTATTCGTCATGCCCCCAGACGAAGCCGAACTCCTCAAACGCCTAACAGGCCGCGGCACCGACAGCCAAGCAATCATCGACCGCCGCATGGAAAATTCCCTAGCAGAAATGATGCAATGGACTAAATACACCTACTGTCTAGTATCAGCGGATAAGGAAACAGACTATAGTAAATTCAAAGCTCTACTCGTAACTGAAAGTCTTAGAGTGAGTAGAATCCATTAACGCCGAATTACTAGTTACCAGACACTAGTAACGGCAACTCGCTACCAGCCTTGAAAATGCGATATATAAAATAGCCTAGGGTTAGTAAAGCTCCACCCTAAATCACCATCCCCACTGCAGCAGAGGGCTGAAAGTTCGACATATGCTTCTATCACTCTGCATCACTCATAAACGTCCAAGCAAGTATCCTCGTAATCTTTTTCCCCTGCTTCATCTCAAACTCTCTTACATCTACCGCCTCTAACTTCCGCAGAATTTTCTGACACGGCTTCAAATTTTCACTTTTAGAAATAAGAGAAGTAAACCAACGACATTGGCTCCCGAACGATTTACTCTCCTTCAGCATCTTTCTCAGAAATCTGATCTCTCCACCAGCACACCAGAGTTCAGCCTGCTGACCACCGAAGTTTTGAGCTATTGAAACCTGCTCGCTCTTTCTATTCCGAGCTAGATTATCCATCTTCCTCTGACTACTTTTAATAGCTTCTTCCAGAGAAGCATGAAAAGGCGGATTGCACACGCTCACGTCATAACTCTCACCTTCTAAGATTATTCCAGTAAAAATGTGAGCATTATTATCTTGAAGTCGTAATTCCAAGCGTTTTTCAATCTGAGGATTATTTCTAACTATATTGCCTACATTCTCTAATGCCAGTGGATCAATATCACTTGCCACACAATCCCATTCATAAACCGCTAGAGCCAACAAAGAATAAATACCATTCGCCCCAGTTCCTATATCTAACATCTTAGTAGTAGAATCATGCACTCCCAACAACTCCGCAACATTATGAATATAATCCACCCTCCCAGGAACCGGAGGACAAAGAAACCCCTCAGGAATATCCCACCCAACAATTCCATAATGACAGTTCAGCAGAGCTGTATTCAAAGCTTTCACCGCAAAAGGATCAGCAAAGTCGATTGACTTATTCCCGTGTTGATTGACCTTCAAATGCTTTTTCAAAGGCTCATAACTCTGACACAATACCGCAAAGTCATAGCCACTTTTGTGCAGATTACTTGGATGTAGTCTCTTATTTCTATTTGAGCGTCCTTTCTGCATTCATCAAACATCCCACCTCTGCATCAAAAGCCAACATAATTCTAAACTTAAAAATCATAGTTTTCCACATTAGTATCACCAAGTTTTCACAATGTCTCACTAGGTTCTGAGGCATTATAAATATAGATAGTAACCGTTTGCAGAATCACTTTAAGAATAATCAACAGAACAGAACCTGAGTGGAATGCCCCTAGTGCTCTGAACTCAGAACAAATTCAACAGCTCATTCCTTCGCTCAGCAGTTAGACGCTACGGAGCCAAACCCATCACCTCCCATTGGAGCTTCTCTATTTTCTGCTCTATCAGGAAAATCCTCTGTGTAGGGTTTGAATTGCGAACTCTTATTCTGACTGAAATAGTCAGTAATATTTACTACCAAATGATACTTAAGCACACTTGATGAACTCCTCCAATTCTTCCTCATCTCAAAAGGCAACATCTCACTAGTGCGTCCCCATTCCCTCACCCAGTCAGTCAGGCGTAGACCGCCTAGGCTGGGACTCCGCAGAATATCAGCACAGTTGGGAGATCAGACCTGGTCTAACAGGACTAGTCCAAATCTATGGAGGCACTAGTGCAGAACATTCTTGGCAATTCGTGCAAACTTACCTAAAAACCAAATCCTTAAAAACTGATTTAAAGATTATCTTCCTCTATTACCTTAGTAGGGAAGAAACGCACTAAACAAAAATTCCCGCAGAAATTTCACTATTACTAACTTTATCGACATTTACAGCTTAGTCTGCCCCTCACCTCTGATTCTATATTGGTAGGAGGTAAGTTCTTTAAGAGCCATCGGTCCTCTTGCGTGTAGCTTGTCTGTAGAGATTCCTATCTCTGCTCCGAAACCGAATTCTTCTCCGTCGCTAAAGCGAGTGGAGACATTGTGGTAGACGCAGGCGGAATCACAAGAGCGGAGGAATAGCTCGGCGGCTTCATTGTTAGAAGTGACGATGCATTCGCTGTGTCCAGAGCCGTAGGTATTGATGTGGTCTACGGCTTCTTGTTGGTCGGATACTACTTTTATGGAAAGGATGAAGTCTAGGTATTCTGTGTGCCAGTCTTCTTCAGTGGCTGGGACTACCGAGGTGCCTAGGATTCTCTGGGTGGTTTCGTCTCCGCGGAGCTCGACATTTTTCTGATCTAGTCTTTGCTTGAGTAGAGGAAGGAATTTCTCTGCTACTGTCGCGTCTACGAGTAATGTTTCGAGCGCATTGCAAACGCTTGGTTTTTGAGTTTTGGCGTCGTTGACGATGTTGACTGCCATTTCTAGATCTGCTTCTGTGTGCACGTAAGTGTGGCAGATGCCGTCGTAATGCTTGATGACCGGCATCCTAGCGAGCGTAACTACGGCTTCGATCAAGCCCTTGCCCCCTCTTGGAATGATGAGATCCATCCATTGGTCCATACCTGCCATGACGGTCACACTTTCTCTATCAGTAAATGGTATGAGCTGGATCGCACCCTCTGGTAAACCTTCTTTCTCCCCGCCTTTTTGTAGAGCATCAGCGATGGCGACATTGGAGTGGAGTGCTTCTGAACCTCCACGTAGAATAGTTGCGTTGCCTGATTTAAGACAGAGTACTGCCGCGTCTGAAGTTACGTTTGGACGGCTTTCGAAAATAATGCCGATAACTCCGATTGGCACACGGACTTGCTGGATAACCATGCCATTTTCTTGAGTCCATTTGTCAAGTTCTTCGCCAATTGGGTCCGGGAGTGATGCTACTTTTTCTACCCCTGCTGCGATGCCATGGATGCGAGCTTCATCTAGGCGGAGCCTATCTAACATAGCGTTAGATAAACCATTAGTTTCACCATTCGCTATGTCTTTGGCATTGGCTTCGATGATGACTGCTGAGGCAGCCCGTAGTTCGCCAGCCATGGCTCTGAGAATGCTATTCTTCTGACCTGAGCTAAGGTTTGCGAGTGCGTAGGAAGCCTGTTTAGATAGCTTACCCATTCCATAAATGTGCTCTTTGATTTGTTCTGCAGTCATTTTATTTAGTTAGAAATCTAGTGCACATCCCCTTCCCCGCAACAATATCTTTCAATTGCTCTGGGTTTTCGCCATTGGCTATGATCGTGGTGACACCTGCGTCTACTGCTCTTTTAACTGCTTGTAGTTTGGTGCCCATGCCGCCGATTGAGAATTTACCACTATCTCCTCTAGCGTAGTCTAACACTTGATCTACGTCAGCTACTTCAGTGAGTATCTGGTCACCGCCTGGCGGGAGTAGTCCGTC
>CALAJT010000050.1 GCA_937923145.1 uncultured Rubritalea sp. | reverse complement strand
TCAGGTGGTCCACTTTTCGACCTAGAGGGAAATGTAATCGGCATCAATTCATCTATCGGTAATATCTGGGCTAATAATAATCATGCAGGTATCACCTCGCTAGTAGCTGACTGGGAAAAGCTAGCCAAAGGAGAGACATGGGGACGTCTCAACCAAAACCCTATGGCAGATCCAGATAGCCCAGTGATGGGCTTCATTTTTGAGGAGCTAAAAAATCAACAGGGAGTATTCATCAATGAAGTCCTCAAAAACAGCCCAGCCTTAAAGGCAGGTTTAAAAGCTGGCGACATTATAACAGCGATCGATAATGAAGTGATTAAAAAAGGCAATGACTTACTCGTAGCCATGGCACACCACGAGCCTGGCGATGAAGTAATGGTTACCCTTCTTAGAAAAAATAAGGTGCTACAACTCAACTTAAAACTCACCCGCAGAGGAGACTTTTTTAAGCGATAATTTTTAACGAACGATCATAATGAATAATCAATCTACACTCTCTATACTACTCGCTTCTTTAGTAGGAATTACTATCACACAAGCACAGAGTCTACCAGAAACGGTAAGATCTCAGGATAAAGTTTTATTAAAACAACAGGCAGCTAATCTCTTCAAAATAGTCGACCCTATAGCGGCGAAAATATCGCCTCATGTAGTAGTTATAAAATCAGGCGACAAGCTCATTACTATGGGCACTGTCACTGAAATAGGTATTATTACTAAGCTCAGCGAAATTAACAATAAAGGTTTAGCCCCTAGGATGATTGACCACAATGGCAATGTACATCAGCTTATCCTTAAATCATCAAATGAAGAATACGATATAGCTCTGTTAGAGAACACTGGAAACATACCTAGCTTAAAATTAACTACTCTCCCCCAGCCAAAGCTCGGTACTATTATCCTAGCCGCAGGTGCAGCTGATCAAGCTCTCTCTTCAGGAGTGATCAGTGTTACACCTAGAAGCCTGAAAGAAACTGACCGGGGATTCCTAGGCGTTGTCATGGACATGGATAAGGGTAAGGGTAAGCTAGGAGGAGTGATGCTTAATCGTGTAGAGGATAATACCGCTGCATCCCGTGCGGGTTTACAAGCTGGCGACATCATAACTAAGGTCAATGATACAGCGGTCACAAATATGATCGAAATACGCAATCTTTTACAACAGAAACAACCTGGTGATACTATTACCATGAGCTACGTCAGAGATGAACAAGTCATAAGCAATGTGAAAGTAACACTAGGCGCTCGTGAGGCAACACCTGGAGTAAGGCGCTCTAGAATGAACTCCATGAAACGAATGGGCGGCAAGGTGAACTCAGTAGGCGAAGGCTTCCCAGAAGTTATACAGTCAGACATCCAGATAAAAAGTAACTACTGTGGAGCTCCTATTCTCGACCTTGATGGAAACTTCATCGGTGTTGCTATTGCTAGGAGTAGTCGAATTAAGACTTATATCATAGAAGCTGAAAAAATCGCTGAAGTATTTAAAAACTAGCTTACTGCTTGTTATTCTTATCAATGAATTTGTATAGACTCTGATAAACTTCATCAGATCCCCAGACGTCGTTGTGATTTACATTTTCAATAATCATTAGCGACTTATCACCAGTATGGGCTTCATGGATAGCTTTTCCGTGAGAAGGCTTAATCATAGCATCTTTCTTACCGTGAATTACCAGCAATGGAGCACTCACATTTTCGATCCGATTAATATTGGGAAAACGATCTTTAGGAAAAATATTCACTCCGAATGGCACTCGATTAATACTCTTGAAAGGAGCGATAAGAACGAGTCCAGCTGGCTTGATCTGCTCACGTGATGCTAGCCATGTAGAAGGTCCAGTCCCCACTGATTGTCCCACGATGATGATCTTGTCCTGCGGTACACTTAGTTTATCTGTTAGATAAACCCATGCAGCAGTAATGTTTTCATAGCAGCCATTTTCACTCGGCTTCCCATCGCTCAATCCATAACCAGGGTAGTCATAAGCTAAGATATTGTAGCCTTGATTATCGCGGATATGTTGTAGTAATGGAGTGAGTGACAGTAGATCTTCTGCATTACCGTGAGACCAGAGTAATGTTGGAAGATCTGGTGAGCCTTTGATGTATAAGGAAGCAACTTGCTGACCGCTCTCATTTTCTAACAGAATAAGATTTTCCAATGTCTTATCGTAAGTGTTTTCTGGTGCAGGGAAGATGAGTTTATCAGCGAAAAACAATACAATTATGAGCAAGATAATATAGATGGAAAGAATGGAATAAAGCGGTCGCTTCCAGCTCCATGTTCCAATCAGATACTTTCTCCATTTACTCATTCACTCTTTATTTTTTAGTAGGCAGTTCACTATCATCTACCTTTACTTCTCTGATAGGTAATTCATCAGGTTTAGCATCGAAATCTGTTTCATCTAATGATAACTGTTCATGCAGCCAAGCAATGATACGGCGGCGTTTAGGGTGACCCTTTAACCACTCAGAAAGGTTCACTAATTCCTCTGCTATTTCCTCACCTAGGTCAGTGTAAAATTTATGCATCAAAGCCTCACGAGCTTCTTCCTTCAAGACACGCTTCTGATAAGATGATGTGAATATTTCATGTAGCGAGGCGTGAATACTATTCTCCTTCAATAGGCTCCACTCCCCCGCATCTAGCCAAATTCCACCGCTTATAGGGCTACGGTCGATAAAGATTCCAAGACCTCCAACTTTATAGCGAACCAGCAGACAATTACTCTCAGGACATATCAGGGCTGGTCTACTGAGTTGGCTTTCAAAGTCTGGTGCAGTGATCTTTTCCATCCTACGTTCCTGCGGTTCCTTAAGTTGCGGTGGCAACTGTGAATGCCATTGCCAGTATGATGGTGCAGGGACCCAGTGACCACCAGAGGATGGACATCTCCAACTAGTAAGACCGATGTCTAACTCAGACTTTACGAGCTCGATTTCTGGATGCAATGGGCTTTTCATATATATTCTATACGGTTTTAAAGTGGGTGAACTAGCGCTTGTGCTAATATTACATCATCCATGTAGGCGTTATCAAGAATCTCTTGCGCCCAATGTTCACTTTTTACAATGTGTCTGAGAAGCCTGACTGATAAAACCTGAACTAATTCTAGCTCACTCCAGATTTGTTCACCAAGTAGACGCCAATCGTTAGCGTTAATTCTCTTTGGTTTTTCTAATTGTTCTAGCGTAGATTCTGAGACAAAGAGACAGCGGTCAAAATCAGGTTCGTTAGCTACAGGTGGCACTTCATAAATCACTAGAGAAACTCCAGATTCGCCAGAAAGCTCACACTTAGATTTAGCCCTACGCGCGAGATCCTTACCGAAACTAGAGAGCAATTGCTTACGATCTTGATTTGCTTGATAGCCTGCCATAATTATAACTATATTTACATCTAATCGTTCTTAAGCACTCTGATAAAGGCATCCTGTGGGATGTTCACTTTACCAATCGCCTTCATCTTCGCCTTACCTTTTTTCTGCTTTTCAAGTAGCTTACGTTTACGGGAAATATCACCACCGTAACACTTCGCAGTCACGTTCTTACTCATTGCTGAAATAGACTCACGGGCAATAATCTTGCCACCGATAGCAGCCTGGATAGCCACAACAAAGAGCTGCTTAGGAATCACTTCCTTTAGCTTCTTACAGAGGTGACGACCATAGAACTCAGCCTTATCTCTATGAACGATACTTGAGAATGCATCTACCGGCTCGCCTGCAATCATGATGTCCATCTTGACCATCTTCTCAGCACGGTATCCAGCATGTTCGTAATCCATAGAGCCATAGCCCTTGGTCATTGACTTTAGCTTATCATTAAAATCTACTAAAATTTCTGCCAATGGCAACGTGCAGGTAAGCATGACTCTGAGATCATCAATAGTCTCAGTATTTTCCAATGAACCACGCTTCTCCATAACTAACTTCATCATGTCGCCAATGTATTCAGCAGGAGTCATGAGGAAAACTCTCACCAAAGGCTCGCGGATTTCTTGAATGATTTGAGTATCTGGAAGCATCGTCGGGTTATCGACTATTAACTCGTCACCGTTGTTCTGCGTCACCTCATAAATTACTGACGGATATGTAGAAATAATATCCATCCCGAATTCTCTACGCAGACGTTCCTGAATGATCTCCATGTGAAGTAGACCTAGGAATCCACAACGGAAACCAAAACCGAGAGCCACTGATGATTCTGCCTGCCAAGTGAATGCCGCATCATTGATCTGCAGTTTGCCCATGGCAACCTTAAGAGCCTCAAAATCCGATGTATCTACTGGATAAATCCCTGAGAATACCATCGGCTGAATCTCTTTGAAACCAGGTAGAGGCTCGGGGCAAGGATTATTGTTTTCTGTGATCGTATCACCGATTTTCACCTCAGCAGATGATTTCATATTCGCAATTACATAGCCCACGTCTCCTGGATTTAGCACATCACGTTTAGTCATCTTAGGAGTGAATACCCCCACTTCTTTCACCTCGTAACTTCTAGGTGTATGGAAAAGTTTGATCCTTGTTCCTTTCTGAATCGTCCCGCTCATCACGCGCACGTAGGAGACAACTCCACGAAAATTGTCATATATAGAATCGAATACTGAAGCTCGGAGCAACCCGTCAGGATTTTCTGTCGGAGGTGGCACCCGCTCAACGATAGCTTCAAGAATTTCTTCAATCCCGATGCCATTTTTAGCCGATGCAGGAATAGCATCTTCAGATGGGATACAGACGATGTCTTCCAGTTGCTTATGCACCTTTGGAAGGTCAGCAGAAGGAAGGTCAATTTTGTTAATCACAGGAACAATAGTGAGTTCTTGCTCATTCGCTAAATGCAAGTTTGCCAGAGTCTGAGCTTCCACACCCTGAGCAGCATCCACGATCAGGATAGCACCCTCACAAGCAGCGAGAGAACGTGAAACCTCATATGAAAAATCAACGTGACCTGGAGTATCTAGGAAATTTAACTGATATGTTTTACCATCTTTAGCAGGGTAAAACATGGTTACCGGATGAGATTTAATCGTGATCCCCCGCTCGCGCTCTAGATCCATAGCGTCCAGAAGCTGGTCCTGTGAATCACGCTGTGAAACCGTCTGAGTGAACTCTAGCAGACGATCAGAGAGCGTGGTTTTACCATGATCAATGTGGGCAATGATGGAGAAATTTCTAGTGAGTTCTAAAGACATAATACTGTGTTGAGGAAATAACCCTATACTGGTGAGATTTTACAGGAAAAAGTAGTATAATCGTGTGGATTTATCGAATGACTCACCTTAGGGCAGATAAATAGTTTGTCATGGAAACTTATTTAGCATTTCATTTCTGCTATGTCAGACTCTAATTCACCGTATGATCCCCCGAAGTCTGAGCTTAACGATTTAAAGAAAGCTAGCGTTGATAATGAACAAGAGCCGGGCTTTTCATTCCCATTAACAAAAAATAAGTTCCCCTCAACTTTAATCACATTATTACTGGTAGCAATCATGGCTTACCTACTTTCTAATTAAAATTCACAGCTAGTTAGTTGACCATCTGCAGCATCCCATTTATATGATGTTTATCATGAACGAACCTATTACAGTTTCAGTTACGGGAGCCGCCGGTCAGATTGGCTACGCTCTACTTTTCCGCATCGCATCAGGCGCTATGTTTGGTACAGATCAGCCAGTGAATCTTCGTCTTATTGAGATTGAGCCAGGCATGAAAGCTCTAGCTGGTGTCGTTATGGAGCTCGATGACTGCGCATTTCCTTGCCTAAATGAAGTAGTCGCTACTAGCGATCTCGCCGAGGGATTCAAGGGAGCTAACTGGGCATTACTCGTAGGTTCGGTGCCACGTGGTCCAGGAATGGAGCGCAATGATCTACTCGGCATCAATGGCAAAATCTTCACTGGTCAAGGTCAAGCGATCGCAGCTAATGCGGCATCTGACGTTCGCACACTGGTAGTCGGCAATCCATGTAACACAAACTGCCTCATCGCCATGAATGCGGCTAAGGGAGTCCCTAACAATCAATTTTTCGCCATGACAAGACTAGATGAGAATCGTGCTAAGTCACAGCTAGCTAAGAAAGCAGGCGTCCACCAAAACGATGTCACGAACCTCTGCATCTGGGGAAACCACTCAGCGACTCAATATCCTGACTACACCAATGCTAAGATCAAAGGAGCACCTGTAACAGACGCTATCTCTGACGCAGAATGGCTCCAAGGTGAATTCATCAAGAACGTACAGCAACGTGGCGCAGCCATCATCCAAGCTCGTGGCACATCATCTGCTGCATCTGCTGCCAATGGCGTAGTAGACACCGTTCGCAGCCTGACAACTCCTACACCTGAAGGAGACTGGACCAGTGTAGCAGTATGCTCTACCGGCGAATACGGAATCGAAGCTGGACTCATCGCATCCATGCCTATCCGCACAGATGGCAAGACATGGGAAGTAGTAGAAGGCGTAGAAGTCGATGTATTCTCCCGTGCTAAGATCGACGCTTCAGTCGCTGAACTACAGGGCGAAAAAGAAGCAGTAGCGGACTTACTCGTTTAAATTTCGCACCACAAGTTTTCAACCCATGGCAAACCTGTTGCCTTGGGTTTTTTCTCTTTCTGGTTTTAGAAAATCCCGAACTTTACTGACCACTGTGCCTTCAGCACAGTCATCAAATTATAACATTCCATGGGTTAAAAACCCATGGCTTTGAAACGATGATCCCTTCAGGATCGTAAATCTCTTGAAGAGAGATAGGCTTCAAAGCCTAGGACTTCAGTCCTAGTGCAGTCCTAGTGCAAGTCATCTCCATAATTGACCTTACTAAAGGCACGGAGGAAGAGGGTTGCCTAGTATCTTGGAATTGATAATAGATTAGCTAATTAAACATTTAACGACTAGCTTCTACTAAACCTTTTACTGCCTTAACATAGGTTTTGACAGACTCTGAGTCATCCGTTTTTGCGTATTCTGTTAGAGGCTTAAGCGCGTCTTTGTAGCGCTTGAGATCTACTAGAAGTTTTCCTGATTCTAGAAGGGATCTTGATTTTAATGATCCTTCGCCGCTGTGGCTTTGTTGGTAGAGAAGGAGTGCTTTTTCTTTGTCACCTGATTCGGCTTCGTAGCCTGCTAGGAGGTAGAGGGAATCTGAATCTAGTGGATTCTTTTTGATGAGTGACTCTAGCACTGTAACAGCTGATTGTTTGTCTTCTACAGTTTTATCGCTGAAAGCTACCCATGCCGCGAGGCGTTGGTGTTGGATTTTATTCTGATCTGTAATGAGAATTTCAGGTTTGATGAGAGCATGGAATTCTTTGGCTAGTTCTAGATCCTCACGGTCTAGAGAGAACCTTACGACATCTAAGGCGGCGTCTGATTCTTTAAGTTGATCTGACTTTAGTGCTTCGCGAATAGCATCAGCTCCTAGTAGTCGACTTCCGTAGCGTAAGTGTAGTTCGCCTAACAGAATCTTATCGACGTCTTCTAACATTTTTTTTCGACGGAGTAACTCAAGCTGAACAATAGCATCCTCTCCCCTGTCTAGGCGTTGGTATAGATTGGCTAGTAGGAGTGCGTAGCTTGCCTCGTTCGGCTTGGCTTTGACAACTTCTTCGTAGAGGTTCAGGGCTTTGCCGTAGTCACCTAGACGATCATGGCAGTATGCTTCTCCTCTTTTCCATTCTAGGTTTTGGGAGTCGGTTAGCTGAGCACTTCTGAATGCTTGGAGTGCTGAGGTGAAGTTTTCCTTCTGTTGATAGCAATAGCCTAACAAGCCCATAACCATCCCATCTTGAGAGCCTAATCTAACAGCTTCTAACAGGTGTGGGTATGCTTTATCATATGTGTCTTGTTGCGTATAGACTACTGCCAAATTTTGATGTGCTCTGAGGAAGGTAGGGAATTTTTTTATCGCTGCGAGAAATTGCTCTTCAGCTACTTTCATATCACCTGACTCATAAGCCAGGTTACCAGCATTAAACATAATCGCTGCTGAGGTCTTGATGAGGTCGCTGCTAGTGAGTTTTTTAAGTGCATTAGTGCGCCGCTCTCTCGCCATCAACGCCTGCACTTCTATAAGTAGTCCACGTTCTTTTGTTTCAACGAAAGGCTCGACTCTGGCATTGATACGGTAGCTCGCGTTGAATGCTTTGCGGAAGCTGTCGCTTTTCCAGTAAGCTTTAGAGACTGGGAGTGGTTCTGCGGCTTGAGTGAGAGTCGTAGCAGCTAGTAATGTGAGTAAAATACGCATGTTCTTTTCTAGAGAAAATTATCTCGGTTTAATAAGTCTGTAGGTCTTAGAAAAGCGAGCCTTCACTGCCCTGCCGTTCTTTTTAGGTGCAGTGTAGCGACTGCCTCTAGCTAGTTTTTTAGCTGATTCATTTAATGCTGGATTGGTAGAATTACGCACACTTAGGACGGATACTCTTCCGGAACTACTTATTTCAATATTCAGACTAACTGTGCCATTTTTACCCTTAGCTCTGGAAGGCCAGGTAAATCTGCCTTGACGAATTTCACGTGGGCGTGCGTCAAGCTCTCTAGGATTGTAGTAAGATTTGATAACTGGCTTCGGTTTGACTTTAGCCTTAGGTTTGGTCTTTATTCTAGGGCGAGGCTTATATTTAGTTTTAGTCTTAGTTGTATAAACTTTAGGCTTAGACACAGGGCGCGCTATTTTTCTCACGGGCAGATCAGCTGGAGCTCTATCCATCTCCATGACGTCTACGCTCATGTTTGGATTAAATTTCACTGCCGATACTGGGAGTGCTGGGGCATCTAAATGGGGAGCTACTATGAGGTCCAGCGCTGGGATTGGGGGCGATAGATCTTCTACTACTTCTTGCTCCTCCTGTTCTTCTTCTGGCTCTTCCATAGGAGGTTCCTCTGGAGGAGGCATGAAGGTGGTAATTTCTACGAGTTCTGTTTTATCAGGCTCAGCCGCGACTCTAAATAATCTACTAGCAGCCAGCACAGCAATCAGCACCACCGTGGCGGCGACTCCTGTTAAGATTGCTCTGATAGATCCGTAAAACATATTATTTCAAGGTGCTAAATGATACGCTTTTGACTCCTGCCTCAGTAGCGGCACCGACCACCTGCATGATGACTCCGTGCTGTGCCGAGCGGTCGCCCTGAATGATGAGAGGCATTTCTTCACCACTGCCTGCCTGGAGAGACTGGACTACGGAGCGAACTCCATTGACGCCGATGTTTCTGCCATTGTAGTAGACTTGTCCACTCTTGGTCACGGCCATCATGATAGATGTTCTGTCTAGCTCATTGGTGCTCGCCATTTTTGCTGGCTTATCTACTTCTACACCTGCTTCATTATTGAAAACTGTAGTGACGATGAAGAAGATCAGTAGGATGAATACAACGTCAATTAGTGGAGACATATCAATGGATGCCTCGTTATCATTCTCTGATGAAAAATGTCTTAATTTTCTACTCATTAGTTCACTCCTCCAAGCTCTAGTTTACGCATATTTACTCTGTGGTGATATACTTTCTGTTGTAGATTGCCTTCTACTTCCCTCACCTGACTACTAAGAATTACTAGCAAAATCGCTCCAGGTATTGCCATGAATAGACCAGCTTGAGTAGTGATCATAGCAGCGGATATTCCAGCTGATATACTATCTATAGGCTGTCCACCTGTCTGTGTAGAAAGACCACTAAAGGTGACGAACATTCCGAAGACTGTGCCTAACAGACCAGCTAAAGGAGCGGCAGCTACTAAGACAGCGATCATCGGCAAACGACGTTTGACCCATGCGAAACGATCAAGAGCGAAGATGGCAACGTCTTCTTCTATCGTCTTAAGATCTTGGTAGCTCACTTTAGTATCATCTAGAGAGTGAACTTCATTTTTCACTCTGTGTAAGCCAATCCAAGTCGAGACTAGCAGTCCATACAGAATCACCGATAGCAAAACCATCGCCCACAGCACGGGTCCACCCTGCTGGAACACGATTTGTGTCTCGGTAAATATGTCTTTCAGTGAGTTCATCAGTTAGTTGTCACTATTCTTACGGATAGAGTTCACAATTCTTAGACCTAATTTCTCTGTGGTCTGGACGATTCCCTGTGAGCGACGTGAAAGTAGTGAGTGGAGAACCAGTGCTGGGATGGCAACCACGAGACCGAAGAATGTGGTGACTAGTGCTTCTGAGATACCGCCAGCCATAGGCTTAGGATCTCCAGTGCCTGCTACCGAGATGACATCAAAGGTGCCGATCATTCCAGAAACTGTGCCTAACAGACCCAGTAGTGGTGCGATGGCAGCAGTGACTGCGATGAATGGAAGCCATTTTCTAAGCCTCTCCTGCACTGCGATCATACGCTCATAAATCATGTCTTCTACCATATCCGCTCCTTTAGAGAATCCAGTGAGTGATTCGGACATAACGACTCCGACTGGATGCTGCACAGAGTCACATGACGCAATTGCTTCATCGATAGACTTGCTGTCTCCAGCCCTGATTTTCTCAAGTATACCTGAGAGCCAGCCTTCCTCTGGTTGCTTGATTTTGGATAGTTGTAAGAATTTTATTATCGCACAGACGAGAGCGATTAAGGCAACGCCTATGATCGGCCATACCCAGGTACCACCTTTACGAAAGAGGTCGAGTGGTGATTGGTCGATGTTTGCCAGTAGTCGTGCCTTGCCACCTGTTAGATCGATAGTAGCTGTTACTTCTTCTCCTGAGAAAATTTGTGTTATGTTATTGTCGCCTTTACTAATTACTTTAGCTAGACGGTCGCCTTTTGTAAGAACTACTTCTCCTTGAAAACTATTATCCCCAGCTTGAAACCACATTGCCGGTCCGACCATTGCGATTTTACCTGGTTTAACTGCGCCCTCGGTGTCTACTCCATTGGCTCCAATAACTGCGCCACCGATTACTTTTTCAAGTCTCGTGAGTCCAGCTTCTATCGCCAGCATGCGTTGATCTAGTTCTGAGCTATCGGGGATAATGTTTTTTTCGCCTTTCACTAGTGTGGCAGCTAACTTAGCTGAGTAAGCGGCGACTTGATTACCTAGAAATTCTTTTTCGCGAACTTGAGCAGCGGCATTGGTTTCAAGCTGACGCATCGCTTCCTTACGATCAGCGTCACCCATCCGAGCTAGTCTGGCTTGTCTGCGCTTAGTGACTAAATCGTTTTGTATAGCGGTGAACTCTGTCGAGAGCTTAATACGCTCAGCCGAAAGTTTGGCTCTTTGCTCTGTGAGTTTCTTACTACTCTTCTCTAGGTCTTTCTTAATATCCTCCAGCTTATCTTGAGCGGAAGCTAAGTTAGTAAGAATAGCCAGGGCGGATAAAACGAATAATGTTATGTGCTTTTTCATCAGTGTATCAAATTATGGTTTCACCTGAATTGGCAGTTCTACGAGCTGTGGTTGCCTCTGTTTTTTAAAGACTTCTACCGCCTTTTTAACTTCATCAAAAATCTCGTCATTACGAGTCCAGACCCAGCCATCAGCGCCCACTTTACCTACACCAGCTTTGCTGCCTACATAGAAAAAAGCTCGACCTAGTCCAAGGTATACCACCTCAGCATTCCATGTCTCAGCTCCTATTGTTACTGATTCACTACGTTGATAGACACTTTCATTAAAAGAGCTAGCTTGCTCTAACACATTCACCGTTGCCTGTAAAATATCTCTAACAGATGTCTCATCATTGATGGACTCTAAGGTCGTGAAAGACTCTTCTACTTGCAGTTTAAGAGCCTCAGGAAATCTTTTTTCAAGTGCTATAACACGAGGCTTTAGTTCTAGTAGAAATTGACGAAGCTTAGTTCTCGTTTCTAGCCCATCTGATACTTTTGCTTCAAGCTCAGCTTTACGCTTATCTATTTCTACTACACTACGTCCAGTTTTCGCTAATTCCTCATTGAGGAGTTTTAGCTCAGTCGTGTGAAGCTTTAGCAGTTCATTCACTTGAGCTTTCTCCTCCCGCCAAACATTTACTTCCTCTCCTAACAATCGCTCCGTCGCTACCCATTGTCTGATAAGTTCTTTTGCTTGGATATCATCTTGCTGAGTTTTCTGCACTTGCGAAACAGCAGTGTGTGCCATCGAACACGATGCAATGATGATCAATACTGTTCTCAGTGATCGATTCCCTATATTACCTAAATTTTTCATCTCGAAAGCCACGTTCATTTTCCGAACGGGATTGAAAACCTAGCCTTAGAGAGTGAGAAAGCAAGCCTAAATGAGATTAAATCTCAATAAGGGAGCGTTGTAGATAAATAACCCAAAAATCGACTTCCAACTAGAGTTAAAGACAATCAGAAAATACTACCTTCCAAGCATACTGTTAGTCTGTTTAACAGACATCTTACCTTGGCTAATTTTAGAGTACTGCTGTTTACTCATTATAAGAGGTTCAGCATAGTTTTCTCGACTTGTGACATAGCCACTAGTTCTGCCAGCATAGTTGCTATTGCGGTTATTTCCTGTCGCGACATTTGCATTACTCGTAGCATACCCAGATGTTCCGTATTTTGAGCCTTCAAAGCGAGACTTCTGCTGATTCATTCTAGCCTGCTGAACGTAGTAAGGAGAATCACCGTAATTACTATCCTTCTTTCCTTGGAATTGACTCTTGCCGTATTCAGTTTTTTGCCCCCAGCGTTTCTTACGATAGCCTACTTTATTATAGTCTTTGCCCTGCACGTCTTTAGTTCCAGTAAAGCCTTGCTTGCGTGAATATTGACTCTTATCATCAGAAACAGCTCTCATCAGACCACTCTCATCTTTCTCGTAATCATAGTTCGAGTTAAATTTATCCAATCCCGACTCAGCTTTAGCCTTTCTCATCGTCACCTTCTTCTGACTAGCACAGGACGCGTGCATCGCTATAGCGACGATGACCAGTAGGTTAGAAAGTTGTTTTAGAAAGTGCATACGAGTGGATCAGGCTAAGTAAATAATAGTCGAATTAGGTTATGGTGCAAGTAAATTGACTATACCCATAAATAAGACTTAGATTCAAACTGGAAGTCGTTGTTAGTGATCTCACTTTGAGCTTTTTATCCATCTCATGATTACTTGGTATTCCTGACCTTAAAGAAATATTAAATTGTTTGACTCATTTTAGTATTTACTGTAAATAAATGTTATAGGATTTTATGTGTTTAAAATACATATTTTTCTGGAAGCTAGACTATAGCCGATGAAATAGAGTTCTTTAATCCCCTAACTTATACTATGTAGCCGCCGAAATAGGCTACTTGCATATCCACCCCCAGCGAAAAATAAAATTATGAATAAAACAATCTATAATATCCTACTATTAGCATCACTTCCTACGCTAGCATCTGCACAAACGGTCGTAAACGGTAGCTTCGAGGACGGCTCAGGTATGACATTTAGTTCAGGTACTAGAGGAGACTTTTACAGTGGAACCCCTGCAGGTTGGACTTTTTCACCAGATCCAACCAAAGCCGGATCCAGTGTAGTAAATCTTATTAAATCTGATTATATTTTGTCACCTGCAGGAGTTACAGGAGATTACTATCTTGAAGCAGGAAATGCTAGACATGCAGGTACTCTAAGTCAGGTAGTGTCAGGATTTAAATTAGGTCAAAGTTATAGACTTTCTTTTGATTGGGGAAACAGAGAAGATTCCAATTCTCTTAGAAATGCTTACGATTTTGACATAACAATCGCTGGGCAATCATTTTCTCGTAAAGGTGATGCATCAGAAGGCATAACAAACATGTCAGCGGCTTCAATCTTTTTCAAGGCGACTTCTATATCTGAGACGATCAGCATCGTTATGAATGATCCTAGTGATGGAAATAATTCAGCAACCATGGGTGCATTTGATGACTTTCAAATTACCCAGGTACCAGAACCATCTAGCACTGCTCTACTAGGATTAGGAGCTCTTGGACTTATGCTAAGACGCAATCGCTAGACCTACTACAAGGTGAAAATTTAGGCTCACAAGCCTAGCACCAATGGGGGTTTACCTCTATTGGTGCTTTTTTATTATGATTGGCATATTGCTTTCTTTCTCAGCATCTATCGACGGTAAAAATGATCCTGAGAACCAAGATCTAGGTATATAAGCTAAACAAAATAGATCATATTATCTGTCTTTTTGTGCTTCTAAATCTCTCCTCGATTGGGCTACTGTCGGAGGAGCTGATAAAAGCCATCTCTTCCAGCTCTTAGAGTATTAAGCCCTCTTATGCTTCGTCTGCGGTAGCTACCTCTAACAGCTCAGTAAGTTACTGTGCAGATTTCTGACGACCAAACGCCTTTACAGAAAATGCCAGTCTCTCTTCCCAACCTAAGTTCGGATGTGCTTTCGCCTGAGCTTGCGCTTTTTCGAAGCGGAGCCGGAGTCCCGTGGCGTTGGCTAGCTGGATGGCTAAACCTGGTCGAGCGTTTAGCTCAATGACTACTGGTCCCACGGTATCATCGACGATAAGGTCGGCTCCCAAATAACCTAAGCCTGTCATTTCATAGCCTTTAGTAGCCATCTCTAGGACGGTATCCCATTGTGGCACGGTGATGTTTATGAGATTTGTGTCCAGGTCTGGATGAGTGTCTACAGAGTTCCCATGGTGAATAGCATGAATGGATTTTCCAGTTGCAAGGTCTATACCGATGCCGATGGCTCCTTGGTGGAGGTTTGCGCGTCCGTCTGACTGGCGAGTCGCTACTCTAAGCATCGCCATGACTGGGTAGCCGTGGAGCATGATGACTCGAACGTCTGGTGCGCCTTGGTAACTTATTTTAGTGAGTTCTGGATGGCAATTGATACACGCCTCGACCATCGCTACATCTCGACTACCGCCTAGACTGAAAAGTCCGCCTAGAATTTCTGTAGCGTGTTGTTGGACTTCTTGGATGGTCATGGACATACCACTGGCTTTGATAAATTTATTACCTCGGCGTTTCTTGATCACGAGTACTCCACGTCCACCACTTCCACGTGAAGGCTTCATGACGAAGGAATCGAATGGAGCCAGAATTTCTTCTAGATCCATCACATTCTTCTGTGTTGAAAATACGTGGAAGAGTTTTGGTACAGCTAGATCCATCTTTTCAGCGAGTAACTTGGTCACTAGCTTATCATCCACCTTACGATAGAACTTACGGTTATTATTTGGCAGTAGCCAAGTTCCGTTGCGCTGATTGAGACCGATGACTCCTAAGCGTTTAAGTTCGCTCGGAAGGATCAGCCATTTATGCCACCACTTCTTCATACTTCCATTTGAGCGGCGTTTTTAAATCTTACTAGCTCAAGTAGTCTATAGCCTGTGTAGCGACCTATGACTAGGATGATAGCAAGTAGAATGAGTAATACCTCAGGGAAAAATTCTACCCAGTATTGTAGCACCTCGATCTTCATCACTCCATACGCGGCGAAAGCGGCGATCAGGCTACCCATAATCTGGTAGAGAGCGCTAGCGGCACCTTCTTCATCCCAGATGAGTGACATTCTTTCAATTGTCCATGCGAGGACGATCATCGGGAATACAGTGACTCGGAGTCCATCTACTGCCCCAAGTTTATAACTAATCAAGCTCACTGCCATCATAAAGAGTGTTACAATAACTACGCAAGCGGCAACTCGTGGAACTACTAGTAGATTAAATTTAGATAGAACAGCTCTGAAAACGAGTCCTCCAAATAGCATGGAGCTTAGCATGATCATCGCTGCCACTAGTGGTAGCTCTAAGAATGCGAGTGAGAGTAGGACTGGCATGAATGTTCCCAGTGTAGCTAAGCCAACAAGGTTTCTGAGTAGTACCACTGCTAGAACGCCGAGCGGGATCAAAGCAGCATACCTGAATGGCGCTCTTTCACTCGCAGGAAGCGCAGAGATGGTAGCCACCCACCATGGAGCTTTTGCCATTCTATCAGCGATTTCTGTAGGTGCACGTTCTTTCAAGGCTGTGAATGAGACGAGTGATTGCTCGCCACCTGAGTTCACTTCTAACAGACTGCTTGAACGTGACCAGACGAGGATATTATCCAAGCTCCCACCATGAGGTAGGACGATTCTCCAAACTTGCTCAGCACTGTCAAAATATTGTATCAGCTTAATCGCTTCACGTGTTCCATTACCCTCTATGAGTCGAACACCTATACTGCCCTTACTCGCTACTCCAGCTTGCCGCAGGAGATCGATCACGAGTTCACGTTTCCAGTCTTTTTCATACTTCTTCTCGTAATACCGCTTGAGAAGTAAGTATGCTTCATTATCTGAATCTTCTGCGATGAGTTCTTGAATTCTATTTACGTATGTCGGGTCATCAGCAGAGCGCTGTCTGGCTTCTTTGTGAATTATACTTAGAGCCATGGCTCTAGATCCCCCTGTGAGAGTTTGCCCCTCTTCTGTCATATCGGCTACCTGTGGCACTACTGGTGCTTGCTCGTTACGAGCTAGAGGGAATTCATAGTTTAGCTGTGATTCATCGATCACTGCTCTGTAGTAGAGTAGTTGCCTTCCTTTCGGCGCTCTGGCTGACCAGATACCGACAGGGTGACCGTTTTCCTCTGCTTTAGAGAAGCCATAGCCTAGTGAGATCTGCTGACCTTCGACTGAGAGCTTTTCTCCGTCGCCATGGAGCGCTAGAGTTACCTTCACAGGCTTCTCCTTTGCTAAATAAGACACCCTAGCTTCGACTAACCACATCTCGCGGTTCTCGTCTGGTAGTAGAGGTACACCCAGTGCTCTATTTTTATAGATAATACCAGCAGCACTTACTATGATAAGTAAACCTACTAAACCTGAAAGAGAGAATATTTTTTTGAACATAAGGTTAGGTTTTGCTTAAAAGTATACGCTTAAAATTAAACGCTTAAAGACTACTTTACTGATTTAGTTGGAGTTGCAGATTTTTTAGGAACTGAGCGTTTCGGCTTACCTAAAAGATCAATGTGCTCTGAATCTACATAGCCTATTTCTTTAAGGATATTCCTACCTATCAACATAGCACATACCATCTTGCTGCGATCATTAAGATTAAATTCACCTACTAGCTTGCGATCACCTATTTGAAAAGTAAGCGGAACGACTAAGCGCTCGTCAAGTCCACCCGTATCATTTTTAATTTTTGAGATTCTTAAAAGCGGAGCTTTATATCTTACTCTCGCACTTTTCTCATTTTGCGGATCAGAGATGGTAAATTTAACCCACTGCTTCCCATCTATTTCGATTTTCTCAATGTTAGTAGCATGGATAGAACAAGTCTGCGCACCAGTATCTAACTTAGCACGAACTATTACTTCAGGTTTTACTACCCATACCCATTCTTTCCAGCCATACACATTAGGTTTTGGAGTTGGAGTTGGAGTTGGAGCTACTTCAGTAGCAGTCTTTTGAGCTTCCTCTGTTTTTTTCTCAGCTACTACACCTTTTTTTGGAGCTGGAGCTTCCTTTTTAACAGAAAGCTCTTTAGTCGCACCTTTCTTAGGTGCTACTTTTGAAGCTGGAGCTTGGGCAGAACAGATAACACTAAGCGATAGAGCTGCTAGAACAGCGAGAATGTTTGCCAGAACATGTTTACGAGAAGATTTCATAACTGAACTTTAACTATAATTTTACCATTGTAGAGAAATAAATGTGTATGCGATGAAAATTTTACTCCACAATTAAACCAGCCAATCACTATGATTTTGTGCTTGGTGTTCTTTCGATAAATAGTTCGCTAATATCGAGTTTTGAGTGTTTCGGTAATCTGTCTTTATCATTTTTCGCTAAAGTGTATAGAAATAGCTGTCTACCTCTCGAAAAGTTTGCCATAGATTGTATAGCCACATCTAATAATAAACGCATGATTGATAAAACAAACTTCATAGAGGATAATCCACTGACTAAACGTCTTATAGAAACTCTTAAAAGACACCCTAAACGTATTGTGTTCACTGAAGGTGAGGACATCCGTGTATTGCGAGCTGCTGAAATATTGGTTCGTCTAGAAGCTATTGTTCCTATCCTATTAGGTGATAAAGATAAAATTATCGCTCTGGCTGAGGAACATGGTGTGAATAGACAATTTATCAAAATATTAGACCCCGCTAAAGCTGATGACTTACCACTCTTCTGCTCGATGCTGCAGAAGATCGAGCGTTATCGCGGGAAAATAGTCGATGATCCTGTGGAGTTGATATCTAGGCCACATAACTTTGCAGCGATGATGGTGCAGTATGGTCAGGCAGATGGAATCATCGCTGGTAATCAAAGTTCTCCAAGTGTGATATACCGTTCTCTGATCCACTTCATTAGCCCCCTTCCATCTAAGCCTAAATTATTCGGTGCTGTGGCTATGACTGCTCCTGGACTTGAGCATTTCGGTAGAGATGGAATCTTGCTATTAGCTGACTGCGGAGTGAATCCTAAACCTAGCATTAAAGAGCTAGCTGGTATCGCTATCGAGACAGGCAAGCTCGCACATCATATACTAGGCAGAACTCCACGTATTGCTATGCTTAGTCATTCCACCCATGGTAGTATGCCTACTAAGTCCTCTAAGCGAGTCGCCGCTGCGACAGCATTGGCAAAAGAGATCGTAAAACGTGAATTTTTAGAGCTCGAAATCGATGGTGAAGTGCAAGCAGACGTAGCTCTCGACATGCTCGCAGCAGAACAGAGGTTCACTGATAAGAAAGCTCTCCAACCAGCGGATGTGCTCGTATTCCCTAACTTAGACTCAGCCAACATAGCCTACAAACTCCTGAAACATACAGCGAATGTAAACAGCTACGGACAGCTCATAATGGGGCTGACTAGGCACGCTGCTCAGTTGCCCCTCACCGCTAGTGTGGACTCAATAGTAGGAACTGCCGCTTTAGTAGGTAGTGAGTCGATTAAATACCGTGAGCTTTATCCAGATGGTGAAACTCATTAAAATACTAAACTTTTTAGATAAATGACTAAACGTAGCGACTCAGGATTATTCATTGTTATCGAAGGGATCGATGGCACTGGAAAGTCCACCCAATCTAAGATGCTCAAAGCAGCTTTAGAAGATACTGGAAATACCGTAATACTAGATCACGAGCCCACAAGTGGACCTTATGGAAAAATGCTCAGAGACAGTGCAGTCACTGGTCGCCTATCCCCTCAGGAAGAACTAGATTTATTCCACAAAGATCGCAGACAGCATGTCGATGAACTGATCTCACCTGAGTTAAAAAAAGGAAATATTGTGATCCTAGATCGCTACTATTTCTCTACAATGGCGTATCAAGGACAGCGAGGATTTGATCAAGCTGAGCTAAGAGTAACCAACGAGACGTTTGCCCCTCAGCCAGATATTCTTTTCATCCTAGATCTTCCTGTAGAAGTAGCTCTAGAACGCATAGGCGTTCGTGGAGACACTGCTAATGAGTTCGAACAAAGCGATGCTCTACAATACTGCCGTGATACTTTTCTAAGCGTCAGTGATGAGCCTTATGCTCATGTCATTAGCAGTGAGCTGAGCATTGAGGATATTCATACTCAGATAGTGCAGATTGCCCTGGAAAAGCGTTCTAATTAATACGAGTTCTTCGGAGTTGCTCTATAGTCATCAGCCTCCCCATTACTTTAGTAGACATGTAGATACCTACCAGACCTCCACCTAGGTGACAGGCATGGGCTATTCTGAAGATCTCTGACATATGCATATTTTGCAGCCATAACCCTGCGCTTTGGAGCATGGGTAGCCCTAAGTTGGGATTCATAAGGCAGAATGTTAGAGATGCTATTAATACACCATAAGCCATGTTTTTGGCAGTGATCGGGAAAGGTCTAACTTTAGCGCAGGGTCCTAACATTGCCATTAGAATGAATAAGCCGAATGCAATACCAGATGCTCCTACCAGTGGGCGGCTTACTCCGCTTAGGAAATCAAAGAATATAAATAGAACCCCTCCGCCTAGACAACTGAATAGCATCATTAGCGCTAGTTTTTTTTGCCCTATAATATGAAGTAATCTTCCGCCCATAATCCAGAGCATGAAGACATTAGTCAGTAGGTGAAACCAATTTCCGTGAAGAAGTGAGTAGCTGAGAAGTTGCCAGACTTTTCCGCTTTTCATTCCTTCCGTAGAAAGTCCGAGAGCTCGGGTATATAGAACTTCTTGAGATCCTACGCCTCCAGAAAGCTCAACTACACTGTGGATAATAATTAACAACAAACAAAATAAGGTTAGCAAATCAAACCCTGGGACGTGAATACGCCCGCCTCTCCACCAAGGATCGTTATTATTAGAACTAGTTCTCATCATTCTAAATGTTAAGACAAGTGAAAGATCAAAACGCTCAAATTTAACTAAGTTTCTCCGATTTCAGCCTAGCCCTCTCCCAAAAAACTGAGACACTGGTTTTCTCAAGGTTTTTCTTGGTAGAACACAGTCCGACTTTATAAGCTTCTAAGATTCCCCCTGTCTCTATGACCTCTATTTCTTTACTGAATGGACTATTTTCTAAGACTATCTCAGGTACAACTCCTACACCACAGCCAAGTCTGACCATCGCTAAAATTGCTTCATTGCCGGATACCTCCATGATTTGCTTCTTTCCTTCGCCTTGTTGCTTTAGCCATTGATCTACTCTCACTCTAGAAACTCCTTTTTCAGGGAGCACTAAAGGCATTTCTAGCCAAGAAGAGCCAGAGTTAGCCAATGTCGGAGACTTGGCTATCACGAATGATAGATTAGTCACTAGTAGAGGAAGGAATTCGACTCCTTTCACAGGACGATCCGTAAGAGCCGCTACGGCTAGGTCTATTTCCCCTTCCATTACCTTATCTATGGCATCTTCTGCAGCCCCTGTTCTTAATCCTACTTTGACTTCAGGGAAATCTCGGCTGAAATTAGAAATTAATTCAGGGAGTACGGTATAAACTGCGGTCAGAGAAGAATAGATAGTTAGATCACCGTAGACTAACTCCTTCTCCTCCAGATCCTCTCTAACGGATTGCCAGTCATAGACAGCTTGCAGAGCGTATTTCTTAAAAGTTAGCCCTGCTTCGGTGATCTCTACTGTTCTATTATCTCTAACAAATAGTTTCTGCCCTAGCTCCTCTTCTAGTCTCTGGATACTACGCGTGAGTGCCGACGCACTCAAATTACACGCTCGGCTAGCTTTGCCAAAATGTAGGTGCTCCGCTACAGAGAGAAATAGTTTGAGTTCATGATGCATCATCTGAAATTAGGGTTAATCAATATTGCGTATAACGCAATATAAAATCCCATATAATTCAATTTACGCAATGCTAGTTTTAGTGTTAACTCCGCCTAAGTTAACACTAAACAATATAATATATATGAGCCAAAACTACTTCAATAGTCTACCACTTCGCCGCCAGCTCGATGAGCTTGGCACTTGCCGCTTCATGGATCCAGCTGAATTTACAAATGGAATCAATGCCGCTAAAGATCTTAAAATCGTGATCGTAGGTTGCGGTGCACAGGGTCTTAACCAAGGTCTCAACATGCGTGACTCTGGACTAAACGTTGCCTACACACTCCGTGACGCAGCGATCGCTGAAAAGCGTCAGTCATTCCTCAATGCTTCTGAGAACAACTTTAAAGTAGGCAACTACGAAGAGATGCTCCCTACAGCAGACATCGTAATGAACCTCGCTCCTGATAAGCAACACACAGCTGTTGTGGAGAGCGTAATCCCTCACATGAAGGAAGGCGCTACATTCGCTTATGCTCACGGATTCAACATTGTTGAAGAAGGTGTGCAAATCCGTAAAGATCTTACTGTGATCATGGTAGCTCCTAAGTCGCCTGGTTCTGAAGTCCGCGAAGAATATAAGCGTGGATTCGGTGTTCCGACACTTATCTCATGCCACGTTGAGAATGATCCTAGCGGCAATGGACTAGAGCTAGCTAAGGCTCTCTGTGTAGCTCAGGGTGGTCACCACGCTGGAGTTATCGAGTCATCATTCGTAGCTGAAGTGAAGTCTGACCTCATGGGTGAGCAGACTATCCTCTGTGGACTTCTCCAAGCTGGATCTATCCTCTGCTTCAATAAGATGGTAGAAAAAGGAATCGATAAAGGATACGCATCTAACCTCATTCAGTATGGCTGGGAGACTATCACTGAGGCTCTTAAGCACGGTGGTATCACTAATATGATGGATCGTCTTTCTAACCCTGCTAAAATTCTTGCATACGATCTTTCTGAAGAACTTAAGGACATCATGCGTCCACTCTTCGAGAAGCACATGGACGATATCATCGACGGCACATTCTCATCTACTATGATGACCGACTGGGCCAACGACGACGTAAACTTACTCGGCTGGAGAAGTGAGACTGGTGAAACTGACTTCGAGAAAACACCAGCTACTGGTGAGATCTCTGAACAAGAGTATTTCGACAACGGTATCCTCATGGTCGCTATGGTTAAGGCTGGCGTAGAGCTAGCATACGAGGCAATGACTGAAGCAGGAATCAAGCCTGAGTCAGCATACTATGAGTCACTCCACGAGACTCCACTCATCGCTAACACAATCGCACGTAAGAAACTCTTCGAAATGAACCGCGTTATTTCTGACACCGCTGAATACGGATGTTACCTCTTCTCACACGCTTGTGTACCACTACTTGAAGACTTCATGAAGACTGTAGAGACTGACATCATCGGTAAAGGACTAGAATCTACTAGCACTGCTGTTGATAACCAACTCCTGGTAGGAGTGAACTTCAACATTCGTAACCACGAAGTTGAAGAGATCGGTGAATTCCTCCGTGACTCTATGGCTAACATGCAAGCTATCTAGATTAACTGTTAGACAAATATCTCATAAGCTCTCTGTGGATCATCCGCAGAGAGCTTTTTCATGCTCTGAAAGGGCATTTTATATCAACATGGCGAGAGGCAAAGTCGTATCCCTGTGTGACTATGCGAAGTATATGCGTTCGCTGAAGGTGAACTTCATGTGATAATCGCTAATTAGTTCACACATCATGCAACTTCTGTTTTCCCAGTGCTCTTATAAGTTTAGCCTTCAGCTGAAAAAGCGTGATTCCTAGAAATCTCGTGATACAAGAATGACATGGTCGAGAAGGCAAACATTCTAGGGATAACTAGAGCTGATCTAACTGAGTTTTTTGAGACTCAGGGTGGCTCTAAGTTTCATGCAGCTGCTGTCATGGATAGTCTTTATAAGAGAAAGATTCAGGATTTATCCGCGGTTGAGGGTATTTCTGAGAAAAGGATGAAACCCTTGCTTGAGAATTTTGAGGTATCACCTCTAAAAGTTGTCAAGGTTCAGGGTAGTGAAGACACCACTCGTAAGTATCTTTTCCAACTACATGATGGTCGCTATGTAGAGTCCGTTCTCATTCCTGCATCAGTCGCTCCAGATGGCTCGCGATCTCAGCGAATGACTGTTTGCGTATCTTCTCAAGTAGGTTGTGCCTATGGTTGTAAGTTCTGTGCTTCAGGTCTGGATGGATTAACTCGAAACCTCAGTTCAGCA
>CALAJT010000049.1 GCA_937923145.1 uncultured Rubritalea sp. | reverse complement strand
AAGTGAACAAGATGACTTCATGAAGGTGTGTAAGCAGATTATGAACCACGTAGAAGAGAGGTATATAAATTCATATATATTTAAGGGGTTCGTAGAAGAACATAAAGTCGCCTTCTTAAGTTTATTTAAAAATTCGAAAAGACCTATAACTTCAATGTATGTTCATGATCTAGCTTCTCGGCAAGGTAAAGCACAGTTCTTTTATATGTCTGGGGAGTTAGAGGATTTTTCATCAATAGATGTAAGTGTGAATGGTAAGTGTGTTCCCAAAAAATCAATAAGCTACTCACGAACATTTCTATTTGACCATATCTATAATGCGAAGCATTTGTTTTGGATAGATCTGAATGACCATGATTACGTGTCTTTTTCAAGAGATAAGGTAGGTACTAATATCAAGAACGGAGGGAAAGATTTAGGAAAGAGTGCTAGTTGGCTGGACATTAGGAATTCTCAAATACGTTTAGCTCCTTCTGATTTAACAAAAGAGGAGGAGGCTTTGAGAGAAAAGGTAAAGTCTTCATTTCCAAAGTGGTGTAATTCGTGGCTCATAACAGACAGACAAGATAAAGCTGATGATAATGCAGAGCATTTCTATAGATACATAAAAAATAACAAGCTACAGGATGAAATATATTTTGCCTTATCTAACGAGGCTTCTGATTGGAAGCGTCTAGAAGCGGAGGGTTTTAATTTGATAGATTACGGTTCGGATGAGCATCTCGAATGTCTTGCAAGTTGTAGATTTCTAATCTCATCACAAGCTGGTCATGCGCTTTTCCATCCTCGGCCAACTAAAAGCTTTAGTGACATAGTAAAATATAGATTTATCTTTTTACAGCATGGGATTATCATGACGGACATCTCTAAGTGGCTGAACAATGTAAGAATGAAAAAGTTTATTACCTCAACACCAGGGGAATATAATTTCATAGCAGGTAAAGAGGGTAATTATAAATTTTCTGATGTTGAAGTGTGCCTAACAGGTATGCCTAGACATGACTCACTCCTAAGAAACAAAGATAAAGTTGAAGCGGATACTATCCTTATAATGCCAACCTGGAGAAGGTATTTAACATTGGAGCCGAAAGAAATTGGCGGTCCAAGAGAACCGTTACCAAATTTTTTAGAAACTGATTATGCGCAGAATTGGATCAAGTTATTGAGTGATGCGAAACTCAGGGTAATGAGTGAAGAACGTGGTTTAAAAGTTAAGTTTGCGATGCATCCCAATTTATCCATGTACGTTAACGAATTCAAGATACCAGATTATATTGAGGTTGTAGACGTGACTAATAATTTTTCATACTCGAATCAGATTTTAGAAACTTTCGTTTTAATTACAGACTATTCATCTATTGCCTTTGATGCTGCGGTTATTGATCGCTCTGTAATGTATTTTCAATTTGATAAGGAAGATTTCGCTAGCGGGAAACACACTTCAGTGGAGGGATATTTTGACTTTGAAGAAGATGGATTTGGTCCAGTTTCATACGAGAGTGCAAAAGTTCTAGATGATTTACAGAAGCTTTTATCCGAGGGAGAGGATGGAATTTATCAAGAACGTAGAGACCAAACCTATACAAAAAGAGATGGTAAAAGCTGTGAAAGAGTGTACAAAGAAATAAGCTCTTTAGATGAATAAAGATCAATTTATACAAATGAAATCAAATCCAATTCAAATAATTAAAGGTTCAGAAGCTTATGCTGCAGTTTCTGGTACAGCTCTATATCCGCATCCGGATAAAGACCCTGAGAGATTGCACCCTATAGCAAATTTAGAGCATGAACCTAAATTTAAAATACCTAAAGATGGTAAAATTTTCGCAATCGGATCATGCTTTGCTAGAGAGATAGAGAAAGCGATGTTTTCTCTGGGGATGGATGTCGTTTCATATAAGACGATACATGAGCAAGAGTCCGATAAGTTTAGGTATATTACTAATAAATATACACCGACGAGTATATTACATGATTTGAAGCTAGCTACTGGTGGATTTACTGAAAGTGACGTAAACGCTGGAGTAGTGAAAATAAGCCCCAAAAACTCCAGATGTGCTAACTATCAATTTGGTGGAGGTAATTCACTAGACACAGCTAGTCATGAGGAGGTGGCAAGTGCATATAGAAGACTACTAACAAATATGAGTCTTATAAAGCAGTGTGATCTTGTCGTTATAACATTAGGTTTAGTAGAAGCTTGGTATGACAAGACAGAGCAGACGTACTTAAATATCTCTCCACATAAGTCTACAGTTAAGAACAACCCAGATCGATATGAGCTTCATGTTCTGAGTTATGATCAAATTATGAGTTGTTTAAAAGAGATATACAAAACTCTCCAGGAAAGTGCTGAAGTAGAACAGAATATCTTAATTACAGTTTCCCCTGTTCCCTTGCATGCGACGTATAGAGGGCAAGATGTGCTGCAAGCGAATTGTTACTCAAAGAGTGTGCTTAGAGCTGCGGTAGAAGAGTTTGTCACTCAAAACCCCTCTATAGCATATTTCCCTAGTTACGAGATGGTCACTCTGACATCACCAGATAAAGTATGGAAAGGAGCGGATTACAGACATGTATCTCCAAACATGGTAGCAAAAATTATGCAGGCCTCTATAAATAATTATTTGGAAAGCGATATGCCGTCGAAGATTACTTTTCAAGAGTTGATTAAAAAGAAAAGCTACTCTGAGGTTGTCGAGCTATTCGAATCAATTGAAATTGAACCTCATTTACTAAGAGCCTATGCCTTTTATTACGCTGGGATTGCTTATTACAATTTAGCAGACATGCAAAATTCTAAACGTAATCTGGAGGTCACTTTAGAGTTCTTTCCTAAGCACTTGTTTGCAACTACCTTATTAGCAAAAATCAATGTCCAGGAAGGTAAGAGGGAAGAGGCCATTTGTCTGCTTGAAAAAATTAGTGCTGATCACCCTCCCGCAGAAAAGTTTTTAAATGAATTAAAGGACATATAATGCGAAATAAAAGAGGGACATTAGCGGATTTTATAGAGGCTGGTAACAAAGCGGTCTTTAAAGGTGAAAGTTATTCAGTGGATGCTGAAATAACATGGTATGGAACTAGTAATTACATAGAGATTGGCGAAAATGTTAAATTTAATAAAACTCGGATAACTTTTCTTGGGAATAAGGGTAAATTAATTTTAGGAGAAAGTTGTGCACTGAAGGGGTATTTAGTAATCGGGGCTAACTGCTTGATAGATATTGGAGAAAGAGTCTGTATTAATCGAGTTTCGGACATCCGTTCGCTAGAGTCTTGCGAGATAATTATAGAGAAGGATTGCCTATTCTCAGATGTTGGAATTTTCACTTCTGATATGCATAGTGTAATTAATTTAACAAATGAATCGAGAATTAACAATCCTCAGTCGATCAGAATAGAAGAGAGGGTTTGGCTAGCTGAGTCAGTTAGAGTATCTAAAGGCTCACTAATTGGAGCGGGATCAATTATTGGTGGACGATCAATAGTGAACGGCAAAATACCTCCATATTGTCTAGCGGTAGGCGCTCCGGCTAGAGTGGTTAAACAAGGAATCTCATGGGACAGGAATCAATTACTTGTAGAATCTAAAGGGGCCTTGGAATTTTCTGGGAAGGATATACCCTTAAACAAAGAAATTATTAAGGGTTTAATTAATGATAAAAGGTATTCACTTGTTTACGAATCGATGAAGCATCATGGAAACCAATCAGGATCTATTAAAAAGTTACCCAATTTTGCTATATGGTATTACCTGCTTGCAAAATCAAAAATTAATAACATCGGTGATAAAGAAATAGAGCTTCTTGATCATATTATTAAAGAAGTTCCGAATCATAAAATGGCGAGGTCATTGAGAAGGAGTGTAACATAGGATACTATTAAAAATGGTCGAATTTATCTTAGCTCTAATGACAACTTAAAATGATCGGTAATATCTAGAAATAGTTACGGTTTCATAATTTTCAAAGCCATAGAGTTTCGACTTTGTGGCTTTCTTTTTTACTAATAGGCTTTAGAAGATAATTTCACAAATGCACTCACTACTATACAGGAAGCTTTACAAACACCCACTTATTCAGAGATACTTAGGTGAGTGTGATTCTGATATTGCGAAAGACTGTATCGGCTGGGGATATAAACCCAGTGGCTTATCAGCCATTAAAAATGCTGTAAAAAAAGACTCTGATTTACTTCTTTTTGAGGACGCCCCAGTGCGCTCTATGTTACCAGGCTACAAGGGGGCAATCTTTGGTATTAGTGTCGATACTAGGGGGGCGATGTTTGATTCTTCTGGTAAATCAGATTTGCTCAGAGCCCTAAAGTATCCTGTTACTCTTGAGAAAGAGACTACCGAACTACTCGAAAAATTTCGGAGTAAAGGCATTTCTAAATACAATGGATTTCACCCCACTGATATATCTAATTATGCGCAAGGTGTTCTCCTAGTAGATCAGACGAGAGGAGATGCCTCGCATAAATTTGGAGGACTTAAAAATGATACATTTAATCAATTATTCGAAGATGCGCTAAGAGAAAATTCAGAATGTCCTATCTATATAAAAACTCATCCTGATAGTTTTCATAAAAATAAAAAATCCTGTTTCTCATCTATTCAGCTCAGTCACCCCAGGGTAAAAATCCTACCGCATACACTTTCTCCAGCGCAGTGCTTTAGTTTTTGTTCGACTGTCTATGTGGGTACTTCTCTACTAGGGATGGAAGCACTGATTCACGGAGTAAAAGTGATTAGCTATGGTTGGAATTTCTATGCAGGCTGGGGGCTTACAGAAGACCGTGGAGTGCCACTTAAGGATGAACGTCTCCAACGACATTCTTTAGCAGAGCTTTTTCAGGCAGCGTATATTAATTATTCTCATTATTATCACCCAGACACACTCTCACCCTGTAGTCTAAGCGAGATAATAGATTATATAATATCTCAGTGGGAGCAATGGAGTAAGGGTGCGGGGCACTGGTTCGCTACATGCTTATCTCCATGGAAAAAACAGCTATTACCAGCCTATTTGGGACCAAGAGCTACTATTAGTCATTTGAAATCAGATGAATCCTCTAACCATAAGATTTTAACGTGGGGATCTAAGACTATTTCTAAGGAGCTCAAAAATCTTCCAGTCGTAAGAGTAGAAGATGGCTTCATCCGCTCACGTGGTTTGGGGGCTAATTTTAATTTTCCGCTCTCTTGGGTATTTGATGATGTGGGGATTTATTTTGATGCTCGTTCTCCTTCTCGGTTAGAAAATTTGTTAGAGAAGTATGAGTTTTGTTCGTCTGAGCTGGAGCAAACTGAGGAGCTGTTAGATTTTTTAAGAGCAAATAAGCTCACTAAATATAATTTAGGAATTAAAGAGGTGTCACTGCCTGCTGAGTCTCAAGGTAAGAGAGTGATCCTTATACCGGGACAGGTTGACTCTGATGCATCGATAGAATTTGGTAGTCCTAAGATCGGCAATAACCGTGAGCTTCTAACAGAAATAAGATCTCAGCATCCAGAGGCGTATATCTGCTATAAGCCGCATCCTGATCTACTCAGTGGTGCTAGAAAGGATGCACCGCTGTGGGATGGGATTGAGAATGATGTAGACTATTTAGTGACTGAGGGAGATATTATTTCATGGATTCAGGCAGTTGATGAGGTGCATACTCTTACTTCTACGGTGGGGTTTGAGGCTCTTATTCATGGCAAGCCTGTCTTCACTTATGGATTGCCATTCTATGCTGGATGGGGACTTACTACTGATTGGCTTAGTTGTGAGCGCCGAACTGCGAGCCGAACTTTACTGGAGCTTGCCTGTGCTACACTGATTCTCTATCCGACTTATCTGAATCCTAAAACTGGAGAATTTACTACAGCGTTAAATGCTGCTAAGCTTCTTAGTGACCCGGAGTTTATATACGACTCTCGATCTGGGTTTTTAAAAGCTCTAGGGAAGCTTAAATCATGGTATTATAAACTACGTCGTTAAAATAATGAAATCTCTTCTTATCACAGGTGGTGCAGGATTTATAGGCTCTAACTTCATCGCGTATTTTCTAGAAAACTATCCAGATTATAAGCTGATCAATCTGGATCTTCTCACCTATGCTGGTAACTCGGAAAACTTGAGTGAGTGTGAGGTTAACCCGCTTTATAAATTCATCCATGGTGACATTTGTGATTTTGAGTTAGTGCAGGGAGTTTTTAGTGAATATGATATTAGGGGAGTGATACATTTCGCCGCAGAATCACATGTGGATCATTCTATTTCTAACCCTGGCGTTTTTATCGAGACTAATGTTAAGGGTACTTATAATTTAGTCCAAGCCGCTAAAGAGCACTGGATGAATGAACCGTTTGAATACAAATCAGAGTATGCAGGGTGTAGGTTCCATCACATTTCTACTGATGAGGTATACGGCTCCTTAGCTGATACGGGACTCTTTACTGAGACTACTGCTTACGCTCCTAATTCACCCTATTCAGCCTCCAAGGCATCCGCAGATATGATCGTGAGGGCTTATCGTAAGACCTATGGTCTGAATACGGTGATCACGAACTGTAGTAATAACTACGGACCTAAACAACATGCTGAGAAGCTCATTCCTACGATTATTCGTAAGGCTCTAAATCACGAGCCTATCCCTATTTATGGTGATGGTAAGAACATCCGAGATTGGCTCTATGTGTTAGATCACTGTAGAGGAATCGATCTAGTATTTCACCATGGAAAAACTGGTGGTGTCTATAATATTGGAGGTGGTAATGAGAGAGATAATCTCTGTATAGTGGATGAGATCTGCTCTATGTTAGATCGTCTAAAACCATCTAATACGGTGAAATCATACAAGCATCTAATCACGTTTGTAGATGACAGAGCAGGGCATGATAGAAGGTATGCTATAGACTCTACTAAGATTCAAACTCAGTTAGGCTGGCAAGCTGAAGAGAGCTTTGAATCAGGTATTCTCAAGACCGTGGAATGGTATATTGAGAAATATGGTTAAAGCTTTTCTAACAGAAAAACTCTGAGTTGCTTAGCAGCTTCAAACGCGAGGTTGAGTTGCTGCTCTGTGAGGGCTTCACCTAATTTACGATCTAGTGCAGGGTGAGAGATAATATTGTTTTCTTCGATCCAGCGGACTTTTTCAAAGTTAGGTTGATCCATAGGTCTGAGGAGATAGAAATCTACGAGTTTTTCTCCCTTGAGAGTGAGTATCTCTGAATTCACTTCTATATTAGACTTTCTGTTAGGTATGAATACAAAGCGTAATGTGTGTTTAAAATTAGTTTCACCAAAGACAGATTTCATCACTGCGATTTTGATCGCTATCATTGCCGCTCTTGACGCTGCATTTTCTTCGTCTAGCTCAGTTACTATGGCTACTATCTGTCCACTGTTATCTTCATCCTCAGACTTCACATCGTAATATCCTAGTGCTCCTGTGCCATCACGAACTGGTCTTAGTTTTAGATAATGGTTGAGTCCATTCGAGCTAGAGATGCCCTTGAGAGTGATCTTAGAATCCTGCTTTGGTGTGGCAAATGCTTTACGCAGATCATCTTCTAGTGATTGCTTGTTGAAATCCTCAGAGACGCGGTATTCTGCCATTTCGTCTTTTTCTTTATCATGTTTTAGATGATTACAGGTACTAGTCACAGTGCCGATAATAAGACCTATAGGGATGATCATTAATATCCACCAATACTTCGTCATACTAGCGTTCTCGACCTCTGCTGTGCCGTCTTGTTCATTCATGAGATTAGCTTTAGTTTTATTAGCTGTTAAGAGTTTCTACGACTTCCTTGGCAGCACGGAGATGACAACCCCGGTCGCCTAGTTGTGATACGGCTTCTGCCATTTCACCCTGCACTTTCTCACGATGTTCTGAATTTCTGATGAATTTTTCTAGTGCTTCTTTGATATGCACTGGGTCGGCTTCTCCTTGGATGAATTCATCTACCACTTTCTTTCCTGCTAAAATATTCACCAGACCGATGTGCTCGATCTTCACTAGTAGTTTACCTAGCATGTAGGTAGGCAGTGCGATCTTATAAATCAGGCAATAGGGCAGTCCGTAATATGCTGCTTCCAGAGTCGCGGTGCCACTGGCTATGACTCCACAGCCGGCACGTTGCATCAGCTCTAGACTACCACCGTCATTGATTTTGATATAATCGCCATTCATCTTGGTTTTTTCCAGCAGTTTATGCATTAGCTCAGCGAGCTTAGGTGAAGCTGCAGGTGCTTCAAATGTGAGGCTGTCGTTATCGTTATGCATACGTCTGGCGACATCGATCATCACTGGGAATAATCGTGAAATCTCACGCTCACGGCTTCCGGGGAAGAGACCCACGAGCGATTCATCACGCACCACATCTATTTTCTTATCCTCTAGTTCATCTACGATAGGGTTACCTACAAAGGTAGTGGGTAATCCTGAATGTTCGAATAGTGGTTTTTCAAAAGGGAGGATACAAAGCATCTTATCTAACGTCGCTGCCATCTTAGGAATACGGCCTTTATTCCATGCCCAGACTTTCGGGCTGATGTAGTATATAATCTTCGTGTCTGGCAGTAGCTTGCGCACTTTTTTAGCCATGCGCAGATTAAATCCTGGGTAATCTATGAGTATGAGAGCATCTGGCTTGATGATCTTAATCTCATCTAGAAAGAGGTGAAACTGTGTTTTAAACCAGCGGTAATGCTTTAGCACCTCCACTACACCCATGACAGAAGCTTGCTCCAGCCAGTCGCGTATTCCGCTTCCGTTGCCGCCAGCTTTCTTCATCTTAGGACCACCTGCTCCGTGAAAGCTCACTCCACCATCCTGTGCTAGCTCATCAGAGATGGCATGCATCAGCTCGGCACCATGGGTGTCGCCACTGACTTCACCAGAAATTAGATAGATAGACTTCATACTATACTGGGAGCTTATAAATCATTCTTTATCAAAGAACAAAGCAAATTTTCACGAGTGGGTGATTACCGCTTTAAGGCTACTTAGAATCTTTAGCAGCTAGAGTGTCTTCTTTAGTGATCACGCGTGCGATAGCAGAACGATCGTATTTCACGAAAACTCCCTCTGCGAGACGGAGTGACACGGTGCCCTCGCTCACTGCATTTACCGCTGCATGCATGCCACCGATAGTGACGATGTTATCACCTTTTTTCAATGATGCTTGGCGCTCCTTGAGAGCCTTCGCACGCTTCTGCTGTGGGCGGATCATGACGACCCACATGATGACGAAGAGTAGACCCATCATGATGAGACCGTTATAAGAAGGTGCTGAAGCTTGTGCTAGTTGTATAAATGTAGTTGTCATCTTAGTGTGTTATTTTCCTTGGTTGTATCGTTTTGTAAATTCGTCTTTGAAGCTAGCGAAGTTGCCTTGCTCTATGGCGTTTCTCGCCTTCTCCATGAGGTCTAGATAGAAATGCAGATTATGGAAAGAAAGCAACCTTAAAGCCAACATTTCCTTAGCCCTCCAGAGGTGTCTGATATAGCTCCTGGAGAATCTCGCGACGTGTGGGTGAGTGTTCTCAGTCAGTGGGTTTTTATCAAATTCAAACTCTTTATTCTTAATATGAATCGGACCATCTTCAGTGAATGCCAGTCCATGACGAGCCACACGTGTAGGCATCACACAGTCAAACATATCCACACCTCTGGCGATCATTTCTAGCATCTGTGGCGGAGTTCCCAGACCCATGGCATAGCGTGGCTTATCCTCAGGCAGGAATGGCACCGCATTCTCTATCGCACGGATCATCTCGTGCTCTGGCTCACCGACGCTGATGCCACCTACTGCGTATCCATCGAAGCCTAATTCTACGAGTTCTCTCGCTGACTGTTCTCTCATCTCAGCATAGATACTACCCTGGACTATGCCAAAGTGCATCTGTCTGCCATTTCCAGATTTTGGTTCATTCTGCGCTACCCATTCCTTACAGCGTTTTGCCCATCGGGTCGTCAGGGAGAGCGAGTCTAGCGCATACTTCTCCTCGCATGGGTAGGGAGGACATTCATCGAAAAGCATCGCAATGTCACTCCCCAGGGTAGCTTGGATCTCCATGCTCACCTCTGGTGAAAGCATCATTTTAGATCCGTCTAGGTGGTTTTGAAATCTGACACCTTCCTCAGTGATCTTGCGCAGCTTAGCTAGTGACCAGACCTGAAATCCGCCGCTATCTGTGAGGATAGGCATATCCCAGTCGATAAACTCATGCAACCCACCGAACTCCTTGATCACATCTAGCCCGGGGCGTAGATTCAGATGATAAGTATTCCCCAGAATAATCTGCGAACCTAAATTCACGAGATCATCAGGATGCAGTGTCTTCACAGACCCCTGTGTCCCTACAGGCATGAATATCGGCGTCTCCACCACTCCATGTGCAGTCGTGAGTCTGCCTCGTCTAGCCTTGGTCTCAGTATCAGTTTTTAGTAATTCAAACACAGCGCTAAATACTCCCTACTGCTCCAGAATAGTCAACCGTTAAGCATAAGGAATTTTGCGAGAAAATAATCACTTATATTACCCTCAAATCGTTTCTTTGGCGAATCGTCGTTTTATACCCTTTGCCTTTTACTTCTCATATCATAGGGGGATAGCTGACCCTGTAGCGAAAAAAGTGATGGCCACTATAGGAATAAGTCTCGAAGGGTAAGTGATTAACTAAACTGCATGATGAAGCTTAGGAGACTGAGCCTTTGGCAACGATGAAGAAAGCGCTCGCTGATAATCCAGACCTCTCTAAGCCAGAGTAAAGTAGAGATACCTAGTTTAATACTTATTTGAAAAAATAGAATGAATTAGTGTGCTCAGAGAGGCACAACCCAATTTTATTTTAGATATTTCTCTCATACTGTACTGGCAATCCTAGTAAATTAGCTTCACACTATTTAATATCGAATATTGATAGATCCCAGAACGTCTATTAATAACTAACTCACCATGAATCTTCAGCAAATATCTTCCCGACTGACCAGCTTCCTCTGTGCGGCGATGCTTACCCATATCGCCAATGCTCAACAGCCTGCCAACCTACCTGCTCCGCCTATACCAGCTGAACCAGCTGCCATAGTCCGTGGTCAGGTGCCTACGGTAGTCGCTAAGCGAGCCATCATCGTAGATGACAGGACAGGCGCTGTGCTCTATGAGAAAAATTCTCTAGAAAAAGTCGCCGTAGCTTCTACTCAGAAACTCCTCACCGCGCTCTGCGTCATCGATGCTGGACCACTCTCAGACATGGTCTACGTACAGACATCTGACACGAAAGTAGAACCCTCTAAAGTGTATATAAAATCTGGTGAAAAATTTAATCGTGGTCAGCTACTCAAGGCTCTCATGGTCAAATCTGGCAATGATGTAGCCAAGGCTCTAGCGCGTGATGTGGCTGGGACAGAAGCTAAATTTATCGAGCGCATGAATGCAAAAGCACGTCAGATCGGTATGCTCCACTCTCATTTCAAAAACCCACATGGGCTCACAGAAGAAGGACAGTACTCCACCGCCAGAGACATAGCCATCCTAGCCAGAGCCGCTACACGGAACTCCGATATAGCAGACTACGTAAAAAGCAGAGGATACTACTTCATCCATAATAATGGCAAAAAACGCTGGCTGCAAAACACTAACGAACTCCTAAAAAAAGTGAGCTATTGCACAGGGATGAAAACCGGAACTACTAAAGCATCGGGCCGCTGCCTAGTCAGCACAGGTGAACTTAATGGGCGTAAAGTCATCGTAGTCTGTCTCGGTTCTGATTCCACTAATATATTTACCGATTCCTCTAAACTCCTCAAGTGGGCGCTCGTGCCAGCCGCTAAGCCGCCTAAAGCGGTACCAGTAAAATGAGATCACCTAGTGAGGAACTAAAGCAACTCGATGAACTAGCACTCAGACGATCGCTTAAGTGGGTTGACTCTGAGAGTTATGCATCTAGTCGTCATATCGATCTTGATGGAAGAAAAATCATCAACTTTGCATCCAATGACTACCTAGGACTATCTCAGCATCCATCGCTAAAACAGGCAATGATAGAAGGCGTCCAGCGTTGGGGAGTAGGTAGCTCAGCGAGTAGACTCATCACAGGCTCATCCATCGCACATCGAGCCTTAGAAGATTTCATCGCAGAGAAAAAACACTGCCAAGCCGCACTCACCTTTTCCACCGGCTACGCCACAGCAGTAGGCTCAGTTTCTGCTCTAGTAGGGAAGGGCGATACCATCATTCTAGACAAGCTAGCTCATGCATCGCTCATAGATGGTGCGCGTCTCAGTGGTGCTACTATCCGCGTCTTTCCGCACAATGGATTAGAAAAACTAGAGCGTCTGTTAGATGGTTCTGTTAGAAATTTAGGGCGCACGTTAGTCATCATCGAAAGTGTCTACAGCATGGATGGTGATGTCGCTGAGCTAGAGAAAATAATAGAGCTTAAAAATAAATATGGAGCTCTCCTGCTAGTAGATGAAGCTCACGGACTAGGTATCTACGGAGAACAAGGACTAGGTCTCAGTGAACACTTAAACTGTAGTGATAAAATAGATATACAGATGGGAACACTGAGTAAGTCAGCAGGTGTGGCAGGTGGCTATATAGCCTCTAGCCAGGACATTATCGACCTAGTGGTGAATAAAGCGCGCTCCTTCATCTACTCCACCGCTCCCTCCGCAGCCCAAGCACACACAGCGCTAGCAGCGCTGCGACTCATCATTAGCGAGGAAGGAAAAGAGCTTAGAAGTAGCCTCTGGAAAAATATATCTTATCTAACAGAAAAGATGGAATGCGAAGCGCAAAGTGCAATCATACCTTGGCACGTAGGTAGTTCAGAAGATGCTCTAACAGTTTCTAACAGATTATTAAAAGAGGGGCTCTACACTCCTGCTATACGATACCCTACAGTGCCCAAGAACACTGCGAGACTACGTATCACCCTCACCGCTGATCACCGCCAAGAAGAGATAGATTTATTACTGAATAAAATGATAAATCTAAAGTCATAAATGACAAATTGCTAAAATCAACCACAGTCAGATTTTAGGTTGTTGCCCTAGCGGGAATGTGTAGTTTAGCTACATGGCCACCGAGCAACTAGAAGACCCGAAAGCTGAGGAAGAAGTTCAGAAAGTAGCGCGCTGGAAAATGCTCTCAGAGGCAGTTGATAATGGTGATTTTCAAGCCGCTCATGATATTCTAGAAGGAGCCACTGTAGATGATCAACGACGAATGATCAGTCTGTTAGATGCCGAGCACCGAGACTCTCTGCTCGCTCTCCTACCAATCGATGAGCAGGCAGAACTGATCGAAAACATGGCAGAAGCGCAAGCAATTGACATGCTCGAGGAAATGTCTGCGGAGCGTGCGGCAGACGTTTTAGAGGAACTCGGACCAGATGTCAGTGGCGATCTTCTCCGTGAACTAGACGATAACAGCTCCGAAGCTATCCTAGCAGAGTTTGATGACACTACAGAGAGTGAAGACATCCGCGAACGTGTCAGCTACGCATGGGATAGCGCCGGCGGTCTCATGTCAGACCGAGTCGTCTCATTCACAGAGAATACCTCCGTAGCCGAGGTCCTCACAGAACTCGGCGAACATGCAGAAGACTATACGGATGACGAAGTACAATACTTTTACGTAGTCGACGAGAATGAAATTCTCAAAGGAGTCCTAGCACTTAGGAATCTCGTCTTAGGCCGCCGATCACTAGCCATTGGCGAGCTCATGATCAAAGATCCTGCATCCGTAGTCGTAAGCATGGAGCTAGAAGAACTACACGATTCCTTTGAGAAAAAGAACTACCTCGCATTCCCTGTAGTCGATGCCAATAACAAGCTAAAAGGCATCGTCACCCGTGACTCCATGCAGGAAGCCATGTCTGATACCCAGACTGATAGTTACCTGAAATCCAGCGGTATCGTAGGAGGTGAGGAACTCCGTAACATGCCTCTCAAAGATCGCTGCATCCGAAGACTCGCCTGGCTAGGACCTAACATCCTACTTAATCTACTAGCGGCCAGTATCATAGCCAGCTATGAAGACACCCTCCAGGCAGTCATCGCCCTAGCCATATTCCTCCCCATGGTGTCTGACATGAGCGGCTGTTCTGGTAATCAAGCCGTAGCTGTATCCATCCGCGAACTAACCTTAGGTATCATTCAGCCACGCGACTACGTCCGAGTTTTAATGAAAGAAATTTGGCTAGGACTTAACAACGGTATTGTCCTTGGCTTCGTCCTCGGCGCCATAGCAGCAATCTGGAAAGACAACATTTACCTAGGACTCGTCATAGGCGGAGCACTCATGTTAAACACCGTCCTCTCCGTAGTCATAGGTGGTCTCATACCACTACTACTTAAGAAATTTAAAGTAGACCCAGCCCTAGCCTCCAGCCCCATCCTCACCACCTGCACCGACATGTCCGGCTTCTTCCTAGTTCTAAGCCTAGCGAGTGCCGCTATGGCACATTTATAGTAATAATACACATCAGCTTGTATATAAATGACTATAATTCATGAATCAGATACGAACCCCATTTACACTTGGAGCAGGAATACCTCAGCTAATGATACCCAAAGCAGAGGCGGTATACCCTGTTCTTCCAGCAAATGAGATGAATGAGGATACTGAGCTGCTAAGACAATAGGTTCTTGTTAGCTTATGTTTTTAGTCCTAGCGGGAGGTAAGTTGCAAAGCCCAGTGATTCAAGACTGGGTAGGCATCACTGACCAAGAACTGTACTGAAGGCATAGAGGATAATGGGCTCTAATTTGTCTATACTGTTAATTCAACTATTTCCAATATGAAAATAGTTGGATCAGAAATAGAATTCAGTTGTTTCCAAAATAGAACATACCACTTTTTCTTTTAAGTTTTAGGTAAAGTTATTTTAACTCCTCCAATGCTTGTTTAATAAACGGAGCAGTCCTCGAAGCCTTCGACTTTACAACGACCTCAGGTTTACCTTGAGCTACAATACTCCCACCTTTATCTCCAGCTTCTGGTCCGATGTCGATTAGGTAATCAGCTTGTGCCATGATGGTGGTGTGGTGTTCTACTATTATTACGGTGTGGCCTTCGTCTACTAGGCGGTGGAGGACGTCGATGAGTTTGTTGACGTCTTGGGCATGGAGACCGATCGTTGGTTCTTCGATCAAGTAGAGGTTTTTCTGGGCTGGTCCTACGTTGCGGATGTTGAGGCGGCCGCGGGTGAGTTCGGCGACTAGTTTGATGCGCTGGGCTTCGCCTCC
>CALAJT010000048.1 GCA_937923145.1 uncultured Rubritalea sp. | reverse complement strand
AGTGAAACGCTTTTGCGCCGATGGTAGTTGGACGATAGGTCCTGTGAGAGTAGGTCGTCGCCAGTTCTTTATGCCCTTACTTAGTTAATAGCTAAGTAAGGGCTTTTTTATGCCTAGATAGCACGGTGAAAGCTAATTATCGACGAATAGTTAATCAATAGTCCAGCACGAGAGTATAGGTCTTATGGGTTCTATATGACCTATGGAAGTTGCCTAGATGTAATTTGAACTGCACTTTAAACAACGCGTATGTCATCTCCAAAACCTACGAATGCGTATTTACTGTGCGGTAGGCGCTATTAGGTTCTCCTTCAGAGAATACATAAAGGGGAATTTTAATAAAGTAGGTTATCTTTTTTCCAAGAGACGCTCTGTGTATTTGGCTAGGAGGTCGGCTTCTAGATTAATGGGGCTGCCTATCTCTAAGCTGTGGAGGTGGGTTTCCTGGTAGGTGTGGGGGGTGATCCAGAATACTGCACTTTCTTCTAGGAGTTCTGCTATTGTTAGAGAGATACCATCGATAGCTAGTGATCCTTTTGGGATGCAGTATTTGATGATTTCTGGGGGCAGAGCTATTTCTAGGCGGTGGTCTTGTCCGTGGATAGATAGGTCGATTAGTGAGCCAGTGCCGTCGACATGCCCTTGGACGAAGTGTCCTCCTAGACGTTGAGTTGGAAGGAGTGCTCGTTCTAGATTTACGGTGGAGCCTTGTTTGAGTGACCCTAGGGAGGTGACTTTTAGGGTCTGGTGGAGTAGATCGAAGCTAGCTGTTCCTTTGTCTAGTTCGAGTGCAGCCACTGTTAGGCAGCAACCATTGGTTGCTACGGAGTCTCCTAGTGCTAGTTCTGAGGTGAAGGGGATGGCTATATCGTATCTAGCTTGGTCACCTAGATCAGTGATACGAGTTATTGTGCCAGTGGCTTCTACTAGTCCTGTGAACATTTGTAAAAAGGTGATGAGTTCATTCTTTAATTACTCCGGGGAAGTTGGGTTGATTGGCTGGAGTGAGTTTGGTTTCGCTTCTTCTACTTTTTCTGTGTCTGCTGGCTTAGGGTCATTAGTCATGCCATCTGACTTGAGTAACATGAAGCAGCATCCCATAATGATGGTTGGTATGATGGCTGAGATAGCTAGTTTAGCTGGTGATACTCCGCCTTTGAAGTATCTGCCTAGGACTGATTGTCCTGCCGGGTTTGGAGCATTTGCTATAACTGTTAGACCTCCACCTGTTACGGCACCTGCTAGTACGGCGTATTTTGCAGTGATGCCGAGACCTGGTGCTTGAGACGCTAGGTAGGTGATGGCTGCGTTGTCATTGAATGCGGTGAGGAGTGTGGAGCCGAAGATTAGGATGATGCTGTTGTCTTGGAATTCCATGAGGAGTGGTTCGATCCACCAGCCTTGGCAACCTCCGTGGATTACAAGTCCTGCTAGGAAGAATCCTACGAGTAATGGTGATTTCATGGAGACCTCGTTCTGGTGGTGTCCTGTTGCCTGACTAAAGCCGATGAAGAACATGAAGCCTCCAATGAAGAGCGCAGGGTAGTGAGCTGTTAGAACGGTGAATGCGAGGAATCCGAGGTGGGTGAGGGTGACAGCAAGTGGAATAGCGTCTTCGCGTTCTGCCCAGCGGATGCGTTTGCTAGAGTCTGTTTCAGCATTGGCTAGTCCTGCGAAGTGTTTGCGGAATGCCATGAAGTAGAGAGCGTTTGCTATGATGATACCGACGATAGCTTTCCAACCGAAGTTGTTGAACATGTAAGCCATTCCGAAATTCCATTTCTCTGCGATCATGAGCACTGGTGGAGCGGCGAAGTGGGTGAGCGTGCCACCTACTGAGATGTTAACGAAGAGCAGACCTAGTGTTGCGTAGGCGAATTTATGCGGAGGGTTTTTGTCGTAGAACCACTTGGCTAATAGCATCGCGGAGATGGTCATCGCTGCTGGCTCTGTAATGAATGAGCCAAGGAGAGGGGTGATAGTAAGCACTGAGAGCCACCATGCAGCTGGACCTCCGCCTAATAAGTTAGCTACTTTTCCGACGATCATTTCAGCGAAGCGGACTACGGGACGGGTGGCTGAAATTGCCATGATGACCACTACGAATATAGGTTCGGTGTAGTTGACATCGTGACCTAGATACTGGACTGCAGGGTCGAATCCGAAGAAGTAGATGATGGCTCCTACGAGTGCGATGACCCAGATACCGAAGATGGCTTCTACTTCTCCTAGGAAATGAAATAGGTGAGCGCGAAATGATTCGTCGTCTTTGGCGTCATCCTGTGGTTTAGCGTGAGCTGTTCTGCCTCGCTCTTCGTTGATTTTTTTTTGTCTGTCTTGGTGTTTATGTGCCATTTCTAGGAAGAATCCTGCTAGAAATGTATGGACGATAGCGCAGATGAATATGATGGTAGCTACGAGGTTGAATCCCCCTTGCTCAAAGGCACGGTTTTTGAGGATTTCGCCGAGTGACATGTCAGCTCCTTCTTGCTTGTCATCGTAGGTCTGTAGAGGTTTAGGGAAGGGGGCGTATTGATCTTTAGTTAGACCATATTCACCCTTTTCGTATGAAGCAGGAGGTGCTTTAGCCTGCGCTGTTGGAGTGCTAAGGAAGATGGTGATGAGTAGCGCGAGGCTGGCGTGTAGTTTTCTCATGATGTTAGATTGGAAAATGTTGAATCGTTAGATAGGTCAAGCTGTTGGCAAATGAATAAAGACTTGGAGGCGCTGGGGCAATGAGAATTTACAGAGAATGAAAATATTTTTTTATTTCGATGTGGAGGCTTGAGTTCTTAGGAACGAGAATCTATAGAATGAGGTATGAAGAATGTGGTTAAATTTACTATGACAGTTTCTGCTGTAGTTGTTTGTGGTTTTAGTCTTGTGAGCTGTGGAGCTCTTTCTAGATCTGCGGGTGCGATAGGGCATAAACTGAAGAGCGGAGTTGATAAGGATGGAAAGTTTGATATCAATGATAATGGTACTGGTAGTGAAGGCTCTTTTGACGAGCTGAAGAGTATGAATGCTATTAAAGTAATCGGTGAACTTCCACGTGAAGAAGATATCGTGTGGGCTCCTGAGAATCCTGATATTCCGATAGTGGAGTTAGCTGGAATAGTAGCGGATGATGATAATCCTGTAGATGCCTGGTATGTAGATCATAAGAAGGCGATGCAGAAGTCTAGACAGGATGGTAAGCCGCTGATGATATGGTTCACGAGCTCTAGAAATAGTCCATTTTGTAAGTCACTGAGTAATGAATTATTTTCTAAGTCAGAGTTTGATGACTGGGCGGATGAGAATATTGTTAGGCTGAGAGTAGACTCGACCATAAAAGGTAAAACGGATGGCGAGCGTGGAGAGAAGCGTAAGTATGTAGAATCTCTGAAGAAACGCTATAAGGTTATGGGGAATCCAGTGGTGCTTGTTTTGTCACCTCGGGGAACGGAGTTTGGTAAGTATCGAGGTTTTAAAAAGAATACAGGGGATATCTACTGGGGGCGCTTAAAAAATGCTGCGCGTAGTGCGAGTAGAGATTATAGTAGCTGGAAAACTGATATGGAGCGAAAAGGATATCGAGTTTGGCACAGCGCAAAGGGCAATTCAGTTTTTGCTAAGGCTGCTCGCTATAGCGATGGTAAGTTATGGCTGATAGAACCTGATGGTAAGAAGTCTATGACCACGGTGAATCGTCTGTCTTTAGAGGATAAGACTTACATTGAGAATAAGATTAGCGCTAGTAGGAGTAATTAGATTTTATTGTTCTGGTTGCCTTCTTTGATCAAAGTAGTTTTTTAAATCTTCGAGGTCGCTATCGTTTTCGAAGTTAGCATTACAGTCATCCATTAGCAAATTAGAATGTCTTTCAATAGAGGCATGAAAGTCGTTCGGTGTGTCCTTGTGACTGAGTCGTGACAGGACGTGCATGAATTCTATGGAGACGGCTTCTATGGGTTTAGCGTTCTGCCTGATTTGGTGAAATGCTGCGTCTATGAGACCTGGATATGTGTAGGAAACGGTCGCTATACGAAGTTTTCCATTGGCGTCATGGATCATGCTTCCGGGGAGTTTGTCGTGGGCGATTTGTAGCAGTGCTGACGCTAGTCTGTGAATACAATTGATGGCTGTAAATGGGTCGTTGATACCTTTCGACATGGCGCGGACGGCTACTTCTACTAGCTGATCTATGGCGTATTCGATGTCTTGGAGTTCTGTTCTTTCTGAGCCGGTGGTTATACTAGCATTGATATCTTCCGAGATGTTTTCCCAGTCTTCTTCAGAACACCAGACAGTTGCGATGGGATCATTTTCTAGAATGTATTCACCTGGACGATGGTGGTATCTGATGATGGCGTTGTTCTTCACTGATTTTGTTAAAATGGATGCGAGGCTGATACTTTTAAGGTAGCCTTTTTTAGTGGCTATGATGGGTCTGGAGTGTTCGTCTACTTCTGGTAATGTTCCTATTGTTGTGGAGAATTCAGAGTCTTTGGTGAGAGCATTGAGGGGAAAAATTTTGTTACTACATTCATCGATTTCTTCGGCTACTTCATTGATGATTTTAGATGCTTGTAAGAAATGTGTTACGTGATGAATGAAGGCGATAAGTAGTCCAAAACTAAGTAGTCCGAGTATGCCGCCAATCGTTACTGAAAGCTGAGGCACCCAGCCATTCTCACCGTCTCTAACAGTAGCTACTACCATCATGCAGTAAATGAATATACCGATGTATCCACCGAGCACGACCTTGGTGTCTATGTGTCGAAGAAAATTTCTCATTAGGCGTGGTCCGAACTGGCTGGATGCACTGGAGAGTACTACCATTGTGATGGAGAAAACTACTCCTGCTACAGTGATGGATGAGGCGGCTACTGTGGTAAGGATAGCTCTAGCTCCAGCAGGATCTGTTAAGGTCCATGATAGGTTTTCGTATAATGCTAGGTCTAGCTTTTGAGCCCCATATCCAGCGAGTAATCCTAGGATAGCTAGGAGGCTTGGGATACACCAGAAGCTAGTGGTGATGTAGGATAGGATGTGTTGAATGTGGACTTTCATAGAGATTTTTTATTACTGCTTAAGTTGATAGCTCGGCTAAATCTTCTGCAGGGTATGTCCAGATTTCGCTGAGTGTTGGGTGGTAGTGGGGGATGTTGAGCAGCTGTTCAGCGGTGGACCCGAACGACATGGCTACTACTATTTCGTGGATAAGTTCTACTGCTTCTGGTCCTATGACGGAGCCACCGATTAGCTTGTTAGACTTTTTATCTATGATTAGTTTTACGAAGCCGTGCTTAGTGCCGTGCACCATGGACTTGCCGTGGTCATCGAATGGGTAGGAGGCAGTGGCGTAGTCGATTCCTTTATTTTTGGCCTCGCCTTCTGACAGTCCGACTGCTGCGATCTGAGGCTCAGTGAAGATGCCGTAGAGTGAGAGACTGTAATCTACTGTTACAGGCTTTGAGATGTCTTCTCCTTTTAGCTGCGTGAGTATGTTTTGAGCTGCAGCTTCTGCTTGGGCGATAGCTAAGTGGACGACATCTAGTGGACTACATACATCTCCAGCGGCATAGATGTGGTGCTGACTGGTCTGCATAGATAGGTTGACGACTAGCTTACCTTTTTTGAGCTCTAAGCCAGCATTGTCGCATCCAAGTTTTGAGGTGTTAGGTGATCTGCCAAGAGCACATAAGATTTCATCTGAACTTACTGTTAGAGTGTTTCCTTGGTGGGTGAATTCGACTACTTTTTGACCGTCTTTGGTAGAAACTTTTTTTATGTCAGTACCGCAGTAGAATTTGATCCCAGCAGCTTCGAGTGCAGCTTGGGCTTCGTCTGCTATGTCCTTATCCATTGTGGAGAGAATCTGCTCGCTACGCTGGATTACTGTTACTTCTGTATCACAGGCTGCGTAAAAGTAAGCTAGCTCTAGTGCTATAGCTCCACCTCCTAATACACTGATGGATTTGGGTAAGCTGTTAGATTCTAGGACGTCGCGGCTGGTGAGGTAGCCAGCTTCCTTCATACCATCTATTTCTGGAATGAATACTGATGAACCTGACGCTACTACGAAGGCTTTTGCTGTGAGTATTCTCTCTGATCCATCATTCATCTGTATAGCAACGGTGTGTGAGTCAGTGAATGATGCTGTGCCTCTGTAGAGATCGAATCTTCCGTCAGTGAGTTGTTGCTGGCGGTAGCCTTTGAAGTCATCGATAAGGACTTTTTTACGATCCATCACTTTCTTGATGTCTATGCTGGCATCGCCAACTGTGATACCGAATTCTGCGGCTTCTTTAATAGCGGCGTATCGCTTAGCGGACTCGATGATGCTCTTACTAGGCATACACCCTCGTAGGATACATAGTCCGCCGAGTTCTTCAGCTCCATCTATGAGTGCTACCTTTATACCTGCGTCTTGCAAAAAATTTCCAGCAGCATATCCGCCACTTCCTCCACCTATGACAATGACCTCATAATCTTCTTTACTCATATTCCTACACTAGAATAAGATTCTAACTATTCAAGTAATGAGTATTGAACAATTTATGAACTTCGAATGGTGGACAGTGTTGTCGTCATTCATTTATATAGGGACTGCCTATTTGTTAACCCTACCTATTGGTTGGGATCGCGAGCAACGTCAGAAATCAGCAGGGGTTAGAACCTTTCCTCTGATCGCTGTGGCTACTTGTGCGTTTACAATCTTAGGTGAAGGGTTAGGGGATGCATCAGCCCATGGTCGAGTTGTTGGAGCTGTAGTTTCTGGCTTAGGATTTCTAGGTGGTGGTGTTATCTTGAAGAAGGAAGATAAAGTAGATGGTATGTCTACGGCGGTTTCGATCTGGGTTACGGGTGCTATCGGCTTGTCGACTGGTCTTGGAAGGATTGAAATTGCAATCATGCTGGCTCTGGTCTGTTTCTTATCATTGCGTTATGGAAAAGTAGTTAAACCATCATGATATTAGCTTGGAATTTTTCATGGGTTCAGTCCTTAGTGCTAATATTGCTAGTTTTCTTTATATTAGGAATTATTCATTCACTTCATGTGCTAAAGCATGTGAGATCTAGTCAGGGTGCGATAGCCTGGATCTTCGGTTTACTTATGATCCCTGTAATAGTGGTGCCTTTGTATTGGTTAGCAGGGAGGACACGATATCATAATTATGTAAAAGCAAGAAAGGCTCTGAGAGCTAAGCTTAGTGATGTCTACGATGATCTGAAAAAAGCGTCTAAAGACTATGCTTATGAATCTGATAATAAAGTGATTAAAGCCATTTCTAAAATCCGCTACACTCATAATACAGACGGTAATGAAATGAAGCTATTAATAGATGCTCACGAGAAGTTTGATAAGGTGTTCCAGGAACTAAAGAATGCGAAAGAGTATATCTTAATAGAATATTTTACTATTAAGGATGATCGGATCGGGAAAAAATTTAAAGACGCTCTTATTGAGCAGGCTACTAAAGGGATCAGAGTATATATGGTTTACGATTCGTTCGGCTCCTCTGATATGACTGACGAATTTATCGGTGAGTTAAAGGAAGCTGGAGTTCATCTTGATTCGTTTGGTATTAAGAGAAAGTGGCTCTCTCGTTTTCAGCTAAACTTTAGAAATCACCGTAAGATTATAGTGATCGATGGTAAGCAGGGATTTATAGGAGGTATTAATGTAGGTGACGAATATCTAGGAAGGGCAGAAGAAATCGGATACTGGAGAGATACACATATGCATATCCGTGGACCCGCTGTTCTGGGGTTACAGACTGTCGTAGTAGAAGATTATTATTGGGGGACAGGGGACTTAATCGATGTTCGCTGGGATCAAGATTTTAGTGATATCACAGATGAGCCTGAAAAAGTGACCTCGATGGCAAGTAACCCATCTGACGATTTTGATACTTGGCACCTCACCGTTGCAGCGGCAGCGAGTGTTGCTAAAGATCGACTCTGGATAGCAACTCCCTACTTAGTACCAGATCAGGGTCTAATCACTGCTCTACAGACGGCTGTGATGCGTGGGGTAGATGTGAAAATTCTTTACCCTAAAGAGTCGGATCAGGTTATTGTTGCCTATGCTGCCTATACATTTGAAGAAGATCTGATTCCTATGGGGATCAACTTACACGCCTATCATAAGGGATTCATGCATCAAAAGGTAATCTTGGTGGATAGCGATATTGCGATGGTTGGAACCGCAAACTTGGACAACCGCTCGTTCAGGCTAAATTTCGAGATTATGATGTTGATAGAGTCTCAGAAAACAATCAGCGAAGTTGAAAAAATGCTTAATACTGATTTCACGAATTCGATGAAAATAGAGGAGCCTGTACTAGCGAGCAAAAATGTATTTGTTCGTATATTTGCAAATTTCTGCCGCTTATTCGTACCAATATTATAGATGATATCCTAATATTAAACAGTTGTTGAATTGGATTGACAATTCTAACAGCTAACTCAATCTCTTGACATCTTCTACAGCGTTGTGGAATGAGTGCGATTATCTAGTTAGGTAGTCCCGTTATTATCGACAGCGTTTTGTGAAATAATGATCAGCTTCTTGAGCACTTAGTAATGACATTAATAATAGAAATAGCAAAATTCCGGAGTATTTAGATTTGATTAAACGTTGAGGAACAGGAGTAGCTGTAGAGCATCATTCTGAATTGAAGTGTGATAATAGCTTATAAACTGTTCCTCAGTTTACAAATTAGCTAAATTAATAGCATAATCTGGAAAATTATTTCAACCAAAAACCAAATTAATCGTGCTATTCATTAGCATTTTTTTATTATGCCAAGTAAGATGCCTAAAGTAGAGTTAATCAAAGAAACTAAAGTGCTTGTTGCTCACCAAGATCAATCATTATGTAGCAAAATAGCATCCATGTTGGATGATCTAGGATACAATGTGATCGGTAAATGTTGCTCTAGAGAAAGTTTAAAAGAGTTAGCAATAGAGAAATGTGCGACTCTCATCGTTACAGGAATTCATTATGATGATGGGATGGTAGTTGATACTCTTTTAGAGCTTGCGCAGAGAGAGCCAGTTCCTGCTATCATCATTGCTAAGCAAGTAGATTTGGATGATGTAGAGAAAGCGATGGAAGATCACGTGATGGGCTATCTGATCGATCCTGTAGATAATAAAGATTTGGAGACTACTTGCTATTTAGTGCTTAGAAGATTTCAACAATTTCAGGAGCTACGCGAAGAGAATAAAGAACTGAAGGAAGCTCTCTTAGCACGAAAGAAGATCGAGCGAGCTAAGGGTATAGTAATGAAAAAGTATCAGATTTCTGAAGAAGACGCTTATCTGAGGATAAGGAATGCTGCGACTAAACAGCGTATAAAGATGATAGAGGTCGCAGATATTATTATTGATGCGATTGATTAATTATAGCCGAAAATAATTTGCGTAACTTTTATGATGATTTATTATATTATTAATAAAGTTTCATGAAGACAAAACACATAGCATATATTGCAATGGGATGCGCCGCAGCGTTTGCGGTCACCTCATGTGAAAAAGAAGGTCCAAGGCTGGAAAGAAGATGGATGAATCTGCTGAAAAAGCAGTAGACAAGATCGAAGACGCTACAGACGACGCCAAAGATAAGGTGGAAGATGCAGGTGATGAGATTGAAGACGCAACAGATAATTAATAACAACTAACCATAGAAAGAAACAAAATTATGTTACATTGGTCATTAGTATTTCTAGTAGTTGCTATCATAGCAGCAATTCTAGGATTTGGAGGAATTGCAGGTTCAGCAGCAGGAATAGCGAAGATTTTATTCTTTGTGTTCTTAGTTATTTGGGTTCTATCCTTTATCATGAAGAAGACGTAAGTCCTCAAATTATTTAATAATCCAGAATAAATTCGAGAGTCAGAGTTACTTTGCAACTTTGACTCTTTTTTTATTGGGCGATTAGTATCTATTTCTTACTTCAGATACTATGAACTCTAATTGTTCATTACGCTGGCGGATGCCAGAGATACTACAGCAATAGACTACAAAGCTGACTGCAAAGAAGCAGTATGAGAAGAGAAATGTGTATGAAGAGACTTCTTGGTAGGCGACATATTTTTCAAACTGCTCAATCGCATGTTTATCGTAGACTATTGAGGCTGTATTCATAGTACCTACCAATATCATGAGCAGGTAGAGATTGAAGAGAACTGCTGATAAACCAATTCCAGAGCTAAGTAATAGTAGCGCGCTACAAATTCTTTTCTTTGACTTAAAGGCAACTACCGAGCCTACGAATAAAAAAATAGCGACAATCAGAAGAGCAAAGAAAGGAATATAAACTGTGTAATTATCTAGCCCAGTCATCTAAAACTCTCTCTAAATAAACTTTACGGTGTGTTTTTTACTGAGTCTTAGAACATCATCTACCTTTAAGCTGACAGAGGCATTCGGATCAGTGAGTTTCTCTCCGTTGAGTTGGATAGCTCCAGGTGCGATGCTTTGCTTTTTCAGCTCACCGTTAGACTTCTTAACACCGAAACCAACTTGGAATACTGCTGAGCACAGGCTTAGGACGGTGAGTTCGTCAGGGAGTTCTGTTAGAAGGAAGTCTGTAGCTCCAGCCGCTTTATCGCCTTTGCTTTTTTCTAGCCAGAGTTGGACGGCTTCATCCGCTTCGGATTGATTATGGTAGCGAGCAGCGATACGCTTAGCTAGCTCTAGCTTTGCATCACGTGGGTGTTGGTCTGCGCTGCGCTGGTCGCCAAGGAGCATAGTATAGTATTTGTCCATGAGGTCATCGCTGATGGACATGAGTTTGTTGACCATTTCGGTCGCTGGCTCGCTGACTCCTACGTAGTTGTGGGATGATTTGGACATTTTTTTGGTACCATCGAGACCTTCTAGAAGTGGCATTAGGATGACTACTTGCTGAGGCATTCCTTCTTCTTTTTGGAGATCGCGTCCTACTAGGTTGTTAAAGAGTTGGTCAGTGCCGCCTAGCTCTACGTCAGATCTTACCATGACTGAGTCCCAGCCTTGCATGATAGGGTATTGGATCTCATGGAGGCGGACTTCTTTGCCCTCGTTGATACGCTTGCGGAAGTCTTCGCGCTGCATCATCTGCTGCATGGTGACGCGAGAGTTGAGTTTCAGCACTTCCTCGTAGGTCATTTTGCGGAACCAGTCGCCATTGTAAACGACTTCTGTTTTCTCTGGATCTAGAATTTTAAATGCTTGGTCGGTGTAGGTTTTAGCGTTTGCTAGAACTTCCTCTCGGGTGATCGGTGGACGTGCTGCAGATCTGCCGGTAGGATCTCCTACGGTCGCGGTGAAGTCTCCGATGATGAGCACAGCAGTGTGTCCTAGCACTTGGAATTGTCTGAGCTTCTCGATAGCGACCGTGTGCCCGAGGTGAATATCTGGTGCAGTGGGGTCGACGCCTAGCTTGACTCTGAGAGGTCTGCCTAGCTCGAGTTTTTCAGCAAGTTCCTTTTCGCTGAGAACTTTGGCTGTTCCTGCGATGAGTTGTTCGATTGCGTTCTGAGTGCTCATGTTTTTAGATGGGATAAATGAATCAGTGGTGATGTAAACTTAAAAGAGTCTAAAGCTTAGATTTCGCCAGAGTTCTTGCGATGAGAGGTTTGAGGGTGAGACCCTGCACTGCTATAGAGAAGATGACGATGATGTAGGTAACTAGTAATATATGCTCTCGGGCGATGCCGGCGCTCTTAGGTATAGCAAGTGCGAGTGCTACGGAAATACCTCCACGGATACCTCCCCAAGTCAGTATCTTTACAACGCCTGGAGTAAACTCTCGGAATTTGCCCAGTAAACTCACTGCTAGTCCTGCTGAGAAGTAGCGAACTAGAAGTGATACTGGGATCAAGATGAGTCCTACGGTGATGACTGGTGAGGATACTTCTAGGATGAAGATTTCGATACCAATGAGTAGGAATAGGATGGCATTGAGAATCTCATCGATGAGTTCCCAGAAAGTATCGATCTGAATACGAGTCTTTTCACTCATAGCATTCTCACGAGCGTGGTTTCCGATCATGAGTCCAGCGACAACCATGGCTAGTGGACCACTGAGGTGGAAGTTCATGGCAAGTCGGTAGCCAGCTGTTACGAGGGCGAGCGTGAGTAGAACCTCTACGTGGTAGTTATCTATGGATTTTAGTAGTCTAAAGCAGATGTAACCGAGTACTAATCCGAGTAAAATACCACCTCCAGCTTCCCATAGAAAATCATGTGCCACACCTCCGACTGTGACATTGGCGATACCACTGGTAGCGATTCCTACTAGGACTAGGTAGATGACAACTCCTACACCGTCATTGAATAGTGACTCACCAGTAATCTTAGTTTCTAAAGACTTAGGTGCTCCAGCTGTCTTAAGAATTCCTAGGACCGCAACAGGGTCTGTAGGGGCGATGAGTGCTCCGAATACGAGACACCAAGCGTAACCAATCTCTATACCTAGCATTCCAAAAACATAGTAAGCAATAGTACCGACTGCGAACGTGGTAATAGTGACTCCTATAGTAGCCATGAGTGCTACTAGGCGTCGCTGCTTTTTAAGCTCAGTCATATTGACATGGAGTGCTCCGGCAAAAAGGAGGTAACTTAGCATACAGTTCATCAGAGCTTCATTGAAATCGATAGACTGCACAAACGCCTGTGCTCCGTAGGTTATAGGTGGATGGAAGTGCCCAGCTACGATCATGAGTAGACTACAGAGTAGAGAGATTAACATGATACCAATGGTTATAGGTAGCTTAATCCAGCGGTGGTTGATGTAAGCGAATACACTGGCTAGTGTGAGGAGGATGGCAATGATATCGAGAAAGTTCATGGTTTTAGTAAGTGGCAGGATCATGCAGGGTGATCCGCAGGCTTCAAGAGGAATTTCTAGTAGAATGTCATAAATTTACGTGTCAAATTGGATTAGCCAGTCTAGATATCTGTATGCGCCAATATCATGAATTGCTCAAAGACGTCCTCGAAAACGGTGAAGCCCGTGGTGATCGCACTGGCACAGGGACGATCTCGGTCTTCGGTAGACAGACTCGATATGATCTCCGTGAGGGATTTCCAGTAATCACTACTAAGAAAGTCCACCTGCGATCCATCATTCATGAGCTACTATGGTTTTTAAAAGGGGACACAAACATTTCTTATCTAAAAGAAAATGGAGTTCGTATATGGGACGAATGGGCAGATGAAAATGGTGATTTAGGACCAGTCTATGGTCAGCAGTGGCGCTCATGGGCTAAAGAAGACGGCACTAGTATTGACCAAATCGAGCGACTCATGCACGACTTGAAGCATAATCCGGCATCTCGCAGGCATCTAGTATCTGCCTGGAATGTGGGTAAGGTCGATGAAATGGCATTGCCTCCTTGCCACTTACTTTTTCAGTTTTATGTGCACGATATAGGGAGTGAGAAACCGGGACTATCCTGCCAGCTTTATCAGCGTAGTGCGGATTTATTTTTAGGAGTTCCGTTTAATATCGCTTCTTATGCTCTGTTCGTAAAAATGATAGCTCAGGTGCTAGGTTACGAAGCTCGCGATTTTGTGCATAGTTTTGGAGATCTCCATCTATACAGTAATCATATCGAGCAGGCGAAACTGCAACTTACTCGTGAGCTAAGACCATTACCTACTATGTGGGTGAATCCAGAGGTCAAGGATATTGACGATTTCACCTTTGATGACTTCAAGCTGGAGGGCTATGATCCACATCCGCACATTAAGGCTGAGGTTTCAGTCTAGGTGATTTCTTTAGGTATGATGAAGTCCTTTATCAGCCCTGTGCTGAAATCTATATCAGCCCATGAACTCGCCTCATATTCGATGATGAAAGTAGCTCCAGTAGGGTAGTCTTCGAATCGATTATGATCTGGACGCTCTCTCATCATTCTAGCTAGACGTATAGCTAGGTCTCCAATCCCTGGATTGTGAGCCACTACGAGTAGAGTCTCTCCGCTAGCAGAGGAAATAGCGTTTAATAGTTCCTCTGAAGAAGAATGAAATAGTTCACGCTTCACTGCGGGAATTAGGTTTATATTTAAAGCTTTAAATGTCTCCTGAGTTCTACGGGAAGATGAGACTAGAGCTTCATCTGGTAGATAATCTTTCTCTTTCAACCAGCTTCCTAATGCAAAGGCAGACTGAGAACCGCGCTCATTCAGTGGTCGATCGTGATCTGCTAATCCAGGGTTTCCCCAGCTTGATTTAGCATGTCGCATCAGGATTAGCGTTTTTTTCACTTAGAAGCTTGAAGTAGTTTAGATATTGGTAGTGCTAATAGCTCAGCTATCTAATGCGTTCCAGTAGCCAAGGGAGTAGATCCTTGATCGCTATGCGCTCTTGCTCCATGGAGTCACGGTGACGAATAGTGACTGTGTCTTTAAGGTCTTCTGAGCCTTCTTCTTCACCTAATGTTTCGAAGTCAATAGCGATGCAGAATGGTGTTCCTACTTCATCTTGACGTCTGTAGCGGCGTCCAATGGCAGCAGTTTCATCATAGAAGACATTCATGAATGGCTGGAGGAGATTCTTCACTTCCTTGGCTTTTTTTACCAGCTCAGGCTTATTCTTAAGAAGAGGAAGTATAGCTGCTTTAATAGGAGCTATCGCTGGCTTGAAGCGCATCACTGTGCGTTCGTCCTTTTTGCCTCCTTCTTTAGTAAGATCTTCTACATGGTAGGCCTCACAGATTACTGCTAGACATGTTCTATCACAGCCAGCAGAGGGTTCTACTACGTGGGGGACGAAGCGTTCCTTAGTTTCTGTGTCGATGTATTCGAGATTTTTCTTAGAGTGTTCTTGGTGTTTAGAAACATCGTAGTTACCACGGTAAGCTACACCTTCCAGCTCTTGGATGCCAAATGGGAATTCGTATTCTAGGTCGTAAGTTTTAGATGAGTAATGCGCGCGCTCACCATCAGGAACATCGAGAATATGGATTTTCTCACGAGGGACACCGATTAGGTCATAGAATTCTAGACGCTTTTCAAGCCACTCTTCTGTTAGACGTAGACCGTCATCTGGGTGACAGAAATACTCGATCTCCATTTGCTCAAATTCACGTGAACGAAAAATGAAGTTACGTGGGTTTACTTCATTTCTAAATGCTTTACCAATTTGAGCAATTCCGAATGGTAATTTCACACGAGAAGTATCTAGAATATGCTTATATTGTACAAAGATAGTTTGAGCAGTTTCTGGTCGAAGGTAGGCAATGTCACCACCTGTAGCCCCCATGTTAGTTTGAAACATTAGGTTGAAGTCTTTTGGCTCCGTAAGTTCTCCTCCACAATGAGGACAAGGAGTAATTAGACCTGTTTGATCAAACTGAAGTGTGGCTATGTATTGTAAAAAATCCTTTGTATTGCTTACTTTTGCTACGCCACTCGAAACTTTTTCTGAGAACCAGCTTAAAGTGATTTCAGGATCTCTAACAAGCGCTAATCCAGGAGCTAGTCTTTTACCAAGTTTTTTAGACTTAGCCCATTGAATCAGTTTTTGAGAATCAAATTGACCTCCTTCAACTACTGATAAAACAGAAGCTACCCATTCAGATTCAAGTAATTGATCTGGAACTTGGTCGAAGCGCTGATGTTTCTTACATTGTCTACAAGTAGACATAGGATCAGAGAAGCCACCTACGTGGCCAGAAGCAGTTAATACTTCCTTGTGAGTTAGAATTGATCCATCCATACCGAGAATATCGTCACGTTCCTGAACATTTTTACGCCACCAATACTCTTTAACATTACGCTTCAGCTCTGTTCCAAGTGGACCGTAGTCCCAGCAACCATTGAGCCCACCATAGATCTCCGCTGATTGCATGATGAATCCCTTGCTCTTGCAGAGGGAGACGATTTGTTCCATTTTTTGCGGATCTGTAGTGTCTTTGTTAGCCATAATAGTTGTTGTTACGTAAAATTTAGTTGCAGGGACTTAGCATTACTTAGCTGTCTAGAAAAGTCTTATGTAAGCCAATATTTGATCAATGATTGACAATTAGCCATAGAAAGATCAAACAATAACTCTGTGCCAAACCGCAGGACGCTGGATTGATCTAGTTTACTAGAACTTTCTCAGCGATTGTACAGAGGTCTTCGGGTTCTCCCCCGGAGGCCTCATTTTTTTATAGCTGCTCGATGATTGGTTTAAGTAGTTTGTCTTGTAGTGTAGGCCTCACTTTGTAGATTCGCTTTGATTTGTTGAAATCTGGTTTGAAGAGCTTGCCTACTAGTTGCTGAGTAGCTTTTTTGTCGGTAAAGGCGACGTTGATTTCTTTGTTGATTCGTAGGCTTAGCGCATCGAAGTTTGCAGATCCGATACAAGTCCAGTCGTCTACGATGAGAGCTTTAACATGGGTGAATTTTGGATATTGATAAACTTTGGCTTTAGCTGCGATGAGTTTTTCAACAAATTGTAGATTGCCTACTTTAAGTAGATTCGAGTCATTTTCTTCTGGAAATACTAGGCGCACATCGACCCCTCGTTTGGATGCATCTGCTAGGGCGTCAGCCAGAATGTCTGATGTAAAATAAGAATTTTGAATATAGATACGTTTTTTAGCCATCATGATAGCGGCTATAGATGCTGTTTCTATCTGTGAGATACTTGCTTCAGTTTTAAGAATACGCATTGGGATCTCATTTGGCTTTACAGTGGTTCTATATTTCTTATTTTTTAAGAACGGGTAGCCCCAATCTCCTAGCCCTCCTTGTAGTCTCCAGGCTTTGTTAAAGTTGTTTTGCAGTTCCGATACTATTGGTCCAGTCACTCGAAACATCATATCATGCCAATCATAGCGGTATTCTCTGCCTATGTTCATACCTCCTAAATAGGCTTCATTTTGATCGATGATGATAAGTTTTGCGTGATCTGTAACTAGCCAAGGGTTTAGGGAATTACGAACCTGGACTTTACTATTTTCTTCTAGAAAATGTGGCATTGAGCTAGGTGGTTTGAAGCCCACTGGTAGCTCACTGTCAGGCTTACCCCATCAGCTGGATACAGAACCGAGCTGATCCATCATGACTTTGCACCGTGTGGTCTGGCTTTTTTTCTTTAGGATGTTAGATATACGTACGGCAACATCATCATTATCATAGATGAACACTCGTGTATCTATTGATTTTTTGGCATTCCAGAATGATGCTTCTAGAGCACTAAAAAATGCTTCGCCATCGATTAGGTAGTTTATGTTGCCAGCGATTGGCTGTGGCATTTCAAGCTGTGTTAATCTCTGCTCAATACTTAATGCCGTAGATGATTCGCGTTCTATGACTGCTCTTAGAGCGTCTGGATTTATGCGACTAGCTATGGAAGCTCTATTGCCTAACATAGAAATGCCTTTAGCTGAGCTAGAGAATGGATTACGCACAGCGGAGACGAGGCTGCCATGTATGAGAACTCTAACGCTACCTTCCATCGGCATAGGTACTGACTTAGCAGTTTGTCTTTCATTCCAGAGTGGTGTGTCTGGTAAAGTGCAGCCTGAAATGAGTGCTATACCTAAGATCAATGGTGATGAGAGTTTCATGTGGCGAGTATCAACGGGTGTAGATGTAGGGCAATAAAAAAGCCCCCAGCAGAGTGTGCTGAGAGCTTATCATTATATAAATTGGAGTTAGGGTTACTAGCTAGATTATTTATCTGTAGTGGCTAGCTTTGGTGTCTGTGCTTTGAAACCTGTAGCGTTGATTGTCTCGATGACTTTTTCCTTAGAAGTTTTAGCTGTATCAATAGTGAATTCAACATGACCAGAGTTGTGACATACTTTAGCATCTGTGCATCCTTCGATGCCTTCTAGAGCAGTCATTACTTTCTTAGAGCATGAACCACATGTCATTCCTGTTACTGGGATGGATACTTTCTCTCCGGCTACTTTGAAGCCAGTAACATTAATAGCAGAGATTATATTTGATTTGTTAGTTTTAGCAGGGTCGAAAGAAAACTCGACGCAGCCAGACTCGTGACAAACTTTTATAGTGGTGATGCCTTCTACAGATTCAAGTGCTTTGGTTAATTTGGCAGAACAAGAATCGCATGTCATACCTGTGACTACGAGCATTACTGTGTTAGCCGCGGCGTCTTTATTACAACTATTACAGTCTCCTTTAGTTTCGCATTTGCCTTTATTGCAAGATGATTGGTCACACTTCTTGGAGTCTGCCCTCGCTAGAACGGTGAGGTTTATGACTGCGAGTGTGGATAGAGCAGTTAGTGTGTGTATTAGTTTCATATTTAGTTTAGTATTCGATTCGATTCGATTTAGTTACTCGCTAACTTATGACCAAGTTAGGAGTAGTCAAAATTTTTTATTCTCATGAAAATGAAAAGACCCTCACTTTTTCAAGTGAGGGTCTTTCTTAATAAACAAACAATATACTATAAAAATTATCTTCTTCTACGTATGAGTAGGCCGAGGCTACCAAGACCTAGAAGAGCTACTGAGCTAGGCTCTGGAACTGCAGCACCATTAGGGTCTACTGTTACATTAAGCTTCACATTAGACTCTTGGCTATCATTTAGCTCTTTAGAGAAACCAAATAAGTATTCATTACTACCGTCTCTATTAAGACTGATGACTGAACCACCGAGCGTGATTGCGCTTGAGCTATTAGCTTCGTCTAGGAACTCTTGGTTAAGATCAATGACTACGGATTGTGACCCGTTAGTATTGGTAATAATAGTTGAGCCTAAAAAGCCACCATCACCGAGATCATCAAATAATGCAGTGTTACCTGAGATTGTATCATTCTGGCCGATTACAGAATCTACTGAAGAAAGAGCAAATATTTCATTGGTGTCTCCTGAAAGAACTCCGCCAGTAGGTAGGGTAATAGAAATAGAAGCATCAGTGATAGAACCAAGAATATTTGATAAATCAAATGTGAAGTAGTTTCTGTATTCGTTGGCGCCTACGCTACCAGCGATATAATTTGAGTTGTTGTTGTCTCCATTACCTGAATCTTCGATCCAACCTGTATTTGAGGCACCAATATCGAAGTTAAATGTTTGGGCTTGAGCTATCGAACTCAATAGCATTGTGGGGATTATTAACTGTTTTATTTTCATAACTAAAAGTAGTTAACTTTAATTAATAAACTTTGTCAATTAATTATTTAGATTTCTTTACTAATTATAGCTTATGTATTATTGAGGCATATATTTCTAGGCTAAGCATTGATTTATTCTTTTTGTCTCTTGCTATACAGATGTGTCTTGGTGCATTGTTTTGCCATGTCAATTGAACAATCTAGTAATGAATATAGAGTGAAGCAGGGCGATACAATCGATCTCACGAAGATGAATACTCGTGATAAATCTCTCTATGATGGAGGCAAGGAAGAACATCACGATGAGCTCCATGAGCTAAGAGAAGAGCTAAAGGAAATGCAAAATCTGCTCTACGCTGAGGGAAAGAATAAACTATTAGTAGTGATCCAAGCTATGGATACTGGTGGTAAAGATGGTTGTGTGAAGAGTGTGTTTGGACGCGTTGACCCTCAGGGCATCCACGTTTCTGCATTCAAAAAACCTTCAGAGGAAGAAATGTCACATGACTTCCTGTGGCGTATTCACCAGCAAGCTCCAGGTAATGGTATGATCTCAGTTTTTAATAGAAGTCACTATGAAGATATCATCGCTGTAAGAGTTAAGAAAATTTTCCCTGAGGATGTTTGGTCAAGACGCTACAGGCACATTATTGAGTTTGAAAGGATGTTGGCTGAAGAGGGGACAAAGATTGTGAAAATCTTCCTTAATATATCGAAGGATGAACAGCACGAGAGATTACAGGCTCGGCTAGATGATAAAGCAAAGCATTGGAAATTCAACCCAGATGACCTTAAGGATAGAGCGAAGTGGGATGAGTTTATGGTGGCATACTCAGAGCTGATTTCTAAGACAAGTACTGATGACGCGCCTTGGTATGTGATTCCTGCAGATCGGAAGTGGTATAGAAATCTTACTGTTTCACAAATTGTAATTGATGCGCTTAAGTCACTCGATATGAGTTACCCGCATATTGATTGGGATCCAGAGAGCATCGAGCTTTAATTTAAGCTTCATAGTTATATGACTTTTAAAAAGGCAGTAATTTATATTCTCCTGCTTGTCTCTGTGATAGCAGGGGGGCTAGCGGTTGGGAAGTATTGTCATCGCTTTCCTTCTGAAGAAGAAATGGCTGAATATCATGCGTCTCATTTTTCTACTAAGTTGATCAAACTGGAGTCTAAAGAGTATGCTAAGAAAGATGGTTCAGAATGTGTTATATTCAAAGGACTGCATAAGCCCAGCGGGACTGACGAGGTTTACTACGTTGAGGCTGGACGCAGGTGGGTGATGCCTTGGCAGGTATATAACTGGAAGACTGAGGAGCCAGAAGATGAGTAGTCCTAATTACACTTATAAGCATGAGAGATCAGTAGCGTTTAAAGATACTGATATGGCTGGTATAGTGCACTTCACGCAGCTACTCGCCTATGCTGAAGAGGCTGAGCATGCAGCATTACTCAGTATTGCTGTGAAGCCGATGTCGAGAGAGGGAGGATTTCCTAAGGTACATATTAATTGCGACTATAGATCACCCGCTAGATTTGGAGATCGTGTTGAGGTGATACTCGGGATTGAAACTATTTCTGACTCATCACTCAGGTGGAAGTTTGAAATAGTAGATACAACGAATAGAGAGAAGAAGATCTGTGAAGGCAGTTTCGTCACAGTCTTCGTAAACTCTAAAGGGGGGGCCGAGTTGATCAAACAAGATACTCGCGCGGTCCTTAAAACTTTGCTAATTACTTAATAACCTCTGCTAGTTGGCTTTCGAGTGATCTTAGTAATTCCTCGTCTTCTATTTTTGATCCGTCTAAGTTAGTGACATAGATAGTATCCATAGCGGCACCTTTTTCAGTGCAGATACGGGCATGAAGAGTAGCTAATTTATTCTTGCCTATGAGATAGAATAGGTCGTGGAGTAGAGCGATTCGGTCTAGTGCTTGTACTTCAATTGCAGTGCAGGTTTTACTAATGTAGTTATTGGTTTTGACCCTTACAGGGAAGGGGATACTTCCTTCATTGGTGTCTTTACGTAGGTAGTTTTTCTTTCTCTTTAAGTATTTTGATGGATCGTAATCATCTACTTGGATTAGTTCATTGAGCGTGTCTGCGACTCTTTTTTGAGCTTTCTTATCAGTAATGGGCTGATGGTCGAGTGTACAAACTCGGAATAGATCGCATACTACATTGTCTTTACGGGTGTAAACATCTGCTGATATAATAGAGATTTCTTCGGACGCGAGAGCGCAGCACGCCTTTTCAATAAGCCATGGTCTATTCCAGCATACTAAGGTAATTTCAGAGTATCCTCTGTCCGCCATAGTCCTCCATTTTAGAAGGTTAGTTTTATCATGCTCTGCGAGTTTGTCTTGCTCGAAGAATTTACTAATTGTCTTAAGGTGGTTCAGGATACTTTCAGGTTTGCGGAATCTGAAGTAGCGGTTCGGCATAAGCTCGAAGTGCCTATCGATTTCAGAAAGTAATTCTGGCTCAGCTTTTGACTTGGTGGCTTCTAAGAGTATAGACATCTCCTCATTGAGAGAAGCTTGGTAGTTCTCTTTACCAGCATCAAAATATTGCATAGTAGCGCGGTAGAGCTGAAGCATGAGCGACTCTTTCCATGATGACCAAGCCTCTTCATTAGTTCCACTAGAGTCAGCATAGGTGAAGAGTAGTAGGACACTTAATCTTTGCTTATCACGCATGATAGTGGCGAACTCTTCGATAACTGCAGGGTCATCTAGATTTCTGCTAGTGGCGTATCTCCAATAAGTGAGATGATGGTCTACTAAGAAGGTGAGTAGTGAGCGGCGATTACCAGTGATCTTAAATCGTGTGCAAACTCGTGATGCCAGCATCGCTGAACCATCAGTGTGTTCTCTAACATTCTCGGCTCTTCCTGTATCATGTAGAATGAGAGCAAGGTAGAGAGCATAAGGATCGTCCATATCCATTAAGAAGCGACGGTAAATCTCTCTGTTAGGTTGTTCATTATCTACCAGTGCATCTAGCTCATCGATACAGCGGAGTGTGTGCTCATCTGCGGTGTAGCGGTGGAAGAACTCGTGCTGCACGAGGCAGTCTAGTGCTCCAAACTCTGGCATATAAGCGCCTATAATTCCGACTCTGTGCATACGTCTAAGGTTCATAGCTACATCTCCCTTGCGCTCTAGCATAGCCTGAAATGTCTTTCTGTTAGATGCACTATGACGGAAGGTCTTACTCTCGACAATAGGTATATAGGATTTGACTAATTTGCGCATAGCGGGGCTCATGTGGAGTCCTTTTATCTGGCAATGCTGGAACATGCGCATGATACGATTTGAGTCATCTTCAAAAATCTGCGAGTTTTGAGGGAATATGAGTCCTTGTCTCGCTACAAACCCGTCAAATTCTTCTCGTTTTTTCTTAGGTGAGAATAATCTCTTCCAGCTGCTTTCCTTGCTCTCTGTATTTGCTAGCTTGAAGATTTGAATTAGCGAGTTGGTGTGGTTAAATACATTTCGTGAGTGACGGTAATAGTCACGCATGAATGATTCACAACGCCTTAGGATGCTCTTTTCTGGGTAGTTGAAGTTAGTGGCTACGATGCCTTGCAGCCTCAGAGTGAGAATATCTGTAGAGGACTTAGTGTGATAGTGAAGCTCATTTCTAACACGATGAATAAAGTCGTAAGCGGCTTTTAGCTCTTTGAGCGCTAATTTAGTGAAGATTCGTTCTTTTTGTAATAGATCAAGATCGCTAGTGCCTTTGACGACTCTTGTAACCCATCGAATGCTGTGATAGTCCCTGAGTCCTCCGCAGCTTTCTTTAACGTGTGGCTCTTGGAGATACACTGTGTAGGAATACTGTTTATGGCGTTTCTCGCGATCTTTCAGTCGAAGCTCTAGAAATTCTTCTTGGTCTTTTAGAATACAGTTCTTTTCAAATTTTTTCTCAAATTGCTCAAAGAGTTCTTTATCCCCAGCAAGTAATCTAGAATCCATCATAGCAGTTTTAGACTGCTGCTCAGCCTTTGCTTCTGCGATGCATTCGAGTACAGAGCGTGAAGCGTGTCCTATTTTAATACCTGTATCCCATAATAAATAGAGTATGTTCTGAACTAGCTCAGAGATTTCCTTATCTAGCTGGCTAGACTTCTGGGGGAGTAGAAATAGTAGATCGATGTCAGAACCTGGATTGAGATGACCTCTTCCATAGCCTCCTACAGCCACTACTGAAATCTGTAAATCTGACTTATTACGCTTGTTCTCTATTTGATAAGCTATTTTTAAAATGCTATCAATCAGCGTAGAGCGATATCTAGCAACTTTAAGTCCAGACTCTCCACTTCGGTGTATCTCCTCTATTAAGGATTCCTCAGTTTTAATGAATTCCTTTATAGCATCAGCACGAGCCTGTGACTCTTCTGGTGTATCATTTTTAGACGCCAAGATAGGCTCTAGGACTTGCTTTGCTCGCGTATATTGGGCGTCTGAAAATGGCTTCATATTTATTTTATTAAAGGATTGATCCTGGTGTGTAGCTAGCTGCCTCTGGGTTAGCTGCAGCGAGTTCGTTTACTACTTCATTAAATGCTGCGACTTGGATGCGAGCGGTGCCTGCATTATCCTTGCCGTCAGCCATGAGTTTGTTGAGTTGCTCTTCTGTGAGAGGGATGCGGTCATCACTAGCTAGGCGCCTGAGTAGATCGTTTTCCTTGACTACTCCTGTGCGTAGGTCGTTCACGGTTGCTACAGCGTTTTCCTTGATCGCCTTATGAGCTGCTTCACGGCCTACTCCAGCTTTTACTGCTTCCATCATGATCGTAGTAGTCATTAGGAATGGTAAGTAATGGTTGTTTTCAGCCTCGATGACTGCTGGATAAGCATCCATTTGACTGAGGACGGTGAGGAATGTCTCGAACATCCCATCACATGCGTAGAACGCATCTGGGAGCATTACTCGGCGGACTACTGAACATGAAACATCGCCTTCATTCCATTGGTCACCTGCTAAGCCAGTTGCCATAGTGAGATAGCCTTTGAGGATAGTTTGGAAGCCGTTGACTCTCTCGCATGATCGGGAATTCATCTTGTGAGGCATAGCACTAGAGCCTGTCTGACCTTTAGCGAATCCTTCAGAGGCAGTTTCATTACCAGCCATAAGTCTAAGTGTGCGACACATGGATGATGGACCAGCTGCGAGATCTGTGAGAATGGATACTGTGCGGAAATCCAAAGAACGTGGGTAAACTTGACCTACATTAGTGAATACTTCTGGAATGCCGAGGTGGCTGCAAACTTTCTGCTCAAGCTGAGACACCTTCTCTAGGTCTCCATCGAAAAGAGATATCTGATCCATCTGAGTGCCAACAGCTCCCTTGAGTCCGCGGACGCTGTAGGTATCGATGTGATGGTTGAGTGAGCTGAGAGATCCCATGAGTTCTTCTCCAAACATAGCAAGACGCTTGCCAAATGTTGTAGGTTGTGCGGCAACATTGTGCGTGCGACCCGTAATAGTGAGATCCTGCCACTGCTCGGCACGTTTACTGATGTTTGCGAGAACCGCGATTGTCTTGTTTCTAAGGATCACGAGTGAGCGGTAAACTTGAAGTTGCTCTACATTCTCAGTGAGATCACGAGAAGTCATTCCCTTGTGGATATGCTGGTGTCCAGCTAGGTCGCAAAATTCCTCGATCCGAGCTTTCACATCGTGTCTAGTGACACGTTCACGCTCCATGATAGCATTTAGATTAACTTGATCTTTCACAGATTCATAAGCTTCGATAGCTTCCTGGGGGATATCTAGCCCGAGTTCTCTCTGGGCTTTCATTACAGCGATCCAGAATTCACGCTCAAGGACGATACGACCAGAAGCTGACCAGATATTAGCGATAGAAGCAGAGGCGTAGCGCTCTGCCAGGACGTTTGGTATGGATGTCATGCGGCGAAGTGTGAGTGATAAAATGGATTGATCAAGACTGGATCAAGACCTGAGAGAAAAAAGTGAAGGCTACATCACTTAAAAACCATGCATGCATTATAATAGGTATATTCTAAGACGAATAAGGATTACTGGAATCCAAGGGATTCTAAGGATTTAATCCGAGACAATCTGTGTCCATCTGAGCTATCTGTGTTAGTTGTTTTATCCAACAGGGATGGCACAGATGAGCATAGACATAATATGTCCGCTCAGGCAGATGGATGCATTAAGTGTTCTTTGATGAGTTAACCTCTGTTTCGTTGACTAGGTAGCTCAGAGAAAAAAGTTATATTTTTTAAAGAATCCGCTTTACATTAACTGCGATATGGGTAGTTTTCGCCCTCCAACCAAAGATTTCTAAAGATATGAAAGTTTTATCATCACTAGCTTCAATGAAGCGCCGCCACGAAGATTGTCAGGTAGTAAAGCGTAAAGGTACACTTTACGTTATCTGTAAGAGTAACCCTAAGTTTAAAGCTCGTCAGGGCGCAACAAAGGGAACTAAACTCTCTAAAAAGGGCGTTAAGTAATACCTTCCGATTTATCGGGGAAATATTTTAAATTTTACAAACTCACTTCTTAAGGGAAGTGAGTTTTTCGTGAGTATATTTACAGCTTTTAAAGCAAACACAGCACTTGTTGTCAGATCAATTGGAGTGAGTTGCAATTCCAGTAATTATTTTACTAAGGTATCTTGGAGCCATCATTATACCAGAACTTGGCTGACTAGATTTTATTGAGTTCAGAAACTATCTTCCTCACTTGTCTGACATAATTCTTTCGTTTTGGTAGAATATTACGCCCCCCATGTAAGTTTGGATATGATCTGACCTGACCTTAAGGAAATGTTGGTGAATACTGTAGTGGCTAAATATTTAAATTTAGAGAACGTATTAGTTAGGTGATGTTAGAGATAGAATGACTATAGCACGTCATTCAAATTGCGTAATTGAGATAAGGAGTGTTATTTACCATATCTAAGTATTAAGAGAAAAATCGCACACAGTTTTCACCATGTGCAATTAGAGTGTAGAATTTAGATGATGATCGTCCAGAGCAAAAAATGCGCCGTCGCCTGCATCGTATTCCAGATATCGCTGTCACTC
>CALAJT010000047.1 GCA_937923145.1 uncultured Rubritalea sp. | reverse complement strand
TCGTTTCTTAGATAAAGCACTAAAAAGATCGTGGTTCTTGGATGGCTTACGGTAGTTCATACCTTGAAGCTACTTTCTACGAAGAAAAATTAAATACCTAAAAATGAAAATCTAACCAAGGGTTTCCAGAAGTGCCCTATATTCTAAAATCTGAGAAATAATTTACATTCACGGGAATAAAGGTGTATGTTGAAATCTCATAACTATTACTATCATGAAGAAAACACACATAATAATAGCGGGAATAATTTCCTGCACAACATTGGGAATGACTGCGACTGCTGAAACAGCGGTGGCCTCATTCGATCAAGCCGCTGCTGAAGAAGTGAAAACTGAAACAGTGAAGTTGGCTCTTACAGGTCTAAAGTGAGCATCTGGATGCCCACCAAAAGTGCAGGCTGCACTTGTAAAGTTAGACGGAGTATCTAAGGCGACATGCACCAAAACTTCTGCGGAAGTCACAGTAGATCGCGATAAAGTAACTGATGAGCAACTCATCAAGGCTGTAGAAGACGCTGGTAAAGGATATGGCGCTTCTGTCGAGGCTGAGGCAAAGCCTGTCTCTCTCGTTCTAACAGGGCTCAAGTGAGCAGGCGGATGCCCACCAAAAGTGCAGGCTGCACTTGTAAAGTTAGACGGAGTATCTAAGGCGACATGCACCAAAACTTCTGCTGAGGTAGAAGTAGATAGTAGCAAGGTCACTAATGAGCAACTTATCGCAGCAGTAAAGGCCGCAGGCTCTGGCTATGGCGCATCAGTTGCTGAAGAAAAAGGAGAATAACTCTCCCCTTGACCAATATATAAAATAATTTATTCATATTCCAAGAGAGTTTCTCTCTTGGAATATTTTTTGTCTGCTCAATTGTATTCCCTGATAGTCTAAGACGTCATTACAGGAACTATATTTGTAATGAAGAGATTAAGCGTGAACACTTTGAGTTAATCACTAAAGATTCATACATTTTTTTCGTGCCATACTAGCTATAAATGTGTTTTTGTTAATTTATCAATTTCCACCTATAATCGACTATGTCCGAAATACCTTTTTATCCTCACGTAGATACTTACCTCAATATGGCTGTAGAATATGGTTCATCCGATATTCATCTTACTACAGGCTATCCTCCTGCTTGGCGCAGACATGGAAAACTTCAGCCTATCTGGGAAGGATCTGAAGAACTCACAGCAGACCAGCTTGAGATTCTCATTGATTCCTTTTTAGATGCCAAAGGTAGAGCGCGACTAGCAGAAGTGGGAGACGCTGACTACGCATATCAGAATGAGCACGCACGCTTCCGTGCTTCTGTGGTGAGACACAGACTTGGACCTGGTATCGTATTCCGTGTAGTTGAGACTAATATCAGATCAATGGATGATCTGAAGTTGCCTAAGACTTTCCTTACCCCACTCTGCCAATTCCATAACGGTCTAATCCTAGTGACTGGATCTGTTGGCTCTGGTAAGTCTACTACTATGGCAGCGATGCTAGACTACATAAATAAGAACCGTGAAGACCATATTCTGACTCTGGAAGATCCTATCGAGTATGTGCACACACCTCAGGGATGTCACATTACTCAACGTGAAATTGGTGAGCACTCAGAGTCATTTGCTAGTGCTCTTAAAGCTGCTCTGCGTGAGGACCCAGATATCATCGTAGTCGGTGAGATGAGAAATCTAGAGACTATTCAGCTGGCGGTAACCGCTGCTGAGACAGGTCATTTAGTATTAGGTACTCTCCACACAGGTAATGCTCCAAGAACGCTCGATCGATTGCTCGATGTATTCCCTATTGATCAACGTGATCAGATTCGAATCATGGTGGCGGAGTCGCTCAGAGGAATTATCTCTCAGCAGCTAGTTCCACTTGCGACTGGTGATGGGCGCGCACTCGCACTTGAAATCCTAGTCAATACTCCAGCTGTGGGAGCTACTATCCGTGATGGTAAGACCTTTATGCTGCCAGGTATCATGCAGACTGGTAAGAATGTGGGTATGACCACAATGGACGACTCACTGAAAAAACTCTACGTGGAGGGTAAAATCACTCCTGAAGAATTACTGATGAGAGCTGAGGACCGCACGGGTATGAAGAAATATTTATCATCCTAAAATTCCACACAACTGAATTAATATTTTCTAACAGAACAAACTAACAGATTTATATAATGGCTAAAATTGACAAATATTTCAAGTATCTCATCGAGTATGGTGGCTCAGATCTTCACCTAGCCCAAGGCTATCCTCCAAAGCTACGTATCAGCGGAAGTGTGACAGAAATTGAAGGAGAACCTTTACTAGATGAAGAGACCATGCAGGAACTCTTGTCAGAAATCGCAGACCCTCGATCATTTGAGTTATTTATGGAAAGTGGTGACTTAGACTTCGCCTATGAAATGAATGAAGATTCTCGTTTTCGATGTAATTATCTGAAACAGCAGTTCGGACTTGGAGCTGTATTCCGACTCATTCCTACTGAGATCATGACTCTTGAGCAGTTAGGAATTCCACAAGTAGTTAAGAAATTTGCTGATATCAGAGCTGGCTTAGTATTAGTGACAGGTCCTACTGGTTCTGGAAAATCCACCACCTTGGCAGCGATGATGGATTATATTAATACCAACTACAATCGTCACGTAATCACGATTGAGGAACCTATTGAATTCGTTCACAATAATAAGCAATGCATCATCACCCAGCGTGAGGTTCCTACGAACTGCGCCTCATTTGCCGATGGTCTAAGAGCCTCGCTTCGTGAAGATGCTGAGATCGTTCTCGTTGGTGAGATGCGTGACTTGGAAACCATCGGACTTGCACTCACTTCTGCTGAGACAGGTATGCTCGTATTCGGGACGCTACACACGAATAATGCGGTGAAGACGATTGACCGTCTTATCGATGTTTTCCCTTCAGACCAGCAAGCGCAGGTAAGAACAATGTTATCATCCTCTATCCGAGGTGTCGTAGCTCAGCTATTAATGAAGCGCTCCGACACAGGTGGGCGTGTGGCGGTTAATGAAATTATGTTTGCTACTCCAGCGGTCGCAGCGATTATCCGTGAGGGGAAAACTCAGAAGCTTAATGATGTAATCATCCAAGGTAAAGAACATGGAATGCAGTTTATGGATGACTCGATCTGGGAAAAACTCCAATTAGGTATAGTTTCTCCTCAGGAAGCCTACTTGAAAGCGATAGACAAAGCTAGATTCAAGCCTTTCCTACCTGAAGAGGATGCAGGTCTAGCAAACGCAGCTGGAAGTTAATCAACCACTCTCTTAACAGTAGAGCTACTGGTGATCTCATCAGTGGCTCTATCTGTTTATAGATAAAGTAAATACTATCATTAGTTATTAAAAATCATACTTTCTTCTGGCAATTTAGGGGATCAAACTACAATGTCTGCCAACCTCGCACCTGAGGCTCTCTATTATGTTTACACCAAAGTGGAAAAAACACGCAAAGCTTCTCTATAAAGGATCACAGAAGTTTCTACATTACAAACGCGACCTGCTCTCTGAAGACAGAATCGATGAAATCGAATCAAGGCGCAAGGATCTCAAGAACTCGATCAAAGGAAGTGATAAGGAACAAGCTAAAGAAGCTGGCAAACTGCTAGAAAAAACATGTGAACAAGCTCTTCCTCGCTACAAAGGACACAGTGCTATTCAGGAAAACATCGAGGTTATTTTTGTCGCTATTGTAGTAGCACTGGGAATCCGAACCTACTTCCTCCAGCCTTTCAGAATCCCTACTAATTCTATGTATCCTACACTCAACGGAATCACAGGGCATGAGTTACCTAAAGCTGAATGGCCAGCTGCTCCACTGAGACTTGCTCAACATGCTACTCATGGTAGAAACTACTTTAGCCTATCAACTGAGAGTTCTTGCTATATCACAAATATCCAAGACTACACTGCATACCATTTCTTTCCTCGTGTCAGCGTGAGCTTTTCTGATGGAAGAACTGAAACATTCTCAGGTTCATCTACTACTATATTCCAAGGAGGACTCACAAGTTTACTAGACAAACTCGTGCAAGAACAACTTCCGCAATATTGGCGCTTTTTCTCTCAGAGAACTCCAGAACACCGTGCTCAGGCTTATGCTCAAGAGATAAACATCACTGGCTCAGGTCTAAAGCCTATGCGCATGATATCATCGGTTAAAATTCCTGCGAATACTGTCATCGCTGAAGGATATTCGCAGACAGGTGACCTTATCCTAGTGGATAAAGTTTCCTACCACTTCAGAAAGCCGGTCGCAGGGGAAGTTTTTGTCTTCGATACTAGAGGTATTAAAATGAGAGATAAGAAAGAAGATACTCACTATATCAAACGCTTGATAGGTGTTCCTGGCGATCGTCTTAAGCTAGTCCCTGGAGACATCAAACCAGGATACCCTACTGGTAGCTTACTTCTCCGAAATGGAGCACTAGCTCAAGAGCCTGGCATACTGAAAGTCCAGTCCCTAGAAGGCTCTTACAATGGTTATGGCAGTATGAGTCCTGATATGGAGCGTAGGATGAGAAATGAATTCAAACTCAAACACAAGCCATCCACAGGACTCTCCGAATACTGGGCTATGGGAGATAATTCTTTTAACTCCAGCGACTCCAGAGACTGGGGCACAGTGAAGGAATACAATGTCGTAGGTCCCGCATTTTTCTCACTATGGCCATTCGGGTCAGGTCATTGGGGCAAGATTAAGTAAATTTGTTATTGATTACATGAGCGAGGCTGTAGAAATCACTAAGAAGGCAAAATCAAACCTTGCCATTGCCTTTGCATGCCTGCCTAAGCAGCGTCGTAAGGACATGATCACGCTCTACGCGTATTGTAGAATCGTTGATGATCTAGCTGACTCACCCACCCTTCCCCGCGAAGAAAAAATAGCAGGGCTAACGGAGTGGAAAGATTGTTTTTCTGAGAATCCTCCCAAAAACCTCACCTCTACTCAAAAAGCAATTCTCGAAGTCCGAGATCGTTACCAAATTGACAACCAACTTTTTCTAGAAATCATCGAAGGATGCGAATCTGATCTCAATCCTGCTCAGCGGTTTGGTGACTGGGAAGATCTTAAAAAATACACTTACCAAGTGGCATGTTGTGTTGGACTAATATCCATCAAGGTTTTTGGCTGTAAGTCTCCTGATGCCGAAAAATATGCTATTAATTTAGGTCACGCGCTTCAACTCACTAATATCTTACGTGATGTAGGAGAAGATCTCGCTGACAACATGCGCATCTACCTTCCTGAGAACGACATGACCCGCTTCCAATACTCTGAGCGAGATCTAGTAGGTAAAGTCTACGATGGCAGATTCATAGCGATGATGCAGTATATCTCTGAACGTGCTGATCACTACTACTTAGAAGCTGAAAAATACTTTCCTATAGAAGATCGAAGAGCCCTCCGTTCATCTGAAGCTATGCGACGTATCTATCACGGAATACTACACAAGATGCAGGATGAAAAATTTCAGGTTTTTAACTATCGATGCACTCTTTCGAAGCCTCGTAAAATCTGGATATTACTAACCTCATTTCTAGGCATCTAAATTTCTCTCTTGAACTACTGACCCAGAACCATTAAAAATTTACTCAACATTATGAAAATTAAGAATCTTCTACAAACAGCCACTCTTCTCTCTGCTGCCATCACTCTTGGCTTCACTTCATCCTGCGCAGACATCCCATTTCTAAACACAGCTAACGCACCTTTAGTCTCAGCGGATGCCACCGCTACTACAGATACCTCAGCTGTAACTAAGACAAATATAACTCCTACAGCAAAACCAGTTCTCGATGAGGCAGGACAGCCTAGGAAGAATCTCTTCATCAGCCCCTATGCGCCATACAATCCTATCAACACCAAAGGATTCAGTAGCGGTGAAGTTGTAGGCGACCCATCTACAGCGGCATTAAGCGAGAAGACAGGCAAGCCAATCCTCTCGACTTCCAAGACATTCCGCATTCCATAGCCTCATTGCAGTTAATATCATCCCAAAACCAAAGTCATCAAAGGCTTGGGTTTTTAGATTTAATATTTCTCAGCGTTTTTCAGTTCCCCTGATAATCTAAAGCTAGCTCTTACCAATTATTAAATTACTTATGGGCACTTCTGGAAACCCTTGGTTAGATTTTCATTTTTAGGTATTTAATTTTTCTTCGTAGAAAGTAGCTTCAAGGTATGAACTACCGTAAGCCATCCAAGAACCACGATCTTTTTAGTGCTTTATCTAAGAAACGAGAT
>CALAJT010000046.1 GCA_937923145.1 uncultured Rubritalea sp. | reverse complement strand
AGCAGCTCACTCTGCAACATGGTTACAATAGGGCTTTCATCATGCTAAGAGCACTGCAGAGGTGAATTCAATGCCCAGCATTAAGCAAATCGACTTCACCTAAAATGGTAATATTCTTAGCCTAACGTCATAGCATAGCTAACCCATGGGAGAGAGCGACGGTGAACGAAGGTGTTGAGGTTATAGTTGTGTGAAAACTTGACTGGAAAGGCGCCCAAGGGGTTAGCTACTGCGCCTTGTTCGCCATTTTTATTGTTACATGGCTCCAAATTCGATTAAACTCTTAGCTCTAGCTCTCTCACTCTTAGTTAAGTCTCTTACGACATGTGGATAGATAGAAATCAAAAACTCCTTAATCTTATCAAAAGCTTCGTCTGAATAAGCCCAGTTTCCCCTCAATTGATTAGAAAGAGATAAACACCACTTAATATAAAATGTAGGAATAATAATGTCAGGAATATCTTCCCATGAAGTATAGTAACCTTTAGCTAATGCATCGTTCTCAAGCTTTCGATCGGGTTCGCCTTTCAAGCACCAGTAAACATCCTCTATGTAGGTTTCATATTCAGTTTTTTTAGGATCTCTAACTAGAGCAATTATTCCTCTTACTTCTGGTTTCAGGAGGCTTACTCCAGAATGCATACAAATGAGGTCCTCTGTCTTAATCATTACATCAACTGCACGATTAGGATCAGAACTAAGCTCTTTGTACGAATTAGGGAAAAACCGTTTAGCTAAATCCAACCCCTCAGAGGAATTAAGTAGATAGCGTTCAATTCGTTCTCTATCATAAACTTGAGATTCAGAGAGAGCATTGATAGTTGCGTTTAATCCTGCACTAGGAATTGTTGAGTAGAAACCTAAGAAAGCTTGGCAATTATGGGTTGCGAGCCGATCGTTAATATTGATTTCGTCTGTAGGTTTAACTGAAGAGCCAGAATGAGCGTTATGTTTACAAGAAACAAGCCATCGAATATTGGTTTCGCCTCCAATACCGATCCTAGTCTCTAAAACTATCAAATCTTTTCCTCCATCCGCACCTCTATCTGGAGAACTTAGCACTTTGAAGCCTACAAGCTCTAGAACCTCTCTAGCGAATAATTCGAAAGTGTCCTGTTGCCCTGCTTTAGATTTATCTGCCTTTGCTGAAGCGATTTCGGAGAAGTCTAGTGATGGCATGTTTTTAGGCGAACGTCCTAGCATAGCCATCACAGACGAGAGGGCGATGGTGGACTTTGGGTTGATGGTTATAGTAGTGTAAAAACTCTAGTAACAGGCGCCGTCTGTGATTGGCTACTGCGACTTGTTCTGCATTTTTATTGGTTTGATTTGGTTAGTTATAAAGCATCATCGAATAGTGATTTTCCCTTTTTGGTTCCAGGGTTTCCATGGTGACTTTCCTGAGTTGAGCTGAGTCTTTATATCTGCAGGTAGATTATTCAGTTCAGTCCAAAAAACAGTTGTTGTTGGTTGTGATCTTAACGTTAGGGAATCAATTTGTTCAAGGTAAGATCGGTCAGTTGATGATCCTATATACGTGAATTTAAGTAAGCTATTGGGCTGTTCTATACGCTTAGCTTGTTGCTGAAACTCTAGGGCATCAAGATGAATTAAGCGAGTCGACGAGCAACTGAGTAAATTAATAATGAATAGAGGTAAGAGTAATGTTAAAATTTTCATTTTTAGCAGAACGTCATAGCATAGCCACCGCGGACGGGGGGCGAACATGACTGTAGTTTGATGGTTTAATTGTGTGAAAACTGGGCGAAAACGACGCCGTCCGCGGTTGGCTACTGCGCCTTGTTCGCCATTTTTATTGGTTTCGTTGGATGAGTTATTTGCTGGCTACTTGCTGGGTTTCACTTGTTAGGTTTTTAGATTTGCGAATTCTTAACAGTGCTGCAAAAGCAAAGGAAGAGAAAACTATTAATCCAATCATCCATAACATAGCATCACTGGCATTCCAAACACGAAAAGAATCTATAGAATCCAGCTCTCTTGGATCAGAGCTGCTTATCGTGAATAGGAACCAATACAAATCAGTCCATCTTCCTCCAATACGAATAAGGCAAAGAGCTATCCAGGCTAAGGAAAGCAAGAGAGAGTTTTTATTCGACATATTTTTTCTAGAGACTGGTTGCTATACTGACGGTTTAATTTTTAGGCGAACGTCCTAGCATAGCCGACTCCACGGAGAGGGCGAACTTTGACGAAGGTGTTGAGGTTGTAGTTAGGTTAAAAGCTATACAAACCGGCGCCGTGGTGGTCGGCTACTGCGACTTGTTCTGCATTTTTTATTGTGTTTCATTTGCAGAGTTTTCAGCTATTCGTTCTGCTTCTAGTTGTTTCATTTGGAAAGCTTGAGACTTTTTCTCATTTTCAATATTGGTTCGAACTAGCAGTCCTATCATTAATATAATTGGAGCTAGGATACGACTGATATCGGCTATAGAATAATTGCTGGATATACCTTCTTGGATAGAATTAAATTGTGTTACTATGTTAGATCTCTCATCGTTGGATAATTTGTTATTGGGATCAACTATCTTTGATTCCAAGCGACGGATTTCGCTTTTAATCTGATGCTCTTTCACACTTACGAACCGCCAAGCAACATTGTAGGCGATCATTACACCAGCTACAGTGAAAAGGATTGTGTGAAGATTACGGGGCATTATTTTTAGCAGAACGTCCTAGCATAGCCATCACAGACGGAGGGCGAACATAGACTTTGGGTTGATGGTTTAATTGAGTGAAAAGTTCGAGATTAAGGCGCCGACTGTGATTGGCTACTGCGACTTGTTAGGCATTTTTA
>CALAJT010000045.1 GCA_937923145.1 uncultured Rubritalea sp. | reverse complement strand
ATCTCGTTTCTTAGATAAAGCACTAAAAAGATCGTGATTCTTGGATGGCTTACGGTAGTTCATCGCTTCAAGTTACTTTCTTCGAAGAAAGATTAAATATCTAAAAACGAAAATCTAACCAAAGGTTTCCAGAAGTGCCCTATAAAGAGATCTTCTGGTGGGCACAAATTAAAATTGATATTAACTAGTTAACTTGTTGAATGAATGCACACTCAACTTTAGGATCATGGTCGAACTGAAATATTACTTAGACAAGAAAACGCTCAAGACTGGAGCTGAAAAGAATTTTATGAAACGCCATTTTGGGTGGTATATTTACTCTATCGTAGCTGGAGTAATATGCATAGGATTCGCATTATACTTGATCTTAAATTTAAAAGGCTTTGAGGTGATGCCCTATGTGCTAATTTTATTAGGAGTGATGATACTGTTCAAAAAACAACTGTATTTGAACAAGGTTGTTAGAAACGCTTTTGCTGGGAAAGCAGAAAAACGTGAAGTGCATTGTAAATTCTCTGAGGATGAAATCTGGATGAGCACGCAAAATTCCACAGGCTCTACTAAATGGGATGGCATCTACGACGTGATTATTACCGACGCAGGTATCTTACTATATCCACAGAAAAGCATTCACCAGTGGATTCCTAAATCTGCTGAGATTATCAATGGTGATTGGGAAGAACTAGTGCGACTTTCAGCTAGTGTGTCTCGTAGAAAAAAACACTTACCACTTCAATAATTCTTAAATACTGTGATTCACTCTCTCCAAATAGAAGGTTACCGCTCGCTCGTCGATATTTCCATGAAGCTTACACCTCTGACAGTGGTGCAAGGAGCAAATGGTGTAGGAAAATCGAATCTTTATAAAGCTCTCAAACTTTTTGCAGCCCTAGCTGGTGGAACATTTCCTCAGTCAATGGCCGAAGAAGGTGGGACATCTAGCTGTTTCTGGGCTGGACCTGTGGCAGGTCCTAAGCGTCCTAGGACAGTCAAACTACATTTGGGATCAGCATCGTTCGATTGGAAGGTGGTCTTTGGCCTAGTTCCCACGACACCTGGCGATCCGACAATGTTTCGAGCAGATCCAGATATGAAGAAGGAGAGCTTGCGTTCAGATCTAGGGATTCATTCTCGTACAGAGTGGACTAGTGATATTTCTCACAATGAATCTATGCTCTCGCACATACGAGATGCTGTGACTTACCCAGCACTAGCTCTAGCTCGTGAAGAAATTTTGTCTTGGCGTTTTTACGATGGTTTGCGGAATGATATCGACTCCCCATTGAGGCAGGCGTCACCTAGAGCTTGGTCTCCTGTGCTAGCTACGGATGGAGCTAATCTAGCAGCGACTTTACAGACGATCCGTGAGTCATCATTTCCCTACAGGCTAGAGGAAGTGATCGATATGGCGTTTCCTAATCACGCATTAGAGATAGTAGGTGAGGACTCTAAACTACATATAGCCTGGGAACTTCCAGAGTTAAACCGTCCTTTAGATGCAGCAGAGTTGTCAGATGGAACATTGCGGTTCCTTGCTCTATGCGCTGCCTTGCTAGGACCTAAAGCACCAGCTTGTTTAGTTCTAAATGAACCTGAGAATAGCCTTAACCCATCGCTGTTTCCTGCGCTTGCTCAATTGATCAGTTATGCAAACGAGGCATCACAGGTTATAGTAATTACTCACTCTGAGGAACTTGCAGGGATGCTTGTGGATGAGCAAAAAGCATCTTTACTAAGTCTGACACTAGATGACGAGGCAACACGTCTCAAAGAGGATGTAGGAACAAAAAAGGTGTGGACATTTGATTAACTCAAACTCTCAATAGTTGTTCATCAGAGCAAATATTGTATAGTCTACCCCTTTAATAATGCTCTATTATTCCAAACGTAATTCCATCCAGAAACCGCAGTCAAGATAACTGCTAGCCAGAGTGAGATAGGCATAAGGTATGTAGTTGGCTTAGACAGCCAAAATAGGAAAGAGGTAAAGCTGTTGTCTGGGTAGTGGACGAAGCTTATATAAGTAAGACAGGTGATTACGAAGATGAGCTGGAAGGTAGTCTTCCACTTCCCGAGCCTATCAGCGGCGATAACTACACCTTGCTCTACAGCGATCTGGCGTAGTCCTGTGACCATAAATTCACGTCCTATTATAAGACAGGTGACCCATACTGGACAGAGTCCTTTGCTAGAAAGATTACTAGATAGGTAGATGAATCCTGCGGCTACTAGTATTTTATCGGCAAGTGGATCGAGCAGTTTTCCTAGTGAGGTTACGAGTCCTAGCTTACGTGCGAAGTAGCCATCGAACCAATCTGAGGCTGCGGCTACAGCAAATGTAATCAATGCAAGTAGGTGTGCCCATGGTTGCTGGATCGTTATTGCAACGATGAAAATGGCAGTGAGGACGAGTCTGGCGCTGGTGATGTAGTTAGGAATATTCACAATTACTGGCTTGAGTTTGCATAGAAAGGGGGATTGATCAACTGCTCGTTATGGAAATTTCGCCATCTTTTAAGATCTGCGCATTAGGTAAATGATATTTGCGCAAGTTCTCGTTGCCTAAAGTCGATCTTTGTAGATAATGCGCCCACGACAATAAAATTTTCAAACCTAATTTTATAACTAAAATATTATGAGCAACAAGAAAAGTGACTTCGGCCTAATCGGTCTAGCAGTAATGGGGCAAAACCTCGTTCTTAACGTCGAGAGCAGAGGCTTTCAAGTATCCGTATATAACCGCACTACTTCAGTAATGGAAGAGTTCATCGCTGAAAATCCAGGTAAGAACCTCGTAGGCGAAGAGTCTCTCGAAGGATTCGTAAACAGCCTCGCGACTCCACGTAAGATTCAGATCATGGTGAAAGCCGGTGGTCCAGTGGACGCAGTGATCGAGTCACTGATCCCACTTCTAGATCCAGATGATATTATCATCGACGGTGGAAATACTCTCTACACAGACACTGAGCGCAGAGAAAAGTATCTCTCTGAAAAAGGCTTCCGCTTCATCGGAGCTGGTGTATCTGGTGGCGAAGAAGGTGCTCTTAAAGGCCCTTCAATCATGCCCGGTGGTCCAGCAAGCACATGGGAAGTCATGCAGCCTATCTTCGAGGCTATCTCAGCGAAGGTAGACGGAGTTCCTTGTGTTACGCACATTGGCGAAGGTGGCGCAGGTCACTTCGTGAAGATGGTGCACAACGGTATCGAATACGGTGACATGCAGCTCATATGTGAGGCATACAACATTTTCAAAGCAGCTGGATTCAGCAATGAAGAGCAAGCGCAAATTTTCGCTGACTGGAACGAGGGAGACCTTGAGTCATTCCTTATCGAAATCACTGCGAATATCTTCAAGCAAAAAGATCCTGAGACAGGCAAAGACATCGTCGATCTCATCGTCGATAAAGCTGGTCAAAAAGGAACTGGTCGCTGGACAGTAATGGGCTCAGTAGAGCAGGCAGTGCCATTCTCAACGATCGCAGGATCTGTTGAAGCACGTATTCTTTCATCACTCAGAGATCAGCGCAAGGTAGCTTCTGGTGTTCTAGAGGGACCTAACAACTGGGACTTCGAGCTAAAAGGAATGAGCAAGGAAGACCTCGTTAAGAAGGTTCGCAATGCTCTCTACGCATCTAAGATCGTATCATACGCTCAAGGACTAGACCTTATCACTAAGGTAGGTGCTGACAAAGGCTGGGAACTAGATCTCGGAGCGATCGCTCGTATCTGGAGAGGTGGATGTATCATCCGTGCTCGTTTCCTAAACCGTATCACAGAAGCATACGAAGGAGCTGCTAAGCCGACTAACCTCATGCTTGCACCATTCTTCACTGAACTTCTAAATTCAGCACAGCAGGACTGGAGAGAGGTAGTAGCTGTAGCAGCTACTAATGGTATCCCAGTTCCATCATTTGGTGGTTCACTCAGCTACTATGATGCTTACCGTGCAGAGAAACTCCCCGCGAATCTCCTTCAGGCACAGCGTGACTTCTTCGGTGCACACACATACGAGCGTATCGATAAGCCAGAAGGCGAATTCTTCCACACAGAAGACTGGCCAGAGCTTATTTCTTAATTTGGTAAGAAATTAGTGATTCACAACTTTCAGCCCGCTTTGGTTTTTCCAGAGTGGGCTTTTTCGTTTAATAGATTTCGGATATAAATACCATTCCGAGCTGTTCGCTGTCTAGTTCATCAGCGATTGCTTTTCCTATAATCATGGATCCAATAGGGGATTCAGGTGTGACTACTGTGAGAGCTTCTCCTTCATATTCTAACAGTATTCCGCCACCTGCTGGTAAGAGTAAATACTGGTATTCTTCATCGCCAGAGAGGATCACTATAGAGCCGGGAGTTACTGTGTCATCGTCTTCTGTTAGAGTGAGGCTCTTTAGTTTTCCTAGCCCTTCTTCAAGACTGGCGACTTGTCCAGCTTGCGCTTCTGCTAGATAGGACGCTTCGAGTCCACGAGTATCATATTTACTTTCAGCTTTATTCTCCTCAGCGGTCGATTCCTTATGGGTCTCTGCTGCTGCTCTACGAAGTGTCGTGAGATCGGCTTCTAGTTGGTTGATGATATTATCTAACAATGTTTTCTTCATGCTATTCGCGTCCTTTCTTCGCTCTGCTAAATCTTGACTGTCGTTGAGTTTGACTATCTTCATTATTCTCTGATTTAGCAATAGATGGTTTGCCCTTGCTTTTAGCTTGCGGTATCTTCTCTTTCTTTTTCTCCTCTACTGGAGGTGCTGGTATTTGATTAGAAACAGTGGCTGTTACCAGAGCTTCTTGAGTAGCTTTAGATCGCTCACGTGAACTGCGAAAGCGCTGAATAAAGTCGAACTCAGGAAGTCTCCATCCCGTCCTTGTTAGTAGAGCGTCTAACAATATCAACATGAGTAAAGTGATCGCAAGTGGCATACGTAGATCAGCATAGTGTAGCACGGGAGGTCTGACCCAAGCTTTGGAAAGGTCTGAGAGTTGTCTACCTCCTGTCTGAGAGGATAAGGATCTAAGCTCCGCTAAGCGCTCCTTCTCAAATGCCCACTCTGTGCTAGATCCGACGATGATAGGACCAAAAGGAATGGCAAATTTCCCAGCTTTCACTGAACACTCGAATGAGTGTGCCTTCTTCAAGATCACGAGTCAGGGAAAACCTACCTGGTGCGATCCGTTTCCACTGTAGCTCATAACTCTCACCACCGTGCTCTCCCTCCACGATTTTGATAGCAGGGGGGCTCTGGGCAAATTTATTTGACCATTCTTCTGTGTCGTAGAGTAGATCGATTTTCAGTTGTGTGCCATCGAGCTGGTATCTGAGACCTAGACCTGGCGGTAACTTGTCGCCCATGAGCCACTGAGTGACTGTCTGGGTGAAGTCGCCATATTGATCCCAATTCCTGACCGCAGTAGAGAACTCACCACCAAGCGGGAATGAGATAGCAGCAGTTCTGCCGATACCTTTTCGTGCATGTGAAATCAGCGGAGCTTTGTATTTATCTCGGGAAATTAAATCAGTTGTGGAGTCTTCACGAGCGTAGGAAAGATTATAGCCATCCACCTGTGGCATCCATTTAAATGCAGTAGGGGAGATCTCAGTCCAATGTCCAGTAGCTAGAGTTCTAACAGGTTCTTCAATGAATGCTGAGCGAGCAAGAGTCACGGTCTCTTGAGCAAAGAGTTTTGGAATATCTACAGCACGTTCAGTAAAGAAAATTCGTCCCTTACCACGCTTCGCTATATCCTCTAACAGTTTAGCATCTGTATCCGCTTTCGTTCCTAGACCGATGACAGAAATCGTCGCGTTAGCCTTATTCATTTCATCTATCAAAGCCATATAACCACCTGGCTCTTCTGTATCCTGAGCATCGGAGAAGAGAATAATATGCTTGGTGCCAATGTTCACTTTCTTCAGCCTATCCCAAGCATCTTTAAGCCAAGTGTAGACATAGATACCAGCGCCCTGAGCCTGCACACTCATTGCTGTCTTCTTCAGTTTAGCCTTATTGTTCTTAATCTTCTGCTGCATCACCACAATCTCAGTTTCAGAGTCCACTGCATAGATACCGATAGAGTCTTGCTGACCTAACAAGTCGATCGCAACAGCAGCACCATTATTCGCCAACTGCATTTTAGATATCTGCTTGCCCCCTACAGAGGGAACAGTCATCCCCATAGAGCCTGAGCGATCCATCACTATCGCCATTGGCACAGCAAGCTTACGATGATCATTCTTAAGCTCCATAGAGATCGGTAAAAGAGCATCAACAGAAGACTCAAAATAACCACCAGATCCGAATGAATGCTTACCACCTACCATCATAAATCCACCACCTTGGTCACGGACGAAGAAGTTAATTGAGTCTAAAAACTTAGTAGGGATCTCATGAGCAGGCACATTATTTATAATTACCGCTTTAGCACCAGATAGCATCCCTATTTTCAGATCAGCAGGCTGCATCACCAACTCCACATTGATCCCTTGATTACGTAGCGATAGAGCTAGAGGATCATTCTCATATTTAGAAATGATGATTACCCGAGGACCACCCGTGATCTGTATCCATTTACTCGATACATTATTTCCCGAATGAGCATCCTTCACCGGATGAATCTGCGCGGAGAACTCATAGCTTCCGGGATTAAATAATCGTGTCGAGAATTCTAACTTGCCCACACCATTTATCAACTCCACTTCAGCACCTTCTGGACTAATGACTTCACCATCACGCATGATCGTAATAGGCACCTTACCGTCCTCATGACCACGCACTGTGACGCCTAGAATAAATGGCTCCATAGTCTGCGCACGAGTCGGAAGGTCGATCCGAGCCACTCTGAAATCATCTGTAGTCTCCTCTCTAACAAGCCTGTAATCCACAGGGATACCAGCTTTGTTCAGCTTATCTGTGAGGTCATCAAAAGGCGCAGTAGAGTAGCCATCAGTAAATAGCAAAATCCTAGAAGGGCGTTCCTTTTTTGCCAGAGCTAACACATTTTCAATAGCTAGTGGGGTGCGAGTCAGTTTGCGATTCCCTGTGTAAATAGCGGTCTCCGTGTTCTCGATCTGCTCAACTACCTCAGCCGCATAATCGATATATCTTAGCGAATCCTTACGCCCTTGATTTTCTTTCAGAAGCTTATCCCACTCTGGCAGTTTCTGAGCGATCAATCCCTCAGTAGAGTCCGACCGATCCAGTAATACCCAAAGCTCCAGACTATCCTGCACCTTCTGCGCCGTATGCTGCGCCATGATCAACCCAAACAGCACCACCATGACTACTCGCAATAACCTGAAAGGGTGAAACAACCCCAGCACCTTCCACACAAATCCTAACAATAATATTGCAGGAATCAAATAAAGCCAATGTGGACTAAGAAACTGCATCAAGAGGAATGGTTTAAAGTTCTGATTTTATGGCTCAACCTGCAAGAAAAAAGGAATGAGTAATTTTTGATCTAATTGGCTGAAATCTGTTAAATGTGGGGTTGAGTATTCTTTATTGATGGTTAATGTAATGCCATGCAGGTGATAGTAAAAAATTTATATATTTCTTCGGGGCACAATTATATTGGGCGCTATGGTAAGAAGTCTTTGAATTATGCGATAGTAGATCGTGACGAGATTCAGTTATTGGCTGGTCGTGGAATCGTAGACGATCGATTCTTTGATCATGAACCTAACTATAGAGGTCAGATTACATTTTTTGATTGGGCTGTTTATCAGCGGGTAATGCATGAGATAGTTGGTGGAGATTTAGATCCTAAGAAGTTTCGTCGGAATGTGTTGATCGAAGGTGTGGACCTGAATGAGCTGATAGGTAAACGATTTACTCTGAATGGAGTCGAGTTTACTGGATCATGTGAGTGCAGACCATGTTTCTGGATGGATGAAGCTTGTGCTGAGGGAACGGAAGAATTTTTGAAAGGTAAGGGGGGACTGAGAGCTAGAATCATAAATGATGGAATGCTTACAGTTGGAGAATACGAGCTAGAAGTAATAGGCGAGACAGAAATTGACGATGGCAAATAATCAAAGAGCTCAAGAGGTGGAGATTACTCGCTATAGGGGCGATGATATAGAAGAGCTGTTAGACTCGGTAGCTGTAGAAGAGCCGCTACAGATCACTGTAGATGGAACACCTATAGCAGTAGTGATGAGAACTGTAGCTGATGATAATGATTTGGTACTAGGATTCTTGATTACTGAAGGAATAGTCAAGTCGCTGAAGGACATAACGAGGATAGATCTAGAGCAGAAAAAGAATCATGCATTAGTCTTCCTACAGGATGATGTGGTTGTAGATATGGGTTCTTTACAGAGAAATATCTACAGTGCGAGTAGCTGTGGAATATGTGGCAAAGCAAGTATCGAAGAAGTTTTCCTCAAAGCTCCTAGACTAGAGGATGAAATGGTAGTGAGCAGGCTAAACATTATCCAGGCTCCAGATCGATTAAGAGATGCCCAACAGACGTTCGACACAACAGGTGGTTTACATGCCGCAGGCTTGTTTTCAGATAGTGGTGAGTTACTTATCCTCAGAGAAGATGTGGGCCGCCACAATGCTATTGATAAAGTAATCGGTTCAGCATTAAAAAATGATGCTAATATAGATCTAAGCCAATGTTTTCTTCAAGTCTCGGGACGGGTATCATTTGAAGTAGTTCAGAAGGCATTGATGGCTGGTATTCCAATAGTAGCAGCAATTTCCGCTCCGACTTCATTAGCAGTGACCTTTGCACTAGAAAGTGGGATGACATTAATTGGCTTCATGCGCGGTAAGAAGATGAATGTTTATACAGGTGGACAAAGGATTAGCTGAGGGCTTATCATAGTCTTTCGTCGCTAATAGCTTATCGAAATGCGCCATAGATCGAGCGAAGCTGTGAAGCTAATAGATCAGGAGAACTAAATAGAGGGAAGGCAGTAAACTCTGGATCGCATACGCATTTGACTACATCAATTTGACTACATCAGTTAGGCATAAGCCATGATTTAGTTATGATTACTAAATGTGATAGACGGCTCTTCAGAGCTGCTATTATTCGCTAAAGTCTCGAAGTCATAGAATTTTTCATTTTAAGAATGTATCATTGTGTCAAGCTTGCATCCTCACTCATAGCCGTAAAATGAAAATCGTTTTATAGAATTGTTGGAGAAATAAGATGCAATTACTAGCAATAGATTTTTCCCTGAATTATTGTTTAAATGTTAAGCCTAAAAAACTGAGGAGAGTATTTATTATGAGTAGTTCTATTTTTTTTCCATTGTGGCAGAATTACCACTTGGCAATGCGAGTATTATAGGTGAATGTTCAGACGTTTATGAGCAATCCATTTAGAGAAGATTTAGTATCACGTTCCCGTCCAGAAAGCTGTACGGTAGTAATTTTTGGCGCCACGGGAGATTTAACCCACCGCAAACTCATCCCTGCGCTATATAATTTAGCGATAGATGGAGAGTTACCTTCTAATGTGAAGATCGTAGGTTTCGCCCGTAGGGATAAGTCTGATGAGGTATTCAGAGAGGGACTTAAGGAACTTAATAAGGACGTTTCTAGAAGTGGTCACAATGATGAGATCTGGAATGACTTCGAGCAGACGGTGCATTACCATCAGAGTGAATTCCAAGATTTAGATGGTTATAAGAGACTTGCTGATCGATTAGATGCGATAGATACTGAGCGCGGTAGTAAGGGCAATCGCCTATTCTACATAGCATCGGCACCAGAGTTTTTTGATGATATCTTACAGAACTTGAAAGATGCAGGATTGAATAATGCTGCTAAAGGGGCATGGGCTCGAGTGATCGTAGAGAAGCCATTCGGTACAGACTTAGCGACTGCCCAACACCTCAATCAGGTGGTTAATAATACTTTTGAAGAAAAAGACACTTACCGTATCGATCACTATCTCGGTAAAGAAACTGCGCAGAACATCATGGTGTTGCGCTTTGCTAACGCTATTTTCGAGCCACTCTGGAACAGTCGTTATATCGAGCAGATTCAGATCACTTGTTCTGAGCATTTAGGAATGGAAGGTGGCCGTGGTGGTTACTACGATACTGCTGGTGCTATGCGTGATATGGTGCAGAATCACCTTTTACAACTCCTCAGCCTTGTGGCGATGGAGCCTCCTACAGACTTAAGTGCCGATGGTGTGCGTGATGAGAAGGTAAAAGTCATCCGCTCACTTCGTCAATGGGATACTCCGGAACTAGTGGCTGAAAACGTAGTTAGAGCTCAATATACCGCTGGTCACATTCATGGGAAATCTGTAGTGGGCTACTGTGAGGAAGACCGAGTAGACCCTGAGTCTAATACTGAAGCTTATGTAGCTGTTCGCTGCATGGTGGACACATGGCGCTGGAGTGGAGTGCCATTCTACGTTCGCATGGGCAAGCGTCTGCCGAAGAAAGCAACTGAGATTTCTGTGCATTTTAAATCTGCGCCGAATGTTCTATTTAACGCGATACCAGGTGCATCAGATGAGGGCAATGTCCTTGTAATACGCATCCAACCGGATGAGGGGATTTCTCTCAGAATGGTATCTAAGCTACCTGGGACTAGCCTGAGACTAGAGCCAGTGAAGATGGATTTCCATTATTCTACTAGTTTTGGAAAGGGGAGCCCAGAGGCATACGAGCGACTTTTACTAGACTCCATGGCAGGTGACGCCACACTATTCGCACGTCGCGATGAGGTAGAGGAAGCTTGGAAGTTCGTTGATCACATTGAGCAAGCTTGGCATGCTGAAGAGAACCAACCGCCGATGGCAGAGTTTACCGCAGGTAGCTGGGGACCAGAGGAAGCTGAAGACCTGCTGGCTAAGGATGGCAATACCTGGAGAAGACTTTAACTAATAATTGTGAACATGACTGACTCAGAAAACATGGCTCTAGGCACCCCAGTAGAGGTGGCTAACATAGAGAAGGAATTATATAAGCTTTGGGAGGCAGATGAAGCTAGAACTAATGCTTCTTTGATGAACTTTGCAGTTTATTCTGAAGAAAAAGGTTCATTAGCTAAAAATTCTGATATTGTTCGGAAGATAACTCGTGAGCACGCTTGTCGGGCGATTCTCGTAGGTATCGATAAACAAGCAAAGGAAAAAACAGTGAGTGCTTGGATAACAGCACATTGTCACTTAGCTCATGGGCAGAAGTCTGTTTGTTGTGAACAGATTGCATTTCATCTCACTGGACGTTCTACAGGTAGATTTAGAAATACTATTTTCGCTAACCTACAGAGTGATCTCCCTCTAATCCTATGGTGGCAAGGTGACCTCAGTAATATGTTTAGCGAGGGACTTTATCGCAGAATTAATCGTTTGGTGATAGATTCATCTGATTGGAAGAATCCTATCGATAGTTTTAAGCTGATGTCTGAGGCTTGGGGAGATAAAAAAAGTCTAGTGATTCAAGATTTAGCTTGGACGAGAACGTATAACTATCGTCTAGCGGTAGCCGCTCTATATGATGACCCGATGGCAGCGGAGTCTCTTCCTACGACTCAAAAAATTAAAGTGGTAGCGAATCCTAAGCATAGATTTTCAGCTCTGCTAATGGTGGCTTGGTATTGCGATTTAGCAGGTTGGCAGCCTTCGCAGGATCTTGTGGACGATGGTGATTTAAATGGCAGCTATAGATTTGAGAAGAAGAATGGTGAATTAGTCGACGTAGAAGTTAAGTATGATGATGAGAGCATGCCGATTAGTAAATTCGAGGTGATTTCTGATTCTGTTGAAATTTGTATTTCTCGAAATAAAGGCGACGACCTTCTACATCATCTATTGAAGTGTAGCAAACATACTCTAGATACTCACGGTCAGGCAGACAGTATCGATGGTGCAGAGTTAGTTACTAATCAGCTATCCCGTGGGGGCAAAAACTCACTCTACAAACGGATTTTCCCTAAGTTCTTAGATTTAGTGTAAAAATTAATAGACCTATGCATCACAGGCCAAGAAGAAATCGTAAATCAGCTGGGATTAGAAATCTAGTCAGAGAGGTGATCCTTTCTGCACATGACTTTATCTATCCACTATTCGTGCAAGAAGGTGATGCCAATGAGGACATCGCTGCAATGCCTGGCTGCAAGCGCTGGTCAATTGCGGGCTTGGTGCAAGAAGCTAGTGAAGCCTTTGCTTTGGGAGTCCCTGCGGTAGTTATTTTTCCAGCAGTTGATGAGAAACTTAAGAACCCTACAGGTGATGAAGCGTGGAATTCTGAAGGTCTTATTCCAAGAGCAGTTAGAGCCCTGAAAACAGCGTGTCCTGAGCTAATAGTAATCACTGACATTGCTCTAGATCCATACAATAGCGATGGGCATGATGGCTTAGTAGAAGACGGCAAGATCCTGAATGACGAGTCAGTAGAGATCCTCTGTAAACAAGCTCTTTGTCACGCTGAAGCTGGAGTAGACATCGTTTCACCCAGTGATATGATGGATGGACGAGTAGCCGCGATCCGTAAGACGCTTGATTCTAAAGGACACGAAGAAGTATCAATTCTTTCTTACACTGCAAAATATGCTTCGGCTTATTATGGACCATTTCGAGGCGCACTAGATTCAGCACCTAAAGCAGGCGATAAAAAAACCTACCAGATGGATTACGCCAACGTGCGCGAATCTGTCAGAGAAGCAATCTTGGACGAGGAAGAGGGGGCTGACATGATCATGGTAAAGCCTGCAGGTGCTTACCTAGATATAATTCTTAGATTAAAAGAAACTTCCACACTACCAATCGCCGCCTATCAAGTAAGTGGCGAATACCTCATGATAAAGAGCGCTGCGAAGGCAGGGTGGCTTGATGAAAAGGCAGTAGTGTTAGAAAGTCTCACCGGAATCAAACGTGCAGGTGCAGACATTATTCTTAGTTACTTCGCTAAAGACGTAGCAGGTTGGTTAAAGTAATTACTAATTCTGCTAATTCTGTCTAATTCTGTCTAATTCTGTCTAAAAATTTTCTACCTTAAATCTATATTCACATGAGCGTTGCTGAAAACCTAGCCGAAATTAAGAGCCGTATTAGCGCGGCTTGTGAACGTGGTGGGCGTAGTGATTCTGTCGAATTAATAGCAGTTAGTAAAACATGGCCAGTAGATCATATACAGTTAGCAGTTGATGCTGGTCAGCAAATTCTTGGCGAAAATAAACTTCAAGAAGGACAAGAGAAAATCCCCGCAATGTCGCCAAATCTAGAATGGCATTACATCGGTGGTTTGCAGAAAAATAAAGTCCGTAAAGTCTTTGGACTGTTCCATGTAATCCACAGTATTGATAGTCTCAAGCTCGCTAGATATGCCAATAATGTCGCGGCTGATATGGGCATAAGGCCTAAAGTTTTACTCCAGGTTAATATCGGTAAAGAGGAGGCGAAGGGTGGTTTTGATGTTAATCAATTGGTGGAAGTATTCACGGAACTGCTAGATCTTAAAAGCTTATCAATAATAGGTCTAATGTGTATTCCTCCAGCAGTGTCGGAGCCTGAGCAAGCTAGGCATTGGTTTACTAAAGTGAGAGAACTGAGGGATCAGCTAGAGCAGGAGCTTAACATCAAGCTTCCTCATCTAAGTATGGGAATGAGCGGAGACTTTGAGGTGGCTATTGAAGAAGGTGCTACTTATGTTAGGGTAGGAACTAGTATCTTTGGTAATCGCTAGAAAAGATCATATCGGACCTTTAATATCCATGCTTTTACTAAAAAGTAGAGCAGCACCATGTTCGGCATTGGCGTAATTTCCAGTTTCAGCAGAGTCGCTCAGGAAAAGAAAGTAGTAGAGGATTGCCTGGCTAAAAAACCATCACCTTACCTCCAGGAACATTCGGAAAATCTGGTGAGTTGGTATCCGTGGGCTGAGGAAGCATTTGCCAAGGCGAAGAAAGAGAATAAACCAATCGTAAACTCCTAAACTCGCAAGCTAGCCTACTACTACAGACGCAAAACCTGTAAGGTCCCTATCAATTTAGCTAAAGAACTAGTTGATTTATTAAGTAAGTGGCAGCAGAAGGATCAAGTGAAGTAGATTTTTTTCATATTCGGGCGATTTGTCTTTCCAATCCAGCCGGGTAATTGTTTTCTATGGGGAGACGATTATGAGCAATACTGAGATCCCATTTAAACGAGTAGTTCTCAAGCTGAGCGGTGAAGCTCTGCGCGAGGTAGGTAGCCAAGATAATATCTCCCCGGAGATAGTAGAGCGGATCGCTAAAGAGATCAAAGCAGCTCACGAGGCAGGAGTAGAAATAGCTATCGTAGTAGGTGGCGGAAACTTCTGGAGAGGTGCTAGTGCATCGGCTCGTGGCATGGATAGAGCTACAGCAGACTATGTTGGCATGATGGCGACAGTGATGAATGCTCTAGCCGTGCAGAGCGCTATCGAGGCTGAAAAAGTCCCTTGTATAGTGCAGTCAGCGATCGAGATGAAAAACGTCGCTGAACCATTTATCCGTAGAAAAGCCAGACGACAACTTAGCCAGGGAACAGTCGTGATTTTCGCAGCTGGAACAGGAAGTCCATTCTTCTCTACAGACACCACAGCCGCACTCCGCGCGAGTGAGATGGGAGCGAACTGTATTCTCAAGGCAACTATGGTAGACGGTGTTTACTGTTCAGATCCTAAGAAAAATTCTGACGCAGTACGCTACGAAACAGTAGACTTTGAAACCTGCATCAACGACCAACTCGGGGTAATGGACTCAACCGCATTCTCACTTTGTATGGACAACAATATCCCGATCATGGTATTCGATCTCAACGTCCATGGCAACATCACCAAGGCAATCCTCGGTGAGAAAATCGGTACAATCGTTACCAATAAATAATCTTTTTAACAATCAATAGAAACACATTATGGAACCTAAAGAAGCACTCGCAGAAATAGAGATGGCGATGGAGTCAGCCGTGGAGCACATGTCTACAGAATTCTCCTCAGTCCGCACAGGAAAAGCATCACCATCACTCGTCGAGAACGTCATGGTAGATGTGAAAGCGTATGGCACTAAGATGAAACTTCGTGATCTAGCGATTATTTCTACACCAGAGCCAAGACAGATCGTCATCCAGCCACACGATCCTAGCACTGCAGATGATATCGACCGTGGTATCCGCGAAGCTCAACTAGGATTTAATCCAGTGAACGAAGGTAAACTCCTCCGATTACCAATACCTGAGCTCAACGAGGAGCGACGTCAGGAGATGGTGAAGCGTGTCAGAACGATCAGTGAAGACATCAAAATCCGCGTCCGTGGATGCAGAAAAGACGGTATGGATATGGGTAAGAAAATGAAGGATAGTAATGTTCTCACAGAAGACTCTCTCCACGATTACGAAGTTCAAGTGCAGGAACTCACAGATACTTTTGGTAAAAAAGTGGAAGAAGAGTCAGTAGCTAAAGAGAAGGAAGTAATGACAGTTTAAATCTAGACTGGATTCGATAAAAAACTTGAAATAACTCAGTCTTAAGTGACTCATAACAACATGGAAAACGTCATTATCATCGGCACCGGGCCTGCTGGCTACACTGCCGCTATTTATTCTGCCCGAGCAGATCTTTCACCACTCATCCTCACTGGTTCACAGCCAGGAGGCCAGCTTACTACTACTACAGATGTAGAGAACTTCCCAGGATTTCCAGATGGAATCATGGGTCCTGAGCTCATGCAGAAAATGCAGGCTCAGGCAGAGCGCTTCGGCACTCGTGTAGAAAACGGTATCGCTGTTACAAACATAGAGCAAAACTTAGACAAGACATTCGCTGTGCATACGCATAATGTCTACTCACCTGACGATGTGAAAGTCTATCAAACCAAGACGGTAATCATCGCATCAGGAGCATCTGCTAGATACCTGGGACTCCCAGGTGAGGAAGAGCTGGTCAAATCTGGAGCAGGTCTAACAGCATGTGCTACCTGTGATGGAGCATTTTATCGTGATGTGCCAGTATGTGTTATCGGTGGTGGCGATTCAGCTGCGGAGGAGGCAACATTCCTTACGAAATTCGCTAGTAAAGTCTACCTCATTCATCGTCGCGAAGAACTTCGAGCATCTAAGATTATGGCTGCGCGTGCTCTAGCTAATGAGAAAATCGAGCCAGTCTGGAACTCCGGAGTGATCGACTACATCCTTGATGACAATAAGCGTATCAAAGCGGTGAAGCTGAAGAGTACAGTCGATGGCTCAGAATCTGAGCTAGAAGTAGAAGGCGTCTTTATGGCGATCGGTCATAATCCGAACACTGACTTCATCAGCAAGGAACTCGTAGACTTAGACGACTCTGGATACATCCTTCAGATCCCGGGTAAGACAGCGACTAAAACACCAGGCATATTCGCCGCAGGTGACGTAGCCGACACAGTCTACCGCCAAGGAATAACAGCAGCCGGACAAGGCTGTGCTGCTTCACTAGAAGCTGAGCATTACCTGGCAACTCTCGAAGATTAATTTCTGAGATAACTATAAATTTCAAAGCCATGTTCAGCAATGAGCGTGGCTTTTTGCTTGGGTCGATCAAACTTTTTTATCACGAATTATCACGAATGTTTGAGTTGTTGCCTTCCGTGGTCAAAATGAATCCATCGTGCTGGGTTCCATCGGGCACCACATTCGTGATAATTAGTGTAGATTCGTGGTTAAGCTTTTACTTCTAAGCACAAAAAAAACTTCAGGCGGTTTAGACCTGAAGGTTAATTCTTAAAATAAATGGCAGAGGGGGTGAGATTGCCTTCGCTGCGCTCACGGCTTTGCAAATTGGCATGCCTCCTCCTCCGTCGACATGGGAGGGGGATTTACCAGTTTCGCTGCGCTCATCTGGTCGGGGCAATCGAACTGCGTTCTCATCTCACCTTGAGGTCTAGACGTGAAAAAGCCTCCAGGTGGTTTATGCCTGAAGGCTTTATCTAAAATAAATGGCAGAGGGGGTGAGATTCGAACTCACGGTGAGTCTCCCCACGTCGGTTTTCAAGACCGGTGCATTAAACCACTCTGCCACCCCTCCGCTTAGAAAGTGTTGCGAGCTTTTTGGCTGCGGGCAGAAGAAAGCGTAAACTGAGATTAATTGCAAGAAAAAGTATATACTTTTTTCATTTTTTTCTGTGAAGTATGTCTACTGACAGTTAGAAATATAGAATATGAGCAACGCTGTTATTTTATTCTCAGGGCAGGGCGCACAAAAAGTGGGCATGGGCAAGGATCTCGTCGAGCAATATGACGTAGCAAAATCACTTTTCGATCAAGCGGATGAAGCACTCGGGTTTTCACTCAGTGAAATCATGTTTAATGGACCGGATGAGGAACTAATCAAAACCTCACGTTGCCAGCCAGCACTCTACCTTCATGGACTAGCCTGTCTCGCAGTATTAAGAGAGCGGTTACCAGAATTTAAGCCGGTAGCGGCAGCAGGACTTTCACTAGGTGAGTTCACTGCCCATGCCGCAGCTGGGACATTCTCATTCGCAGACGGTTTAAAAGTAGTCGAGCTTCGTGGTCAGTTTATGGAGGAAGCTTGTAATGCAACTCAAGGCGCAATGGCGGCTATGATCGGTGGAACTCCTGAAGCAGTAGAAGCACTCGCCGCTGAATCTGACGTGGATGTTGCAAACTATAATGCTCCAGGGCAAATAGTATTGTCTGGAAGCGAAGAGGGAGTAGACAAAGCGATCGTAAATGCAAAAGAAGCAGGCTGTAAAATGGCTAAGAAGCTGAATGTAGCAGGAGCTTATCACTCACGTCTTATGCAATCTGCACAGGATAAGTTATCTGGTGTCCTACTAGGAACTCACGTTCTGAATCCACGCATCCCAGTGGCAAGTAATTTCAAAGGTGGAATAGTAAGAGGAGCTGACGAAATCCGTGAGACTTTAGAGAACCAAGTAACAGGCTCTGTGAGATGGGTAGAATGTATCGAAGCTCTCATTGCTGAAGGTCACACTACATTTATCGAGCTAGGACCTGGTAAACTTATTGCGGGAATGATGAAGCGAATCAACAAGGAGGCTACTGTAATTAGCATAGAAGACATCGAATCGCTTGATGCCGCTGTAGAAACTCTTAGTTAAGCTAATGACAAATTTAAATGGGTTGATATTAATGACTGTAGTGAGATGCTTTTTCTTAGTAGATTTATAGCTTTCGTTCTCTTTTCAATCCTATTGATATTTGACTATTTACCAATATCGTGCCATAGGCACATAACAAATTATGAGTGAATCAACATACCGTATAGCATTAGGAGCCGACCACGGCGGCGTTCAATTAAAAGACTCAATCGTTAGATACCTTACAGAACAAGGGCATGAGGTGACTGACTATGGCACCAACTCTAGTGACTCTGTAGATTACGCTGACTACGCTAATGAAGTAGCCATCGAAGTTTCTAATGGAACTTACGATGCAGGCATTCTAGTATGCACATCAGGCGTAGGTGTCTGCATGGCGGCGAACCGTTTCGTCGGCATTCGAGCGGTCAACGTGCGTTCTGCTGATGAGGCTAGAGTTTCTAGAGAACATAATGATTCTAACGTTTTATGCTTAGGGCAAAATCATGTAGCGGAGGCAGATATGGCATCAGTCGTTGATGCTTTCCTTCACACAGAATTCGAAGGTGGAAGACACGAAGCTCGTGTTCGAAAAGCATCTGGTAGCCCACTCGCTATCGGTGATCCAGACGTTTTCGCAGCAGTTGATGCTGAAGGTCGAAGACAGCGTAGCCACATCGAGCTAATCGCATCAGAAAACTTTACTAGCCCAGCAGTAATGGAAGCTCAAGGTAGCCTTCTTACTAATAAGTATGCAGAAGGTTATCCAGGTCGTCGTTGGTATGGTGGGTGTGAACACGTGGACGTTGTTGAGCAGATCGCGATTGATCGTCTCAAGGAACTCTTCGGAGCAGATCATGCTAATGTTCAGCCACACTCTGGCTCACAGGCAAACACAGCGGTTTACTTCTCAGTGCTCAAGCCGGGCGATAAGATTCTCACAATGGATCTGGCACACGGTGGACACCTCACTCACGGACACAAAGCAAACTTCTCAGGTAAATTCTACGACGTGACTCACTACGGTGTGAGCGAAGAAGATATGCGCATCGACTATGATGCTCTTGAAAAAATGGCGGTAGAACTTAAGCCTGCACTTATAACCTCAGGTGCGAGTGCTTATCCTAGAGAAATCGATTTCGAGCGTATGGGTAAGATTGCCAAGAAAGTCGGAGCTTACCTCTTCGTGGACATGGCACACATCGCGGGTCTTGTAGCGGCTGGAGTTCACCCGAACCCAGTGCCACATGCAGACTTCGTAACTTCTACTACGCACAAGTCACTTCGTGGACCACGTGGAGGCATCATTCTTTGCAAATCTGAACACGCTAAGAAAATCGATTCTCAGGTATTCCCAGGAATTCAGGGTGGGCCACTCATGCACGTGATAGCAGCGAAGGCAGTTTGCTTCGGTGAAGCGCTTAGACCAGATTTTAAAGGTTACTCAGAGCAAGTCGTTAAAAACGCACAGGCTCTCGCAGCTAGACTCACTGAGCACGGATACAGTATTCTATCAGGCGGCACTGATAATCACCTCATGCTCGTTGACCTAAGACCATCTGGAATGGACGGAGCTATTGCATCTGATGCTCTTGATAAAGTAGGCATCACGATTAACAAGAACTCTATACCATTCGATACTGCTAGCCCATTCAAGCCTAGTGGAATCCGTCTAGGAACTCCAGCTGTTACTACCCGTGGTATGAAGGAGGAAGACATAGCTCAAGTAGCAGACTTCATTCATGCCGCTCTAGAAAATCGAGCAGACGATACTAAGCTAGCTGAGATTCAGCAAGAAGTGTTTGCCTTCAATAGAGCATTCCCACTTCCTCGCTAGATATACAGAGCTATTTAATATTTTAACTGGTACTACTAGAGGCTTAACTCTAGTAGTACCAGTTTTTTAGTTTACAGGGCGGAGGATTATTAGTTGATAAATCGCCATGAAATGCTAAGTATAGTGCATCTAGAGAGGCTTACTTAGCATTCAGCTACCGTCTTATCTATTCACTATTTACTATGGCAGGGACACAATACAGTTGGAAAAATGTTCAGTCTAAGTCTGTTTCTAAGGCTAAGAAGGATGATAATTTGACTAAATGGGTCGGAATTGCCATTGTTTTGGCGATAATTAGTCATGGGCTAGTGTTGTTCGCGATGAATCAGATGCCAGTTTACTTTGGCGGTGATGATGAAATGGAAGAATTAGCAACTGATCAAGTAGTAGTTAGAAGTGTGGATGATCGCCACTATTTAGAAGAAATCCAAGATGATCAAGTGATCGTTCCCCCTAAAGACCCTAGTGAAATACTAGAAGTGTTAGAAATGCTGGAAGAAGCACCCACTGATTTAGAAGTAGATTTTTCACCAACTATTGATGAGCCTGAGATGAGTGTCGAAATAGAAATGCCTGCTATAAAAGGTGATGCATATTCCACCGCAGAAGAACTCACAGCGGGTGCAGATCTCAATGCTGACATTGCAAATTTAGGTTCTACAGAAGATTTTATTAAGCCTGAGCGAGGTCAAATCACTATTGATGCTGGGATTCAAAATGCAGATACGTTTGACCCTGATAAATTTAGTAAAGAATTAGCCAAAGGGGCAGGGGGAGACACTGAAAATGGAGTGATCAAGGGATTTACTCCACTTGCAGAAATGTCACGCCTTTCACAATCTGATCTGAACAAAGCGAAAGGAATGATCGGCTCTGATTTACTCTACGAATTCGGTAAGGCAACTTTAAGAGAAAGCGCTAAAAATAGCATGATGAAAGTCGTTCTCTTGATTGATAAGAATCCTGAAATGTATTGCTGGATAGAAGGACATACAGACCTAGTGGGTGATGATGAATCTAATCGACTACTCTCTATAGCACGTGCTCAAGCTGTGAAAACTTGGTTAGTAGATTCGATGAAAATAAGTCCAGATAAGCTTTACGTCAGAGGCTTTGGTAAAACTCAGGTAATCGTAAAAACAGGTGATCAAAAAGCCCAGGCTCTCAACCGCAGGGTAGAAATCAAAATGCGTAAGCTTCCACCACCAGAGCAGGCTAAGAAACCAAGAATTATTAAACCTAACAGAAATCCAAATTCACCTGCTATAGCGTCTGATAGAAATGACATTCTTCCTGAGATGCCAATCATACCACCAAAAGCAGTGGTAGTAGATCCACCCTCTGAATCAGAATTACCTGTTCCGCCTAGAGCAATCCCTGTAGAGGATAATCTGGAGCCATCAGCACCTATAGAGCCGAAGCCACCTAAGGCTATCCCTGTAGAGTAATTTAGTTGATTGTATCAGGTCGATAGTAGCTTTTTTCGGCTTATGATTATTATAATCCAATATATCAATTATAATGCTTAAGCACGTTGTTATTATTGTTATATCTAGTTTGAACTTAGTGTTTAGCGTTTGGTCTTGAGATGTTGTAATGGAGTTGAAGACCGATATTTCTAGAGAGCCTAAGTAAAATAACGGAGATTACATGGAGTAGGTTATAAGAGTTCAGTATAGATCATCATCTATACCTTAAAATTCTTTCCCATCTTGTGTTGGGTAGAGTATTTGTAATGAATGACTTCGGAGGTTCTCTATAAAAGTCTCGATATAAAGGTGAAAAAAATACAATTTTGGTCTTGTCTTCTGATCGGAAATAGTTAGTTTTCGCCAGCGACAAAGTAATGGTGGTCGTAGCTCAGTTGGTAGAGCCCCGGATTGTGATTCCGGTTGTCGCGGGTTCAAGCCCCGTCGATCACCCCACTTTGACCCTCTAAAAAGCCCTTGATAATTCAAGGGCTTTTGTGTGTCTGGGAGTCTAGAATTTGACAAATCTATTTTTTATGGGTGTTAAATTCCTTTTTGCTTGAGGGATGATACAGAATTGCTCAGGTTGTGACGTCTAATCTCATTCACACTATGCGCAATTCTATTTCACTGAAATTCCTTATACTCTCCTTAATTCTATCATGCTCTATTCTAAGTTCAGGACAAGAGCCAGATTCTGAGTCTATAAATCCTGAGTCATCAGTCGCTACAGAAGCGGCCGCTCCAATACCTCCAGCTGCAGACAAAGCTCCTGAGAAAAAGAAGTCTGGTGATGAGATAATCAATGATGCTATGGCTCCCGTCACAGACTGGGCATTCAAGTTTATCTTCGCAGGTGTGGATATGAAGGATGCTGAAGATGAGCAACTCACCTACAGAAATGGTGATAATGTAAATTTACCATTAATCGTGATCTGGTTAGCAGGTGCAGGATTGCTCTTCACTCTTATCTTCAAATTCGTGAATGTTCGCCTCTTACCGCTTGCATTCCGCACAGTAAAAGGAAAATACAGTAAAAAAGATGATCCTGGCGAGATCACTCACTTTCAAGCTCTCACTGCGGCTCTTTCTGGAACAGTAGGTCTCGGAAATATTGCTGGTGTAGCGATCGCGATTAGTATGGGTGGAGCTGGAGCGGTGTTCTGGATGGTAGTGATAGGTGTTCTAGGGATGACGACAAAATTCTGCGAATGCACGCTAGGTGTAAAATACCGTAAGATCGACGCCACAGGAAAAGTCAGCGGTGGTCCAATGTATTATCTAAGAGACGGTCTCAAGGAGCGCAATATGGCTGGGTTAGGAAAGACACTAGCAATACTCTTTGCTATCATGTGTGTGGGTGCATCATTCGGTGGTGGAAATATGTTTCAAGTAAATCAAGCTTGTGATCAATTCATAGAAGTTACTCAGAGTGATGAGAACAGGGATGCTAAGAAGGTATTAGCTGTCATTAACAAAGAAGAGGCAGAGATAGTAGCCTACTCTAAAAAGCTGAAATCAACCCAAAAGCAGCTAAAGACTACGAAGACTACTTTAGATAATAAGCCAGCTGGAACTGATGTTTCGCAAATCAATCAACAGATCGAAACTCTTGAAGCCAGTTTAGTAGCTTATCAAATACAGTTCGACGAGAATTCACCTAAGCTCAGTGCCATCGCAGTTCAAAAAAAGGCAGCTCAGGAAAATGTGAAGAATACTGAGAATGTGGTGTCACAAAAACGCTGGATCTTCGGTCTTGTGATAGCGCTATTCACTGCGATCGTAATCTTAGGAGGTATCCGCAGTATTGCGAAAGTGACTGAAAAATTAGTCCCGATAATGTGTGGTATTTACATCATTGCAGCATTCATTGTTCTATTCTCAAACTTTAATCAGATAGGAGCCGCTTTCTACACCATCATTCATGATGCATTCGTTCCTGAAGCAGCAGTGGGTGGATTTATCGGAGCATTTATTATGGGTGTGAGACGCGCAGCATTCTCTAACGAGGCAGGCTTCGGCTCCGCTCCTATCGCTCACTCTGCAGCGAAGACTAGACACCCAGCTAGTGAGGGACTGGTTGCTCTTCTAGAGCCATTCGTAGACACAGTGATAGTATGCACCATGACAGGTCTTGTGATCGTTATTACAGGTATGCATAATGCTGATCCAGGACTTAGCGGTATTACTCTCACATCGAATGCTTTCGAGACTGCCTTATCATGGTTCCCAGTGGTGCTCAGTGTTTGTGTGATTCTGTTCGCATTCTCTACTATGATCTCATGGAGTTACTACGGTCAGCAGGCATGGGCGTATATCTTCGGTAAGAGCAAGATGGCAGAGATAATTTATAAGCTTATTTTCTGCCTATTCATCGTAGCTGGTGCTTCACTCTCACTAGGAAGTGTCCTCGACTTCTCAGATGCGATGCTATTCGCAATGTCACTTTTCAACTTAATCGGTCTATGGATTCTATTCCCAGCGATTAAGATAGAGCTTAAGGACTTCGAAGAGCACGCACGCAAGATAGATGCAGGATCTTAGTAAGTTGAAATATGAAGTTCTACACTGCATTTTCTACCTTTCCTAGCATCGAAGTTGCTAGGGAGGTCTCTAGGATATTAGTAGAGAAGAAGCTGGTCGCCTGTGTTAATTTAGTTACAGCAGTGGAGTCAATTTATGAGTGGGAGGGTAAGGTTTGTGAGGAAAAAGAAGTTTTATTGATGATGAAAACTACTGAGTCTAAACTCACAGCTCTTGAGATAAGCTTAGTTGAACTTCATCCTTATGATGTTCCAGAGTTCATCGTGATTGAAATCAAATCTGGTCACCAACCGTATCTAGATTGGTTAAATAGGAGCTAATGTAAAAATCAATTTTGAGCATGTCTAAGTTAGATATTGCTTTGTATTTCAGCTTTGTTAAATCCTTAACATGAATAATCAGTTATTTGGAACAGATGGCATCAGAGGGAAGGCAAATGAATGGCCAATCACTCCGGAAGTAGCACTACGTATAGGTAGAGCGGTGGCTCGCGTGCTAGCTGCTGATACCGTCGGGAAGCTCAAAGTCGTTATTGGTAAGGACACCCGACTTTCTGGCTATATGTTAGAGACGGCGATTACTGCTGGTCTAGTATCTGAAGGTGCACGGGTGCTCTTGACTGGTCCTGTGCCCACTCCTGCGATAGCTCACCTTACTCAGTCTATGGGCTGTGATGCAGGTATCATGCTTACTGCTTCACATAATCCATTCGAAGACAATGGAATTAAAATTTTTGGTGGTGATGGATATAAGCTTAGTGATAAACTTGAACGTGAAGTCGAAGGCATTATAAATGACGCAAACCTTTCAGACCCCGGTCCATCAAGAGGCTTGGGTAAAGCATTTCGTATCGAAGACGCCGTTGGAAGATATATTGAATTTGCCAAGAATGCTGCGGGAACGCATTCGCTAAAAGGTCTCAAGGTAGTGCTCGATTGCGCTCATGGTGCGGCTTATTTCGTAGGACCACTCATCTTTGATGAACTAGGAACTGAGGTTATAAAGCTAGGAGTCCACCCGGATGGTCGAAATATCAATGAAGGCTACGGCGCCCTCCACCCTGAAAAAGCAGCGGCTAAAGTTGCTGAGCACAAAGCAGATATCGGCATCTGTTTCGATGGCGATGCTGATCGAGTGATCTTCGTAGATGAAAATGGAACTGTGATATCTGGTGACCGTGTTCTCTGCCTCTGTGCGAAGGCTCTCAAAGAAGAAGGCAAGTTACATGACGACACTCTAGTGGCTACTGTCATGAGTAATTTAGGTCTCAGAGATGCTCTGGAAGCTGATGGTATCAAACTAGCAGTTACAGGAGTAGGTGACCGCCAAGTGATCGAATCCATGAGAGAGAATGGTTATTCTCTAGGTGGCGAAAATTCTGGACATATTATTTTCTCGGACAATGCAACGACAGGTGACGGAATCATGAGTGCTCTCAAAGTGCTCTCCATAATGAAGCGCACCGGCAAGAAACTCTCAGAACTAGCAGCATGCATGGACGAATACCCGCAAGAACTCCATGGCATAAATGTGAAGGAAAAACCTCCTATACATGAAAATCCACCACTCAGAGATGCTATCGCAAAAGCAGAAAAGTCTATGGGTAAAGAAGGTCGTGTTCTCGTCCGCTATAGTGGCACAGAAAATAAAATCCGTGTTCTAGTAGAAGCTAAGTCCGCAGAAGCAGCTAACACTCACGCTACGAATATTTGCGATGCAGTTAATGCTACTATAGGTTGCTAGAAATTGAAAATGATGAATATTTTAGCACCTATAAAATCAGGTAATCTCTGGCCTCTCTATGAAGGAGAAGTTTCTGCTGAGCAACTCATCGGTAATCAAACCTTACGTGAACTCCAGCAAGCAAATGCCCCTGATGGTGCAGAACTTTATGCCAACGCATGGGTAGATCCTGCAGACTGGCAGACATTGTTAGAAAAGGGTGGATCAGTAAAATTAGTAACAGAAAACGATGAAGTTCTTGCTTACACAGGAGATTCAAATTCGGCTGTAGTTACTATAGCATCAGCTAAATCACGACTTATCCTGCACCCTTGGGATCTCATTTATGTGAATGAACAAGTGGTGGCAGAAATAGCAGAATCTCATTACGAGGGCGAAGTCAGCCCTGCAGCACACATCGAAGGAAATCTCATCGTAGGTGAGGGGACTCGTATCCTACCAGGCGTCTTTATTGAAGGTAATGTAATCATTGGTAAAAATTGTAAAGTAGGTCCTAACTGCTATATAAGAGGTAACACTACCATTGGTGATAACTGCCATATAGGACAGGCTGTAGAAGTGAAAAACTCAATTATCGGTCATGGCTCATCAGTAGGACACCTCAGTTACGTGGGTGATAGTGTCCTTGGAAATAGAGTCAACTTTGGTGCTGCTACTGTGACCTCTAACCTACGTCACGATGGCTTAAACCACCGCTCTATGTCTGCTCAAGAGCTAGTAGACACTGGACGCAGAAAATTTGGCACTATAGTGGGTGACAATGTCCATACCGGTATACATACTGCGATATATCCAGGTAGAAAACTAGGGCGAGGGACTTCTACAAGACCGAATGCAGAAGTCCAATCCGATCTAATAGAAATTTAAATTTAACAACTCATCTAACTAAAATAAATAATTATTATGTGTGGCATTATTGCATACTCAGGAAACCGTTCCGCTACTCCCATCCTTCTCAATGGACTCCGTAAACTCGAATACCGTGGTTACGACTCCGCCGGTATTGCTATCCATAGTGACAATACCATTCATATTTATAAGCAGGAAGGAAAGGTCGAAAACCTAGTCCAATCTCTTGGTAACTATGAAGAGGATCCTACTCACGAAGCTGGTCACGTAGGGATCGCTCACACTCGCTGGGCGACTCACGGACCACCCACTACAGCGAATGCTCACCCGCATGGCGCTGGGCAAGATGGAGTAAACCGTATCGCTCTGGTGCATAATGGAATCATCGAAAACTACCGTGATTTAAAGTTGAAGCTAGAAGGTGAAGGCTGTGTCTTTCTCTCTGACACAGACAGTGAAGTTCTTTCCTTTTTAATCGATTCTCATTATAAAGACGATTTAGCAAAGGCAGTAAGTGCTGCTCTCAAGGAAGTACAAGGAACATTCGGTATAGCCTGTCTAGCTAAAGCTGAGCCACATAAAATGGTCGTGGCTAGAAGAGGTTCGCCGATCGTAATTGGTCTAGGAGAAGATGAAACTATCGTCGCGTCTGATGCATCTGCTATCATCAGCCACACTCGCCAAGTCATCTATCTGGATGATAACGACGTTGCAATCATCGAAGGTGGGAAAGTAGACATCCGCACTCTTGATGCGAGACCCGTGAAACGTGAAACTTCAGATATTGATTGGTCAGAAGATGCTGCTGAAAAAGGTGGTTACGACCACTACATGCTCAAAGAAATATACGAGCAACCTACTGCTATTCGTAATAGTATCCGTGGCAGAGTGGATCTCGACAAAGGCACTGCAGTCCTAGCTGGATTAGGGCTCGAACCACGTGAAATAGTTGATATACAACGCCTTCTTATTATCGGCTGTGGCACCTCCATGAATGCTGGATTAGTAGGAGAATATGCTACAGAAGATTTCGCAGGAATGCTCTCTGAGGTAGAGCAGGCAGCAGAATTCCGCTACAGAAACCCTATCGTAGGCAGTAAGGACATGGTAGTAGCCATCAGTCAGTCAGGAGAAACTGCAGACACACTAGCCGCTGTGCGTGAAGCTCAGGAAAAAGGAGCACTAGTAGCAGGATTAGTAAATGTAGTAGGCTCAACTATAGCCCGCGAGACAGGTAGAGGCATCTACCTCCATGCAGGACCAGAAATCAGTGTGGCATCGACTAAAGCATTTACATGCCAAGTGTCCGTGCTTCTCATGATCGCTCTCAAATTCGCTAGAAGCCGTAGACTCTCACGCGAAGCTGGGATTCAGATCGCTAAAGAAATCCACCGTCTTCCTGAACTTGTGGAAGAGGTGCTAAAGCAGAATGATCATATCGCAAAAATTGCTGAAGACTTCACTAACTATACAAGTATGTTCTACATCGGCAGAGGTTACCTCTTCCCAGTAGCGCTTGAAGGCGCTCTAAAGATCAAAGAGATCTCTTACATCCATGCAGAGGCATACCATGCAGCTGAACTAAAGCACGGACCTATCGCTCTACTAGAAGAAAGCATGCCAGTAGTAGCTCTTCTCAACGAAGGACCAGGTAAAGAAAAAACTCTAGGTAACGTAGAGGAATGTAGAGCCAGAAAATCACCAGTTCTTGGAGTTATCACAGAAGGTGACGAAGACGCGAAGGCAAACTGTGATTGGTATATCGAGGTGCCTAAAAGTCCACAATATACAGCTACGATTACATCAACTGTAGCGTTACAACTATTTTCTTACCACGTAGCTCGTCTTAAAGGTTGCCCAATTGATCAGCCTAGAAATTTAGCGAAAAGTGTTACGGTGGAGTAATTTAAAAGTTTGATTGAAATTTATTAGAGACGACCCAGAGATTTCTCTGGATCGTTTTGTTTTAGAGTATCTCAATAATGAGAGGATTTCTCTTCATTTGTAGCTTCCCATCCCGACTATTTTGGATATGAATTTAGTATGCAGATTGAAAAGACCGATTACGAGAAATTAGGACAGTTTTATCTAGGGCGTGAGTATGACCTAAAGAAAGGTGAACTCGAAGATGATCTCGTGATGTATGATTCCAAGGATCTCGTCACACACGGTGTCGTGCTCGGGATGACTGGCTCAGGTAAGACTGGTCTTTGCATCGGGTTATTAGAGGAAGCGGCTATGGATAATGTGCCAGCTATCGTGATCGATCCCAAAGGGGATATCGCAAACATGATGCTGACATTTCCGACTTTCCAAGGAAGTGACTTCCGCCCGTGGATCAATGAAGATGATGCTAAGAAGAAAGGCAGAACACCTGACGAACATGCGCAAAAGACTGCGGACATGTGGAAAAATGGGATCGCTGACTGGGGACAAGGTCCTGAGCGAGTCAAAGAATTTAAAGACAAAGTAGACATCAATGTCTTCACCCCTGGAAGTAAGGCTGGTATCCCAGTGAGTATTCTAAGCTCGCTAGATGTTCCTCCATTCGAAGTAATGGACGATGGCGAAATGCTCGGCGAACGTATCGAGAGCACTGTTAGCTCACTATTGTCACTCGTAGGAGTCGATGCAGATCCTATCCAGAGTCCAGAGGCAGTTCTACTTAGCGCTATTTTCCAGCATGCTTGGGCAGCTGAACAGAGCCTGACTATAGAAAGCCTTATTCGTAATATCCAGAAGCCAGCATTTGGTAAAGTAGGTATCATCGATATCGAGAGCTTTTACCCTGCCAAAAAACGCCAAGAACTAGCTCTTAAATTCAACAATCTACTAGCTAGCCCGGGCTTCTCCACATGGATGGAAGGACCTCCCTTAGATATCCAGAAGATGCTCTACCATGATGACGGCAGAGCGAGGATCTCCATCTTCTCCATTGCCCATCTTAATGACAGTGAACGCATGTTCTTCGTCAGTATCCTGCTAAACCAAATGCTTGGCTGGATGAGATCTCAGAGCGGAACAACTAGCCTGAGAGCTCTCCTCTACATGGACGAGATATACGGATATCTCCCACCAACAGCAAATCCTCCTAGTAAAAAGCCAATGCTCACCATGCTAAAACAAGCACGAGCATACGGTCTAGGAGTGCTACTTGCTACCCAGAATCCAGTAGATTTAGACTACAAAGCACTCTCTAACATTGGTACATGGTGGCTAGGTCGCCTCCAGACTGAGCGAGATAAAGCACGAGTGTTAGATGGTTTAGAAGGAGCAGCTGCTTCTCAAGATGGAGGTTTTGATCGTAGAGCTATGGAGCAACTCCTAGCAGGGCTCGGAAGTCGTGTATTCCTTATGAACAATGTCCATGAAGATGCTCCAGTAGTCTTCCATGTTCGTTGGGTGATGAGCTATTTACCAGGTCCATTTACTCGCAGGCAAATTAAGACACTCATGGATCCTAAGCGAGGAGCATTCGATGTGAAAAGTGTCGTGTCCAGCTCTTCATCATCTAATCCGATGGCAATGCCGTCCTCGAAGCAAGAACAGCCGAAAGGGCAGCGCCCAGCAGTAGGAACAGGAGTGAGAGAAAACTTCGTCCCATTTGCAGGTGATGCTGATGACGTGACTTATCATCCATACCTTCTCCGTGAGGCTAAAGTTCATTTCAACTCTAGTAAGACAGGAGTGGACGGCTCTAGACGGGTTCGTTTTATTAATCCAATGTCTGCTAATGGCGTAGAGTGGGATGATAATTTAGTCTACAATGAGACTTTTGATAAACTAGATTCAGATCCTAGAAAAGAAGCCGGCTTCGATGAACTACCAGGCTTCGCAATGAATGCTGATAACTACAAGGGAGTAGAGGATGACTTCGAAGACTGGATTTATCGCAATGAAAGAGTCGATGTATTCTTCGCTCCTTTAGTCAAAGAATATTCAAAGATGGGCGAGAGCGAAGCGGACTTCCGTGGCAGACTAGCCCACGCCTCCCGTGAAATGAGAGACGAGGCTGTAGAAAAACTCCGCGACTCCATGAGCAAGAAAATCAAAACCAAAGAAGGTCAGCTAGACCGAGCCTTTGCCACCCTAGATCGCGAAAAATCAGAAGCGAGCAGTGCTAAAATGCAAGCAGGAGCTAGCATCCTAGGCACTATCGCAGGCATGATATTCGGCAAACGCAAGATGAGCGCCAGCACCATTCGTAAAGGAGGATCAGCCGCCAATTCCTACAGCCGCTCCCGTAAGCAAGCTCAAGATGTAGAAAGAGCAGAAGATAAAGTAGAAGACCTACAAGACGAAATAGCAGAAATGGAGCGTGATATGCGAGAAGAGCTCGATCAACTAGAAAGCAGGTTCGACCCGCTCTCCATAGAAATCGAACTAGAGCAAGTAAAGCCCTACAAGAAAGACATCGACGTCTCCACCGTTTCACTCCTTTGGGTTCCATTTGATGAACGTGAACGAGTGATTATTTAGCGATAAAAAAGATGCTAGAAAATCTCACAGACATCCAATGCCCCAGCTGCTTCGAGTGGTTCTCCTTCACCCTCCCACACGAGGCAGGAGCCACAGAAGTAGAGCTAGACTACGACTGTGAAGTCTGCTGTCGCCCGATGAGAGTCATCGTCAGTAGCGATAGTGCGCATGCGATTGGGATGGATGATTGATCTAGGGGTCACTAGTTGCATACAGAAATCAAACTCACTACTCCAAATAGATACATGGGATTAAATAGTTGAACTTGGCGATAGTAGATTAGTTGTGGTTATCAGGTGAGACGCTGCGTTATAAAGTGACTTATTAAATGGAATGATGATGGATCAGTTCAAAGCTGGTAAAATTCGTTAAATTACGTCTCTATTTTTCTCCGTGCCTTCAGCACGGTTAATTCTTATTGTAATTATTCCATGGCTGAAGCCATTCGCTTTGAAACCATTTTCCTTTCAGGAAATTCCCGCTCCTGAAGGGAGCAAGGTTTCACAGCCATGGGATTCATCCCATGGAGTGTTTTATCAAACCAAGACTGTGCTGAAGGCACAGAGGAGAGAGGATAGTAATCTAGCGCCTGTGGTTTAAGTTACACAGAAAATAATCACTCATTCTCAGATTCGCTCAATAACTCATTTACAAAACACCCAAAATAATAAATTCTCATACCAATGGCTTACACAGAAGATAAAGCGTTCGAACTCATTAAATCTGCTCACTCAAGAGGAAGGTTAGGACATGCATTTATTCTTTCTGGCTCGAAGCTGAATATGGAGTCGCTGGCTACGCGAGTGGTTAATTTGATCAACAAGGAAGACGAAAATGCCGCTCCTAAAAAGACTCTTTCGGCGAAACCGAGGGTGGAAAAAGAAGTTGAACCTGAAGCACCTGCGGAAGAAACGGCTAGCTCAGATGATGGTGGTCTAGATCTCTTTGGCAATCCTGCTGATGGAGGAGGCGACATGTTCGATATGTTCGGCGAAGTCGAGTCGACTCCTAAAGAAGAGCCGAAACCTATCGCTACACTATCAGCGACCAAAGCAAAACCTGCTCCCGTAGTTGAAAAAAAGCCATACAAAGAAGCTGAGAATCTCGATGAGTTAGAAGGTGACCTAGTCCGTGTCATTAGACCGTATGGTAAGTCTCGCATTATTAAGATCGATGCCATTCGTGATCTAGAAAAAGCATTTTTCCAAGCTGCGGATGCGAATAAATGGAAAGTAGGAATAGTAGTCGATGCCGACCGTATGCAAGCTGCCGCATCCAATGCATTCCTAAAAACTCTCGAAGAACCACCCAACGGTTGCCTACTCTTACTGCTCACTCATAGCCCTGAAAGATTATTACCTACTATCCTTTCCCGCTGTGTGAACATCACCTTGATGTCCGAGAACACCGAAAGAATTCCGCTAGAAGGTGAGCAAGATTTACTCACCGTGCTACTAAGATCAGGTAAGCAGGGGTTCAACTCAGTTTCCCGTGCGCTTACTATCAAGTCTGTATTCTCGTCACTTCTCAGCAAGCGCAAGGCAGCCATCACAAAAACTCACGAGCTAACTCAGAAAGAAGAGGAAAAGCACTACAAGAATGCAACCGATGGGGAATGGCTGAAAGAAAGAGAAAAGCACTTCGAGTCACTCACTCAGAGTGACTATCTCTTAGAACGTTCCAAGTTCATCGACTTCCTCATCCTCTGGCTCGGCGACCTAGTGAAACTAAAGAGCGGAGCCAAGAGACTAGCATTCACTCAGCACGAAGGAGTTATGTTAGAGGTAGCCGCTAATGAAGGTCTGGAATCACTACTCCGCAGAATGGAAGCGCTCGAAGAACTCCGTGGAATGTTTGAGACTAATGTGAGTGAGGCACTTGCTCTTGAGGTCGGGTTTATGAAGGCTTTTGGTTAATGAAAAAGGCTTAGCCTAGACTTGCACATTACAAACTCTGAGCTAGTCTTTCGCGCATGAGCATTGAGAAATTTTCAAACCAATTTGTCTGTGATCTGGTAGCATACGAGCCAGGTAAACCTATCGAAGAAACTGCACGTGAGCTAGGACTAGATCCAGCAACGATCGTCAAGGTAGCATCTAATGAAAACCCGCTAGGTCCAGCACCTATGGCTTTAGATGCGATTCGTAACTCAGCGACTGACATGCACATTTACCCAGATGGCGGAGGCTATAAACTCCGCTCAGCTCTAGCGGAGAAATATGATCTTGGATTAGAAAATGTAGTCCTAGGTAATGGATCGAATGAGATCATCGAACTACTCTGTCACTGTTTCCTCAATGAAAATGCAGCACTAATCGCAGCGGAACATGCTTTTGTAGTTTATAAGCTAATGGCGACACTTTTCGGAGCTAACTATGTAGAAGTGCCTGACCCGAATTTCGTCCATGACCTAGATGCTATGGCGGCAGCGATTACGGATGAGACTCGTTTACTTTTCATCGCTAACCCTAATAATCCTACTGGAACAATCGTCGATGAAGAGACGATTGACCGCTTCATGAAAAAAGTTCCTGAGCACGTCATCGTAGTTTTCGATGAAGCTTATTTCGAGTTCGTCAATGACGCTCCTAACACACTTAAATACGTCCGAGAGGGAAGAAATGTAATCATTCTTCGCACCTTTAGTAAGGCTTACGGTCTTGCAGGGCTTCGTATCGGCTACGGTCTAGGCGCTCCTCAAGTTACTCAAATTTTGCAGAAAGCTAGACAACCATTTAACACAAACGAAGTGGCACAGAGGGCAGCCTTAGCATCCCTAGCAGATGTGGATCACGTTCAAGCGACTGTCTCTAACAATGCTGAAGGTTTATCATTTTACGAAACAGCATTCCAAGAAATGAATCTTGAATACGTGCCAAGCGTAGCGAACTTTATCCTTGTAAATGTGGGTGATGGCGATCGTTTATTTGCAAATATGCTGAAGCAGGGAGTAATCGTCAGAGCGATGCGTGGTTACAAACTACCAGGTTGGGTGAGAATTTCCATCGGCACCAAAACTGAGAACGAACGCTGTCTTAGCGTCATGAAAGAAGTCCTAGCCACATTCTAAATGAACACCACCGTAGCAGCTATAGCCTCCGCACCTGGTGTCGGAGCCGTCTCACTCATTAGAGTCTCAGGACCTGATGCAGTGACTATCTGTGCCAAGGCACTACGCTGCAGAGGGGGATTAGCAAATGCAGAGGAACGCTACGCGACCTTAAGCCGAGTCATCTCATCTGACGATCTAGTCATCGATGAAGTCTTAACCACTGTCTTCCGTAACCCAAAAAGTTTCACCGGAGAAGACGTTGTAGAGCTAGCCTGTCACGGTGGAGTGCTAGTCACCAGAAGAGTTCTAGAGCGTCTGTTAGAGTGTGGAGCTGTCAGTGCCGAGCCGGGAGAATTTAGCCGAAGAGCATTTGAAAATGGTAAGTTAGACCTAACTCAAGCCGAGGCGATAATGGACCTCATCTCTGCTCAGACAGACCTTGCCATGCGAGCTGCCCACGAGCAAATGCAAGGTAAGTTAGGTGATCAGAGCGAAGCCCTCCGTGAGAATCTCATCGGAGTAGTAGCTCATGTAGAAGCCTACATTGATTTCCCAGACGAAGACATAGACCCCGACACAGGAGCAGCAATGCTCAAGCGAATCGATGAAGTCCTAGCAGGGATCGATGCCATGCTATCAACCGCAGAGCAGGGTAGAATACTCCGTGAAGGAGTTCGCACTGTGATCTGTGGAGAACCGAATGTTGGGAAATCTAGTCTGCTCAATGGTCTGTTAGGTTACGAACGAGCCATAGTAAGTGACATAGAAGGAACGACACGAGACACCGTAGAAGAGGTAGTGAATATCCAAGGCATTCCACTCCGCCTCATCGACACAGCTGGAGTCCGTGAATCTGAAGACGCGATAGAGAAGCAGGGGATCATCCGTTCTGAAAAACAAATAGAACTAGCAGACCTCATCATCGAAGTAGTCGACGGTTCCAAGCCGAGCAAGCGCCTTCTAACAGAAGAAACAATAGGAGGCAGAAATCACCTGCTAGTCATCAACAAAAACGATCTAGGAGTAGACGCCGCATGGCAGGATGCAAAAGGAGTGCAGATATCATGTAGCAGCGAAGCTGGATTAGAAACTTTAGGAAACTCTATTGCCGACAAACTCATGCTAAGCGAAAGCACATGGGGTGGACATGCAGTAGCCATTAACCTAAGACATCAAGAATGCCTCAAGCGCGGCAAAGTAGCACTCATCGCAGCCCGTGAAAGCCTAGCCGCAGGAGTAGGAGCAGAGTTCTCTGCGCTCGATCTTCGTGATAGCCTAGATGCTATCGGTGAAGTTGCTGGAAGAGTCGATACAGAAGAGATTTTTGATGCGATCTTCGGTGCGTTTTGTATTGGAAAGTAGCTTTGCCTGCGGCGCTAGACTGAATTATCAGAATTTTGCAGAATTAACAAAATTACTGGATAGATGAATTCATCTTTAAAGAAAAAATTCTGCATAATTCTGAAGAATTTTGTTAATTCTGTCTAAAATAGAATGATCTCTAAGTCATCACATCAATAAACACTTCTCTTTTCTACCGCTTTCATTATCATCCGCCGCATGGCAAAGAAACCAGTAGTTTTAATTATTCGTGATGGATGGGGAGTGAACCCAGGTGGGCAAGAAACAGCAGAGCAAGACGGCAATTCCAGCCTTCTCGCTAATACACCTTACCACGATCATCTCTTTGAGACTTACCCTAAAGGATTCGTTAGTGCCTCAGGTCTCGATGTTGGCTTACCAGATGGACAGATGGGAAATAGCGAGGTTGGGCACCTTAATCTAGGAGCTGGCAGAGTCGTTTATCAAGACCTCACCCGTATCAATAAGTCGATCGCAGATGGTGAAATGCCACAAAACGAAATACTTAAAAAAGCGTTCGCTACTGCTAAAAACAATGGCAAACGACTCCACTTTATCGGTCTTGTCTCAGACGGTGGAGTTCACAGTCACCAAGATCATTTAGCAGTATTCGTGAAAGCAGCTGATGATGCAGGAGTCGAAGATATGTTTATCCATGCTATCACTGATGGACGTGACACCTCTCCAACAGGAGGCATTGATTACCTTAAAAAATTAGAGTCAGACATCGCTGATACACCTGCGAAAATCGCTACAGTGATAGGTCGCTACTACGCTATGGATCGTGATACCCGATGGGAGCGCAATAAGCTGGCATGGGACGCTATTGTACTAGGTAGAGGAACTCAGTGGGGAAATTCAGCACACGAAGCCGTGGCAGATTCTTATGAAAAGGGACACACAGACGAGTTCCTAGAGCCATATATTTTAACAGGAAATGAAGAGCAGCGTATTAATGATGGAGACGTTGTATTCTGGTTTAACTACCGTGCAGACCGTGCTCGTCAGATCTCCAATGCCTTCCTAGATGGCGATAAGTTCGAAGGCTTCGACAAAGAAGTGTATCCGAAAACTCATTACGTCACGCTCACTGAATACGATGCTAAGTATGATTGCGAAGTTGTCTATGCTCCATCTTCTATGAAGAATGTCCTAGGCGAAGTAGTCGCTAACGCAGGATTAACTCAGCTCCGCATCGCAGAGACAGAGAAGTATCCGCACGTATCTTACTTCTTTAATGGTGGAGAAGAAGCTCCATTCGCTGGAGAAGACCGTTATGTAGCAAAATCACCACAAGTAGCTACCTACGATCTTCAGCCAGAAATGAGCGCTCCTGAGGTCACTGAAACACTCGTATCCAGACTTAAGGACTATGATCTAGTCATCCTAAATTTCGCCAACCCAGACATGGTAGGGCACACGGGAATAGTAGAGGCAGCCAAGAAAGCCTGCGAAGCTATCGACGATGGAGTAAAAGCCGTAGCAGAAGAAACTCTCCGTCTAGGAGGCAAGCTTCTCATCACAGCAGACCACGGCAACTGCGAAAAAATGATCAACCCAGACGGCTCACCCCACACAGCCCACACCACCTACCTAGTCCACGCTATCTATGTAGCAGCAGATGCTAAAAATGTAACTGTAAACGACGGTATACTAGCAGATGTTTCACCAACATTGTTAGACATGTTAGGCGTAGATCAGCCAGCAGAGATGACAGGGAAGTCGATGCTTAAACGATCATAAAGTCTTACTTTCTAGATTTTAAATTAAGGGCAATCACTTTCGAGTGGTTGCCTTTTGTCATTATCTGTTTTCAATTTTTATGAAAAAATTGAAAAATGGAGTTGACTGTTTCTGTGTTTTCAGTAAATACTGGAAACACAATAAGTAAAGGATTTAGAGTTATGAAACTAGAACTGAAAACAACGGCTAAGAAACTAGAAGTCTATTACGATAGAGAGTGCGCTATGTGTTGTAGCTTTATCGAGTGGCTAGAGTCTCAGGATCGAGCGATGGAGTTAGTCTGTATGCCTTATCAGAGTGATGAAGCGAAAGTGAAGTTTCCAGAGTTAGCGGTCTATCATCCTGAAAAGGAAATTGTAGTGAGAGTCGACGGAATTGATGTCTATACAGGAGCTGAAGGCTGGGTGTGGTGTTTGTGGAGCTGCGCTAAATACCGTGATGTTGCTAAACTGATGAATAATCGTTTGATGCTACGGGTTGCTAAGAAGGTTTGTTATCTGATTTCTAAAAATAGGCTCAAGGTGAGTAAATTATTCTTTGGTAAAAAAGCTCGCCAGATCGCAGACGAAATTAATAAAACTAAGGTCGATAAAACCGACTATGATAATAATAGCTGTAAACTCTAACACTTTTAAATGATGACAATCGAATTTCTAATCTACTGGGCTGGGTTCGTGCTAGCGATGATCTTTCTAGCTAACTTCATCGCTCCTAAGAAACTGAATTATGCTGTGAACATAAATAAAATGGAGAACTTTCACCGTCAGGTATTCTGTGTGCACTGTGGTTACACTACTCTGATGCTGGCTGGAATGACAGCCATGTGTGTCTTCTATAATGCAGAGTTGGTAGCAGCTGAGAAGTGGAGTTTGCCCTGGGCTCTGTGTCTTTTCATGGCGCTTTTCTGGGGTAGCCGGGTGTTCGTCCAGATCTTCTACTACGACAAAGCTATCAAGAAAAAATACCCAGTCTTTAATATCTTGTTCTTCACGGCGTTTACTTACTTAGCCGTGATTTTTACTTACTTAACTCTAAAATAACTAAAAGAATAGAATGTCAGATAGATCAAAAAATAACCGCTGATTTACACTGATTACCGCAGATTTCTTAGCGAAGCATTCTTAAAATTTTGAATAGAAATAAATCTAATTTGCGCTCATGCAGTCCAAAAACATTAAAACTAAATCAGTCTAAAATCTGCGTAATCAGCGGTAAATAAATTCACTAACTTCCATACTCAATCCTAATTCAATTAACCATAAACTAAATACAACAAATGAAAGCAATCGAATGGAGTTATATCAGTTATCTAGCAGTGGCAATACCGCTCACGATATATGTAGCAAGAAGTCTTTATCAGAATGGAAGGGTCTTTCTGGTGGAATGCTTCAAGGGGAATGAAGAGTTAGCAGATAGCGTGAATAAGCTATTGTTAGTGGGCTTCTATCTGGTAAATCTAGGCTTCGTAAGCCTCTATCTCCGCACTGACGCGGACATCGTCGGACTACGTGGTGTTTTAGAATTACTCAGTAAGAAGATAGGTGTAGTAATGTTGATGCTCGGAGGGATGCACTTCTTTAATCTCTTCCTATTCACTAAGATCGGCAGAAAGCCTGCACCACAAATTCCCAGCCCAAATAGTAACCAGCCCTTCGAAGGAAGAGCATGGGCTGCAAAAACTGCTAATCAGTAAGTAATAAAACAATGGATCAATATCTAACCACTGCCATCAAATTCGCTGGACTCGGACAGATCGTCCTTGTCCTGGCAAGTGTAGCCATCCCGAAATGTCTGGAATGGAATAAGGGATTAGCAGACCTTAGATCTCTATTAAGGCAGATGTTCTGGACCTATGCAGTCTATGTCACGGGAGTGCATTTGTTTGCTGGAGTGGTTAGTTTTGGTGCTTCTGATGAGCTAGTGAATGGTAGCTTCGTGAGCACCGCAGTCTGTCTACTCATGGCTCTCTGGTGGGGAGCACGGGTGGTGATTCAGTTTTTCTTCTTTGATAGAACAGATGTTCCAGACACACTATTTAATAAATTAGCGGAGGTCGGATTAGTCAGCTTATTCCTCTATCTCACCATCGTTTACAGCTGGGCTGTGATAGAAAATTTAGGATGAATATTTATCTAACATGTATTGGCTTGGCTTTGATTCAGTTACTTCTGGCTCGTAGCTTTGGTAGCAGTATTCCTAGGGCTTTAGCTTGGATTGGAGTGGTAGCAGCGTTCTCTGTCATGCATCAGGTAGCGATTGATGAACCTAGCTTAATCAGGATGGTTACTCTCTGCATAGTGCTTTTAGCAGGGATGAAATGGATCGTTTATCGCGAGTGGAGTGCTCAGAGGAATCGCTCACTCAGCTGGAGCCGATGGTGGATGTTTTCAGCTCTTTGGTTCGGAATGGATCCAGGTTGTTTCGCTGGAAAGCGGAGAAACTGTGAATGGAAAAGTCATGCTGTGACTGGAGTAAACTGTATTTTAGCAGGAGCTATTCTTTGGTATGGTTGCTATTATTTTCAGCTAAGAAATGTAGTCTTACTCTTTATTCCGATGAGTATGGTTGTGCATTTTGGAGCGCTTAGATTGTTGACTGCGTTCTGGCGTATGCAGGGATTTCCAGTGAGAATATTATTTAGAAACCCACTCAAGATGCGTGGTTTCCGAGATTTTTGGAGTCGTAGGTGGAATCTCGCTTACAGCGAAATGATGGCACGAACTGTCAAGAAACCTCTCACTCCGATACTGGGAGAAAAGGGGAGTGTGTTTGCGGTATTCTTGATCAGTGGACTGCTCCATGAGCTAGCGATCACAGTGCCGGTGCAAGCTGGTTATGGACTGCCTACACTTATCTTTATCGTTCACGGAATTTTTACAGTATTAGAAAACAAGAACTCAATCCTCAGCGCTGTAGCCTGTGCAGTATTATTAATCGCAGGATTACCGTATTTATTTAATGAAAAATTTCAAACTGAGGTTATCATACTCAGTCGCGACATATTTACCCTAACAGAACTAATGAAACCATGAAAAAAACAATCGTAATAGCAGGAGCCAATGGCTTCACAGGCAGATATCTCAGTGAATACTATCTGAAGAAAGGGTGGGTCGTGAAAGGAGTCGCTAGAAGAACAGAAGGACTTGCTGAAGGAGTAGAATTTCACAAGTGGGATGGTGAAAAACTAGGTAACTGGAAGTCTGCTGTAGAGGGTGCAGATGCAGTAGTGAACCTAGCAGGTCGCACGGTAAACTGTCGCTATAATGATGAAAATAAACGGCAGATCCTAGAGTCACGCGTCAACAGTACCAGTGTAATAGGTGAAGCGATCGCTCAATGTGAAAACACTCCAGAAATATGGCTCAATGCCAGCACGGCAACGATCTACCGTAATGCTAGCGACCATTTTCAAACAGAAAGCCAAGGTGATATAGGCAAAGGCTTTAGTGTGGACGTAGCGAAAGCTTGGGAAGCCGCTTTGAATGAAGCAGAGATCGATGATAGCGTCAGAAGAATAGCTCTCCGCACATCACTAGTGATGGCAGATGAACCAGAAACCGTGCTAGAAGTATTCAGAGGTCTTGCCAAGAAATGGCTCGGTGGACCGATGGGCAGCGGCAAGCAGATGGTGAGCTGGATGCACATAGATGACTGGTGTCGCTCAATCGAATGGATGATCGATAACAAACACGCAAACGGGCCTTATAATCTAGCAGCCCCTGAAGCGATTTCTAATGAAGACATGATGAAGCTAATCCGTAAGGATGTAGACAGAAGTTTCGGACTGCCTTCTTATGAATGGATGCTAGAAATCGGAGCGTTCTTCATGCGCACTGAGACTGAATTGATCGTGAAAAGCAGATGGGTTTACCCAGAGCGTTTGTTAGAAGAAGGCTTCAAATTCGACAAGCCGAAGTTCGAAGATATTTTAGATATTAATTAGAAAGCATTGGCTCTTAGTAGTATTCGTTTCTAAATTATTTCAAAATAAACCTTGTTGAGAAATTGTGTTCATCCTAACATGTTTCCTATGAGTGCGACAATGAGTATCGAGCAGACATTAGAAGATGTCTTTGGCTTTTCAAAATTTAGACCGAATCAGGAGAAGCTAGTGCGTGGGTTGCTGGATGGCAATGATGTCTTCGGTGTGATGCCTACGGGTGGAGGAAAGTCGCTTTGTTATCAATTACCTGCGGTGGCTATGGATGGCTGTTGTGTAGTTGTTAGCCCTCTTATTGCGCTGATGAAGGATCAGGTAGATGGTGCAGTGGCGAATGGAATACGAGCGTCATTTCTGAATAGCTCGATGAGTCCTGACGCTATGAGGGAAACGGAAGCTGCTTATAGAAATGGTCAGCTAGATTTGCTCTACGTGGCACCTGAGAGGCTGTCGAGCTATGGTTTCGTAGACTTCCTTAGACAAGCTCCTGTTAACTGTGGGGGGAAGCCAAGTTTTTTTGCGATCGATGAGGCTCATTGTATCTCTGAGTGGGGACATGATTTTCGTCCTGACTACATGTTTTTAAATCAACTGAAGTCTTTATTCCCAGGCGTGCCAATAGCAGCGTTTACTGCGACTGCGACTGAGAAAGTAGCTCAGGATATTGAGCTGAGGTTAGCTCTGCAAACTGCGGTGAAGGTGAGAGCATCGTTTGACCGGGTAAATCTATTTTATGAAGTAAGAGCTAAGAGAGATTGGGAACGTCAGTTAGTGGATTACGTGCAGAAGCGAAAGGGGCAGAGCGGAGTGATTTACAGAACTACACGTAAGAGTGTGGAGCAGACGGCGGATCTATTACGAAAAAATGGCGCAAACGCAAGGCACTATCATGCTGGCATGGAAGCTGGTGAGAGAGCTGCAGCACAGGAAGCATTTATTCGCGACGACTGTGATGTCATCGTCGCGACAGTGGCATTCGGCATGGGAATCGACAAGGCAGACGTGCGCTATGTAGTACATGTGGATTTACCGAAAAATTTAGAAGGATATTATCAGGAAACAGGTCGTGCAGGAAGAGACGGAGAGAAATCAAGTTGTCTGCTGCTCCATGGCTCGGGCGATGTGGTAAAGCTAAGCCGATTCATAGATGATATCGCAGATGAAGCTGAGCAACAAAGGTCAAGAGATCTACTCAGAGCGATGGATAGATTTGCCGCAGTGCCTCAGTGTAGACGGAAGTCTTTGTTAGGTTATTTTAATGAAGTCTATGAGCCAGATAACTGTGAAGCCTGCGACTTCTGTTTAGGTGAATTTACCGCTGTCGATGCTACTAGAGATGCTAGGATAATGCTCTCAGCAGTGGCTCGGACGAATGGTAAATTCGGAGCAGTACATCTATGTGATATCGTGTCGGGAGCCAAAACCGCGAAGATAAAACAATTCGATCACGATGAACTGAAAACCTACGGAGCAGGTAAAGATAATCCTAAGACCCATTGGAGAAGTATGATCGATAGCTTGCTCACCTCTGGGCATCTAGCACTATCAAAAGCACAATACCCAGTGCCCTCAATGACTCAACAAGGCTGGGACTTGATGATGGGCAAGAATGGCGAAACCTTCAGTCTTCAAGTAGATCAGCGTGTAGAACCAGAGAAAGGCACAAGTGGAAGACGCTCTATCTATGATGAAGAACAAGTCTGTCACGAAGGACTTTTCGATTACCTCCGTAGCAAGCGTAAAGAAATTGCAGATGAAGCAGGAGTGCCACCTTACGTCGTTTTCGCAGATAAGACTCTCCGCCAGATTGCAGCAGTGATGCCGGAGACACTAGATGACCTAGCTAGGCTTCATGGTGTAGGTGCTGCGAAATTAGAGAAATATGGAGAATCGTTTAACAATATAGTGACTTTCTATCTATCTGAAAATCCAGATGTTAGATCAGAGAGGCAAACAATAGCGGGACTCAAATCTGGAGTTTCAAGATCAAGCTCAAGAGCGTCTAACAGTAAACCTATCAAGCGAAGCATGGGAGATACTTTCAAAACAACCTTAGCGATGCTTCAGGAGGGAATGAGCGTAGAAGATATTTCTAACGAGAGAGATCTAAGCACCGTAACAATCGAAGGACACATTGCCAGATTATTTGAAGATGGAGCAGACCTAGATTTCCGAGACTACGTAAGCGAAGAACAAGAAAAAATCTGCCTAGAACTCATCAAAGAATATGGAGCAGATATGCTTAAGCCTATCTTCGAGGCAGCAGATGGTAAGTTGACTTATGGGGCGATTAAGCTAGTGATCGCTGTGAAGTATAGTTAGAAAGCCAGCGTAATTAAGCTGGATGTTTTTGACAGGATTCAGAGAATTTACAAAATCATCTGAACGAATAGTAATTACTTGTTAGAGAAAGAGATAATTATTTTCTACGTAATTCCTCCGGTCTAGAAAGTGGCTTTTTCTTTTTCTCTTTGTGTGGCTTAGAAGCTTCTGCCAAATCTCATAGCTTCTATCTCCTTGGACATTACCTTATCTTTTGTAAATGGATACTATAGAAATATTGGTCTTCATTAGTAGTTTGATTAATAATGGTGTGATTTATTGTGCTTCAGTTAGTGAGTTGTTAGATTCTTTTTTTTAATGAATGAAGGACGTGACCACTAACCACGAGTCTATTCCACTATAATGGCTAGAGAAGAACTCAAAAGAAGAATCAGCCTTAGGTGAATATCTATTTCGACTACAATGTGAAGATGGGCTTAGCGAGATGCACTGACTGAACTGATAGCCAGAGAGCTTAGTTTCCAGTGTGTCGAAAGGGGCTCTATATTCAGATGGAGCGTGTTTATATAAGATAACAATATAACTACGTCACACAAAGCTAGACTATTTTTTTATCAAAGATTACTAGACTATATCTTATTGGGCGCTAATTTAAAATCATGAATGTTGAGCAAATACTTACCGCGATAGAGCAAAATACTAAGCCTGATTTTAGTAATGATACCGAGCGTTGTCTCTGGTTAGCTGGTACAGGAAAATGGGAACAATCTCATGATATTGTAGAGTCATTGCCTGAACCTGGAGCTTCTTGGATCCATGCGATGCTACACCGTGAGGAAGGTGACTTAGGAAACGCAGGCTATTGGTATCATAGAGCAGACCAGCCAATGCCGCCCAGAGGGACTAGTTATAATGAAGAATTAAAGGAGATCACTAAAGCTCTTTTGGACTAAATCGTCACAAAGGTCTGATTCACTCAACTTTAAACCTACGATACATTGCATTATGAAAAAGCTGATATTATTTGATATTGATGGCACATTAATCGATACACACGGGGCAGGTCTGTTTGCTTTAAAGCAAGCTACCGAAGAAATGTTTCAGAAAAAAGCTCCTAGCTTTGATATTCACGGCAATACGGATTCAGCTCTAGTTACTCATGTTTTTCAGCATTACGGTATAGCTCAGGATGCAGAGACCACTGAAGAGTTTTATTCTATTTATCTTAAAAAACTACAAACTAATCTCAATTCAGATGACTATAAAGGTAAATTGTTAGAAGGTGTCATAGATTTGTTGGAATCACTTAGATACAGAGAAGATATCGAGCTGAGCTTACTAACAGGCAACTTAGCGAGAGGTGCAGATGTGAAAATAAAGCATCATAAAATTGGTCAGTATTTTTCATTTGGAGCGTTTGGTGATGATCACTATGATAGAAATTCACTCGGACCTATAGCTCTCAAGCGTGCTGAGCTGGCGACAGGATACCCTTTCAAAGCTGAAGATACGATCATCGTCGGAGACACAATTCGTGATATCGACTGTGCAAAATCATTAGGCTGCAGAGTCCTAGCTGTGGCGACAGGGGCAGTTTCTATGGATCATCTTAAAGCGCAAGGAGCAGATTTAGTACTTAGTTCCATAGGTGATACTCTATATGCATATAAATTCATTACTGGGGAAGATATCGATGCCTGTGGAACGAATATTTCTACCCCAGAGGATATTTAAGCCAAAGCATTGCTATCTAACCAATCAGATAAAGCTTTAAAAACTTCGTCGTTGTTTGGTTCTGCGAAGGTTTCATGACGCATGCCTTTGAACAGGTGGTATGTCTTGTTAGGTAGGCTAAGCCCCTCAAAAAATGTATCTGCATTAATGTTAGGGCAGATGAAATCAGTGTCACCTTGGGTTAGGAGGAAAGGGACCTCAATGTTTTTATCAGGTAAGTTCTGAGCAATATATTCAGAGATAGCAATGAGCTCTACGCCCCATCCGAGTGATATTTTTTGATGTCCTAGTTGTTTACGTAGCTCTGTAGTTTTAGAGACTTGTTTGGTCGCACCGGCTACTACTGTTTGGCAGAGTGCTGGTGTAGCTCCAGTCTTGATGGTGAATTTAGGAGCGCGTTTAGCTATATAGCGAGCCATCTTGATAAACCAATCCGCCTTGCCATGTGCAGGCTGGAGTAGTGGTGAATTTACCCAACAAAATTTAGGCATAGGGAGCTTCCCTTCTAGTGCAAGCGTTAGATGCCTTAGGCTGAGTAGACCACCCATAGAATGCCCTGCGATTCCATAGTCAAGACCATTTGTTAGAGCTAGATTACTTTCGATAACACGATCTATGAGTTTGGTGCTACCACCGTGGCCTCTCTTGCCAGAGCTCATGCCGTGACCGAGTAAATCCATAGAAATGCAGCGAATGCCACGCTCCGTAAATGGATGTAATACATCTGCGTAGCGTTTAGAAAAGTCTCCCTGTCCATGTGAAAAAAGGCATGCCATTTTAGGTTCAGTATCGGATGGGTCAAAAATAGTGCGGTGAAGTAGGTGCTCTTCAATTTGTACAGTATGCTCAGAAATTTTCATAATATGGAAGATGATCTGCTAGTGGAGACTTTTGGCTAATTCATCAAATAGCTTAGCATCCTCTGGACGTTTTTGCTGAGTGAATGCGTATTCAAGGTTTCTTAAAAACCGCCATAGAATATGACCGAGTGGAGTATCGATTTTAACAGCCATTTTCGCGGCGAGTGAGAGCTCTTTGTGATCGGCTAGTAGTTTCTCACTAGAGATGAGTCGACCACCATTGAAGCAATCGACCATGTTGGCTTTGCTATCAATAAAGATTCTAGCCAAGAAATGACCTGGATAATTACAACCTGAAATATCGAGCTTTAAGCGATGTCCTACAAGGATAAAGAGAGTCGAAAGACTAAGAGGATTACCCAGTCCATTATTAGCTACCCAACAAAGGTCACTATTCTCGGGCAGGTAATATTCATCTGTGTTACCTTTAAATTTACCACTCTCAAACATCCAGATACGGAGTGAATTTGAGGTGATTTCTGAGATTTCTTCTTGAGCTTCTTCGGTTATTAAATCTACCACATCAGATAATGAAGGTCGCAGCGAAATACCATCGTGTAGAAAGTCAGAGATAATCCTAAGATGATGCTCGAACTTATCCCAATCCTCTGAGAGTGCTAATGCCCCAGCTACGGGTATTTCCCATTCTGAAGTGAGTGCTGCGCGTCTGGCTGGGAGTAGCAGCTTGCTGACCTTTACCTGATCTTGCGGGCTTAGATCTATAGCTAGAGCTGCTAGCTCGTTACTTATGTCACCAGAGCTATTTGCGAATGTTTCTTTGAGCGCGGCCTGAGTAGCTGGCTCGGTATCATCTAATAATTTGATGAGGTAGGGGAGTTGTTTTTCAGAAAGCATTCAATTATAGATTAACTCTAATTAATACTAAATCAAGCATCCTCTAGAAAATTTAAGCAGCGAAGCTTTCTCCACATGAGCAAGTGACCTCTGCATTTGGGTTGGTGACTTTGAAGCCGCCTTGCTGAAGATCATCCGAGTAGTCTAACTCGCTACCTGCTACGAAGAGAGCGCTCTTAGGGTCGATGACTACATTGACACCATTACTCAGCACTAGCATATCACGATCTCTAGGACCATCTACTAGGTCCATCTTATATTGGAGACCAGAGCATCCACCACCGACAACAGCGATCCGCAGAGCACCTTCGCTTCTACCTTGCTTTTCTAACAGACCAGAAAGATGACTAGCGGCACCACCTAATACCTTAATCAGCTTTTCGTTGCCTACTTTGTAATTCACTGCTCCCATGTGAGTGGTTTAACCTAGGTTTCAGAAATTGCAATCTGGATTTGTGGAAAGATATATTTACGAGAGGGCCAAATAAATTAGAAAGAATTTGTTTTTAGGTGACGCTCTATAGTAAAGTTATATTATGAAAAATTTATTAATACCTACTTTGATGGTGACGTTGATGGTGATGTCAACTGATGCTGTGCCAGGTGATTTACTGAAGAAGCTGGACGCGGATGAGTTCGCCACTCGTTCCAAAGCTCAGGACGATCTTATTAAGTGGGCAAAAACAGCTAAGGCTGGTGACATCAAAGAACTGAAGCAAGTTTACGAAAAAGCGGAATCTCCAGAGTTAAAGTTGCGGTTGTTAGATGTTCTGGATAACTCGACATTTATGGCTAAACCTGGAACTCGTGGTTTTGTAGGTATTACCATGGAGCCTAAGTTCGGCGGTGTAGGCATCCTTATGGTTCAGCCTAATACTCCTGCTCAAAAAGTAGACCTACGGATAGGCGATATTATTACCGAAGTTGATGGTAGGGACATGACTGGTAAAAAAGGAAATGTAGAGGAAGCCACAGAATTCTTCAGTGGATACGTCAAAGGAAAGAATGCAGGTGAAAAACTGGAATTGAAAATCAAGCGCGATGACAAAATTCTAGAGAAAACCCTCAAGCTTGGGGATTATGACGCCTTCAATAGACAATTCTTAAACCAACAACCACAGTTACAATTACAGAACGGTAAGCAGTGGCAAGTTCAACCCAAAATTCGACTACAGATGAAAGTAGCTCCTCTAGGAGTTAAACCTAACCCGAAAGTTCCGCCGAGAAATGCAGAGGAGCTAAGAAAAGCAGTGGAACGTCATCAAAAGCAGGCTCAAGAAAAGCGTGATGCTTTGAAGAAGAGAAAAGAAGAACTTCGCTTGAAGATTGATGAACTCAAACTTAAGCAGCAGAAATAAGTATTATAGATACTTACTAACTAGCTTAACGGCATGGTCAGCACTAATATTATGTTTATTCCTTAAGATATCTACTTTTCCGTGCTCTACGAATTCATCTGGCCATCCGATACGCTCGACTGGCGTTGCTAATCCTGAGGTGTGTACTAGCTCAATGACGCTAGCTCCAAATCCATTCATCAGAACATGATCTTCGAACGTACAGATAACTTTACATTTCTCTGCATATTCTAGAATTAGTTTTGCATCCAGAGGCTTAATCCAACGAGGATTTATTAGAGCTACTGAGTATCCCTGTGCTTCGAGTTTCTCTTTAGTTTCTAGAGCTATTTCAAAGAAATGACCGAGTCCGATAAGACAGACATCTGCACCATCTGATATGAGCTCAGCTTTACCGATCTCTAAAATTTCTGGAGTTTCTTTAATAGGAGTGCCGATACCTGCTCCACGTGGGTAGCGGATACATGTAGGACCATCATCATAGGCCGCCATGGTATGTAGCATATCTACGAACTCATCTTCATCCTTAGGCTGCATGTGAATCAGATCAGGTATGTGTCTGAGATATCCGATGTCGAATAATCCGTGGTGTGTAGGACCGTCATCTCCACTGAGACCAGCACGATCCATACAGAGGCGGACAGGTAGGTTTTGTAATGCGATGTCATGAATGATCATGTCATATGCACGCTGCATGAAGGTAGAATAAATAGCCAGGAATGGACGTAGTCCCTCACAAGCATGACCACAGGCAAAGAGTGCCGCATGTTCCTCCGCGATACCTACATCGAAGTAGCGTTCGTTGAGTTCTTTCTTAAAGATATCGAGTTTAGTTCCACCAGGCATTGCTGCTGTGATGGCGGTAATCTTAGGATCTTCTTTGGCTAAATCTGTGACAGTTCTGCCGAAAATTTCTGAGAAAGTAGGCAGCGATGCAGAAGCTGTAGAGCCATCTTCTTTCTTGTAGGGTCCGAGTCCGTGAAACTTGCCTGGGTTATCTAGCGCAGGAGTGTAGCCTCTGCCTTTCTCCGTGATAGCATGGAGTATGACAGGTTCGTCTTGCTCCTTCAGATACTGGAACGTATCGACAAGAGCGTTCACATCATGACCCTTTACTGGTCCGTAGTAGCGGATACCAAAGTTTTCAAAAAGAATGTTCTCAGAGAAGAGATTTTTAGCTCCTTGTTCTACTTTATGCGCTAACTTGCGGACGCCAACTCCTGCGATTTTTTCTACTAATTCCGCAGTCTTTTTTCTGACAGATGAATAAGTACTACTTGTCTGCAGGGTGTTGAAGTAGCGTGACATGGCTCCTACATTTTTGTCGATAGACCATTCATTATCATTCAGAACAATGATGAATTTTTTAGTAGAATCGGAAATATTATTAAGAGCTTCCAAAGTAGGTCCACAGGTGAATGCTGCGTCTCCTGCAAATGCAATCACATGATTGTCTTCACCTTTTAAGTCTCGTGCAGATGCCATTCCTAGAGCAGATGAAAGTGCTGTTCCAGCGTGTCCCGCACCGTAGCTATCGTGCTCAGACTCTGTTCTAAGCAGGAAGCCATTGAGACCTTCATAAGTTCTTATAGTGTGTATCTCTTTAGCTCTTCCTGTGAGCATTTTATGTACATAGCCCTGATGTGATACATCGAAGGTCATTTTGTCAGTAGGGGAGTCGAACACGTAGTGCATCGCGATACTGAGCTCTACGACACCTAGGTTAGGTCCTAGATGCCCCCCAGTTACTGAGAGTCTAGAAATGAGCACTTCTCTTATTTCCTCAGCGAGAATTGGGAGATCTGTGCGATTCAGCTTTTTGAGGTCAGCTGGTGATTTGATCGTCTTTAGTAGACGTGGTAGTTCAGAAAAGTCGGATTTCATCGTCGTCGTTGCTGGATGAGCTGTCAGTATTAGGAGCTACTGTTTTTTTAGATTGGGCTATTTTTTCGAGTCGCTGTTTGGCGGACTTGAGGAAGCTTTCGCATTGTTGGTGCAGTGTCGCTCCTCGTTCATATTTAGAAATTAATTCCTCAAGCGGAAGTTGCTCTTCTTCCATCGTCTGGACAATAGAATCGAGTTCTTCAAGTGAGTCTTCAAAAGATTGTTCTGTTTTTACTTTAGCCATGATTAGTCTTCCACAGGTTTAACATTAGAAAATAGGTAAAATGGTCCTTTTTTAGCACCAACAAGATCAATCGGATACTCGAACTTCTTTTCAATAATCTTTGAGTATTCAGGAGCTAGAGGAGCTCTAAATGGAGAGAAATGCATTCCAGTGATATTACTGGTATTATTGCTCGCTATTTGATTGATTTGCTCGAAGTGACTTTGATCGTAAGGAGTCCAGATAGCAACGCGGTCAGCATACCAAGCTACGGCCCATGGTTGATCGGAATAAATTACATCAGCACTACCTACCCTTTCGGATAAATCTCTGTTGGTATTATTAGGGTAATAACCTGGAACAGTCTTTGGAGCATTTGTGTTAAACTCAGTCTGGAATTTAATTGCCATGGGGCTAGCAGTGATCAGTATAATCACTACAAATGGAGATAAGGCAATAAATCCACCTTGTTGGCTGTAGGGGAGTCTGGCCCAGAGAATACTTACCAAAGCCAATGCAAAAGCGGTCATTAATGGCATGAATAATATATGGAGTTGATTCGGCTCTATCGGATTATTAGAGAGTCCATAGAGAGCCATTCCAAAGCTAGCAAAAGCCCACATGATGACAATACACCATCGATAGTTACTGATACTGCCTCTCTTGAATGGATGAAGTAGGGAAAGGAAGAACGCTGTGGCGAGCACAAAACCACCCACATGGCGGTGTACGTCGTGAGCTTGGAGTAGCGTAGTTCTTACCGTATTTAGCACTAAATTCCGTACGTCTAACTGTGGGTATTGAAAGGCTCTGAACATGTAATCTTGCGCAGGGCCTGTCTTGCCCTGGACGTAAAAGAAAGCTGTTCCCATGATGCCGTCACTATATTTGGCATTGAACAGCAGTGGTCCTGCTATAAATAATGCCATAGTGATGATGATAAATGCTGCAATTACTCCACGCGGTTTGAAATAATAGATAGCAAATACCAAGAAACCTAAGAATATCCATAGTGTAAGCCAGTGGGTAAGTGCTAATAGCCCAAACATAAATCCACATAAAATAACGGGAGCGACAGGCGATCTGCCTGATTCTTGACTATCAATCGCTTTCCACAGTAGATAGCAGGCGGCAGAGAAAATACACAACATCAGCATCTGTGGCAGTCCCGAGGTTGTATAACCCCATAGATTTTCTGAAACTAACATAAGAATGGCTACAATAGCTCCTATCTTAGCATCGAATATTTTAGTGATGAGTAGATAGTTTATACCTATCGCTACCATGAAGAAAAAGATACAAGTCCCAGCGATGACTCGGTCTAGGGTATAAACATCTTGATTTACTTCCATCCTATAGCGCTCAGAGTCGTCGCCGCCAAATGCCTTAATGACTCCAGCATAGATAAGTATATTAAGAGGTGAGTGAGTGGTGTCGTAAAAGTGATTGATATCTATTTTTTTACCTTCTTCTTGTAACTGAAAAACAGCTAGTGGTCTTACGAATTTAGTAGTCAGATTATTACCTCTAGCCACTTCTCGACCTATCTGAGCCTGATCCATCCCATACTGAGAGGTAAGCCCCTTGAAGGTGAATGTCAGATAGGTAACACCTAGTCCCATTAAAATAGCAAGGAAGAGGACTTTTCTGGTGATTGATTTTGAGTCGATGGGTGTAGCCATATAGGTGAGTTGATGAGCTTAAAAGCGTGTATTATTAGTCTTTTAGGTCTCTTTGATTTTGCGTTGTAGAGTTCGACGGCTGATGCCTAATAATTCTGCCGCAGCAGTGCGATTATTGTCAGTGTGCAGAAGCGCGCTCATTATTGTCGCTTTCTCCAGAGCACTCAAGTTGAAATTGGAGCTTTCGGCAAGAGTGTTTTTCAATTCTGAGGAAACTATTTGTGAATTTGTATCTAAATCAGCGATTTTGTTCAGGAATTGCGGTAAATGCTCACAATTTATAACGTCTTGATTACTCATCACCACTCCGTGCTCTATCGCAGTTCTGAGTTCTCTGACGTTTCCTGGCCATTCATAAGTTTGTAGGAGTTGTGCTGCCTCTTCAGTCAGAGGTTTTAGAGGTTTCGAGTTTTCATGGGCAAATTCTTTTAGAAAAGCATTGGCTAGCAGGATCACATCTTCTGATCTTTCTCGCAAGGTAGGCATGTCAATCTGAACGACATTTAAACGAAAGAATAAGTCCTCACGGAACTCTCCTTTTGCTACCAGTTTCCGTAAGTTTTTGTTAGTAGCTGCGATCACACGGACGTCAATCTTGATGGAGTTATTAGAGCCGACACGCTCAACCGTTTTTTCACTCAAGGCACGGAGTAATTTTACCTGAGTTGCCGAATCGATCTCACCGATTTCATCGAGGAAAAGAGTGCCACCATCTGCCTGCTCGAATCTACCGATCCTACGCTGAGTCGCACCAGTGAATGCACCTTTCTCATGACCGAATAACTCACTTTCTAACAACTGAGGAGAAAGAGCTGCGCAGTTCACAGTTACAAGCTTATTCGCCGGTCTACCACTAAGGGCATGGAGTGCACCTGCTACGAGTTCCTTACCCGTTCCACTTTCGCCCTGGACTAATACAGTGGCACGAGTCGGAGCGATTTGTGTGAGCATGCTATGAATTTGCGCCATTGCAGGGGATTTTCCTATTAGGCGGTCTAGTCCATGGGCTGGCTTACCAGATTTCTTGCGTAGCTCTTGATTTTCCTGCTCTAGGGCGATGTTCTTACTCTCTATCACTCTACCTCTGAGAGCACGTTTGATCAGGAGTTCCACCTCATCTAGATTTAGTGGTTTAGTGACGAAATGCCACGCACCTCTGCGCATTGCCTCTACTGCCGTGTCTACACTTCCATAAGCAGTCATCATGATCGCTATAGGTGAGTGCTTCATGGCTAAAGCATGATCTAGTAAGTCCATACCGTTATCACTACCCATTCTTAGATCAGTGAGCATTACATCGACCTTCTCTGACTTAAGAATATTCTGTGCTTCGCGGATGTCTGATGCCACGTAGCACTCAAACTCATCCTCTAGCGCCATACGCAGACCATCTCGGGTCGGCTTTTCATCATCTACTATTAAAACTGTTGCATCCATGATTTTATTACTTGGTAGATTCTACATCGATTGGAGGTTTATGGCTGTCTGATTCAGCTAGTAATCTGACACGTTTTTCAAACCTAGGGAAATAGAGACTCACTACTGTGCCATCTCCGTCTTCACTATCTATCTCTATCTCTCCACCGTGCTCACGGAGAATGCGTCTAACAATAAGTAACCCAAGACCAGTCCCAGCTTCCTTAGTAGTCCGATAGGGCTCGAAAAGTGCGCCCATGTCTTCTGGAGATATTCCACTCCCATTATCACGGATACTCAGCACTACTTCATGATCATTAAAGCTACTCTCTATAAATATCCGACCTGACTTACTAGCCACAGCCTGAGCGGCATTACGGATGATATTATAAATAGCCTGCTGAATCTGTGCTGAGTCCAACTGTAGGACAGGAAGATTATCTACCAGATTCAGAGAGACCTGCACCTCACGTTCAGTAAGCTCAGCCTCCAGAGTTTCTAGCGTGTCTCTCAGCACCTTGTGAAGAGCTGTCGGTTCGCGATCTAGCGTTTGCGGTCGTAGCGCGTTGAGGAATTGTTTTAGAATATTGTCTAACCTCCTGATTTCTTGCTGCGCAGTTCCTAATAAATTTTGTAGATCAGCTTTACTATCATCAGCCAGCTCATCATTCTTACGAATCTTACGATTTAGTAGCTGTAGATGAATATCTAGCGAGTTCAGTGGGTTACCAATTTCATGCGCTACTCCAGCAGCGAGAAAGGTGAGTGCATTGAGCTTTTCGCTCTCAATTGTCTCTTCGCGTTCCTTAATGCTATCGGTCACATCATGGATCAGCATTACATAACCTAGGTGCTCATCTTTATCGCCGACTTGTCCATTGATCGGAGCCAGATAGAAATTGAGAAATCGATTTTCAGGATAAAACACCTCCATATCTCTACTTACCACCCGGTTAGGATTTGCCAAAGATTTCCAATCAATTCCACGAATTACCGCAGTAACCTTCTGACCAATACTCTTAGTCGTATTAATCCCCAATAGCCGATGTGTAGCAGAGTTAGCAAAGGTAATAGCACCCTCAGGATCAAGAATTAAAACTCCCTCACGGAGCGACTCAAACACATTCTCCATAAACCCTTTCTCCCGCACTAAGCGCGATACCAGATTCTGCACCTCACTCGGTGAGAAACGATCCAGCCTAGAGATAAGTTTATCAAGAAATCCGTCTTTCATATTCAACTGAGACAGATTGGCACACACTCACGAATTTGGCAACTAGAAGAAAGGAAAAGCCTCGGTGAGGAGATGCAGCCTTAGGAATTCACGTTATTGACGAGATGACTTCGGCATTTTAATTATTCTCCTGTGCTTTGGTTATTTGTTTCAGAATATCGTCTTCTTTCGGTAAATAGAGCTGATACTGACTAGCTAAGATCGTCTGATTCTCTTGAGGTAGGGCGAACTCTACTACTGCGTTGTTTTTATCAGCACAGAGTAGGATGCCAATGGTGGGGTTTTCATCAGGTTGTTTCTCTACTCGGTCATAATAATTCACATACATTTGGAGTTGCCCTAAATGTTGGTGAGTTAGTTTCTCAGTCTTTATTTCAACGATTACGAAACAGCGTAGTAAACGATTGTAGAAGACAAGATCGATAAAGAAGTCATCCTCCTCTAGGTGAATCCGTTGCTGACGGGCTACAAACGAAAAGCCATTCCCTAATTCCAGCAAGAATGCTTGCATGTTAGTGATAAGCGCCTGCTCTAGATCTTTCTCATAATATGCAGCGTGCGGTGTTAGCCCTAGGAACTCAAGAACCATAGGATCTTTGATGATGTCTTTTGCGCTTTCAGGAACACTCTCTTTTTTAGCGACAGCTAACACACTATCCTTATCTGTGCTGAGTAAAAGGCGCTCATAGAGTTGACTATTGATCTGGCGTTCTAGCTGACGAGCACTCCAGTTATTGTTACAAGATTCCTCAATATAGTAAGTTCTTTTATCAGGGTCTTCTATGCGGAGAAGCAGTCGGTATTGCGTCCAGTTCAATTGTGAACGCAGTGCGTTCACAATTGGGAAAAAGGTGTAAAACTGTCTACAGAAGTTGAGTTGTCTAAAAGAATATCCTGAGCCATACTCTTCAGTAAGGCTATTTGCTAGAGATTTAATTAGGTAAGTCCCGTAATCTGCACGTTCTTTACCTCGTTGTTCTTCTTCCACGATGTGCATACCCATGTTTCAGTAGAGAAGCACTCGCTCGAAGTTTACAGACCTTACCGCCCGAGCTTGAGCCTGCTCTATGAGCTGGCGTATATTGGTTAAAAGTTCCCGTGTGCTAATTTCGTCCATTACGTTCGTAGTTACTAAATATAGAATTTCTGATAAATATTACAACTGGTAACTGGTAAACTGTAATCTGGCAACTTTTTGCCACTATATCTGCCCCAGCGTTTCCAGCGTCTGTAAGATCTGCTCTATCGCGGCTTGGCGACTTTTACTAGTTCTGCCAAAGGCTTTAGAGAGGGTGGTGGGGTCGGTACCTAGTTCTTCTATTAGGGGGTGTAGGGCGCTGACTTGTTGCGGTAGGGTGCTTGGCCATTTGAGCTTGCCTGCTTTGGAAATGACAGCGGCTAGGGCTTTCACCTCTGCCTTGGTTTCTGTGCCGGTGAGACCGATTTGTGTTTGTTTGGCTTGTTGTTGTTCTTTCTCGTAGTCAGGGTTTTGGAACTCGGGGCGGAGGTAGCGGATCTTGCCTTGGGCTTCCTCTGCCGTTCGCTCTTGGTTGAGGTCGACTAGGCGTTGGAGTAGGATCTGCTCGTATTTCTCGCGGTATTCTGCGGTAGCTTCGTAGAGACTGGTGTCTGGAGCTAGTTCGTATTGTACACAAATGTTAGTTTCTGGATCATAGCAGGAGCCACAAGTAGCTTCGTATTGCCATTTCCAGAGATCTTGCCAGCCATACGCCTCGTAGGTCAGGCGGTCGATGTCATCGTGGATTTGCTTCAGGATCGTGATGAGTCCTTGATCGTGAATGATCTTGTCTTTATCAGTAAAGGCTTCGCCACGACGCATTTTCTCTAGGACATTATACATGCCAGTGAGAGTGAGCTTAGGATGTTCTTCTTGGCGTTCTTTGCGGAAGGCGTCTAGTTTTTCGCCAAGTTCACTGAGCTGAGATTTGAGTTCGCCCTCTGGGAGGTCTGGGAATGGGAAAGTTTCAAAGCAACGAGAGTTATTATAACGCAGGTCATTACCCATACCCATACGACCACCTTGGGATGAAGACCAAATTACGTGGATGTATGAAGAAAGGATAGTAAAAGAACTATTCTTCTGTAGAGCAAAAACGATTAGTCCTTGATCAGGTGTAAAATAATTTTCTAACTTGATGAACATTCTATGTTTAGCCGTCATAGGAGTAATTAGAATGTGCTTTAACGACTTAGTAGCGATACTAAGTTCTGACCGTTTCTTACCAAATTGCCACCATTTTTTATAATACGCGGCTCCGTCTTTAGTGTGAGACCTAGCTTTACGGTATGGTTTTGCAGTGTTGGTCAGATGCTGATATATCTTAGGATGTTTTTCTATTAGTTCACCTTCTTCTAAATCCGAGCAATCTACTGCAAAATAACCACGTGCAGTTTGAGTTATATCACGTGCGTTAAAGGTTGGTTTAATAATGTGCTGGTTAGATTTTGATAATAATTGATTAGCTAGAGTCTGATCGATTACAAAACCATCACCTATAAAACTAACTCCTCTGAAGGATAAATTAGAATTAGATTCAAGAGCTTTTGTCATCGACAAATTGGCTCCAATTTTCAAATTCGGTAAAATAAGACCTTGGTTCAATTTAAATTTAATCATGGACTCACCATTTTCAATCTCATCTTCAGTAACAACGGCTTTGATAGTGCCTTCTATACTTCCAAATTTTACTACTGTCATCGCTATACGTACAGCGGCTCCGTCTGTTGAATCAACCCATGGATGATCAGGTATGGCAAAGATGATAGAAACTGGTTTTTTATCATTAGTTATGAATGGTTCGATGCATCTACGATTAAATGTCTGATGAATTGAGTTAGTCGTGATATAACCAAAACTTCTAACATTATTATCCCTGACCAGTTCAGCTGCTTGATGCCACCAGAACATGACGAAGTCCCATGAATTTGGTTTGAACTTTTTCCATGCTAGTCGAAGGGCTTCTGTATAACCGTCTCCTAAACCATCTCTCATGCGTGATGATCCCAAAAACGGTGGATTCCCGATAATATAATCTGCTTTTGGCCAAGTGGTGCGTTTTGGATTAATGAAGTCGTAGAGTGGGGTGCGCTTTGATTCGTCTGGGATTTCTTTGCCAGTGATGGGGGAGGTCTTGGTGCTGCGACCGTCCCAGATGGTGAGGAATTCGCCAGTCTCTGTATCTCTTCGCGGGATCTTTTCATCGTAGTCTAGCACGGCGTCTCGGCACTCGATGGTTTGCTGCTTGGGTAGTAGCGGGCGCTCATTGGTGTCGGCATTTCCCGTGGTTTTGTGATGCCATTGGAAGTAACCGATCCAGAGCACTAGCTGAGCGATGGAAGCGGCTCGGGGATTGATCTCTAGTCCATGAAAGTGATCTGGGCGCACCATGTGGGTGCTCATTTCTAGGGTGAGATCACCACCTAGCTCTGCGAGCAGGTCTAGGACTTCGGCTTCGAGTTCCTTCATCCGAGCGAGTGCTACGTAGAGGAAGTTTGCCGATCCACAGGCTGGATCTAGCACTCGGGTAGCAGTGAGCTGGCGGTGGTAGGTCTCGACAGCTTGCTGAGCCTGACGGTGAAATTTCTCTGCGTCCTTGCTTCCTGGACGCGCGGCTTCTGCTTTATCGTGCAGCAGGGCGGCGGCGGTCTTGGCAGCTAGCCACTGATCACGAAGTGGCTCCATGAGTGTAGGTTCTATGAGTCTCTCCACATAGGATCTAGGAGTGTAATGAGCGCCTAGTTTGTGTCGCTCAGCAGGGTCAAGCGCACGTTCTAACAGCGTTCCAAAAATAGCTGGCTCCACTTCCTTCCAGTCCTGCTTGGCAGCATGGATGAGGAGGTCGATCTGTTCCTGAGCAAGCGGCAGGGCAGTGGGGTTTTCAAAAAGTCCGCCATTGAAATGAATGACTTCCTTCATGATGACGGTGGAGAATTCCGCACCTGTAGCCATTTCTTTCCATAGCTGAGTGATGAGAGTGACGAATCCTTGAGGAGTTTTAGAGGCTTTCTCTAGCAGCTCTTCAAACGATTTCTTTGGCAGTAGTCCTACATCCTCAGCAAAGAGCGAGAACAGCAGACGTTGCAGAAAAGTAGCGATGATCTGAAGATCATGGCCTTCTTTTTCTAAAGATGCTGCGAGCTTGGCTAGAGTATCGGCAACTTCGCGGGTGACTTTGGCAGCATGTTTGGAGGGATCTAGACTGTGAGGATCTGTCCAGATGGTGCGTAGTAGATCTCTTTTCTGAGGATCGCGAAGTTCTTCTAGGAAAATGCGATGGTTCTTAGGGTCAGGATAGCGGAGGTAGACTCCACCTGTGCCGGAGAACTCAGCGTAGATGTCGATGACGTGTCCTACATCACAGACCATGAGGAAGGGTGGGCGTCCTTCATCGGTAGGAATATCGCGGATGTATTCGCGTGCTTGGTTGTAGGCTTTATCGAGTGTCTTATCCCATGCGGTGGAACCACGTTTACCGTGACCTAGTTTATCGCCTTCGCCACTGGAACCCTGTTTGGTTTCTAGGACAAAGTGTCCACGCTTGTAGAGATCTAGATAGACAGTGCTCTTGTGATCATCTTTGTCAGTGCGGGAGAATGCACGGTCTATCACGTAGGCATTTTCTTGATTCACTTCGACTGATGGGTCGGGACGTTCGACTCCGATAAGATCGCAAAGTTCAGATAGAAATAGAGCGTAGTTAGCTCGCTCAGATGCGCCTGATTTGGACCATCGTGTGATAAATTGTTCTACTTCGGCAGAGTTGTCAGACATCAGGGATATAGTAGTGATGGATGATGTGATGGCGAGTCTGAAATAGGGAGTTTTTGAAGAGGGATTTTTAGACAGAATTATGCAGAATTCTTCAGAATGGACAGAATTTTGCTTTGGTTGATGGTTTATTAGGCGAGCATTTCAGGATTAGGAATAGTGATACTGACTCAGTAATTAACACATTTATGAATTCACTTAATAACAAACACGCTTAAACAAAAAAATCATGTCGCAGCGTTGCTACGACATGACTTGTAAAGTGTTATTTAAAACTTATGCCTTACCAGGGTTAACCTCTGCTTCGAGATTTGCATCTAGTAGCTCGCGGCGGAGATTTGTTCCGCGCATCTTGCTGAAGATGTAGACTGTAGGTGAGGCGATGAAGATAGATGAGTATGTTCCTACTACGACACCGATCATGATGGTGAGTGAGAAGTCTTTAAGAGCAGATCCACCGAATATGTAGAGCACGAGGACTGCTACGAAGGTGGTTACCGAGGTAAGCACTGTTCTAGATAGTGTGGAGCTGATAGCAGCGTTCATGACATCTTTTACTTCACCACGCTTAGTCTGGAGATCTTCACGAATCCGGTCAAATACGATGATGGTATCGTTAATAGAGTAACCGATGATGGTGAGGAAGGCAGAGATATGGATCAGCGAGATCTCTTGATCTAGGATGAAGAGCAGTCCGAGAACGATGAGAATGTCGTGGAAAAGAGCGAAGAATGCACCGACTGCAAACGAGAACTCAAATCGGATGGTGATGTAGACTAATACACAGAACATACCGAGGACAAGTGCCCATAAAGCTTTTTTGAGGAATTCTGCACCGAGTGCGGAGCTGACTTTTTCAGAACTTGGAACGGCAGTGATGCTGAATGTCTCAGTAATCGCTTTTGTGATCATCGCTTCGTCAGCATCTATGTCAGCACAGGTTACTTTGATGTATCTGTTTTCTGATGCTAGAGCTAGCTGAGCAGGCTCTTCGATCTGGCTTGAAAGTCCTTTTTCGAGAGTTAGTCCACTAAGAGCATTGTTAACTTGCTGTTGGTTGATGTTTTCGCCAGCTTCAGTTTTAGGGATTTCGTAGCGCAGAACGCGGCCACCGTTGAAATCAACACCGAGGTTATCGCTGTTCTTTACACCTACCATTGAGAGTCCACCGATGAGGAGGACTGATGAGAGGAAGAAACAGATCTTACGCTTGCTGAGGAAGTCGATAGATTTGTTAGGGACGATGCTCATGAAGTTGATCTTCTTGAGAGCACCAGTGTCAGCGCTCCACCAGAAGAGGACACGTGTGCAGAGGAGTGCTGCTAAGAGTGTTCCTAAAATACCGATAGTGAGTGTCACAGCGAATCCTTTGACTGAGCCTGATGCCTGCCAGAAGAGAATGATTGCGGTGATGAGTGTAGTGATATTAGCATCTAAAATCGCGGAGAATGCTTTTTCATAAGCAGCTGCGATGGCAGATTTGATAGACTTGCCTAGTGCGAGTTCTTCTCTCATGCGTTCGTAGATGAGCACGTTCGCATCCACAGCCACACCGATAGTGAGGATGATACCAGCGATACCAGGGAGTGTGAATGATGCTCCGAATCCAGCCATAGCTCCGAAGAGTATGAGGATGTTTAGTGTGAGGCCGAGAAGTGCGATGATACCTGCGAAACGGTAGTAAAGGAGAACGAAGATAAGTGTCAGTCCGAGTCCGTAAATACCAGCATTGATACCTTGGTGAACTGTAGCTTCACCGAGTGTCGCTGATACGGATTGTTGTTGGACTACTTTGATGTCGTTTTCGAGAGGGTTGTTGAGAGCTTCTGCTAGCTTCTCTGACTCAGCTTTATTTTCACCACCAGTGATCACGAAGCGTTTGCCGAGTGATGGGGCATTAAGTGATGCGGCACTCACTACATTACCATCTAGAACGGTGACGATGAGTTCGCCTTGCTTCATGTTAGATGTGAAGTCGATCATGTCGTCCGCACCTTTACTAGTTAGAGTGACTTCAGTGGTTCCTGGCTGCGTTTGACTCGCCTGCGCGTATTCGATTTCAGAACCTTTTACGCTGACGCGTCGTTTGATAAGGTAATATCTCCCCACTACGTAATCGCCAGCTTCGTCCTTGATGAATACGCCATCTTCGTCTTTCTGGTTTTCTGAGTAGACTTTATAAGTAGGGACGATCTCTTCGCCATCATGAACTTTTTTAGCTAGTGCGAATGCTTCATTCGGATTGCTGTTATGGAGTGGGTGAGCTTCGTGGATAGTGAGTTTAGCTGCTGTAGTGAGTTTTTTAATGACTTCCTCCGCGCGCTCTGGATCGATCTTAGGAATCTGAACTTCAAGACGCTTAGTGCCGACGATATTGATTACAGCATTGAGTCCACCGTAGGTATCAATACGCTCGCTGAGTCTGTCTTGCGCACTGCGCATGTCTTCAGGGCGGATTGGGAGTGGTTTTCCGTTTTCGTCTTCATTAGGGACTACTTCCATGAGGACAGAAGTTCCACCTACAATGTCGATACCACCCTCAAGATTATGCCATTTCACGATTTCACCTTTGTCATTAGTCACTTCCTTGCCTGTTAGCTTGGTCATGATGTTAGAAGGGGAAACGATAGCGAAGATACAGCTGACAGCGATGACGGCTACGATGACTGTACCGATGTTACGTTTGCGTTTAAGCTTCTCAGTAGCGAAATACCAGAAGAGCATGAGCAGTATAGCTACACCGATGAGTAGCACTAGGATACTAGTATTGCTATCAGTAGCGGCTAGATTAGAGAGAAGAGATGATGTGAGTGCAGATTGTGCGATTGTGATCATGTTTCGTGAATGGTAGTCTGTATTCTGGACGCTTTTTATCTCACAGAAAGACAATGGCACGCTCCAGCATCGCTTAATGCAAGCGATTAGCAGGTGTATGTAGCGATATTTCAGCTAAGGTCAATCGCTAGTTACTGAAAAGAGGGGTTTTTTACTCACCAAGTAAATTGCTATTTGCTGATGAGTTTCATTTCTATGAGGTCTATACTGTTTTCAAGGGGAAACATGAGTGCTGCGGCTAGATCTGCTGATGCTTCCTGATTTGCTTGCTGTGTGATTACGAATCTCTTGGAGAGGCTCGGAGCATTAAGTGAAGTTGCGCTAACAACTATGCCGTCTAGCACCGTAATGATGAATTCGCCTTGTATCATATTGGAGGTGAAATTGAGCATGTCCTTGGCTCCTGTTTCGCTCAGTGTGACCTCGACAGTTCCTGGCTGAATGAGACTAGCTTGTGCAAGCTTGATATCAGCTCCATTTACTGCAATTCTTTTCTTAATTAGCCAATATTGTCGAATCTTATCTTGAATGGTTATTCCAGACTTATCTCTAGCGTATTCGGGTAATGATATATACGTGGGAACGATCTCTTCTTTATTGGCTACTTTTTTAGCTAAAGGTAGCGCTTCAATATTCCTACTGTTATGTAGTGGATGGGCTTCATGTATAGTTAGCCTTCCCGGGGTTGTTAGCCGCTTGACGTATTCTTTAGCTTCTAACAGATCAATCTTCGCAATTTTAAGAGCAATACGATCTTCTCCAATAATAGAAATTTCAGACACGATATCTCCAATGACATTGATACGCTGTCCGATAGCTAGCTGCATATTCATCATAGCTTCTGGATTAAGTGGAGTAGAATTGACATTTTCATCTTCCACGGCTTGTACTTTTAATAATATAAGAACACCGTCTGTAATTACAGGTTTTGTAGAAATACCTGTAGTTAAAGTTTCTTGGGTGTCGGATTTAAAGTAATTTGAAATATCCTTAAAAAAAAGAGCGGTAAGAACAGCAATGATTACTGATATAACGATGAGAGTTTTACGCATAACGTGAGTATACATTTATTTCGTCAATGAACGACTTCAAATCCTACGTCATTTTCATTAAGTTTGTAGAGGATTGATAGGAGGTGACTTTTCTGAGCGTTTTTCTCTAGGCTATGGGCAATTCTATGTGCTATTAAAAGTAAGACGATGGACGATGACTCGAAAAAGAAGCAAGATAAGCGAAAAGAAGCAGATAAGGAACGTCAGGAGATGCTTCAGCATGGCTTTGCTAAGACACGTAAAAGCTTGATAGCAAGGCTGGATAACTGGGAAGACCAGCGCACATGGGATGACTTTTACCAGACATATTGGCGCTTGATTTACTCGGTAGGTCTCAAATCTGGGCTTCGTTCTGAAGAGGCATTTGACTGTGTGCAGGAGACGATTCTCTCTATCGCTAAGCAGAGTAAGAAGAAGATGTATGACCCTGATCAGGGCTCTTTCAAGACATGGCTGATGAATATGACGCGTTGGCGTATCAATGATCAGTTCCGTAAGCGCAAGAAGGATACGGCAATGTTTGGGTTTGGTGATGAAGATGGTAGAAAAACTGCTATAATAGACCGTATAGAAGACCCGAAAGGGGAGACTCTAGACCGGATCTGGGATGTGGAGTGGAAGCAAAATCTTGCAGAAGCCGCCCTAGAGAAAGTGAAGGCGCAGGTCTCACCGAAGCAATACCAGATTTTCGACTCCTACGTGATTAAGCAATGGGATGCTAAGCGAGTGCAGGATACTCTCGGTGTCAGCATGGCTCAGGTCTACTTAGCGAAACACAGAGTCGGCTCTGTGCTGAAGAAAGAGATCGCGAAATTAGACAAGACTTAACCAGTGATCCACAATATTTAATAGATTATCAATGACTATTCCTAGATCTGAAATCCACATACCTGACCACGAAGTACTGCGTAAAATCGGTGGTGGAGCCTATGGCGAAGTATGGATGGCTCGTGGGGTGACTGGAGCGCTCCGTGCGGTGAAGATCGTGTGGCGAGAGGATTTCGAGGATGAGCGTGGTTTTGAACGTGAATTCGAGGGCATCTTAAAGTTTGAGCCTATCTCTAGAGATCACCCTGGATTTGTAAATATTCTTCATGTGGGACGCGGGAGCGATGAAAGTAACCCCTTCTATTATTATGTGATGGAACTTGGCGACGATGTTCATACTGGGAGAAATATCAACCCTGTTGAATACGAAGCTAGAACCCTGCGTAGTGACTTAAAAGCGAGTATAGGAAGACCGTTAGAAGTCGAATTCTGTCTTGATGTGGGTGGTAAACTCTCAGAAGCGCTAAAGCATCTTCACAGCCTAGATCTTGCCCACCGTGACATCAAGCCAGCTACTGTAATATTCGTAGATGGTAAGGCAAAGTTAGCAGACATAGGTCTGGTGGCATCGCGTGGTCAGCAGACATTTGTGGGGACGGAGGGATTCGTCCCGCCAGAGGGTCCAGGCTCGGGACAAGCGGATATTTATAGTCTCGGAAAGGTGCTTTATGAGATGGCAACAGGTAAGGATAGGCTGCAGTTTCCAGAACTGCCTGATAGACTCCCAGACTCAGCGAACCGTAAGCAATGGTTAGCTCTCAACCGTGTGATCTGCTCGGTTTGTGAACCAAAGTTGAATAAGCGATCGATCAATTCTGCGAAGCAGCTGAGCGATGCAATTTCAAAAATTCGTCAGGGTAAACGTGTTAGAGAGCGACGAGTGCTTAGTACTAAGCGTTGGGTAGCATCGTTGCTCATGTTCGGGCTAGTTTGCTTCGCGCTAATTTATTATAAGCCGTGGAATTTTAAAAAACCTATCACCATCACCACGCCTGTAGTGGTAGTGCCGAAGTTTGAGAATGAGATGTGTTCAGTGCAGTTTATTACGAATCCATTGAGGGCTAAAGTTTTCGAAAATGGGCTCGAAGTAGATGGAGAGACGCCGACAGCCTTTAGACAATATCCTCCGGGAACTAAGGTGCATTATATGTTTGAGAAGCCTGGCTATAAGCCATCATCTCAGGAATATGAAATTCCAGATAAAAAATATCATATTTTTAAGGTGGAACTCTCGACTTTTAAACCACCGAAAGAAAATCAGGAATGGGTGGACTCATTGGGTGTCCGTTATTTCCCTAGAGTCGGATTCCATGAGTCAGGCTATATCCAAGAGCAGCATTTTAAGAAATTTCTGGCTACTAAGCCTGATCCTAAAGTAGCAGAATATCAAGTGGAGTCATTTAGTGAACGTGGTGTAGGGATACGAGTTGTATTAATTAATAAGGAAACTGCTGAGGCTTATACTCGTTGGGTAGAGGATCAGGCGAAGCAAAAAGGACTACTGCGTGATGACCAATACATTGTCGCTAAGCAAACTCCTGATCTATTGCTAGGCCCTGCTGATATGCTAGACCAGCGGAGGTTACTAAATCTCTATCCTACTCTCTGTATTGCGAAGGCTATTCCTTTTGCGACATTAGATATCAAGAGTGATCCTGAAGGAGCACGGGTATTTGTAGACGGTGAGTGGCTGGGAGTCACTCCTATGGTGGCAGAGAATCTGCGCCCACAGAAAATCAAAATAGTACTCCGAAAAGACGGCTACAAGGGGAATTCAGAAATAATAGAGTTATCTAATGATGAGGAGCGAAACTACTTTGCTAAGCTACAGCAGAACAATGGTGTGGTCATGAAACCTGATTGGGAAGAAAATGCCGAGCCTCATCTGTGGACAAATAATGCTGGTGTGAAATTAGTGCAGTTTGCGAAGAGTAAGATGGTTTCTATATGGGAGGTTAGGATTAAGGACTACATGGAATTTACTCAGAATACAGGTCACAGACAGCCTAAAGACCCTCTTTTTCCACAAACGCCGAATCACCCTATCGTAGGAGTTTCTAAGCAGGATGCTATCGCTTACTGCAAGTGGTTGACCTTGAAAGACCGTGAGGCTGATAGGATAGGTCCAGAGCATGAGTATAGACTACCTACTGACGCAGAGTGGAGTGAGCTCTCAGGACTTAAGAATGAAAAAGGCAAGAGTCCTGCTGAGCGTTATCTACAAGCTCAATTAGACTCAGAACTTAGTAAAGTTTACCCTTGGGGAAAGGTGTTCCCTCCTAGAAGAAAAATAGCGAATTTAGCAGATGCAGCAGCAGCTAAGGCCCCTGGCGTGCAGAACGAAAAGGTGATAGCGAATTACAACGATGGCTTCGTTAACACAGCTGCTGTAGGTTCTTTATTGCCAAATAAACTAGGGATCCACGATCTCTCAGGTAATGTCTATGAATGGGTCTCTGATGTTTATAATACAGAAAGTGATCTAGACGTAGCTAGGGGTGGCAGCTGGGCTAGCCATAATCCTAACGACTTAAAGACTTGGAGTAGATTTCCCACTCAGAAAGAATACCGAGATAATCTCTACGGTTTCCGCTACGTCTTAGTAGATACTGGGAACGATAAGCGAGAAGAGTAATTTATTCTTTTTCTCTAGAGAGTGACGGTAGTCCTTGCTGTAGAAATGTGGCGTCTACTTTATCTGAGAGTTTAGCATCGAGGTAAATTTTGTTGATATTGTCGTCTAGCTCTATGGTATGTATGCCATCAATTCCTGGAGTTTCAAATGCTTTGATAAGAGCTGGGATGTCAGCGATTTCTTTGCCATTTACCTTAGTAATAATAGATGTGCGGATGCTTTCGTAGCCCAGAGTAGCATCTGTAGGGATGGTCCTGCTGAGGAAGACTAGGCGCTTACGACCTTTCTCATAGTCCTGTGGATTATTCAGAGCATCGAGAAATCCGATAGGTGCACGAGATCTCCATTTGTCACCAAAGAGCTTCATGTAGGAAAGTGTGAGTTCTTGGAAAATGATACCACCTTTGATCAGGTAACGTGGTGCTTTAGCGTAGGTGTGTGAGGGGATTATACCTTCCTCTTTACGTGCTAACTTTACCTCTTGTTTGAGTTTTTTGCCGTCTCTTAGTAGCGTGAGGGTAATCATTTGACCGATCGTATTTGAGCCTGAGATCAGATGGCTCCAGTAGAGCTGACCATAGTGCTCTGATGTGTAGTAACCTCTTCTTGTGATAGCGTGATCACCTACTTTGAGCAGCACATCGGCTACTTTGATGCCTGCTCTCTGAGCTGCACTATTACGTAGGACTTTATTGATGTAGATGCCACCTAATTCATCACTTAACTTTAGCCAAGCTCTGAATGCTTCGTCATTAGTGGAAGCAGTGTCGACTCCTAGTGAAGGAAAGCCATTGTAATCGCCATCTAGAGCATCTTTAAGGAAGGCGTTGACGATTTCTGGAGCGATACAGTCTACTAGCTGATCTTTGCTATCATAGCTGGTGAGTAATCCGAGTAGTTTTCCGTCTTTGAGGACTGGAATGGTGAAGCTATTGCTAGCACTCTGCATGGAAGCTTTAATCTCAAAGGTGAGGAAGAAATGTCCGTCTACAAATGAGGAAATAACGTCAGCTCCTCTGATGACGCCTGTGGTGATGAGTGGCATGCCATTATCTTCTACCTGGAAGATAGTAACTTTATCATTCAGCTTAGCATGGTCATGTATTTTGATTGGCTGCATGTCTGTGATGAATGCGGTATCTTCACCTGATTTAGCTGCTAATAGTGCTAGATTTGCCTCATAGTCGATAGCTACGGTTACCGCTGTCATAGACTTTTCACCATCGGTAGTTTCTAGCTGTATGAAGGTGGCGTCAGCAACCATCTCAGCAGTAGTGAGAATCTGATTTTTACCAACTACGATACCTAGTCCGCGGCGATTATAAGGAGCGGATTTTTCCCATGGCTGGGCGATATTGTATCCTTGGAGCGTAGAGGTGACTCTAAGAATAGGAGGGGATGCTAGCTCATTTTGTGCGAGAGCGAATTGAGTCAGGAAGCTGCAAATGAGTGCGATGATAGAAATAGTTTTCATGGTGATATGATGAGTTTTAAATTACTTAGTAAGGAAAGATGGTGAGCCGATACCATAGGTTTGTTGAATGCGCTGGTTGATGGCGTTGATATTCTTCCCTGGAAGTATGAGTGGTCTAGAAACACCATCTAGCCTTATAACGAAGAACTCGGGGAGTTCTTTAGGATTCAGAAGCTCGTGGGCTTGTTGCAGGTTTTTGATTTTTATGCCATTGATGCTTTCTACCGCATTGCCAGAGAATCCTGAAAGTTTTTCATTTACAGGGTCATTGAGCACAGAGGTTAGAATTACGATGTCTTCGCGCTCCTTGAAAATATTCTCTGATACATAGCGTGCTATGAGGCGTCTAATCCTAGGACTATCTAGGCGCTGAGCTATAAAAAGATTAAGGGTGAGCGGTTGAAATACGAGACCACCTTGTATAGTATAGCGTGGGCGTTTACCGTATTGAACAGTCTGGAGCTGGGCAGCGGTGAAGTGCGTTAGCTCCACAGTGGCAGTTTGCTTTTCTCCATCGCGGGCGAAGGAGAGCTCCACTTTGTCACCAGCGAATTTTCGCTCCACTATCTCGTTCATATCCACCCTTGCTCCCTCGATCATGACACTACCTGAGCTATCCACATCATAGCCATCTATTGCGGTAAGCAGGTCGCCTTCTTTGAGAGCTTTAGCTGCTGGAGTTTCGGCGATCACTCTTGCTACGAGCACTCCTGGATCATCTTCACTGAGGTTATAGACCTTGCGCATAGCAGGGTTAAACATAGGGAATTCTGAGATGCCGAGTGACATGTAGTGATCGTATTGACCGTCTTCTATATCCTTTAGAAATCTGTTCACTACAGGAGTAGGAATCATGTAGCCAGTGTTGTCCGCTGAGGTGAGACCTTGGAAGGCGACTCCGACTACTTTACCGTTTTGGAGAACTGGACCACCAGAGTTCCCAGGGTTGATGGCTGCGTCTATCTGGACGACTAGGTGCTGATCTGCTCGGCTATGTGCATAGGTATTGAAGTCGATACGTGAGACTACTCCACGTGTCACAGAGATGCGGTCGCCTCCTACGGGGTAACCTATGACGCGAACCTCAGACTCAAGCTGCGGAATGCGTCCGATCTCTAGATGCTTTAGACCCTCGAATGGAGTGAAATCATCTATTTCAAGTATCGCCAGATCACAATCATGGGCGATGTGTAGGACACGGGCTTTATGCTTCCTAGCAGAACCGTGCATGGTGATGAATACACGCTTATTGTTAGAAACCACGTGTGCATTAGTCAGGAAGCGGTTCTTCCCGATTAGGAATCCAGTGCCGGTGCCTCCAGCAAATCGACCTGAGTTCCATGGTGTCTTGTAGTCGGCGGTCTGAGTGGCGACTTCTATCTTAACGATAGATTTGTAGATCGAAGCCTTTACCTGATCTTCAGTGCTGATAGCTGGAGCGAGGGTTTGAGCAGCAGGAGCAGGAGCAGGAGCAGGAGCAGGAGCAGGGGTGGCTTGCGCAGAGCTGATGATAGTCGAGCCTAGCAGAGCAGAGCTGGCTATGATAAAAGGTTTGAACATCTTCATAGTGGGAAAGATACTCATTCTCCGAGCATGTCAAAGCACGAATTACAGAATGGTAAGCTTTTTTTAGATACTCTGTTTCTTTATAGAGAGAAATGTCTATAATATAGAGCTCTATCAGCGATGTCAGTAACTGTTGCTAATCAGGCTAAGATAGAGAATTCATAAGCACAGAGTAGAGATGATCAAATGGCGTCCATTACAAAAATATAGAATTGTCAGACCTGTCAAAATCAAGTTTTTCTTCCTGAGAGGGGAGTACACCAAATTCTCTTTTATACTCCTGTGAGAAGCGACCAGAATGAGTGAATCCAAACATCCCCATAAGGCTAGTAAGTTCTCCAGATTTCACTCCGTTTTTACGTATATATTCTCTGAGCTTATTTAGCCGGTAGAGCTTATGGTATTTGATGAAACCCATGCCATAGACTTGCTTGAATCCCTGCTGGAGTGAGCGACTAGAGGATGATAGCTGTCTACAGACTTCAGGGATACTCAGCTTTTGATGAGGTGTCTTCAGTATGATCTCATGAGCTCTTAGAGCCAAGGTATTACAATACGGTCGCTCAGCATGAACTGCTTCTTTTGATAATCCTAGTATAATAGCCTTGAGTATCTCATCAGCAAGCTGCCCTCTATCTTCCGCTCTATGAGAAGTAGATGCGAGCTCTTTAGTGAGAGGCATTACTAAATCACAAAACTCTTGCTTAAGCTTAGAATTCTCGAATTTTAAAAACGTAGAAGCGTTTTCAAAGTCTATTACTTCACCTAGATATTTCTGATAGAGATAAGTAAAGTGCGTGTAATCAACAGCTAGACGTATTGATCTGTAGGATTCGTTGATTGAAAAATACGTCAGTTTGTTTTCACGTGTTAGTATAATATGTAGGGGCGTTTCTGATGTAGAGATTAGTTGCCCGTTGATAGAGAAAGAAAAGTCGTCTAAGGGTATTTCTAAATAAATACTTCCTTTACTTCTCATCACCCCAGTGAGGTTTGAAGTGTGAGCTAAATAGATGTCCAGATTATCAGACAACCGATTAACTATAAATCGATTCAGAAAACCATTGAGATCAGTTGAGAAAAGGTTGGTTTCTAGTAAAGAATCTAAATGATTTCGAATCAAAAAAGGATCATTAGTATGGAGGCTAGTTTGCAAATTAGTGAATATAAAGTTAGTGGATTATAGGTCACACTAGCTCAATAAGATAAAATGTCCCCTAAAATCTATATAAATATGAATACCAAATTAGCAATTAAAAATCCTCGTTTTTCTATGGATTATTCAGACCTTAGCATACCTAGGTCTTTCTTGGGTCTCTTACGAGACGCTGTCCAATTATAAGTGTAGAGCGCCTGCCCGAGTAGCTTCTTCAGCCCGCTCTAATCGCAAATCTAATCGCAACGGTATCTTTTAAATTTAAGTTGATACTAATCGTATTAACATTCATCTTGAAAACAAGATGAATGCTAATGAAGAATCTAATTCCCCCCAGCCTCCAAAACTCCTAGATCAAGTCCGCATAGCAGCAAGACTCAAACACTACTCGATCCACACCGAAAATGGATATGTCCGCTGGGCAAAGAGATTCATCCTATTTCACAACAAAAGACACCCCAAGGAGATGGCGGAAGTAGAAATAAAACAATTTCTCAATCACCTAGCAACAGAAAGAGGGCTAGCCTCCTCATCTCAGAACCAAGCTCTCGCAGCCCTCCTATTCCTCTACAAATACGTCTTAAATGAACCCCTCAACTTCATAGAAGGCATTGTCAGAGCTAAACCCACCAAAAGATTACCCGTAGTTCTCTCAAAAGAAGAAATTACCAAACTACTCTCCGTCATGGACCCCCACACGAAGCTCCTCGCCAGCCTCATGTATGGAGCCGGACTCAGAATCACCGAAGCCATTCGCCTCAGAGTCATGGACATTAACTTTGGCAACAACTGCATCGAAATAAGAGATGGAAAAGGCAACAAAGACCGCTATGTCCCTATCCCCCAATCCTGCAGAGAAACTCTACAGGCGCTGATAGAAAGACTGCACCCACAGTGGAAAATGCAAATCGAAAAAGGAATGCCAGGCGTAAGCCTCCCAGATAGAGTAGTAGCTAATACTCCACGCGGATCAAAAGAATGGGGGTATTATTACCTCAGCCCATCAGCAAAACTATCTCAATGTCCCAGAACAGGAGAAACCCTCAGACACCACATCAATAGAAACACCATCCAAAAGCAATTTCGTGGTGCACTACTACGTACCTCGATACTCTCTAAAGCCAGTTGCCATACTTTACGTCATTCCTATGCTACCCACTTATTAGAAGCAGGCGTAGATATCAGAACCATCCAGGTTCTCCTAGGGCATTCAGATATATCCACCACCATGCTCTATACACATATTGCTAATAAGCCAGGAAGCCAATGCGCTAGTCCACTTGACTCTATTTCCCCTGACCCAAACCCTATAGATAATACATCAGGTAACAATAGCACGCCTCAAAATAGCCCGCCTCAACAAAGTATTGACCCTGACCCACCGCTAATGGATTAGAGATTTAAGCTTGATCCAATGAGATCTTAGCATCTAAAAAGCACTCTGAAAAATAGTTGTTGTGAAAAGATTAAGATATATTAATGTTTTTTTTAAAAACCGTAACTCTTTTAAATGTCGACAAGTCGTTAATGAGGAGTCGTTTGCGACACATGTGTTGATAGTGCGTGATTTTTTTTAAGGGTTTTTAGTAAAAAAATATTGATTATCTACTCGAAACTTGCACAATGTGAATAGAAATAAGAACAGGTAGCCAAGTGGTTGCCATTTTCTGGAAGTAGCAAAAATTACCGATGAAAATGTTCGATTATCCCCCAAAGGATAATAATTCACAAAGTTGCAATAATTTTTATTATGCGAAAACAATTCTGCATAATTAATGTTATCACAACACTAGGCTCCGTCCACACCCCACGTCACGGCAGAGCCGCTTTTCAACCCTCAACTAACAAATACTATGAAAAAGACAATTATTATACTCACTTCTGTAGCGGCTCTTGCTGGAGTGCTAAATGCTCAGACCATTACAAGGGAATTGACTTCTCAAGCAGAAATGGAATCTCTCAATGTGGGCGTTCCTAGATATGAATATTTTAATGCAGGCTCTACTCAAGATCTCGCAGATGGGCAAGTTTATACTGGGGGAAGTCTAACCCAAGTAGTTACATCAGGAACTACTGGTTATCAGCCCAGAGTGAACGGTGGTTCTGCCATAGGAGGGGCTCCTGTCAGTAGCCCAAAGTATTTATCCTTTTCAGACACTAATATTGAATTAGCTTCGAGTAGCTCTATTTTAATAACTCCCCCAACTGGTTTTAATTACAATACCTTTACTGCTCTGTGGATGGATGTAGGAGATTCGTGGGATGGGACTCAAGATGTCCCGACTAGTTTCAAAGCTTATGTAAACGGTTCGCTCGTTTATGATGAGGACATTCAAAGGTTTGTAAATGAAGTCGGACCTTGGTCAGGTAATGACAATATCAATCAAGGCTATGAGGTTTATTGGGGGGTTCAGGTCGATGAAGTTATCAATGACATCAGAATTGAAGTATCAACGAATGGGAATGAAAACTGGGGATTAGATTCAATTACCTTTGCTCAACTCTCACCAGTCCCAGAACCATCAAGCACTGCTCTTCTCGGACTTGGAGCGCTTGGATTACTCGCACGTCGTAAGAGGTAATCACCTCTAACTGGAGTTCGCCTTTTATCTACCCGCTTTGGTTTTTCCAGAGCGGGTTCTTTGTGTTTGTGTCGTGCTGCTTTGCCGTTGTGGAGGGCGGATTTTGCTCTACGGCGGGATGAGAAGACGAGAGTGCGGCATTGGGGGATGCGGTTTGTCGTCTTCTCATCCCTTCCGTTGCTTCGGCATCATCGCTCACTGGCGTCGTGTTGGAACGCTGGGCTTGCTCCACCGCCTGCCATAACTATCTCACAGCCAACCCAGACCCTGCGCGAATCGTTAGGTTTTTTCGTAGTTTTAGCCCCTTGTTCCTCATTCCCGCTGCCACCTCCTCCGAGGGACTGGGTGACTTTTCGAGATGTTATCGCATCAGGGCTTCGGTCATGTGCCTTCCAAAACAGAGCCACTCAACCTCAATTAACAATACTGGGCACTTCTGGAAACCCTTGGTTAGATTTTCATTTTTAGGTATTTAATTTTTCTTCGTAGAAAGTAGCTTCAAGGTATGAACTACCGTAAGCCATCCAAGAACCACGATCTTTTTAGTGCTTTATCTAAGAAACGAGAT
>CALAJT010000044.1 GCA_937923145.1 uncultured Rubritalea sp. | reverse complement strand
GAGTATGTAGTAGTGAGTAGTTAGCGGTGGAGCACTGCCCCTTACTGGTGCAGTGCTTGTTGGCTTAACTTACTTCCAAGAACCTTTGAAGTCCGTGATAGCTGTGTTTAGACCGTCTTTGACTCTGTCAGTGACTGCCTTATCGTCTGCGATGAATTGTAGAACATCTGCTTTGCGAGTCTCCATGAATTCTTCGAGTGCTGCCTGGCATTCCTCTACGCGCTCAACTGCAACGTCGTCAAAGTATCCATTCTGCATTGCGAAGAGAACGACTACCTGCATCTGCATTGACTTAGGTGCATATTGGTTCTGCTTGAATAGCTCTACAATACGGAGACCTTTTTCGATCTTACCTTTAGTCTGCTCATCAAGATCTGATCCGAACTGAGCGAATGCCTGAAGCTCGCGGAACTGAGCGAGGTCTAGCTTCACTGTTCCAGATACCTTCTTGATCGCCTTTGTCTGTGCTGCAGATCCCACACGGGATACTGAGAGACCTACAGAGATCGCTGGGCGGATGCCCTGGAAGAAGAGGTCAGTCTCCAAGAAGATCTGCCCATCTGTAATAGAAATAACGTTAGTTGGGATGTATGCAGATACGTCACCAGCTTGTGTTTCAATAATAGGAAGCGCTGTGAGTGATCCGCCACCAGCATTCTCAGAGAGACGTGCTGAACGCTCAAGAAGTCTTGAGTGAAGGTAGAAAACGTCACCAGGATATGCTTCACGACCTGAAGGGCGCTTAAGAATGAGTGATACCTGACGGTATGCAACCGCATGCTTAGAAAGGTCATCAAATACGATGAGACACTCTTTGCCCTGATCCATAAGATACTCAGCTACTGCACAACCTGTATAAGGCGCTAGGAACTGGTTCGCTGCTGAGTCAGCCGCTGTAGCTGCTACGATAGTTGTGTATTCCATAGCACCTGCTTCCTCGAGAGTCGCTTGGATACGTGCTACGTTAGATGCTTTCTGACCGATCGCTACGTAGATGCAGTAGAGTGGAGCGTGATCCTTAAGTTTGCCTTGCTCGGCAGCCTTGTTCTGGTTCGCTTGTGAAATGATAGTGTCAATCGCGATAGTAGTCTTACCAGTAGCACGGTCACCAATGATAAGCTCACGTTGTCCACGACCGATTGGAACCATAGCATCAATCGCCATGATGCCAGTTTGCACTGGGACTGATACTGACTTACGCTTAATGATACCAGGAGCAAGCTTCTCTACAGGGTAGTTAGCTGATGCTGCGATATCACCTTTTCCATCGATAGGTGCACCGAGTGTATCGATAACACGACCGAGTAGTGCTTCACCTACAGGAACTGAAAGTAGCTTACCAGTAGTCTGGCATTCGTCACCTGCTTTGAGGTGGAGATACTCACCTAGGAGAACGGCTCCGACTTCGCCTTCCTCAAGGTTCATCGCAAGACCAGTCACACCACCAGGGAATGAGATCATTTCGTTTAGCTGACAGTCGCTGAGACCTTCAACTTTAGCGACACCGTCACCGATTTCACGGATGATGCCTACGTTTGATTTACCTACGGAAGTCGTTACGTTCGCGATTTCCTGTTCTAGTTCCTGAAGTATGCTGCTCATGACTATATATTGTTAGATTGTTAATTGCCTAGTTGGCTAAGTTGTTAGTTAGTTTTATTAAAATGCACTTAAAACGCATTAGCGAGTTTATCGAGTTTAGCTTTTACTGAGCCATCCCAGACATCATCGCCTTTACGTATGCGGATTCCGCCTAACAAGGCAGGGTTAATTTTGTATTCAAATGTGAGTCCTTCACCGTGCTGAGAGATCATCTTGTTTTTAATGCCTTCTGCTGTAGAATCGTCCAGTTCCTGTGCGCTTTCCACTGTCACGTGGTTCTTAGCTAGATCCAGACGCAACAGGCGGTGGAGATTGACTAGGATACCGCGGAAGTTTCTTGGCTTGCGCTCTGCGACTGCCTTGATTACATGACGAAGCTTGTCTTCGTCTAGCTTACCTTGTGGTGAGCTTAGTCTGAAGAGTCTTCTTGATGCGGCGATTGCGTCTTTAGTTACTTTCATGGTTCTTGTTGTTGGTAATCGGTGAGATCGGACGTTGAGAAATTATATTGCGAGAATTGCTTAGCCTTGGATCGAAGCTACAGCCTCTTCGTTGATGCGCTTATTGTCATCATCTGTGAGAACCTTGCCTGTTACATTAGCTGTTGTAGCTGCTACTAAGCGACCGAAGTCCTGCTTAAGCTCGGCGACCATTTGGTCACGCTCAGACTTAGCTGCTGCTTCTGCCTTAGAGAGAATTCCCTGTGCGGAAGCGATTGCTTCTTGAGTCTTCTGCTCTGAGAGATTCGCTGCACTTTCTTTAGCCTCATCGATGAGACGTTTAGAAGTGAGATTAGCCTCTTCGATAGCTGCTGTAGTGCGCTCCTCTGACTCAGAAAGCTGAGTTTCGATACGCTTTAGCTTCTCTTCACCTTCTGCTATTCTATTCTTACGCTGCTCGAGCATAGTCTGAATAGGACCAAAGGCGAATTTCTTCAACACGAAGATCACGATAATGAAATTGATAAGCTGAGCGATGAAGTAAGGCCAGTTAACGTGGAAAGTATCCAGTAGACCTGATTTTGCTGCTCCTTCTGCTGCTACTGCTAAAATGATGTTCATTGTGTTTTGTGAAAAAAGTGTTGTCTTGAAAATTGAGTGCCGCCATCGTGACGGCACTCAAAATGATTTTTATTTAAAATCGCAATTAGTTAAAGTTAACCGCGAACGCTGTAAGGATGAAAATACCCTCGATAAGCGCTGCAAGAATAATTGCAATTGTAAGAACTGGTGTTGCTGCACCTGGGTTGCGACCTGTTGCTTCAGCTGCTTTTGCGCCGAGAAGACCAATTCCGATACCACCTGCTAGAGCTGCTAGAGCTACTGCGAATCCTTTAGTAAACATAATATTAGTTGTTTGTAGTTAGTTGTTAGTTGTTGTTTTCGGTAGCCCCCACTGTTTGCCTATGGTCTGACTGCCAAAAGTATATAAATTTATTTAATGAGCGTGATCTTCGTCGTGATCACCGTGATCACAGATCAGCTTCAAGAATACTGCACTGAGCAATGTAAACACGAGAGCCTGTAACAGACCTACGAGAAGCTCCATAAATGTAAACGGTAGAGCAGGAAGAAAGCGCATCCAGTCATAAGGAACCAAGCTCATCAGACCACCAAGAGTCTGCTCACCACCATAGATATTACCGAACAGACGGAAACTTAACGCAACTGGGCGAATCGCTATTGAAATCATCTCCAAAATTCCTACTAAAAAGAAGATAAGAGCCATACCTAAGAGCATAATACCTTTGAAATCACCTTTAGGAGCAAAGATGTGGGAGAAGAAGCCTTTAAGACCATTTTCAGTAATCGCCCAATAGAACCAGAGCACAGCGAAGGTAACTGACATCGCAGCTGTCATATTAAGATCTGCATTACCACCTCGAAGAAAACCTCTAAAATGATTACCATCTGAACTGATTGTGCCCACCGTGCCCACACCAGGTATAAGCGCCAAGTAATTCACGATAATGATAAGTAAAAATGTAGCTCCGAAAAACCAAAACGTCTTTTTCACAAGATGCTCACCAAGAATACTACCAAAGAAATTATAAAGACTCTCGATCAACCATTCCGCAAAGTTTTGAAGTCCTGCGGGAACGATAGACATCTTCTTAGTTGCCGCCTTACAGAATAAGAAAATAAGTAAGGCAGCCATCCAGACCATGATCATGGAATCCGTAATCCAGAAGAATGGTGAATCCTCGCCAAAAATTGATTCTGGATGCAGTGGAAGAGCTTTACCGCCAGCTGCTGCTGCGTTGCTCATGCCTGCTACTAATAAAAAGAGTGTTGTAAAAAGTTTGCTCATCGCCGTGTTTCAGTGTGCTTTATTCTCGTTGAAGTTGGTCAGTAACGTGAATCCCTATTCCGATCAAGTGAATATTGTGAAATATTTCACAATCTTTTGTAAACAACTTATAATTATCACCTAACACATTAAAAACAATACGTCATAATAATAAATAAAGCCAAACTAACTACGAGACCTATAACAGCTAAGTTAGCGACAAATCATAATAATACCCCGGACAGGAATCGAACCTGTATCCAAAATTTAGGAAACCCTTATTCTATCCGTTGAACTACCGGGGCTTTATTTAACAATGCCTTCATAGAAATAACTACGTATTACATGAAATCAAGATTTAACTTTTATACGAATCAAAATAGGCTGCATGAAGCTAAAAGAGCCTATTACTCGCTAGAATTTACTAAAGTTTTTTCCAAGCTAAATCCTCTAACAAATCGTCAAAACCTAAGCCAGTTCCTCCATGGGGAGATTTCCATTTTGAGGATTTCTTTCCTAATTGCTCGGTGAAAGCATCTGGCTCATATAGTCCATGAGTCATTAGACCGCAGCGTTTATTTACAAGTCCTAGATATTTTTCATCTAACAGACCAGCCGTGTAGGCTGCGTAGCACTGACCTACTGGGTGATCCATGTAGCTTGTGATAACTACGTTTCTGCCACTGAGTAATGAAGAGTCACAAAGTTTCTCTACCTGGTTCACTGCTGGCTTTAGGATTGCATAGTCGAATTCAAGTTCGCTGGCGCTTGCTTTATCGATGCCTCTATCTACCGCTGTTTTTACTCCGTAGTTATCTCGTAGTTCTTCCCAGACAGGCTCTTCAAGACTGGTTGGATCTTCTAGGAAATCAATTTGCTCGCGGATTGCGGCGCCTAAGCCTTCTACAAACTGGAGAATCTGTCCTGCTCCTAGCACTCCATTAAAATCAAATCTTAATTTTAGCTCAGGAAATGCTTCATGCACTTCTATCACCAGTTTAATGTCAGCTTGCAGATCACGACCCATTTTCATTTTTACAGTGTCGAATCCTTCTTCCACTGAAATGGCTACTCGGTCTAGCCCGCCAACAATCGTTGCGTGACTATCTGGAACTTGCAGACCATCAAATAGACTCACTCCCTTAAATCTCGCTATGCGATCTATCTCAGCACAATGCAATGCACATCTGACTTGTCTTGAGACTCTCCCCTCTTTCAGTTCTAACAGGAGCTCATCTAAACTTAAATCGCCTAGTTCAACCCAAGGGTGAATACATCCATAACCACTAGTCCCATCGGATTCTACTCTAATGAGAGCACCTTCGTGCTGAGTAGTATGTGAGCGGCTGTTAAGCCCCTGCCTGCTGTGTAGTAGGTAGCGATGAGTATAGATCTTTTTGATCACGCGCTTGCTTCTTTAGATACAGTAGAAGGCGCTATGAGCTCTTCTTTAGTCTTTTCAATCTCTCCACTTAAATCACCTAGTTCCTCTAGCTCTACAGATTCACGCATGTCCTCGTGAGTATCAGTTTCATCGACAATTTCGCCCGTGAGTTCTTCGATAATATCTTCTAAGGTGACCACTCCGTATACGCCACCGAACTCATCTCTAACAATGGCTAAATGTTGTCGGCTTTTCTGGAAAATGGGTAGTATTTCATCTGCCTTGGCATCATAGTTAACCTCAATTGGTTGATAGCAGTGAGCTCTCACTAAATCTTCACCCTGTCCTTGCACTAGGGCTATCAGAAGCTTGGATTTTAATACTACTCCATGCACTTCATCACGGTCCTCACCGATGACTACGATTCGGCTATGCTGAGATTCTATGAGTTCATCTTTCACTGACTCGATACTAACATCACCGCTAATTGCGGTCAGGGCGATACGAGGTGTCATGAGGTCTCGGGCAGAACGGTCATTAAGCTGGAATACTCCGTGAATCATCTCCAACTCATCTGCCTCGATCACGCCTTCTTCTTCACCGAGCTGTGCCATATAGCGGATTTCTCTCTCATCGGTGCTCACTAGAGCAGCGTTCTTGTTCACAAATGGACCTGTAAGAAACTCTATTAGCCATATGAGTGGTGTGAAAATTTTGGTCATGAAAAGCACTGGCTTGGCCATAAATAGGGAAATCTTAACATTATGTCGCTCACCTACTGTTTTAGGAATAATCTCCGCAAAGATAATCACGAGAAAGGTCAAAATCCCAGAAACGATCGCCACCATAGAAATAATCCATACTGACTGATCCTGAAAGACATCCGCAGCAATAAAACCAACGCTCATACTTCCTACAATGTTGGCAATGTTATTGAGAATCACAATCATTGCGATCGGACGGTTCATCTTCTCACGAATCTTAAGCAGTGAGCGAGTTCCACGTCTACCACCCTCATCAGCCATCTGCCTAACCTTCATAATAGGCACGGAGAACAACGCCGCTTCAGTGCCCGAGCATAAGGCTGAGATGAAAATCACCAAAAAGGCTACAATTAATAGTGTGGTCATATAAAGTATCCGCCCCTTCCTTAACAGAGGTGCGGAAATCTGATTACTACACGATAGCTAGATGAAATGCAACCCCAAAGATCATTAACATTAGACCACTTAGAGCTAGATATTTGTTATAGATCGCACTTGGCTGATGAAACCAAACTCCCTTAGCGATCAATACTGCCAAAACAAGATACACCAGCGGCACAACGAATAACCAAAGACTATAACTTAGCCAATATAGACCAATCAGCGCAGGAGCAAATATCTGTAGCATCAGCAACCTTTTCGCATAGCCTTCGCCAAGCACTACAGCTAGCGTGCGCTTGTTATTGCTCTCGTCTTCCATGTAGTCACGCAGGTTATTTATAGAAATTAGCACCGCAGAGAGCAACCCGACTTGTAAACCTAGCACCATTGCTTCGGTACGCCACTCACCAAGCTGCACGAAGACTGAGCCCATGACTGCAACTACTCCGAAGAATCCTATAACAAAAATTTCGCCTAGTCCTTTATAAGCTAGAGGCCATGGACCGCCAGTGTATCCATAACAGAGGTAAAGTGACGGCAAACCAATCGCAACTATTGTCCATCCACGAGCCTGAAACAGCAACCAGCCAAATACGGCTGCTATCAACAGGCAAACTATGGCTGAACCATAGACTAAGTTCCTCGATAGTAATCCACTTGCCGTAGCTCTAACAGGTCCTAGGCGTTTTTCTGTGTCTGCGCCCTTATCTGAGTCGATGGCATCGTTGAAAAAATTCGTCCCTATCTGAATCCATACCGCTCCCATGACCGTGTAAAAAGCCAGCCTACCATCAAACTCACCAGACAAGTACCAAGCCAATACGCATCCTAGCCACACAGGCACTATCGCAGCTGGTAGTGTCTTAGGTCTTGAGGCTAGGAAGTAAGGCTTTAGTGGCATTGGCGTAGCCTACGGAACTCTTGGGAACTTACTGAAGTCAGGCTTACGTTTGTCTACAAAGGCATTCTTACCTTCCTTCGCTTCCTCACTCATATAGTAGAGGAGTGTTGAGTTTCCAGCCATATCTAACAGACCCATCTGACCATCACAGTCTGCATTGTGGGCTGCCTTAAGACAGCGCAGAGCCATTGGTGAGTGTTGGAGCATTTCACGGCACCATTGAACAGTCTCTTTTTCTAGCTCAGCGAGCGGAACTACGGTATTCACTAGTCCCATATCGAGCGCTTCTTGAGCATCGTATTGGCGGCAGAGATACCAGATTTCACGGGCTTTTTTCTGACCTATAATTCTTGAAAGATAGCTAGATCCAAGTCCCCCATCAAAGCTACCTACCTTAGGTCCTGTTTGACCAAAGATTGCATTGTCAGCAGCTATCGAAAGATCACATACTACGTGGAGTACATGGCCGCCACCAATTGCATAGCCTGCTACCATTGCGATGATTGGCTTGGGTAAAGTTCTGATCTTACGCTGCACGTCTAGGATATTAAGACGCGGCACGCCATCTTCACCGATGTAGCCTGCATGACCACGCACTTTTTGGTCGCCGCCTGAGCAGAATGCTTTGTCGCCAGCGCCTGTGAGAATGATAGCTCCGACCTTAGGGTCTTCATGAGCTAGGTCGAATGCTACTAGTAGTTCCTTCACCGTCTTAGGGCGAAATGCATTCCTCACCTCTGGGCGATTAATCGTTATTTTAGCGATCTGCCCTTCGTCAGCAGTCTCGTATTTAATATCTTCAAATTCTTTTGCCGTGGTCCACATAATGCGGATATTGTTCGCATACTATGAACTATGTGCAAGGCAATTTCGCTTGAGGCAATTATTTAGGATCCTCAGCCAACTTCACACGAATGCGGCTGTTGACGAGTTGCTTGTTGTTAAGCTTCTTGATTGCGAAGATAGCATTAGTATCTCTCTCCATCTCGACGAAGCCAAATCCCTTTGATCCACCTGTCACCTTATCGAGAACGAGATCACACGATTTAACCGGACCGAACTCAGCGAACATCTTCTTGAGCTGCTCTTCTGTCGTTTCGCGGGGAAGGTTTCTGATGATGATTTTCATAGCTCCATTGATTACCAACGCGGATGGAAGTCAATTTAATTCTTCTTGGATTAATGCATAGATTTTCGACAGAATTAACAAAATTAACAGAATTTTCACTTGCCAATATGAAAGTAACTAAATGAATTATTCGTTCCAGTAATATTATAAATTCTGTTAATTCTGTTTACTACGACTTTTTCCTAGCCAGCTCCATTTCATAAATGTGCTTAGCTTGCTTCCCACTCATTGAGCTGTTTTCTACCAGACCCGCAGCGATTGCTTTCACAGCAGACCAAACTTCAGTTTGTCCTAATAAATGATGCACCTTATCCATTGCTCGTCTCAGAACTTTACCAGCTTGGTTAGCATTTCCTGCTCTCATCATGGCTAGTTTCTCGGCTTCTCTAAGATCTTGCGATGCACCCTGCATGTTATATTTTCCAGATCGTCTAGCTTCGGCAGCCATACCACCGAGTAGAATGAGGAGTTCACCTTCTAGTGTATCGGTGCTGGCTTTGGATGACTTAGCTTTGCCTGCACGACCTTTATTCATTTTACAGACTCCCAGCCGAGTCCCTTTCGCATTCACATCCACGCTTTTCACGCTTCTTCCGACTGCTAGAGCCATGACAGCATGTCCCGCTTCGTGAAATGCGGTGAGTTCTAAAGGGTTTGTTTCACTCATTACTTTTGACGGTAGAGGAAGTCTGAGCCTAGCAGTGTGTCATTGCCTCGCTTATACCAAAACGTAGCTTTAGCGTGAGTGAATTTTTCATCGAAAATTAGTGAGAAGCTTTCGTCATTCCAGCTGTCGTAGCCTTCTTCTAGGACTGTCTGGCTGACTCCGTGGAAGGTGTTGCCATCCCACTTGCCTACGAGTTCTACTTTCCCAGAAACGCCCTCTATCAGTTCACTGTTAGGGAATGTATCGCTGTAGTTCATAGTGACGGTTTTGTTAGGGTTTACTACGATAGTACGCTCTGATTGAGTTGCCGACTTCTCGTTTGGTTTGAATACTATTTTTCCTTTATAGCTACCTGTTATTGGCATGGTGTCCACAGGGATCGCCTTTGCAGGGCTGAGCACATATTTGGAAAGGTTTTCAGCTTCCGCATCGACGCTAAGCTGTGGCTTTTGCTTACGGTTTGTTGATTCTATGATCTTATCTCGTGCTACCATAAGCGCGTCCTTGATGCTAGAGCCTGACTTAAGCGCTTCTACTAGAGTAACGGTATAGTCGCTCTTGCCTTGGGCGGTTTGTCTTGGTGATGCGGAGAATGCTACGATGGATTTATCGAAACTTACATTGGCTTTATCTTTAGTGATTTTAGCTCCTGTACGGCAGCCATCAATAATGAAGATAGAGCCCAGAGCCTGCTTCCCAACGCGCGTGTCTGTGACGATAGAGCTGAGAGGGATACCGTGTTTTTTTATATCGCTAGCTACGATATTCATGTCCGTCGAATCTGTAATAGCAGCATCTTTAGCGAGAAGATAAACTTCGTCTCCTACTTGAGCTGAGTGACCGCTGTAGTAAAAAATACTGATGTGGGATGTAGCTGCCTTGATACGGTATCTACCTAAGACTTCCACTAGCTTAGCACGGGTGAGGTTTACTGATGCATTCCAGCCTTTATTACCAGCTACAGGAAATTGGGTCTGGGTTTTCTGCTCTAGATATTCGGCGAATATCTTAGTGTCTGTAGCTGAGCTATCGAGATCATGCATGTGCTCGTAGTCACTCATACCGATGACTAGTGCGCTGACTGTCTTAGAGGATTCCTGAGCCAGTTCTTGAGCCAAAGTAGTAAATACAGAGGCTACCCAGAGGGTTAATATACGAGATAGTATTGAATTAAATTTCATGAATAAAATTAGCGTTTGATGTCATTCCAGTCATCAAGAGTGAGCTGGCTATTGAGGTGATCTTTCACTGCTGATTGTTTCGCTATTAGCATATCATTCCATTTATAAATGAAGCCGATGCCTACGAATAATGCGCTACCAAATTTTTCACCACTGGATACAGACTTGTAGTAATTAATAAATTCATTACCCGATTTCTGGAATTTCTTTTCAGCTGAGGCAGGAATATTGTAGCTACGTCCTACTTCGAGGCGTTTGATAACATGCTCGCGGAGAGTATTTAGCTCTTTCTGAGCGGTCTGGTATTGCGCTCTCGCTATTGCTAAAATCTGCGGCTGTTTGTTAAACTCCGTCTGAAATGCATACGCCGTGCTACTGAGACGGTCACGCATGGCATAGATACTATCAAGTTCTGTATCGAGCCTCTTTTTTTCGTTATTAGTGAGTAGATTACCAGCTACCTCAGGCACTGATCCTAGGATAGAGGAAGTGCACTGCGAGAGTGCGAGCGTGGAGAGAATAGAAAGAGTTGCGATGCTCCAGAGAGTGAGTATGTGTTTCAGCATAATGTGCGACTTAGTTGTTCAATGATGTAGCAAAGCTTTGGCTTCTGTCAAGTTCTGTAGGTAAAGGTGATATAAGAATTTTCTCTCTATAATTCAATTAACAGGATGAATATGGGAAAGAAAATTAATTTAAGGCTGGGATTTCTTTTATAGTTTATTTCAACTGTATTTATGTTTAGTTTTCATTAGATGAATAGCCACATAATATTAGCTTACGACTGTGATGGAAAAGGCGGGGCTACTTCTATCAGTGATCAGTTAGAAACCCCCTACGAGGTGACCGAGGGATTTACCTGGGTTCATTTAGATGCTAATCATCCTGATGCTGAGCCTTGGCTAAAATCTGAGATTGAGCACCTAGACCCCTACATCATTGATGCTTTAATGGCTGACGGGACTCGTCCACGAATGACCAAAATAAGGCAAGGTGCTATACTCATTTTAAGAGGCGCAAACTTTAATGAGAATGCGGAACCTGAGGATATGATTTCCATTCGCTTATGGGTGGAAAAAAATAGAATCATTTCAATCCGCAGAAGAAAACTCATGGCAGTGCTGGATATAGAGCAAGAATTACAGAACGGCACGGGACCTTCAGATGAAGGAGAATTTGTTTCAAGACTCATGCAGTGTTTATTTAAACGTATCGAGCCAGTGCTCAATGAACTCGAAGATCAGACAGATGCTATTGAGGAAAGAGTACTCGAAGCAGTAGACACGTCACTCCGAGAAGAAATAGTCGATGTGCGTAAACAAGCTATCTTGTTCAGACGATTCATGGTGCCTCAGAGGGATGCTATCGATCAACTGCGGATGTCACGGCTCAACTGGCTATCTGAGCAACACCAGAGATCCCTCCAAGAGAACTACAACCATGTAGTGCGCTATGTGGAAGATCTAGACGCCGTGCGAGAACGCTCCCAAATCATCAAAGATGAAATAGTAAACCTCCTGACTGATAAGCTGAATAAGAACATGTATATGCTCTCTGTGATCTCAGCTATTTTCTTACCCCTAGGATTTCTGACCGGTTTATTAGGTGTCAATGTTGGAGGTTTACCCGGGGTCGAAAATAGTAATGCGTTCTGGATATTTACCGCGATGCTGATCGGGGTAGTAATACTTCAGTACTCTGTATTTAAGAAATTGAAGTGGTTCTAGGATTTAGCGAGCCGTAACAAATGGGTCCCCTAATATCCATTTCTGTAGTAGATCACCGTTCCTAGTAAGGTTACCTATTACTCTATAATTGGAGACTTTGAGCGAGTAAGCGTCTAACTTTTGCTCGTCTACTACTAGCTGTTGGAGACCGCCAGAGTGGATGAATCTTAGTTCGCCATCCTTCACTACTACGAAGGCGACGTGTTTATCTAGGCCTACTATATTGATGCCTTCATATTTAGATTCTATTTTGCCTACATATTCATCATAGGGCATTCCACCCGTAATCCAGAGGTCTTTTCGCTTTGGTAAAAATGTTTTTATGATTCGCTGCGACGGTTGCTGAGCAAGCTTGATCCTCTGCACTTTAAATCCAGTATCACGCATGATGACCGAAACATAATAACCACAAGCTATTTTACCCTGCCCTGGAACTGTCGCCATACCATTAAAGTCCCAAGGATGACCGAGCCAGCAACGCATCATTTTAGGCATCATGTGTTCGAGTAGTTCACAGGCTTGATTAAGCACCTCATTCTGCTCTTGTGCAGTTCTTGCGTTAATGAAATTTGCGCGTAGTAGTAATCTATGGCTAGCTAGATCAGACTTTAATTTCTCATAGGTGACTGGATCTGGGATGAATACTTCTACCTTTTCTTTAGGCTTAAAATACTCTTCTAGGTTCCATTTATCTTTATTCTGATAAGCGTAATAGCCCAGCCCAGCTAAAATAATGAGGAGGAAAAAGTAGCATCCACACGAAGAGCTTTTCTCATCTTCCTGCTCTTTAGCCTTTGCTCTAACTCTTTTTTTAGCTCTCTTTTTGGCTCTAGGCTTAGCAGCTGTCTTAGCTTTGGCTTTACGGTTAGTTTTAGTCTTAGCCCGCACAGTACTCTGACTCCGCCTAGTCTTAGGCTTGCTCTTGCGTCTGGTAGAGCTTTTTTTAGAGTTGAGTTGTGGTGGTTTCATCTGAAATTTTCACTGACTTTGCAGTAAATTCTGCCTATTTTAGTTCCGTGCTAAAGACCAGACAGATTAGAAAAACAAGACTCCAGGTAGATGGTAAGTTTTTCTTACTTGATGGAGAGCGTGTTTTTATCAATGCCGTAACCTACGGACCTTTTCCAGACCCGCAACCTACGCCTGATCGATATTTAGCAGATCTTAAGCAAATTGCAAAGGCTGGATTTAACGCTATCCGAATTTACGAAGCTCCTACTCTAGAGTTACTTAATGCCGCCTACGCTCACGGAGTCATGATTTTCGCTGGTATTCATTGGTCGTGGGACCGTGTGTTCCGTGGCGTAGATGCTGAGAAATACCTGATCGAGGGAAAATTACGCATCGCAAAGTTTCTAAAACAATGGGCTAACCACCCGGCTCTAGTCGGTATCTATGTAGCAAATGAGATACGCTCAGACATCGCTAGATGGCAAGGTCCAGCGAAGACGAAGCAGGGTATCGAGGAGCTCATAGACCTAGTGCACGAACTCGCACCTCAGCTCCTAGCAGCCTACGCTAACTACCCTAGTAGTGAGTATCTGGAACCAGAGAATGCTGACTTTACGGGCTTCAATATTTACTTAGAAGATGAACAAAATTTTACTGACTACCTAGCTAGGCTTCACCATCTAGCAGGAGATCGCCCAGTACTGCTGAGCGAGCTAGGAATGGATACACAGAGTAATGGTGAAGAGAAGCAGGCTGAACTTTTAGTATGGTCTAGACAGGCAGCTCTCAATACTGGAATGGCTGGGACTACCATCTTCGCATGGTCAGACAACTGGCGTGTCGGCACTCGGGTAGAGACAGACTGGGACTTTGGGATCACCCGCAGAGATGGGAGCGCTAAGGCTTCTCTAGATGCTCTAACAGAAATGAATGAGTTAAAGTTAAAGCCAAATTCATTTCCACTCCCAAAAATCAGCGTTATTATCTGTGTTTATAATGGAGTAGATCGTGTCTGGAAAGCCATCGATTCACTCATCCATGTGAACTATCCTAGCGATAAATTTGAAGTCATCGTAGTAGATGATGGATCGAATGACGGAACCCAGAAACGTGTTGCCAACTATCTAGAAACATTCCCAAACCTAAAACTTATCAGGGCAGCTCATGGAGGACTCAGTAATGCGAGAAACCTCGGAGCTAGAGCCGCAACAGGGAGCATCTTCGCTTATACGGATGACGACTGCGAGGCAGACCAAGACTGGCTCTACTGGATCGCCAGAGGTTATCATGAACTCGGAGTAGATGCCATGGGAGGGCCGAACATTCCACCCACACCTACAGGAGAAGATGAGGCAGTAGTAGCCGCCGCCCCTGGAGCACCCTCACACGTGATGCTGTCCGATCGATTGGCTGAGCATATTCCTGGGTGTAATCTAACAGTCTCGCGATTCGCATTTGAGAGCATCGGCGGATTTAGTAAGACTTACAGAGTAGCTGGGGATGATGTAGATTTCTGCTGGAGACTAGAAAATGCTGGATTCAAAATTGGTTTTCATGGAGCTGCGTTCGTATGGCATCGTAGAAGGACATCATTTTTCAATTACTTCAAACAGCAACGAGGCTATGGCAAAGCAGAAGCGTTGCTAATGCGAGATCACCCAGAGAAATTCACTAGAGGAAATGGCGCTATCTGGAAAGGCTGTGTCTACACTGGCGGCGCACTAGGAGCTCATGAAGGTAGCTTCATCTACTCTGGTGAAGCAGGCAGCGGAGCATACCAGCAAGTCACTACTCACATGATGCCTTTACGAAAGATACACCCCTCATTCGCAACTCCCCCGGCACTCAGAAAGCTCCGTATTGCGACTTATTTACAGCCTAAAATCCGCCGCTGGGCTAGATGGTATTACAGTAGAAAATGGTATAAAATCATCCGCAAAGCACCTAAAACAGATGATCTAAAAGCATCTGCCTCTGAAGCTCTTCAACAAGAAGAAACAAGTCAATACTCTGCTGATGGCAATGCCCGCTACACACTCATTCAGAAATATCTTGAGCAAGGCTGGCTAGAGGACCACGGCTATTCTGAGTGGGACTTAATTAAGGATAACCAGAAACTACTCATCGCCCAGGAAATGGTCGGCAAAGATCTCTGGTTGATTAGAGAGCGCAGAGAACTGCAGATTCTATAATCACTTGCGTTTTTAGCCCTTCCGCATAACTTCTTAGCCAATGGACTCAATCACACAGGCAACACTCGGCGCACTCTGCGGAGAAATGGTTCTCGGCAGACAACTCGGCTACAAGGGAGCTCTATGGGGGCTTTTCTTTGGCACACTGCCTGATCTTGACGTGCTAGCCTACGGAATACTCACTGCCACTGAGCAACTGATGTGGCACCGTGGACTGTCCCACTCCATTCTGCTTATGTTCCTGGGAGCATTCATCTTCGGAGCTGTGTTAAAGAGGGTTCACCACACACGTGACATTAGTTATTGGCGGTTCTTTTTCTTCGTGTTTTTAGCTTGGTCCACCCATGTATTGATCGATTGCTTCAATACATATGGCACGATGATCATGGAGCCATTTAGTCACCATCGATACGCTATCAATAACATCTCTATCATAGATGTATTCTTTCTCTTCCCGATGCTAATGGGTTTATTCTTTGCGTGCATTGTGTTTAGAAAAAAACGAAACCTAAGATCGCACATAGGTTGGATAACTACCATCTGGCTCTGCTTATACTTCGCTGCGAGTTTGTTTATGAAACAAATGGCTACAGATAAATTTCAAAAACTAATGGCAGAAGAAGGGATCGAAACAGAAGATCTCATCGCTAGCCCCACATTCTCTAACATTTTTCTCTGGCGAATGCATGCACGTGATGCTGATAATTACTACGTCAGCTACTGGTCTCTCTTCGATGACGACGACCGCGAGACTATAGTGCAAAAATTTGCCAATGGGAAAGAACTAGAAAAAGGATTCGAAGATTCTGAAGATCTAAAAACTCTCAAATGGTTTTGCATGGGATGGCACAAGATATTTAAGTTAGAGTCCGAACCTGATAGTATTTACATAGGAGCTATCCACATGTCTGAAGTCAGAGTCTTACTTAATCCTGTAAGTACAGATTCTAAGTCAACTGATAAGCTGAAGGAACTCCGCCCAGTATTCATCTGGAAAATAACCAAAACGGACTCTGGCTACGAGTTAGAGAGGACATTTAAAATGAGCAGAGACGGCTCATCTGTTTTAGCCGATGCAGTCAAAGCCACCTATAGACGCGTCAAAGGAGAATCTCCTAGATGGATGGATGGCAAATGGAGCTGGGATCTCACCCATCCTGAAAAATCTCCTCGGACCTTAGAGAAAGATGAATCCAAGATAGAGGTAGAAATTAAAGATATATAGGTATCAGCAACTTTAATATTTCTAGACTAAATTAGTCACCAGCATCTAACAAACTCTTCATAGTCTCCTCATTCAACTCAATATTCTGAGTGCTCCCATCTAGGATGTTATTAGCCAAGGTGTTCTTACGGCCTTGCATCTGCTGGATACGTTGTTCGACGGTTCCACTACAGATTAGCTTATGCACCATGACTGCTTTTTCTTGGCCGATACGATAGGCTCTGTCAGTTGCCTGGTTTTCTGCGGCTGGATTCCACCATGGATCGTAGTGGATTACAGTGTCCGCTCCCGTTAGGGTGAGTCCTGTGCCGCCTGCCTTTAAGGAAATGAGGAATACTTCCCCTTCTCCGCCTTGGAATCTTTCGACTAGACTTTGACGATCTTTCGTAGCTCCTGTTAGAATGAGATAACTGACTTCTTCTACAATTAAATGAGCTTCTATCAGAGCTAGCATAGAAGTGAACTGAGAGAAAATAAGTACTCGATGATTTTCTTTACGTAGCGTCTCTAACAGATCGATTAAGTAGTCAAACTTAGCAGACTCATTTGCTGATTTATTTTGCTCTAACAGAACTGGATGACAACAGATCTGACGAAGTTTTAGTAGAGCATCTAGGAAGACCATCTGCACTTGACCTCCACGTGCAATGATCGCTTGGCGGACTTGTTTATCCATTGTGGAGCGGACTGTTTCGTAGAGGTCTTTCTGTTCCGTATGGAGCTCTATCTCATGGACAATCTCTGTCTTAGGAGGGAGCTCTTTTGCCACGTCATGCTTGGTTCTTCGTAGGATTAGTGGACCTACCTTGGCGTTAAGAAGGTTACGTTTCTCCTCACTTTTTTCACGCTCAATAGGGTTTCTAAAATTCTCGGTGAAGTGCTCAGATGTATTCAATAATCCTGGCATTAGAAATGCGAACTGACTCCAGAGTTCACCTAAGTGGTTCTCAATCGGTGTTCCTGATAGACAGAGTCGATGGTTCGAACTTAGTTCTCTAACAGCTTTTGAAATTTGCGCTCCTGGGTTCTTGATGTGTTGTGCTTCATCCAGGATAATCATGTGGAAATGATGCTGAAGAAAGTGCTCTAGATCTCGTGGGATGAGAGCGAATGAGCTCAACACGATATCAGCCTGATCTATTTCTGAAAAGAGTTCGTGTCGTTTAGCTCCTTGAAGAATGATCACCTCTAGACTAGGAGCAAACTTGGCTGCTTCACGTTGCCAATTTACTACCACACTAGTGGGAGCTACTACGAGGCAGGGTTTGCCTTCATTTCTACCAGATTCTTTATCGGCTAGGATGTGAGTCAGTGTTTGCAGCGTTTTACCTAAGCCCATGTCATCTGCTAAGATTCCATTGAAGCCGTATTTTGCTAGAAACTGCATCCAGTAAAAACCCTCTAACTGATAATCCCGCAAGGTCGCCTTCATCCCAGCTGGCATTATGACTCTATCAATTTTGCTAAATGACATCACTCGCTCAGCGATCTCCTCAATGTCATCTGGCACCCCTACCACTATCTCTTCATCTGCAGACAGTAAAACGACATCCATCTTCTGGAGCTTGATAGGACCATCTGTGAATTGGTAATCTAGAATATTACCAAGCGTCTCTAAGATATGACGGAATCTCCCTACAGGCAGCGCTAAGCCTCGACCGTCTGGCAGGAAAATCAAAAATTCTTGCCCCTTTGGTAAATGCTCAGTGAGTTCTAGAAAATTATTATCTAATAGAGCTGCTAGAATCGGTTGCAAATCAAAATTTTCTCCATCAATTTCAAATCCAGCAGAAAGATTAAACCACCCCTTCCCCTCCTCTACTATCTCTGCCTTCCAAGTCTCGGTGCGAAATATCAAAGGCTTTAATCCGACATGAGGAGAGAGTTGCACAGTCCAGTCTCGCTTTTCTAGAGCCTTGATTGCCTCATGTTGGAAACGCTGCCAGTAGAACTCAGGGTGCGACCATTCTTTCTTATCAGGAGCATAGAGCGGACCTTTTTGTGGAGGTCTGGCTACCTTCTTTAATGTGTTAGGCGCTTGCTCCGCACCTGGGATTAGATCTAGAGCATAGAGCGTCTGGAGTGCTTGCATTTCCGCCATACGATCTCGTGGAGGCATTATATTTCCAGTGGGATCTAGTGGATAGATATCTTCAGCATACTTAGCGTAAGCGTGAGCATAGATATCCGGCAGGTATGCTAGCCTATCACCATCAGGTCTACGCTCGACTCTTAGTATAAAACTTATAGGAGATTTCTTTTTTGGCAAAACTGGAGTCTTTTTTTCAGGTTCGGGTTTTTCCTCAATAACCAAAGCCTGCTTAGGTGTTTCACCCACTACATCACCAAACGCTTTAACTAAACGTTCCCCTCTCGCAAGCTCGATCAATGTAGCAGCACTGTGCACACAGTTAATCTGCTGATCACATGAGCAGGAAGCGTCGATCATCATTCCTCCATCCTCGTTCCAAATTGCAACTATCGCTTCATGCTGATGACCATCCTTATCCATCACATAGCCCACTAGCTCCGCATCACCTGTATCTAAAATATTCGCAGACATCTGGGCAACCAGCCTTCCATGAGCTATCTTCTTACCAGCAGATAAAACACCACCAGAAAACACTTTGCGCCATGTATCTTGCTGTAAAAAATCAGCTATTTCATCTTTAGATAATCCCATCTGCACTATATAAGAAAGTCCACTCTAAAAGAGCAATACTATTACTAGAATAGTTAATTCTTTGACCTCATCCCTTATCTTATTACATCTCTTCATATCTCTCTGCTAGCCTGTAGCCCTCTGTGTAATATTATTCCTATCGAACTAATTAACTAATTATTCACCCTTGCTAGGATCGTTTTTTATATTTGAGTCATCTTGGAAAACCACTCTTGTTTTTGTGCAACAAATAAGCTATATATCACATATGTTTCGATCAATTATATTTCTTCTACTTCTCCCCTTCAGTTTGTGCCACTCAGCAGAGTGGGTCGACTACCCAGGATATGATATCCCCGGTTATGGTCGTAAAGTGGTCTTAATAAGTGGCGATCAAGAGTATCGGTCAGAAGAAACCCTTCCTCAGCTGGGTAAAATACTAGCTCAACATCACGGATTTGATTGCAGGGTATTATTCACTCAGAGTCCTAAAAATCTGGGTATCGTAGATCCTGAATACTCTGGGCCTAAAAAACATATTCCTGGTCTTGAAGCTCTGAAAACTGCCGATCTTTTGATCCTCGGTATCCGATTTTTAGACCTCCCCGATGATCAGATGTCGCTTATTAATGATTATCTCATTTCAGGGCGTCCTGTTCTGGGACTAAGGACTAGCAATCATGGTTTCAATATTCCGAAGGAATCCAAATGGGCTCACTACCACTGGGAGTATGAAGGTCCCAACAAAGCATGGCGCGGCGGTTTCGGGCAGATCATTTTTGGTGGTAAATTTATTGATCACCATGGTTGGAAACTAAATAACAGCACTCGTGGTATTCTCTCCAAGGGCAAGGAAGATCTACCAGTTTTACAGGGCTTGGACGACTCCAATATATGGGGACCTAGCTTTGTTTATGGTATAAATACTCCGCTCCGAGAAAATTGTGACGTTCTAGTCTACGGTCAAGTTCTTAAAACTATGGAACCAGATTCCGAACCTCTAGGACCTGGACCCTACGAGCATAGTCCAAAATCTTTATCCCCCGAGGCAAAAGGCAAAAACGATCCTATGATGCCGATCGCTTGGACCACCGAGTATCAGATCCCCAATGGTAGACGAGGTCTTGCCTACCACACTACACTGGGCGCATCCCAGGACTTTGAAAGCGAAGGTGTGCGACGTCTCATAGTCAACGGAGCTTACTGGCTGATGGGTATTAATCCTAAACAAGGTGGAACCAATGTCGATATCGTCGGCGACTTTAAAACCACAGAATTTGAATTCCGGAAAGGTAACAAATGGCAGGAAAGAGGACTCGAAATCTCCAGCTTCGAACACACCATCTTACCAAAAGGAATCGAGCTACCAGAACAAAGCTATCTCAATCCTAAATATGGTAGAAAAGGGAAACTCTATGCTGACCATCCTGTAAACCGTTTTCGATTTTACGACTTCTATACTCGTCAGGCAGAAGCAATGATGGATCTTGAAAAACGTCCTTCACTACTACCGGACTTCCCCGCACTGGATGGTGGACATTTTGGTCATTGGGGAGCATATCACAAGAATTCATATGATGATCAAAGGCATAATTCAGCAGCTCAATCCAGCGCTATAGCAGCCTCGTTTAATCCAGATGGCCACCGCCAAAAGGCGAAACTCTCTAGAGTTATAGCGTTCCGACTTAGTGATGATATCTCATGCGCATTTGATGCAGAAACCCTGAATATGATACAAGTATGGGAAGGTGATTTTATACGTTTTCATGCACATCGCTGGGGACTAGGAGACGGGATGGAACCTAAAGGGAAAACACTACACAAAAAGAATGCAGCAAAACAGCAGGGAGAGTTTCTCGGATACTACCAAAACGGTGATAAAAATGTTATCGAATATAGACTCGGCAAAACTAGAGTTTTGGAATACCCATGGGCAGCCAAGGGCAAGTTCTTCAGAACCTTAGAGTTCCCAGATGGAGTAAACGAACCAATTACAATACATACGTTTTCCGAGGATGTTGTAATTAAAACTGCTAAGCCAGGTGAAACATTCACCATAGGTGGCGACACTAGCGATTCTGCTAGACCGTCAACACTCATAGCAGGAGGTCCAGACCTCTGGCCATGGAAATTCGAAGCTAAAGGCAAGCTTAATGCAAATACTCACGGTCCCTATGTCCATGACGAAATCCCAGTACCAGATCATAATCCATACGGAGCGCCCATGTTACTAGGTGGCGTCTCGTTCTTTACTGATGGAAGGGCTGCTGTGACATCTATGAATGGTGATGTCTGGATTGTATCTGGACTCGATGAAACTCTAGAAAAGGTAGTATGGAAACGATTTGCTTCTGGCTTAAATCATGCACTAGGCGTCGAGGTAATAGATAATAAAATCATCGTTTTAGGACGCGACCGACTAACCCGTCTTCACGACTTAAACCAAGACGGAATGGCCGACTATTACGAAAACTTCTCGCAAGCATTCGAACCTAGTCACGGTGGACATTCTTTCTATGTAGGTCTCCAACGCGATGCTAAAAATAACCTCTACTTCACAGGCTCTACACACACCATAAAGGTTTCTGCTGATGGCAAGACCTCGACGACTCTTAATGCAGGCGGTCAGCGTAACCCCGATGGCGTTGGCGTCAGCTATTCAGGTATTGTATTATCGTCTGCCAATGAGGGCGACTGGAACCCTGCATCATTTATTTTCGAAGTAAAAGAAGGAGATTTCTATGGCCGTGGAGCAAAGGCTAA
>CALAJT010000043.1 GCA_937923145.1 uncultured Rubritalea sp. | reverse complement strand
TCTACTTCGCTCAAACACAGGTAGAAATCCTAGTAGCAGCTCAGGAAGAGCTTAAGGCAACAGCTGGTAAAGAGACTCGTCCATACGACGTTTCAGTAGCAGCTCCAGATCTCCTAGACATCGCTTACGAAGTCGCAGGTGACCGTATCGAGTCAGCTATCTATGCTGCATCTAAAGTAGAGCGTGCTACTAAGGTAGGCGCACTTCGTAAGGAAGTAGAAGCAGTGATCATGGAGCGATTCCCTGACACTACTGACTTCCAGATCGAGCAGGCATTTGAATTCCTCCAGAAGAAGGCATTCCGTATCTCTATCATGGAGAAGGGCACACGTGCAGACGGCAGAAAGCCAGCTGACCTCCGCCCACTATTCGCTGAAGAAGGTCTCCTTCCTAAGGTTCACGGATCAGCTCTATTCGCTCGTGGAGAAACTCAGGCACTTGCCGTTTCCACACTCGCACCAGCTGACGAACGCCAGTATTTCGATAACTACGCAGGTGGAGAAGACAGCAAGCGCTTCATCCTTCACTACTCTTTCCCTCCTTTCTCAGTAGGTGAAGCAGGTCGTTTCGGTGGTCTTAATCGCCGCGAAATCGGACACGGTAACCTAGCTGAGCGTTCTATCGCACCAGTGATCCCGTCTGAAGAAGATTTCCCTTATGCAATGAGAACAGTATCAGAAGTGCTTGAGTCAAACGGCTCATCATCAATGGCTACAGTCTGTGCAGGAACAATGTCACTCATGGGTGCTGGTGTTCCTCTTCTTAACCCTGTATCTGGTATCTCAGTAGGACTTGTCACAGAGTTCAACGAAGCTGGTGAAATGGTTAAGTATGAGCGTCTCCTCGACATCATCGGATCTGAAGATTTCTATGGCGACATGGACTTCAAACTCTGCGGAACTCCTGACGGTGTGACATCATACCAGCTTGACCTTAAGCTAGACGGTATCCCACTTAAGATTCTAGAAGAGGCTGTTTACCAAGCGAAGGAAGGCCGTGAGGTCATCCTCCAGAAGATGCTCTCTGTAATCAACGAGACAGCACCTATCAACGAGAACGCACCACGTATCGAGTCAGTGAAAATTGACCCAGACAAGATCGGTATGCTCATCGGACCTGGTGGCAAGAACATCAAGGCAATTCAAGCTGAGTCAGGCGCTGACCTCAACATCGAAGATGACGGCACAGTCCACATCTACGCTGCTAAGAAGGAAAGCCTCGACCGTGCAGTAGAAATGGTAAGCCAAATGTTCGCTGAAGTAGAAGTGAATAAGACTTATAAAGGCAAGATCGTTTCCACTACAGCATTCGGTGCATTCATCGAAGTGCTCCCTGGTAAAGACGGACTCATCCACATCTCTGAGTTAGCTCAAGGCCGTGTAGAGAAGACAGAAGACGTAGTCAAAGTAGGTGACGAAGTCACAGCTAAATGCATCGGTATCGATGACAAAGGCCGCGTAAAGATGTCTATCAAAGCAGCCCTTCGTGATGCTAAGCAGAACGAAGCAAAAGCTGAGCCAGCACCGACTGAAGGCGCAGACGACTGCAATGCAGGCGGATGAAGCGTCTAATTAGTTGTTAGTTCTAACAACTAGATGAAAATTACCAAGCCTCACCTGAGATAATCAGGTGGGGCTTTTTTTAGAATCACGCCATCGACCTGAGCCAATAAGTTATCGTAGAGTGAGTTCCCAGCTCCAAACTTTTCTCTGTAAGTTGTGGTGCTCTGATGTTCTATGATTTAGGGAGTTTCTTCTTTTGAGGTGTTAATGTAATGTTCATCACCAGAAACCCAAAGGATTTTGCTGACTCAGCCATATCAGTTCTAGCTCCTACTGAGTTCTGCTCTAAATTTACCTAGTTTTTGAATTCACCAGACAGTATCTGGTGAATTGGTAATAATTTATTGTCTATTGATACAGTGATAATAAAGAGAAGGTTATGCTTTTCGTTATTCAGGTATAAAATTTACTACTAGTGAATGGAATGCTGTAATCTAACTACCTTTCGAGGCTTTGACTTTCTCGTCTTTATGTTTGCTAGTAGATTACGAAACGCATATTTTTCATAAACGTTAGATTACAAAGCGTTGCTTGAAGAACATTCAGATAAGGCAAAGGGATTTACTTATCCTCATTGGGGAGAGATCGCTGAAATTGCTGAAAAGGAATGGTCTGATAGCCTCAATACTTTTTATGAAGAACTTTCTAGAGAATGGATGTTGTCCATTAAAAATAATCTAGCAGGAGACTTTGAGTTAAATGAGACGCGTGATTTTCTGATTCTTAGTAACGAAAATACTCATACTACTAAGAATCTAGCCTACCATTGTGAGCGATCTCTGAAGCTTATTTTAGATCAATTTGGAGGATCTATAGATGATTCTGGTTTTGGGAAACACGTGCTTATCGTCTTTGAAACGATGGAGCAATATGATAATTACACTAGTTACTTTATGGGTGATGGGGCAACTCCTGTTAGTAGCGGGCTGTGTATTTATCAGGGTTATATCCACATTATATTACCTATAATTACAAACGATGAATCTCCAATTGCTCCAATTGCTCATGAACTGTCTCACGCATTACTCGCTGAATATCAGGTGCCAAATTGGATAGATGAAGCTGTGGCAATGCGGATTGAGGATATAGCGGTAGGCTATGATGGCTTATCACTGACGAGAGAGTCTTATAAGTTGCACCAGAAGCATTGGAATGAGGAGAGCATTCAGAAGTTTTGGTCAGGAGAAGCGTGGTATGGGGCGTCTGTGGCATTTGATTTGAGTTATGAATTGGCACGTATTCTATGGAAGAAGATTGCGGTAGATCTTCACGCTACTAAAGAGGAGATAGTGGAGTTTATAAAAACGCTTAACTATAACGACAGCGGAAACGCTGCATTTAAAAGCATCTTTGACCATTCGCTGGGTGATTTGGTTGAAGACTTTCTAGGTGAAGGTAATTGGGAGCCTGATGAGGACTATTTGTTGAGCAGGAGCAAAGCATACGATGAAGCGCCAAATTGGTATGAAGGCTTAAAACCACTGGCTGGTTTAAATGAAGAAGAGTTACTTTTGTGCCCTATTAGTAAAATCAATCCATCTCATGAGTTAAGCAGCTTGTTTGCAAAACTAAATGTAGAAACATTAGGAGACTATCTGAAACTATCTACAGAAACGGTCTTTCTAAATCGAGAGGATATCAAGCGATGTGATGATGAATTATCAGTGAAGCTAGGTGTTTTAGAGCTCACTACTCAGTCTGATGAGACATTACTTGATATCAGCTATCTATTTTCTATTTTTCGCGATGGAATTATTACTAGTGGTTATTTAGACATCAAGAAGTGCTCTCTCATTATCGAGATTAAATACTTAGCTGAGATGATCGATCCGAGTTTTAAACAATTTAAAATAGAAATCGAAAATTTCGGAGGCTATGAATTTGAAACTGTTCAGAAAAATAAAGGAGTAGAAATAGAGTCTGTTTCATTCGATAAAATGATGAATATGAATCTAGAGATCTCAGGAGCAAAAATCGATATAGGTAAAATCCTGATCTATTGCTCGAATGATAAAGCAGATCCTACAGAAGGTGAATTTATTTTTCACGGATCGGCAGCTAAGGTCTTTGATGAATCTGGCAAAGAATGGTCGCTAGACGATCTAGAAAAACTAGCTGATGAATACTGGGAAGGTAGTTAAGGTGACGACCGATTTAATACTCTAATGGTCACTTCTGCTCTTGAGCCTGTGCATCAATCGCAGCGATACCTACCATGTCTACGATCTTACTGACACTAGATCCTAGCTGGAGTACGTGAATCGGCTTCTTAAGACCTAACAGAACTGGTCCGATTACATCTACATCAGATACACTGCCGATCAGATTATAAGCTATATTTGCTGAGGAAAGGTTCGGGAATATGAGGACATTAGCTTTGTGTTCGCCGAGTTTTGAGAATGGATAATACTGTTGACGAATATTGGGTTTGAGTGCGAGGTGAGCTTGCATTTCTCCATCAAGTATCCAGTCTGGGTGGCGCTCGTGAAGTATGTCTGTTGCCTTATGCATCAGGGTGGCTGCCTCACCATCTGGGATGGCTCCGAAGTTTGAGTAGGTCACAAGAGCGATTTTCGGCTCTATGTCGAAGGCTCGCACCGCAGACTCTACTAACTCAGTGACGTCAGCTACATCTTCTGGAGTGAGATGATGGTTGATCGTAGTATCGGCTAAGAAAAGTGGACCAGCTTTAGTCATCACAATATGCATGCCTGCGACTTTATTTACATCTTCTCTAGCTCCTACTATCTGTAGAGCTGGTCTAACAGTTTCAGGGAAGCGTCTGGTAAGTCCTCCTATCATGGCGTCAGCTATACCTATCTGTACCATGTAGGCACCGTAGTGACAGCCAGTCTTTACAGCATCATGAGCGTCGTCCAGACTGAGACCTTTACGCTGCATTTTCTCGTAGTAAAGTTCTGCGTAGATCTTGTGTTGTTGTAGTTCATGATTATCAGCGAAATTACTAGGGTCGATGATCTGCACACCTGTTAGATCTATATTGTATTCATCGAGCATTGCTTGGATCTCTACTTTGTTACCTAAAAGAATTGGTTCAGCGATTTTTTCTTCGATTACTACTCTAACAGCTTTTAATACAGAGAGGTTTTCAGCATCAGCAAAGACGACTTTCTTCACATCTTGCTTCGCCTTGTTTTCAATTACCTTGGAGAGTGTGTTACTGTTTCCGAGACGGATAGAAAGCTCTGACTTATAAGCATCCCAATCTGTAATCGGAGTCTGAGCTACACCAGTTTCCATCGCTGCTAGAGCCACTGCTGGAGCAACGGTAGTAATGAGTCTAGGGTCGACTGGCTTAGGAATAATGTAGTCTTTTCCAAAGTTAAGGTTAGCATTGTTATACGCCATGTTGACTATATCTGGGACGGGCTTTTTAGCGAGTTTAGCAATCGCATGAACAGCTCCGATCTTCATCTCTTCATTGATCTCAGTAGCACGAGCATCGAGTGCACCACGGAAGATGAACGGGAAACCTAACACATTGTTCACCTGGTTAGGGTAGTCGGATCTTCCTGTAGCCATGATGCAGTCAGGACGAGATTCCTTAGCGTCTTGGTAACTGATCTCTGGAGTAGGATTAGCCATCGCAAAGATGATTGGATCTTTCGCCATTGGCTTGAGCATTTTTTGATTAAGGACATTGCCTCTAGAAAGACCCACGAATACATCTGCACCCTCTAGTATCTGCGTTAGAGTAGTGTTCGCAGGCACAGTGCCATTGATAAATTCAGATTTTTTGCCATCGAGATTAGTGCGGTCACCATGGATGAGACCTTTAGAGTCATACATGAAAATATTCTCCTTCTTAGCTCCGAGAGAGACATAGATTTTTGTGCAGGAAATAGCCGAAGCTCCAGCTCCATTGACGATGATCTTAGCGCTAGACATTTCCTTGCCAGAGATCTCTAGAGCATTGAGCAAGGCTGCACCACTGATGATAGCTGTGCCATGCTGATCATCATGCATCACGGGTATATTGAGTTCTTTCTTTAGGCGTTCTTCGATTTCAAAACACTCTGGTGCAGAGATGTCTTCAAGATTTACACCACCAAAAGTAGGCTCTAACAGTTTTACTGTGCGGATAAATTCATCAACATTTTTCGTATCTAGTTCAAGGTCGAAACAATCGATATCGGCATAGATTTTAAAGAGGAGACCTTTGCCCTCCATCACTGGCTTACCAGCCATTGCTCCGATGTCACCTAGACCAAGAACAGCAGTGCCATTACTAATGACTGCAACGAGATTACCCTTTGCAGTGTATTTATAAGCATCTTCAGGATTAGCTTCAATCGCAAGACAAGGCTCAGCAACTCCGGGAGAATAAGCTAGCGAAAGATCACGCTGGTGTGCGTATGGTTTCGTGGGGACAACCTCAATTTTTCCGGGTTTTCCAGTTGAATGATAATTGAGTGCAGCTTGTTTAAATGAATCTTTCTCCATGTTTGTGAGGCTATGAGATTCGTCTGAAATTGCAATGATCAATAGGGCTGATGGCTTTATTCGCTCTTCATCGGAACCTTAAGGTGATATCGAACTGGCATTTAAGCTATGCTTTTTCGATTTCATGGAGATTTGTGGCTATATGATTTTTCAACAGATTTTATGAACTGTAAATCCTTTCATTAAATGGCTTTATTCGGACTCGCTAATTTGTGAAATCTAGTCCATGTTGTGCGTGTTGAATGAGCAAAGCACAGGTGGTTTAAAGGTGGTATGGATATGTATTGTCGTATCTGTATTGGCCCATGTTGCCTTGGCGTTGATATCTCCGGGGATTATGGCTATTTTTAAGCCTGAACTAGAGAAACCTGAGAAAAAGAAATCTGCTGAGCGTAAGGTAGTTATTGCGATGATTCCCAGAGCTCCTGCTAAGTTGGCGATAGTGCCAAAGCCGCCTCAGCCTAAAGAACCTCCTAAAGTTGCTGACAATGCAGACAAGAAAGCTACAACTCCAAAGCCAACTCCAAAGCCTAAACCTAGAGCCCCACAGGCGGAGAAAAAAGAGCAAGATATCGCTAAAAAACCTAAGCCTAAGCCTAAGCCTAAGCCTAAAGGTTTATTTGAACCTAGAGCTAAGTTATCTCCAGAAGTGGTGAGAACCTCGGAAGACCAGCCGGCTGGTATACCTGAAGACACAAATTTACTAGGTGAGCGTGACACGCTAGCTTCCAGTAATGCGGAAGTGAATCCGAATGCACCTAATAGATCAGCGATTAAAGGGCAGGATTCTACCTTTAACGAGACGACTAATACGAGCTATCAGGATGGAGATCTAGCTCACATGAATAAGGGTGCTGAATCTAAACTAAATATTCCTGAGCCGCCTACCGAAGCTGCGAAAGAGATTGAAGTAGAACCTAGTAAACTGGCAGACAAGGCGATGAAAGAAGCGAAGAGTCGTATAGTGGAAACCGATGTCAGAGGGGATGCTCTTGAGAAAAAAGAGAAGAAGGAGGCTATGGAGGCGAGTATCCTAGATGACGAGGTGAAGAAATATCTAGAGAGCGAGAACAAGGCTTTAGCTGAAGCCAAGGAAGCGACTGCTCAGAATGATATTAAAAAGAAGTCCGAGAAGCCTAAGGATGCAAAAGAATCTCAAAAGGAGCAAAATACGATTGCTAATAAGAAGGTAGATCCTGATGCATTAAAACAAAAATCTGTAGAGGAAAAACAAGTGCGTAAGAAAAAAGCGCAACTAAAGCAGACTGCATCTAAAAGCGCTAAGCAAGGATTTAGATCTGAGACTAAGGCGACACGTTTCGAAGGGTCTATCTCTCGACGTAGTAGAGCTGGTTCTAATGATGTAAAAGCGACGCCATTGGGCAAATATATGGCTGAAGTCTCGAAGCTGGTAGAGAGAGAATGGCAACGTAGATGTAGTCTGAAAGGAGACTTGATCCAACCTGGGACACTGAGAATGAGCTTTTTGTTAGATTCTAGAGGGAAAATTACGCGTATTGATACCATCTCACAAACGTATGGTAGTGCTGCAAATCATAGTATTACTTTTCAAGCAATTAACTCCGCTAAAATACCGCAGATGCCATCAAAAGTAAGAGCTGTTCAGAACGGTGACCCAATTGAATTTACTTATACCTTTTCATTTTAAATTTTTATCCCATATTCCATCCAATGTTAGCCATCCTGTTAGAATCCTCTGATTTATCGACTGTTGAGAGAGTCGCTTCGTTTATCCAAAAAGGCGGAGTTTTCATCTACTTCATTTTACTCTGCTCAATGTTCGCACTGACCATCGTTCTATACCAATGGGTCCTGCTGCAGCGTGATAAGATTATTCCTACTAATTTGGTAGATAGCATGAATGCCTACTTATCACGTGGTGACGAAGACTCTACCCAGCGACTCAATGAGAGTAGAAAAAGCAGCCCTAGTGTGCTTCAGAGGCTCTGTGATGTAGTGCTCGAAAGACATGACCGTAAAGACGTGGAGATTCAAGAAGCTGTGCAGGCAAGTGCTCGTGAGGAGATTATTAAAATGCAAGTTGGTATCCCTATTCTAGAAGTGATCATAGCGATTGCGCCTTTGTTAGGCTTGTTAGGAACGGCTACTGGTTTGTTTACCGTTTTCGAAGGTGTTGGCGCTGGTGAAGAAAAGTATGAGGAAATGGCTCAGGGTATCTCTGAGGCTCTCATTACTACCGTATCCGGACTGGCTGTGGCTGTTCCAGCAGTTATAGCACACGGTTACTTTAATCGTAGAATCGAGCGATACTCAGCCCGACTCGAAGTGGTCATGGATAAGTTTGTGGGTGCTTACTCTGTAGGAAGAACGAAGAAGTAATTTTCTAATAACTTAAGCTATGGAATTTCATCAACGACGCAAACCAACTCCTTCGGTGCCGATCTTGCCTCTGATCGATATCCTTACTATTTTGTTGATTTTCTTTGTGGTGACAACTCAGTTTAAGAAGAAAAAACACACACTTGAAGTACAGCTGCCTACTAGTAATGGAGCACCGATTACTTTAACAATTTCCGATACAGCCATTCTTGCCATTTCTCAAGACGGACAATACAGTCTTAATGAAGTTCAAGTGGGGAGTGATGAATTGCTGAAGTTCTTGAGCTTTTACAAAGAAGACAATCCTAATGCGAAATTCATCATCGAACAGGATAAGCTAACGCCTGAGGAATACGAGGTGTTTGCAGCAGATATGATTCATAAAGCAGGTTTCTCGGATGTTTCAAAACGAGTCCTGTTAGAAGGAGAAGAACAATAATTCATACAATGATTTTAGATATTAAACAATACGGAGAGCCAGTCCTTAGAAGAAAATGTGATCCTGTAGAAGAGGTCGATACAGACATTAGAAACTTCACTCAAGATCTGATCGATACTATGATCGATGCTGAGGGAATTGGTCTAGCTGCTCCTCAAGTCGGAGTAGATATGCGTATCGCAGTGGTCGATGTAGCACATGATCCCGAGTGTGTTAGCTTTTTCAAAGTAGCTGGAGAGGATGCAAATATGGTGGATTTTATGCCGCTTATATTTATTAACCCTGAGCTAGAGCTTAGCGGCCCTAGAGAAGCCGACAGCGAAGGCTGCCTAAGTATCCAAGAAATCAGAGCTAAGGTGAAGCGTCCGACTATTGTTAAAGCAAAGCTACCTCAGATAGATGGTAGTGTGCTGGAGATAGAGACTGATGGATTACTTGCAAGAGCGATTCAGCATGAGGTAGATCACCTAAATGGGATTTTATTTACTGACAGAGTAAGTACTACTGCGAAAGCTCGCTTGAAGCGCCAGCTCAAGGATCTAGGAAACACTAAGTGGGAAAGAAGATAATATGTCTGTCGTAGATCAAGAAGTAGAGATAACAGACATTCCATGTGATTGCTGTGGTTTTAAAACAGTATTCTCATCTGGATTCGTCATTTTAGAAGATAGTGAGAATGTAGAGAATGAGCAAGAAATGGAATATATTGCCCGCTGGACTGATGGGAAAGGGGACCACGATGTATTCTTCCTTGTTTATGTGGAGGATAAGGAGCGCTATGCTAGTGTAGTATTTTCGTTTGAGGACAACGCATTTAGCATCATTGAGCCTATGGATAGTGACTGGGGGGAGGTAGAATCAAATGAACTAATTGCCCGTAAAGATCTTATCGGAACTCCCTATGCGGACACTATATTTCAAGCACTAGATGAGATTTGGGAAAATGATAAGGCTCTTAATAAGTTCGTAGAGCTAGTGATGTTAGATCGCTTGCCTAGTATTGATGCTGATGAAGATTAGAATCTATTCAGCAATCTGTAGTGTAATCAGCGTAGTGTCATCAGTTCCATCATTTTCTAACGCTTTCTCTAGAAGATGTTCTCTAAGAGCTTGCATAGACCTAGTCTCAGATGTGAATGCTGAATGTATATTCTTCTCCCAGAGACCATCAATGAGACCATCAGAGCAGATGAGAAATTTATCCCCAGCTTGGTAGGGAATAGCTGCGACCATTGGAGTAATATTACGGTGACCGCCTCCTATTACTTCATAAAGAGAGGATCTGCGCGGGTGATTACGGTATTTATATTCAGTAAGTTCACCGCGGATAAGCTTTTTCCAGACAAAGGAGTGATCCTCACTGAGTTGGACTGTCTGCCCACGGCGATGTAGATAAAGTCTGGAGTCTCCGACATGAGCTAGATAGAGATTCTCAGGGGTAAACCATGCAAGGGTGAGAGTAGCTCCCATACCCTTATGGTTTACATCTAGTTCAGCTGCTTCATTGATGTTCTTGTGGGTCTTTTCGAGCTGAAGTATGAGCTGCTCTAGGTAGTCAGGATTGAAGCCTTGTGCAGCTAAACGGAATATAGAGGGGATTAGCATACTGATATTCTCTAGGATCAGCTCGGAGGCTAAATAGCCTGCGTTTCCTCCACCCATACCATCAGAAATCGCGAAAATAAGATCCTTATTTTCAAGTGATGAATCACCGTCACTAGCGAGAGTTTGGCTACCATCGAGACCAGCGGAACACACGATCCAAGAATCATCATTCTCTGGCTTTTTAGTGCCAGAAGTAGATGAGGCGGACCAGCTGAATCGTTGACTCATAATTAGTTTTTAGGAAGATCAAGCGCGATCTTACTTATATGGAGAGATCGTCAATGGCTTTGATACTTTAGGCTTTTTAGGTGAAAAAAGTTCTCGCAAAAAGCGACTTAGATCAAAAGAATGGGAAGGATTATCGATGTGTTTATGACGGTCAGCGACTTCGTTTTGTATCTGAATATCGTTTGCGCGCATCATGACAAAGTTATTATCCTTAGTAGGAGTGAATTGAGTGCAACTAGTCAATGTTGAACAGCTGATCGCAATAGCTATAATAGTAATGATTTTTTTCATAGTGGTTTATTTTTTGGGGTCGGGGGTTTCAGTATGGGCAGATTCGTTAGGGTCTTCTATTACAGTAGAGAGTTCAAAATCGATAATACAGAATTCACCCATTCTATCGTCATAGGTGATGTTTCTAGGCTCTGGGTCATCATGAATTACTCCATAATTTTCCTTGAGTATTGCGAAAAGTTTATCAGCTTTTTTCTTAGTTACACTGGGTGCTGGGCTTCCGCAGTTAGTAGTAACTATATAGTCTTCTTCAGGCTTGAAATCTATTAATTTAGGCACATTAGGGCAACCACGGTCCTCAAGTATTTTTAGAACATAGGCTTCATTAACAGCACGCTTGTCAGCATCAGTTCCTCGGAAGTACTTGTGTACATTTCCGTAAAAATCGATTTTGACAAGTGATCTAATGCCATCCTTAAGGTTCCTCATGGAGTGATTAAACCAAAAATGAGAGAAATGGCACGTAGTTTTTTAGTTTATATCACACTAGTATATACTATGTATCTTCGCTTTGTGTTAGAAAAACTTCTGCAAGTTTCAGATCGTGTGGATAAGTAATCTTTATATTTTGTCTTAAACTGGTGTTTTCCACAAGTAAGGTAGCTATACCAATATTTTCCATGGCTGAGACTTCATCAGTTACCAGCAGACCTAATTTTTCGACTTGAGTATAAGCTTCTTTGAGCTTGTTAGCATCGAAAATCTGAGGTGTTTCCATAAGCCAGAGGTTTTCACGGTCTATGGACTCTCTTGAAAACTGATTCTTATCTGATCGCTTCACTGTTTCAGTGATTTTACGAGCAGAGGTAGCGGCACCGTGTTTATGGGCTGCCATTAAGACTTTGCCAATCTGTGCTTTGCTTATTAAAGGACGAGCGCCGTCGTGAACAGCGATCATCTTAGATTCCTTAGAGACGAGAGTGATGCCGTTGGCTACTGAGTTGTGCCTGTCTTTACCTCCTGTAGCGAGTTTGAGCTTTGGAGATGGAATAGCTAATGCGTCAAAGCGCTCCTTAGTTGTAACAAGAATGACTTCAGCAACATTTTTTGCATTGAGAAATGCTTGAACAGTATGCCATAGTACAGGTTTCTCTCCTATGGTAGCCATGAGCTTATCAAAGCCCATTCGATTGCTACTGCCAGCAGCTACGATGATGACAGAAAGCATGGCTACATTGTATCGAGCGAGATTTCTATAGCTTTACTCGTAGGAGTATTTGAGATGTCTGCAGTGCTATCTACAGGGACAAGGACATTTGCCTCTGGGAAATAAGCTGCAGCAGAACCAGCCGGCATGTCATAAGGAATGGCCTTGAAGTTCTCGATTACCCTTGTAGTCCCTTTCCAGTGACTTGTGATTCTAAGTAGCTGTAGAGGCTTGATGTTACGATCTCGCATGTCGTCAGGATTGAGGAAGATGATCATGCGGGCATTTGAGATTCCGCGGTAGCGATCATCGAGTCCATAAATTGTCGTGTTATATTGATCATGACTGCGGAGTGTTTGCAGTATTAAGTTACCTTTTTCAACATTGAATGCTGAAAGTGGAGCAGTGTTGAAATTTGCCTTTTTAGTGTCGGTATTCCAGATGCGTTCTTTGGGCGCATTAGGAAGGTAGAAGCCACCTGGCTCTAACACTCGATGATTGAATTCTTTGAAGCCAGGCACTACATGGGAAATATGGTCACGGATACGATTGTAATCTTCAGCCATCCAACGCCACTTAATAGTGTCTGTGTTGCCTAGAGTAGCCTCTGCTAGTCTGGCTACGATCATAGGCTCTGAGAGCATATCATTAGAGAGTGGTTTGAGTTTTCCTTGAGATTTCTGGACAACTCCCATGGAGTTTTCGCAGGTGATGAACTGTTCGCCTTCCTCTTGAATATCTCTATCAGATCTTCCTAAGCAAGGTAGTATGAGCCCAGTTTTCCCAGTAACGAGATGTGAGCGATTAAGCTTAGTAGCTATGTGGCAGGTGAGGCTAGTTTTCTCTAATGCATATTCTGTGTAGTTTGTGTCAGGAGATGCTTGCAGGAAGTTCCCTCCGAGTGCTATGAATACTTTAAGTGCTCCGTTTTGCATAGCTTGGATAGACTCTACCACATCATAGCCATGCTCTCTTGGTGATTCGAATTTGAAATGATTTTCAAGTGAAACATGGAACCACTCAGGGAGTTTTTCAAAGATCCCCATAGTGCGATCACCTTGAACATTGGAGTGACCTCGGACCGGACAGAGACCTGCTCCGGGTCTGCCAATAGCTCCTATAAGTAGATGAACATTGACTATTTCACGGATAGTATCGACAGCGTTCTTCTGCTGAGTAACACCCATTGCCCAGCAGGTGATGACCTTTTTATCCTTCGCTAAGACACTGTCAGTGAGTTTATCAAATTCTGCTAATGTCAGACCTGAGTCGTCTAAAATTCTACCCCATGAAGTCGAATCTACGATAGTGCGGTATTCTAAGAAACCTAATGTGTGATCATCTATAAATGATTGATCCACAATTTTCTTACCCGTTTTCTCTTCTCTTTCAAAAATAGATTTAGCTATGCCACGGAAGATCGCCATGTCCCCGTTGATCTTCACTTGAAGATACTGAGAGGCTAGGGGGGTGAATTTATTAAACATTCCCGAGATTTTTTGCGGGTGTGCAAATCCGAGAAGCCCTGCTTCCTTAAGAGGATTTATTGCAATTATTTCACCACCATTCTCAACACAAGTTTCTAGAGATGCTAGCATTCGAGGGTGATTAGTACCTGGGTTTTGACCTACGATGATAATGGTATCTGCATCGTGGATATCATCCAGGGATACCGTTCCTTTTCCTATGCCGATGGATGCTCCTAGTCCTGAACCACTAGATTCGTGGCACATATTAGAGCAGTCTGGTAGATTATTAGTACCATATACACGGGCAAAGAGTTGATACATGAATGCAGCCTCATTACTAGCGCGACCAGATGTGTAAAATGCAGCTTCATCAGGGGAGTTCAGTGCTTTTAGCTCATCAGCTATAATCTTAAATGCTTCATCCCAAGTGATTGGTTGATAATGAGTATCACCTTCGCGAAGGATTACTGGCTTGCTGAGACGTCCTTGTTGGTCATGCCAGTAGTCGCTCTCTGCCTGTAATTCCTCAATAGAATGCTGGCGGAAGAAACGGTCATCTATCATTTTTGATGTAGCTTCGGAAGCGACTGCTTTAGCTCCGTTTTCGCAAAATTCAGTAGCAGCACGGTGATCATCTGGGTCTGGCCAAGCACAGCTAGGGCAGTCAAAGCCATCTTTCTGATTGATCTCTAAGAGAGCTTTAGTACCTCTAACAAGTCCAGCGGTGCTGATGATTTGTTTCATTGAAGAAGTAACTGCTGGTCTTCCGGCAGCCCATTTTTTAGGCTTCTTTACTTTGATAGGGGCATTTTCATTCTGCATTGCACCATTAAAGCAGACTTCACTCAGAATGCAAAAAAAATGTATGTTTTAACTGTATCTAGAAAGTAGATTTCACGTTAAAACTCTATAGTTCTTTAGATTAGTATTTACCTAACATATTTAGCAATAGCTATTGAGCGGGATTTACCAGCTGTCAGCCTTCCTTGCGCGATTATGCTGTTCACTGTAGACATGTAAATCGATTCGCTTGAATGCATTCATATCAAATTCTTTTTCACCAAATGCTTGGTGGAAGGCTTTTAGTTTGGAACCTAACATCGCGACAGGCTTTACGATGATCCAGCCACCGTCTTTGTAGTAGAGCTTTATGTCACCTTTATACATCTTAGGTCCGTCATCTGGAGTGTCAGATAGGTCGATAGAGCGCATTCCTGTGACGCGTAGTTTGAGTGGTCCGAACTCAGTTTCAATTACCATAAGACCATCATTTATTTTGCCAGTTTTACCGATGATAGCATCGCCATTTTTGAGCAGAATTCGCTGGCCTTCTCCTTTGAGCTTATCGAAGGCCTTATCATCATCATTACTAGGCATGTTACCGCTCCATCGACTGACTCTGATGTTATTTATCTTCATCGGAGAATTATCTCCAGATACTAGATGAACGCTAGTCCCGAATTTATCAGGCTTAGGATCTGGATCTTGGTAAGAATTCATTAGTTTACCATTGATGAAAATATGGAATATTCCTTTTTCTTTGTCTAAATAGAGGTCGTAGTGAGCGCTTTTATCTACAGACATTGCTCTTCTAAGATCCTGCATGTTTTGGAAGTTTTTGTTTAGAGCATTCATTGCCATGAACCTACCATCTATAAATTTTCTCACGTAGATAGAGCCGTGTCTGACGCTAAATTCATAGTAATTGTTAGGTCGGCTCATTTTATGATCGTCTGAGAATAATTTGATATTGATATAGGCTGATGTTCTCCAATGTTGATCAAAGCTAAAGAGAAGCTGGTCTGGAAGTTTCATATCCATAGATATATTACCCATGTCTTCACTACTGTAGAGAGAGCTATTGGTAAAACTCCAGCTAGAATTGTGGAGGGTATTGTGCCACTCATCTAAACTGTTAGGACCATGATATAGAAGGTTTGTGGTGGCATCTATATCTATGTTAAGAATCTTACTGCGCTGAATTTTCAGCTCACCTGCAAAGTTCGTTTCCAGTGTGATCGCTTCAGCATTATTTTGCACTAAATTACCACGGATTGTATCGTTATCATTTGAGGATTTGTAGCGCGGCTTAATCTGAATCGTAGTAGTGTCTTGAACTTTGTCTCGCTCAAGCTCTTTACTCCCATTATCCAATAATTTAATTTCAAGAATGTTTGCTTTATCTAAGACACATTCATTGAGTAAAAAAGGATGCTTGATACGAATATTGTCTTCCTTCCACTCTACGATGTCTGCAGTGAGAGAATCTCCATTGAGGAAGAGTATTTTACCCGTCAGCAACTTTTGTGCATTTAGTATGGATCCAGAGATGAGGAATACTGGGAGTATGAATTTTATAAATTGATTGAGCATAATATTACTTAATTTCGTTGGTTTCTAGACGGCTAATAGCGCTCTTGTTAATCTTCATTTCACCTATAATAGGGTGTTTGATGATTAACTTATCTCCAACCATCTGAGAACTATCGTAAGAAAGTAGCCCGCCGCTGCTTATCTTTAAAGCTCTGGCGGCATCTCCTATCTCTTCTAGGTCAGCTCCACGTCGGAAGTCTATGTGATGGATACCCTTCAATGGTATTGAGGATGGTTTCTTAGCGAAGGCAATGTTGAAGTCGACGAAGAACTTGCCATTTTTCTTTTTGATCCCAGTAAGTGTACCTCTCATAGGGTTACCGTTAATGTCAGTGATGATGTCGTTTGCCTTAAGGCGCTCAGGATCTTTCTCCAAGTCTTGAATTAAGCCACCATTCCAGGTACTAATTTTAATATCACTTATAGTAACGCCTTCTCCTATACGCTGAAGGGAGTGGAAGACTATTCCTGATCCTTTCGGTGGATCAGCGATGTCCTTAAATTCTTTTATCTTCTGCTTGTTGTAGTAGAGGATAATTTTCTTACCTTTACGGTCTACGTAGAGTGATACTTTACCTTTTGGGACAGTGAATATTTTAGGGTCAATGCTGTGGTAGCCGAGAGTCTTGAAGCGTCTTTTTAAGTAATGGGTGACACGAAATTCTAATGAACTCATGTCTAAGTAATAGTTATCAAGTTTCTTAGAAATATTAATAGAATCAGCGCAGAAATAAACTTTTAATCGTGGAGCGTCTCCAGTCCACTCAAGTGTGAATTCAAACACAAAATTATCTGGGAGTTTATCTATATTCTTGGCAACCTGGGTTTTCTTTTTGGTAGTTAAGCCATTTCGCTTAAGCTTCCAATCATTGGTAGTAGTGGTCCATGCTGATAGGTCTTTTCCTGGACCTTCATAAATTACGTTTTGTGCTTTATTATTAAAGTAAATTCGCTTCACCATGGCTATGGGGACTGAGTGTTTACCCATGTAGTCACTAGTAAAGGTGATGTTTTCTTCATCGAATGAATCAAGCTTACATGGGAAATGATCACCATTGATTAGCTGGATTTTCTCGGTGTTATTACCTGTATTTTTCTGCTCGTTGGTAAAGGAGACGTTAGAGATAAATTCCTCTTTTATTTTTAATTTTTCATTAGACTCAGGATACTCTAGAAAGAAGACTCCGACTTGGTCACTATCTATGATGTTACCTGTAAGAGAGTCGCCATTCTTGAGCGTCACGATATCTCCAGCATAAGATGTTAGAGAGCAAAGTATGGCAGATAATGATGTGATAGTGATGAATAGTAGTAGTCGCATAAAGTGATGAGTAATCTAAGGTGTGAAAAGATTAGAGGAGTAGGGTTAGAGTAAGGTGAGAGTATTATTTAATAATTTCGTAGGCGTAATCTAAATCTTCAAATTCGTAGGCACTAACGTAATCTGGATCAATAGTAAGCTTGCCGAGGACCGATGTATCAAGAGTGATTTTACCATCAGAAGCTTTGGCTAAAGTTCCTGTAAGACGCCCAGAGCCGTGGAAGCGAAGTGAGACTTCTGACTCCGCTTTTGCAGGGAGTTCTTTACGATCTTTCTTAGCAAAATAGAGGGATTGAATTTGATCAGTAGGGATTTCTAGTTCTGCATAGGGAGCTTTGAGCAGAAGCTTGTTTTGTAAGAGTTTGAGAGCTGCTCCAGAGTAACGGTCGGTACCATTTGACAACAATATAGTATCACGATCAGCATTTTCCATAGAAGCAGCCGGGTCAGTAACACCATTCCAGGCACTGATAACAATATCACTCACCATGCACTTATTTGTAGTAGATGTATAGAGGTTAACAAATCCAGTTTTACCACCTTTGAGCTTATCAGTATATCCAGTAATGTCCCATTGACCGACCATTGCGTCATCAGCGTAGAGTAATACAGAGTCTTCCTCCTTGTTTACTCGCACATCGAAGATGATACTTTCACCTCTTGGTTTTCTAGTTCGTGCATTTGGTAACATGTTAGGAATGCTCTGAGTGATCGAATTGCCGTTTTCGTCGAAGCCGTAGTAGTTCAGCGAAGAGCTATAATTACTGAGCCTGAAGATAAGCCCTGTGCCGATTACCTCTGTAATTTTTGAGGCTCTGTTAGTCATTACTTTGGCATTTACCGCGGGTTCCTTGGCAGCTTTCTTTTCCTCTACTTCAGGCTGTTCCATGTCAGAAGAGATGATAAATGAGGGCATGACCGAGTTGCTGTAGCTAACTTTAAATGTATATCTAATTTTTCCAGTGAAGTCTTCACTATGCATGATGACTCCAGACCCCCCAACATTCTTTAGGGTGAAATTCTTCAATTCCCAAGCAGGTTTTACCTCTTCGCCTGGCTTCTCAGTAGTTTTATTGGTTGAGTATGGGAATGTTTTCCAGTCTGCTTCTACGAATGGACCACGGTAGTGAATCTTATCGCCTAGAGGCAAGAAATCAATCGAGCTTATCATCTCTCTAGGGATTTTAAGTTCGCCAGCATAGTCAGTTTTTAGAGTGATCGTTTTGTTAGTTAGTCCTGCTATTTCACCAGGGACTGTATCTTGATTTGTTAGAGTGATGTAGCTTACGTGAGTGAATGGTTTTATTAGCTTACCTTTATTGAGCACGACCATGCGTATTTGATCCGGAGTGAAGGCAATATTTTTTTCGGCAGAAGGGTTCTTCCATATGATCTTGCCGCTAGTAGTGAGTCCAAGAAATTTGCCGTGCAGTGTATCGTCGTTAGTAAAGTTGATGAAATCAGAATATCCTTCAGATTGTGAAGTTGTTTTAGGTTTCTTGTCAGAGGTCGGATCAACCTGGAAAGCGTTAACTATCTGTGATGAAAGTGCCAGTAGAGTAACTAGGAGTTGTGAAGATTTCATAATTCTATTTTTCGTAGATCGGGAGTAAGCGGTAGTTTAGAGCCATGGAAAGGAGTGCAAATCCTGTGGCTCCAGATTGTCCCATAGAACGGTCAGACCAGCTTCCATCAGGCATTTGTGATGCGCTCATGATTTTGGAATTCTTTTCGTTCCATAACTTCCAAGACTCTTCATCAGCATGGAAAAGTGCCTGAGCCATGTAGTATTCATGATAAAATGGGTGATGGTGCGCAGTGGAGTCGATACGTTTGACTAGATACTTAGTCACGGTGTTGAATGCCTTATCATCTTTTTTCTTAGCAAGTGACATACAGAGAGATCCTATTGCAGTAAGAGTAGTTCGGGCACCTGACTTTGAAGTATAACCATAGCCTCCGTTAGATGCACGACAGCTGTCCATATATTTAAGAGCCTTATCTATGTTATCATCAGACACAGGAATCCCTGCATTTCTAGCTGCTAATAAGGCTACTATCTGGCAACCAGCTACAGTAGAGTCCGCAGATTTAGACTCTGGTGCGTAGCGCCATGCTCCTTTAGGATTTCGATCTTGGGAAGAGGTGATTAGCTTTACAGCGTTTTCGAGTGCTTTCTCGATTCGAGGGTCGTTGACCATTCCATAAGCTTCAGCGAGCGCTAGTGTGGCGAACCCATGATTATACATGCTATTACCCAAGTAACCATTTTTAGAACTCTGTGATTTAATGATGAAATCGATGCCTTTCTTAATGTTCTTAGCATAAGGACCATTCTCAGCATCTTCACCATGAGCTAAGAAAGCAAGGGTGCAGACACCTACGATTCCAGGTTGCTTACCATAACGATCGCCATAAGTTCCGTCTGCCGCTTGTGTCTTAGCTAGGTAGACTAATCCTTTAGTATAAGCCAATTCTACTTCTTGTGGAATCACGTCTGAACCTCTCCTAGGAATACTCTGAGCTTCAGATACTGAAGCTAGAGAGGGTATTAGAGCTATACAGATGCTCATCGTAGGACAGAGTAATGACCTCATGATGGAAATTTTCTGCTTAGTATTTGAAATTAGTATCATGTTAAATTCTATGTAATTTTTGATGGAAAATTTTTGAGAGAGGGTAGTCTTAAGATGAAAAATATTAACGACAGTCAATAAGCTGAGCTGACTGCCGATCAGTTACTTTCTAAATGTGCTCTAGATCTATTTCTTCGAAGTTGCTTTTTTATATGCGTCAAGCGCACGCTGTTCTTCTCTAGGTAGAGGCTTGCTAGGAGCAGTAGTGCTCTTAGGCACTGTGCGCTCCTCTTTGGTGTTGTCTGCAGATCCTGTCTTGTTGTCATTAGCCTTATCACTGTCTCCGGTATTGCCTTGACTAGGACCGCTTCCTTCACCTTCTGAACCAGGCTTGTCGCTAGGTTCTTTACCCATCATATCTTCCATTCTTTTGAGCATGGAACCCATGCTCTTTTGGCTGCTAGGTGAGCCGCCACTGGATTGTCATTTCTTTTTCTGCTTAGCCGCTTCGTAGATCTTTTCGATGATTTCAGTCTCGATTGCGATGGTGTTGCCACCAGTCTTTTTAGCTTCTAGTAAGTCAGTAGCTTCACCCATGAGAAGTTCTGCTTCTTCTAGCAATGTAATTACTTTCTTGCTAGTCTGATCTTGGATCAGATCCTGCACATCTGCGGCAAGCTCATCTTGGTCATTAGCCACTACTTTACTCTCTTTAGAGTGCTTCTTGAGTGCTTCTTTAGGAGCGAGTTGGATTGGCTTATCACCATTTTTTCTGATGTCTTCTTTTAGCGAAGTACCTGCGCTCAAAAATGAGCAGGATACTGCAGTGACTGCAATAATAGTTGGTATCAGTTTCTTTGTCATCATAATGGTAATTGTATTACGTTTCGTAGTTATTAGACCTTAGTTGAGTTAAATTATTAAGCTATTGAAATTGTCTGGATTTTGTCTCGCCTGACTCAGTTGGTAGAGGATTTTGAGACTCATTGCTTTCAGCATTTCTTTTGCTTTGCTCTAAGGCTCTAGTCCTAGCTCTCAATTGTTGTTCTGTTTGTATCATTTTCATGACGCGAAGCATGAATTCAAAATCTTCATCTTCTTGGTTGCTTCCTCCACCACCGCCACCACCACTGCTACCACCTTCATCTTCTTTACCGTCTAAAAGTTTAGCCCATTCACGGAGTTGCTTCGCCGCTCCGAGAGCCTTGCTCATCGGAATAAATACCCGTGCGGCTTCGATTTCGTTTTCAATCTTACGAAGTTCCTCTGAGATGCTTGATTCCTGCATTTGCTCTAGAACTTGCTTATGTATTTCTTTCTGGGTTCGAGAGAAGAAAAAACCTAAGTCCTCCTGAATCCAGCGGACATCAGCAGTAGTCTGTTGCTGTTGAAGATAGAGTGCTTGGAAGAGACGCTGTCTAACAGGATCTAGATCTGCATAGTAGTCAGCTGCAAGGATGCCATCATCAGGCATAAGGCCACTAGCGATCTGTTCTTCGTCTGATGCTGCTTGCTTAAGTCTATTTACAAAGGTGCTGGACTCTAACTTCTTATTCGCGTCCTCTGCTTTCTTGGCAGTATCCTTCATCTTCTTAAGTAGCTTTTCCTGCTTCTTAATAGCTTCCTTTACATCCTCTTTAGTCTTTTGCTCTGAGTTCTTTTCGCTCTGTGCATCGTCGAGTTTCTTAGCAATATCTGGCATGTCCTCATCCGCCATTTCCTTCATCTGCTGAGCTGCATCAGACATGTCCTTGAGAGTCTTAGGAGTGATGTTTTTATTTTTCATCGATTCCTTGAAAATGTCTTCCATCTTCTTAGATAGTTTCTTTACCTCATCTTGGTTCTCTTGCTCTTTAAGTTGTTGATCATCTAGTTTCTTTTTAGCTTCCTGAGCGCTTTTATCGTTCTTAGGATTTTTGAGTTCTTTTTCGATACGCTTATTCTCATCTAGGTTTTCCTGCTCGCGTCGCATCGCGTCCTCTAGCTCAGCTAGAGCATCTTTCATGCGCTCTTTCTGATAGTTAGCATGCTCTGATTCGTTCAGGAGGAATACTTCCATTACCTCAGAAAACATCCTTGGAGTAGCAGGGTTATAGTCTTCTACCCAAGTGCGGATGTCTAGCTTCTGAGGAATGATCTGACGGCTCTTGAAATCGAGTTCTATATCTTCTTGTGCGGATTGTTTATAAGGATCACCTACGATGAAGCGCTCTTCGCCTTTAGCCGGAGCACTGGCTGAAGGAGTATTGAAAGTCCCATTCCAGTCTATACCTGCCGCTTTTATACCATAGTCGTCTTCAGCTTGCATCACGAACCTGAGAACTTCCGTGTGGAGCATGTAAATCTGCTTTCTAGCTTCTTGGACGTATGTGCTAGGAGGTGTGTCCTCGACAGAACTAATGTTAAGCTTGGTAGCATTTAATCCTGAGATACCATAGTTATCTGTCCAACTAATAGGTAGAGTGAAAATATCTTTTGTAACGATGAATGGTTCTGGAAGAACATTGTCTTTATCGATCTTAAATGTGATTTCCTTCTCCACTTGCTTAGGTGCGTCATTAGGATCGAGACCTTGGATCTCCGCTTCTTCGAGATTTTCTAAATCAATGTATTTATCAATTACTAGCGGACCTACTACTGCGCTCCTTAGATCTCGCTCAGCTTTCGCGATTATAGCGATCTTGCTTCCTTCTAAGACTTGTATCTGACCTGCAATAAATTCTTCTTTCACATCTTCACGTTCCAGATATTTAGGATAGCTAACTAGCCCTTGGATTAGTTTTAGCCTAGGGCGTCTCAATGGGCGAACTTCAAGCTCTAGGTTAGCATCGCCAGCCTTTAAATAGATATTACCATTAGCTCTCTGACCTTTAAATTTGAGATCATATTGATTACCATTCAGTGAGAATGTATCCCAATTACTAGCACCGAAACGCGCTTCTGCTGAATCTGGAAACTGCTCGGTGTCTGATGTGAGGGGCACTGATAATGAGAATGGCTCGTCGAGAGCAACATAAAGTGGATTAGGGATTTCTGATGTGTCGAACTTAGTGAATGTAAATCTCTTAGTATCGGACAATGGCATAGCCCAGCGTTTCAGCGCATTCCTACCAGCACTAGGGAATATAAAAAAGGCGATAGAGCATAGACCTGCAGTAAGCATTGCTCCGAGGGCTAGTTTGTTTCTCCAAGTAGCTGAAAGTGCCTTGTCCAAGCTGCTACCTTTGGCATCATGTGCCACAGCTATCATAGCGGCTTCGCGTAGTTCAGGTGAGAGAGCTGTCTGGCTTTCTTCCTGATTCTGTAGCTCCACCACACCGAGTAGACGGTCACCGAGATTCGGATAGCTTTTAGAAATCAGAAGTGCAAGCTGGTTTTCTTTACGATGCTTAAACACCCAGCGATTAATCCAGAACGGTGCAAATATTGTGAAAAGTGATACACCAGTAATGAGGATTATGAGACGAACGAAGGAGGGGATTTCCCAAACACGATCAAGAGCGAATACAAGAGCGAACGAGACGATCAGCCCAAGTAGACCAGCTAGGATAGCTTCCGTGATTTTGATTCTCCACAGATCCTTCTTAAACTTCTCTAGCTGCTTGCGCAGAGATTCGGGAAGTGGTGCTAAGTGAGTGTCTGTTACTTGATCTGGCATAATGATAAATTTGTGATGAATACCCTAGATATTTAAAATTCGTTTTCATCACGTAAATAAAATCGCATCTTTCTAGTTTATACGTGGTAATGTGGACTAATTTTTCTGAGAACGCGAAATAAAATATCGTTATTTCAGGATTATTTACAAACAAGCGTAGGCTTAGGCTGGAATTATCTAAATTTTGCTAACAAAATTGGAGAAATAGGTGATTTGAGTTTTTAAGAGGCTTTTAGTACGAATCTACACGAATACTGGATAAATGATGTTCATTTTCTAGCTTCATCATACACAGTATTTCACGTAGATTCATGGTAGAAAAAATGATTTTCACTAGCGTAGACAATAAAATGCGTTATTAGTGAACATAATGAGCGATAAAGATAAGGACAATCAGCCACCAACTCCCGAAGAAATGCAGAAAACGCTAAAGGATCTTTTTGATAAGATGGGAAGCGGCATGAGTATGCCATTCGGCAGCTTCGTAGATGAGCAGCGTGGAGAGCCTGAAGATGATGAACCTGAGATCGTCCAGACTAAGGAGATCGACTCCATACACGAATTCGATCTCAAGCCTAGGGAGGTGAAGTCTCACCTAGACCGCTACGTCATCCGCCAAGATGATGCGAAAAAGGCGCTTTCTATCGCGGTATGTGATCATTATAATCATGCAAAACATTTTAAAGCACTCGAAGACGAACACGGTGAAGGTGCTGATACACTAGAATATCAAAAGCAGAATGTCATGGTGGTCGGACCTACTGGTGTGGGTAAAACTTATCTGATTAAGCACATTGCAGAGCTGATCGGTGTTCCTTTCGTCAAAGCAGACGCTACTAAATTTTCTGAAACTGGCTACGTAGGTGGCGACGTAGACGACCTCGTTCGTGAGCTAGTCCGCAAGGCAGATGGTAATGTAGACTTAGCAGAATATGGTATAATCTATATCGATGAAATTGATAAACTAGCAAGCAAGGGTGGGGGGAGCTTCGGCAAGGATGTAAGCGGACGTGGTGTCCAGACGACGCTACTCAAACTCATGGAAGAGACCGAAGTCCCAGTCTCAAACCCAATGGACATGAAAGGACAGATGATGTCTATGATATCAGGCGGTGGAAGTAAGCAACCTACGAAAGAGAACATTAACACTAGGAATATCCTATTTATAGTAAGTGGCGCATTCTCAGGGCTAGATAAGATCGTGTCCAAGCGTGTCCAAAGCACACCGATCGGCTTCCAGACAGAGGAGCGCGAGGAAGTAGTGGATAGTGAGCTATTTAAGAAGGTAGAAACTCAGGACTTTATCGACTTTGGCTTTGAAGCAGAGTTTATTGGCCGTTTACCCGTCAGAGTAGTTTGTGAGAAGCTTGAGAAAAAGGACTTTGTGAGCATCATGAAATTCTCCGAGGGTAGTATTCTACGACAATACGAGCGTGAATTCGAAGCATACGGAATCCATGCAAAGTTTAAGGACTCTGCGATAGAGAAAGTGGCTGAATTCGCAGAAAAAGAAAACACAGGTGCTCGAGCATTGATGACGGTGTTGGCTAAAATTCTCCGTGATTTCAAATTTGAGTTACCGGGAACTTCCATTACTGAGCTGATTATTGATGCCGACCTTATCGAAAATCACGATTCAGTAATCGAGAAATATCGAAAAGAAGGACTCAAAGTAAATCTCAACAAAGTGAAGTTAGAGATCGATTCCTTTACACAAGAATTTAACTCTAAACATGGAATGACCATGGAGTTCGACGAGGAAGCGGTCACCACATTAGCGGAACTATCATCGCTACAAGGCAGGAGCGTGCTGCAAATTTGTAAAAGTAAATTCAAAGATTACCAGTTCGGACTCAAGCTAATACATGGCAATACAGGGGTAAATGAATTCACCCTGACAAAAGAAGCCGTAGAAGATGCAGACAAATTCTTGAGTAATATGCTAGTTCAGTCTTATGATGCCGCCAAGGAGAGTAAAAATTCTTCCGCTGAGAACATCACTGAATGAGCAAAACAAGCACAACATCTGTAAATACGGGCAACGAAAATGAAGTAGAGCAAATCCCTCGTAGAGCATATAGGAAAACTCTGCATATCTCGAAGCCTCTGGGTCATGTTAATATCCCTGCATTGATTTGTGGAGGTGTTGCATCATTGATTGCCATAGTTCTAGATCTAATGCACCGCTATGACGATATGATGGTTTCTATGCAACAGACTTACCAAGAAAAACCATTCTTCTTAGAAAGTATAGAAACTTGGCACCGCTCATGGGATTGGGTGCTAGCTATCATTCTAGCAACTGTTACAGCATACGTAGTTTTAGACTCAGCAGGAAAGGGGAAGCGTATTTTTTTCGGTCTAGCTTCAGTCGTTCTGATCATGATGTTTTCTCCACTGCTCATGCTCTGGGGAATGTTTTGGTTTCCTATTGTAGTTATTGTAGCTGTTATATTCGCTTGGGTTTTCTCGTATATCTACAGCACTCTACATGTAATGCCTTGTGAATTAGGTTTGAAGATGAAACTGGTCAAAAAGAAAAAGAAAAAATTGGGGAGATTTAAGAGACATAAGAACAAAACTACTCCATTTAAAAAATCTAAACTAGTGAAGAAACTTGAGCAGTTTGATTCAGATACAGAGACAGTAAAGCCACCGAGTTTTCAACCCACCGAAAAGAAATTAAATACTGATGCCTAATCTCAACTACCCAGAGCCAATAGTCCAACTCATCGCCGAGCTAAAGCGACTTCCAGGTGTAGGTCCTAGAAGTGCCGAGCGCATAGCAGTCTGGATGATTCAGCACAAGAAATCCAACTCTGAAGCACTCTCTTGTGTCCTTAATCTCTCCCGCGAATCCGTATCACTCTGCAAGACCTGCGGCTTCTTCTCCACCCTAGGCGTCTGCGACCTCTGCGAAGACAAAGACCGCGAACTAGAAACCCTCTGTGTAGTAGAGCAGCCCACCGATGTCCTCCCGCTAGAACGCTCAGGAGCCTTCAAAGGTTACTACCACTGCCTAGGTGGTAAACTTTCCCCCCTAGACAACACATCCCCAGATGACCTTAACATAGGCAGCCTGATTAAAAGAATCTCAGAAACAGAAGACCTAGAAGTCATCCTAGCTCTAAGTTCTGATGTAGAAGGCGAAGCCACCGCAAACTACCTCGCCGAAATGCTAGAATCCAAACCTTGCAAAGTAACACGAATCGCTCAGGGACTCCCAGCTGGTGGGGGACTAGAACATGCGGATGAATTGACCCTGATGCGTGCGTTGCAGGGGAGAAGATAGTTTCAATTCCAGTATGATTTAGGTAGTCGCATCAGAAGCTGGAATCGCCCTGCCTGTGACTCTGCTAATAATTAATTGACAAGTTATTTAATATAGGGAACTTCTGTAAACTCATCAAACTAGTGGAATCAAGATTTTAGGATTTTTTCACCTTCATCAAGGTGTCGCATTTTCGCTTGATGGGCTTCAAACTAGCTCCTTTTCGAGGGCGTTGATTCCTATCTTAGTCTGATT
>CALAJT010000042.1 GCA_937923145.1 uncultured Rubritalea sp. | reverse complement strand
GAGAAAAATAAAATAGACAGATATTTGAACTTACCAATTTGAATTTTCCGTCACTCTGAGTGATATTCTTACTCAATCGTATCGAGTGAACCACTTGTAGGCTGAAGCCGTCTGAGAGATGCTCTCCGATAGTTTCTGCTCTGCATTGCTAGTGGTTTGGCTACATGTTTTTTAGTGAAAATGTCATCAATAAACCAAACCAGACACTATGTATAGGTGACTTGCTCGATACCTGGTTCAATTTTTTTTCATAGGAGGGAGAGGTGGCTTCATTGCTCCTTGCCACGGGCAAGCTAAATTTTTTACCTATTGTAGAAAAGTAGGTCTAGCTTGTTGAGCAGGCTCAGTTGGAGTGGTATTTTTTGCGCAAGATAATAAGTTTAAGGCAAATTAAATGTGAGAGCAAAGAGTCGAAGTCATTTCGCCCCACGGTATCCATTGGGGTATTTAGACTGCCATTTCCAGGCTGATTCAATCATCTCTTGAAGACCGTATTCTGCGCTCCAGCCGAGTTCTTTATTAGCTAGTGTAGCGTCTGCTGTGCATTCTGCAATATCGCCTGGGCGTCTAGGTCCGATGACTACCTTAATTTCTTTACCTGAAACTTGGCGGAATGTTTCGACCATTTGCTGCACAGAGTAGCCAGTGCCAGTGCCGATGTTATAGATGAGTGTTCCTTTATCAAATCCAGTGAGACGCTCGATAGACTTTACGTGAGCACGGGCTAAATCGACTACGTGGATATAGTCACGTACACCAGTACCATCTATAGTGTCATAGTCATCTCCGAAGATAGTGACGTGCTCGCGGATACCAGCAGCTACTTGAGAAACGAAGGGTAGAAGGTTGTTAGGGTATTCTGGGTCTTCACCGATTTCACCTGATTCATGTGCCCCTACTGGATTAAAGTAGCGGAGTAAGATTACTCCCCAGCCGAGCGCGTGGCTTGTATCCATGAGGATCTGCTCCATCATAGATTTAGTGTGACCGTAAGGATTAGTCGCGTGGACTGTGGCATCTTCTTTAATGGGAGTTTCCTCTGGATCTCCGTAGACGGTAGCGGATGAACTGAATACTACGTTTTTAACGTCGTTATCACGCATGACCTCGAAGAGCGCTAGCGAACCAGAGATGTTATTCTTATAATACATCAGCGGCTGAGCCACAGATTCGCCGACCGCTTTAAGTGCTGCGAAGTGAATCACGGCATCGATCTTTCCTTCTTTCTTAAAGACTGCATCGAGTGCTTCTTTATCTAGTAGGTTTACCTCATGGAAGCTGACTTTTTTTCCAGCGAGCTTCTCTAAACGCTTCACTGGCTCCATCACAGAGTTAGTAAAATCATCCACTATCACGACTTCATAACCTGAGTTGAGAAGCTCGATGCATGTGTGAGAGCCGATGTATCCAGCTCCGCCTGTTACTAAGATTTTTTTCATATTATTTTGTTAAGGAGAAGTTACTTGGACTGCTCTAGCATCTTAGTAATGGGAGCTTCCGCTCGCTTGCGGATGTCTTCTGGCATCTCTACTGTAGGAGTTAGAGTGTCAAGGCAGTCGTGCAACTTCTGGAGCGTATTCATCTTCATGAATTTACAGTCATTACAAGCACAGTGATCTGTAGGCCCAGGGATGAGGTTCTTGTCTGGTGCTTCCTTGCGGAGACGGTTTAGCATTCCACTTTCGGTGACAATGATGATGTCTTTCACCTTCGAAGTCTTACAGAAATCTACCATTTTTTCAGTAGAACATACCTCGTCAGCCAGTAGTCTAACAGCAGTCGTGCACTCAGGGTGAGCGACTACTACTGCGTCAGGATATTCTTCTTTAATTTTACTAATAGAATTCTGAGTGAACTCTACATGCACGTAGCAAGAACCTTCCCAGAGATCCATCTTACGTCCAGTTTGCTCCATGACCCATGCGCCCAAGTTAGCATCAGGTACGAATAGAATAGGTCTTTCAGCTGGAGCTTTGTTCACGATTTTGACTGCATTTCCAGATGTGCAGATCACATCGCAGAGAGCCTTCACACCTCCAGAGCAGTTGATGTAGGCGATAACATAGTAATTCTTCTCTGCATTAGCTTTTAGGAATGCTTCTAGATCTTCCGCAGGACATGACTCTTCTAGCGAACAACCAGCGTCCTTGTCAGGTAAAATAACGGTTTTGTTAGGGTTCAGAATCTTAGCAGTTTCCGCCATGAAATGAACTCCACAGAAGGCGATGACCTGAGCATCAGTGTCACGCGCCTTGTAGGCTAGACCTAGTGAATCACCCACATAGTCTGCGATGTCTTGGATCTCCCCAATTTGATAATTATGCGCTAAGATAACGGCATTGCGTTCTTTCTTAAGTCTGAGAATTTCTGATTTTAAATCGATAGCGGTTGCTGGCATGAGCAGAGGCTAAGATGAAATCGCTTATTTTCCAAATGATTTTTATATCAAAAATTCACTAATGAATCACAGGCGTTCCATAAAGAGTGAATCCTGTGGAACGCTGGATCTTAACTTTAAGGATTTTGCCAGCCATACGCTCGGCATTTCCCTCGAAAATGACGATCTTATTCTGGCTGGTTCTACCACTAAGAGTATCTGACTTTGTCTTTGATAAGCCAGTGCAGAGTATCTCTTGTGTAGTGCCTACTAGGGAATCATTCTTATCGATAGCCATTTGGTTTACCAACTTAAGTAGGTCTTGGTTTCGCTCTTCTTTCACCGTTTCAGCGATCTGGTCTTCCATGTCTCCCGCTGGGGTGTTTTTACGAATAGAGTAGCGGAAGATGAAGGCATTATCGAAGCCGATTTCTCGCATCGTTTCCTTCGTCATGAGGTAGTCTTCCTCTGTCTCTCCAGGATAGCCCACGATGACATCTGTAGTGATCGCTAGATCTTTTCTCGCTGCTTTCATCTTATTACAGATCTCTACGAACTTGGCGTTCTTATAAGGTCTGCGCATTTTCTTTAGAATACGGTCGCTACCACTCTGCATCGGGAAATGGATGTGGGAGCAGAGTTTCGGTAGATAAGTGAAGGCATTGATGAGGTCATCGCGGTAGCCGATCGGGTGTGGGGAGGTGAAGCGGATACGCTCGATACCATCGATCTCATGCACTTTTTCTAACAACTGCACGAATGGCGACTTACCATCGACTCTAGGAAATTCTGTTCTGCCGTAGAGATTAACTATCTGACCTAACAGAGTGACTTCTACTACACCTTTATCACGGAGTCCTTTTACCTCATCTACGATGTCAGCTATAGTTCTCCCACGCTCACGACCACGGGTGTCTGGCACGATACAGTAGGAGCATTTCATATTGCAGCCCTGCATGATGGAAACGAAAGTAGATGGATTGACTTCCTCCTCTAAGTGATCTTTAATCGTGTTCTGAGATCCTTTTTCTTCTGCTATATCGCAGATGCTTTCACCGATCATAGACAGCTCCACATCATCCATTCTACGCTCTAGTCGCTTAGAAAGTATATCGTCTACGTATTCGAAAACCTTATGATATTTCTGTGTACCTACTACGACATCGAGGTGGGGGACATTAGTAAAGAGTTCCTCACCACGGCTCTGTGCCATACAGCCCATGAAGCCATACACTACGTGCGGTTTACGGGTGCGGTGCTTGCCCATGTGACCCATCTTGCCGAGCGCCTTCTGCTCTGCTTGATCGCGCACTGAGCACGTATTTACGAGGATAGCATCGGCATCGAATTCATCCTTAGTGACCGTGTATCCACCTTCTGAGAACATCCGAGCAACCTGCTCAGAATCACGCTCATTCATCTGTCATCCATAGGTCTTGATAAATACTTTAGGCATAGCGGGGAACTTGTTGTCTAATTTACCTGATAAATCAAGAGTAACTGTTAAAGCAGTATACTTGGTGATGTGATTTTAGATATCTTAATTCAAAAATTCATTTATAAATCTTCTTTTTAATAGGAGACAAGGATGAAAATAGTGCTGATGAATAGCAATTATACTCAAAAATTACATTTTTTGCAGAATGTTGCATTTTTAACGGGACATTTGTCTCAGGATATGGTCTGCATTCGCCCCAGCAGAATACCTCCCACTATTTCTATAACTAACTAACATTTAAAATAAGTAATCGATGGCAACAATAACTAAAAGAGATCTCGTTATCAAACTCAGTAACGACACCGGACTCACTCAACAGGACGTATTCTCAGTGCTTCAAGGCGCTCTAGACTCTATCACTGAAGAACTCGCTAAAGGAAACTCAGTCGTCATGCGCAACTTCGGTGCATTTCAGGTCAGAGAAGTAAAAGGCAAGATCGGACGTAACCCTAAAGATCCAAGTAAAGATGTTCCAATCCCACCACGCGCAGTGGTAAAGTTTAAGCCTGGTAAGGAAATGAAGGAGAAGGTAGCACCTATCCTTCCTACCATCCAGCAGGGAGCGTAGATTGTTATTCATTAACGACGCTTCTAACCGAAAAAATTTATTAATGGTGTGGTCAAAGCTGGCTACGCCATTTTTGTGTAAAAAAGTAGAAAAACAGCCATCTCTAATATTTAAGATGTGCAAAGTAATTAATTTAAGATAAACAACATCCAGATGGAGACAGAAATAATCTACGCAGAAGATGAAGACGCGGGCGAGGCAGTAGTCAAGGCATCAGGCCTGCTCCAAAACGGTGAGCTAGTCGCTCTGCCTACAGAAACAGTTTACGGACTCGGAGCAAATGCGCTCGACCCAGATGCTGTCACTAAGATATTTGAGGCTAAGGAACGTCCTTCCTTCGACCCTCTCATTATCCATCTTTCGCGACCTGAGCAGTTAGCGGAATACTGCGAACTCTCTCCTAGGCTACATGAAGTTGCACACAAGCTCATCCAAGAATTCTGGCCTGGACCGCTGACTCTAGTATTACCGAAGAAGGAAATCATTCCAGACATCGTAACTAGCGGTAAAAATACCGTAGCTGTTAGAATGAGTGCTCACCCTGTGATGCAGGAAGTCTGTCGAGCATTCGGCTACCCTATCGCAGCGCCGAGTGCGAACCGCTTTGGCAGGATCAGCCCTACTACAGCTGCCGCAGTGATGGCTGAGCTAAGTGGCAAGATTCCACTAATCGTAGATGGTGGCGCTTGTAATAACGGAATCGAAAGCACCATTATTCGTGTCGAAGTAGACGAGAATGATCCTGAGAAACGACCAGAGCTACACCTGCTCCGTGCAGGTCCCGTAGTGAAAGAAGATCTCCAGCCATTTGGAAAAGTCATCCGACCTAAAAAACTCAGTGATCGCGCTAGAAAAGCATTACTAGATAAAGGTGAGGCGAATGATGTCGAGGCACCAGGTATGTTAGAAAGTCATTACGCTCCATCGACTCCGCTCTATATTTTTGATAAGCCTGAAGACTTCGTTCCTGAAGAAGGCGTAAGCTACGCACTTCTCAGTTACCGTGGTCAGGCAAAAGATGGCTATATGGAATTACACGACTGGGATGTGGTCGAAGAGCTGAGCCCAGGTAAAGGGAAACTCGGAGAAGCCGCAGTGCGACTTTTCCACCTGATGCGTGTGCTGGATGAATCAGGAGCAGATGCCATCGTCGCAGAGACAGTGGCGGAGACAGGTCTAGGAGTCGCGATCAATGATCGCCTCAGAAGGGCTAGCATTAATAAATAGAATTTCTTATGGTAAGAGCATTAATGACATTGAGTGGTCTCACTCTAGTAAGCCGGGTGTTAGGGCTAGTGAGGGATATGATGATCAATCACTACCTAGGTGTAGGTGCTCGCTCAGATGCTTGGAATGCTGCGTTTCAGCTACCTAATTTATTCCGACGTGTGTTCGGTGAGGGGGCTTTCAATGCTGCATTTATACCGCTCTATTCAGGAAAACTAGAAGAAGGTGAGGACAGTGCATTTGGTTATGGAAATCGAGTTGTCTTTTTATTGGCTCTGATCTTAGCTGCTCTTTTCGTCATCTTCTTCATTTTTCTAAAGCCTATTTTATGGATGATGAACCCAGGCTATCCGCCAGAAACATTAGCGCAAACCATCGGTCTATCTAGAGTTACCCTAGGCTATTTATTTTTTGTCTGCCTGCTTGCTGCCTTCAGTGCTGTCTTGAATAGTCATAAGAAATTTGCAGCTCCTGCTATCTCTTATGTATTTCTTAATGTTGTATTCATACTCGGACTGATCATTGCAATACCCTTCGTAGGTAAAGAAAATGCACAATGGGTATTATCATGGTCTCTCCTAGTTGCAGGAGTGGTTCAATTATTTATAGTAGTAGTTCCTGCATGGAAGCTGGGATTTAAACTGAAGATTCACTTTCCCAAAATCGATTCTGACATGAAGAGGCTCGGACTTCTCATGATACCAGGAATCATCACTGCTGGAGTTCAGCAGGCGAACCTTTTAGTAGGGGGAGCCGTAGCTTCCAACCAAGTTGGAGGTAAGTCGCTCATTTATAATGCAGACAGAATAAATCAACTTCCATTAGGTCTTATCGGCATCGCTTTCGGAGTGGTGTTACTCCCAGAAATATCTAGAAAAATCAAAGCCAAGAATCTAGAAGGTGCTCAAAGAAGCCTTCATCAGGGTATGCAAATGGCAATGTTATTAGCTCTCCCTGCCATGGTTGGAATTGGTGTTTTAGCTGTTCCTATCATAGATGTTTTATTTAGAAGTGGTGAGTTCACCATATTGAACTCACAGATGGCTGGACATGCTCTCATAGCCTTCTCGATAGGTTGTCCTGCATACATCATGGCTCGCGTAGTACAGCCAGGTTACTTCGCTCGTGAAGATACTAAGACTCCTATGCGCTTCACATTTGTTTCAGCAGGTGTGAATATTTTACTCTGTATCTTAGCCTGGTTTGTGATGGGGAATGGTCTTGAGACAGTTAGTGAATGGTCAGGTCTGAATCTCAGGTTCATGGAGCCACTCTTCGGTGGGAATTCCCTTCACGTAGGTTGTGCTATTGCCACCACGATAGCAGGATGGCTAAATGTGTTACTACTCATCAGGGGGCTTCGACGTAAAGGATTCATCAATCCTGACAGAATATTCTGGCAGAAAATGGTCAAAATGCTGATCTCAAGTGTAGTCATGGGATTAGTGATTTGGGTTGCGGCTCATCTATTGCATAATCAACTTTTCGATGGATTCAGATTGTTAAGAGCGCTAATCCTTGGTCTCATCGTGAGCACTGGAATAGTTTGCTACCTGCTAGTAGCTCACATCACTGGAGCAGTGAAAATTTCGGAACTTAAGGCAGGCTTTAAAAAGTAAAAGAGATCACTTAGATCTATCGTAACATTGACTTGATAGATTTAAGAGTTTTTTGGGTTGTCATATAATGGAAGCTTACGAGTTCTCCAAAAAGAGACGCTGAGCAAGCGTGCTCTTATCATAGATACCGGTATCCACCAGGGCAATGGCACTATCGCTAGTCTGCCAAATGACCCTACTACCTACACTTTTTCTATGCACGAGGGAGGCATCTATCCATTACCAAAAGAAGTAGGAGACCAAGACGTGGAACTCAAAGCTGGCATCATAGATGGCGAATATCTAGCTGATTTTTAAAAGCACTTAGACGGTTTACTTAAGAAGCCTAAACCAAATATCGTCTTCCACGTAGCGGGATGCGATGCTCTAGCAGGCGACCCACTAGCTAACCGTAGAATGACCTATGCTGAATAGCTGAGCGAGATCAACTGATCATAGCGGCATGTAAAAAGCATAACGTCACATACGTAATGAACCTATTAGGAGGCTACAGCAAAGACGCTTGGGACGACCAATATAAAAGTATAAAAGCTATTCTTGAAGCAGAGCGAAATTAGGGAGTAAGGGTTTCATCGTCCAAGAATCTCAAATTTCTATTGGAGAGAGCTTGACAAAAGTCAGCGACTATGGCTTTTTGCGCTCCGCATAATCAGTGCACAGCGATGCACCCGTAGCTCAATTGGATAGAGCGCCTGACTACGAATCAGGAGGTTAGGGGTTCGACTCCCTTCGGGTGTACCATCGCAGTACGAGAGTATAGGACTGAAAGTGCCGCATTTAGAATTAAATGCACCCGTAGCTCAATTGGATAGAGCGCCTGACTACGAATCAGGAGGTTAGGGGTTCGACTCCCTTCGGGTGTACTTTTTCAAAAGACATCACCGGAAACGGCGGAATTATCATAATCAGATGCTTGACAACCGAGCAAAAATAGGTATTTTCCCAATCCGACCTAACGAAATATAAAGTAAATCAACCAAATAATTTTCAAATAATTTTAATACCATGGCTAACTCAAAATCAGCACTAAAGCGCGTCCGTCAAAACGAAACTCGTAATGAGCGTAACACTAATCTCAAGACTCGTGTTAAGACTACTCGTAAGAAAGTCACAGCAGCAACAGAAGCAGGCAACAAAGACGAGGCAGCTAAGGCTCTCTCAGCTTACTCATCAGCTGTAGACAAGTGCGCTAAGAACAATATTTTCCACAAGAACAAGGCTGCTAACCTCAAGAGCAAAGCAGTTAAGGAAGTAGTTAAAGCTTCAGCTTAATACTACTCATACTGATCACCTAATTCATTTTCGTTAGGGACAGATTTACTTTAAAAAACGAGAAGCTTAATTGCTTCTCGTTTTTTCGTGGTTAGATGGGTGACTTGTTTGTAGAGATTTCCTCCCTACCTCCAGCACGGTATAGATATTGAATATCCCTTCCTAGGAATGAATTCCTAGGCTTTGAAATCTCACTCCCTTCAGGAGTAAAAGCGTCATTATATTCAGTCAAGGAGTACAATACATAGTTTAGTTAACCTAGGAGCAAAAGTCTCCTGAAGGGAGAAAGGCTTCAAAGCCCATGACTTTAGTCATGGGAATTCAATTGTATAATCAGCCCGTGCTGGAGGCACGGTGGAAGGTTTAGATTTACCCTTCAATAATTTCTTTTATTTCATCTGGCACCAGACTTGCATCGGTAGCTTCCTCTGCGGCGATGCGCATCTGGAACTTGAGAATCTCCTCAGGTACGGGTGGGATGTAGTCAGTGAGGCAAGCCTTGAGTGACTCAACAGGGCTTAGGTCTGAAGTCTTATTGATACGGAAGGCTTTTACTGCGATTGCTTCAGCTGCTCCGGGGGTGAGAAGATTTGGGATGATATCTCGAAGTTCTTCGACTGCGGATTTCTCAATGACCAGCTTCCTGCGTTTACACAGTGCACGGATGAGAAGGAAACTTTCGTCAGCATCTATGGATGGGAATAAAGGGATTTTTACATCAACTCGTCCAGGACGCTTGAGGTCGATCTCGATTAAGTCTGGTCTGCTAGAGGCTAGCACCCAGATGATCTTACCACGGTTACGAGTGTTAGACATTTCCTTAGCCATCATGGAGTAGACACGGCTAGAAACACCAGAGTCGCCAGAGCCTCCTTGACGTTTACCAAGTGCTTGATCCGCCTCATCGATAAAGACGAAACAACGTCCTAGTGCGTGGAGTAGTGAAAATATTTTTTCAAGGTTAGCCTCGGTAGAGCCGACCCATTTGTCACGGAAGTTACGCATAGTCACCACTGGGACACCTGCTTCACCAGCGAGACATTCTGCTAGGTAAGTCTTACCTGTCCCGACTGGTCCACAGAAGAGATAACCCATCGGTAAGGCATCGAGTTCATCTTGTTTCCAGAGTGCTATATCCTGTCTAAGCCATGTCTTCACGGAGTCTAGACCTATACAGTCTTCCATAGTGCGATCTGGCTCTACGAAGTCAATGAGCCCATCACAGTCTCTTTCAACTAACTTCTTTTTGAGGTTCGCTAGTTGGTTTTCATTTAGAGTTTCCTTGTCGTGTTCTAGACGGAGTAACAGAGATTCTATTGAGCTGAGTGTGGCACCTCTGAGTCGGCTAGCGACCTCTGTAGACTGCCCAGCATAATCCTTCATAGCGATAGGGCATTTAGCGGCTAATAGATCTAGCGTAGATGCGATTTCATCTTGCTCAGGAAGCTTGATCTCCACATGAGAGACACGAGGGCTCTCGGTAATGAGTGGATGAACTCCATTGAGATTTTCAGAGATGAGAAATACCGCTTGGTTATTTTCCTTCAGCTTACCATCATCTGCCCATCCTTTGATGAGAGCCGCTAGTGAGCTTAGTTCATAGTTGTGAATATTAGGCAGTGCAGGGACAGCCATATGAGCCTGTTTGATAACTATTGCTACCTTCGGAGACTTCTTGCCCATGATCCTCAGGTTACGGCAGTAGAGCATGTAGTGGGTGAGGGTGCGCGCAGCATCGAGCGGGCGATGAGGTAGAGTCGGGTTCTCTGTATAGGTAGGCCATTCAAAAAAGATGTTACTCCCACGCTCGACACGGAGACCTGCTCCCATGTCATAGGTGATCACTACGTCAAACCTAGGCAATAGCGATTCAAGAATGAAATCTGTTAGACTGCCAAGTTTCTGCTCACCAGCCGCCGCCTTGATCAACATGCTATCAGCTACATTCCCGTGCAGTAGGAAGCAGTCAGAGGCTCCGCTATCGTAGGATGCGATGACTTCGTTTGCCCAGTCAGGTAGAATTTTCATGTGATACTATTAGCACCAGATTTCCCTGCTGGGTAGTTAAAACTTGCGGATAATCTTCGCTTTGAAATTACCAGCTACGAGAGAACAGTATTGCCCAGATAGAAAGCAGGAGCAGGGAGAAGATGCTGACCCTGCTACTGTAAGAAAGCCGATGGATTTTTCTAAGAGGTCCTTTGAACAGATGCACTTGGTTGGTTTTATGAAAGTAATCGGTAATTGTTAGATACTCATACAATTTTATGATAGGATAGAGTATCAGAAATAAGCCTACTAATAAAGAAACGAAGACCGCAAGAACTGGCATTAAATGTGGTGGAAGAGTTGAGCCAATTAGCGCGATGACAAGCATTACAAAGATGATGATAATATAATGGTTGTCTTCTCTATCTTCACTCCCGAAGAGCCCGAATGGCCAACTGAGTATCCGCATTAATGGATTTTTCTTACGTATGATGTCAGTGTATAGTAGATGATATTTTTTGTTCGCAGGTTCTTTGGTTAGAGCTAGTGTGATGTGTTTCTCAGCTCTTTTGTAGTCCTTGGTGTGCTTGAGATGGAGCATCGCGAGTTCGGCGTGGGCGTCTGTATGATCGGGATCTTGAGTGAGTGCTTTTTCCTGAGCTTCGATTTGTTTCGCGGCATCGAGTTTATTCTTACTCTTAGGGTGGCTTAGCACTGCGGTGCGTTGTGAGGTTAGGACAGCTCCTTCTGGAATCACTCGTTCGAGGCTTCTAAGGTGATGTTCTGCCTGAGGTAGATCATCATAGAATAAAGCTAAATGGATCGCTAACTCTAGGTTACTCTGATCATTCGGTTCCAGAGTAAGTGCTGTTTTATTACAGTCATCAGCCGTTCCCATACGACCCATTCTCATGTAAACGTGGGCTAGGTAATTGTAGGCATCCGAGTAGTTAGGATCTTGAGCGATTGCCATTTTCAGATGGATCTCCGCATTTTTACAGTCCCATAAGTTATAGAGAATAGAACCCATATTACAGTGAATCCATGATGACTCTGGCTGCATAGATAGCAATCTATAGACGACATCACGAGCCTCTTCCCATTGACCATCCGCCATGAGTTTGCTCATTTTTGTCTGGAGTGATTCGTCGTCTGCCATGGCTGTTATTTAGTTAAGCTATATTTCGAGACTAGTCTACAGTTTACAAATAAAAAACTGCTGGAAGTCCTAGGGACAACCAGCGGTTAGGTAATTTAAATTATGTTTTTTTACCAAGCATACTGGATGCCAAAGTTCAGCGACCAGTCATTGGTGAGCTGCACACCTTGGACGTCTTGGTGGATTGTTTTACCAAGCTCAGTCGCAAGTCTGATACCGCTCTCGTGAATGTAGTTCACCCCGAGGTAGAGATCAGTTCTAGTTCCGCCTGTGTTGTTAGGGTCAGCAGGTAGAGATAGGTTTGGATTCAGTGCGTGAAGTCCATTCTCCTGGGTACCCTCTACACCGCTCCATGCCTTGAAGTTTACTCTTCCACTTACTGAAAAGTTAGCGTTCAGCTTTCTGGCTACCCATGAAGTTAAGTTGACATTGTCGCCTAGTGAGTAGCCGGCATCATTAGTCCCTGTGTGGAATGTCGCTTTAGCCTGTCCACCCCATGACCAGACGTCATTGATGTAGTGATTGTAGGTGATAGACGGAGCTAGATCGTAAGTACCAGATCCCAGCTGCATCGGGAATGGTAGGTCTCTGCCGTTCGGAGCTTTCTTGTCTATATCTCCAGTAGGGAGCGAGAGTCCTAGCCCGATGTGAGCATTAATACTGCCTTCACCTTTTCGTTGATTGAGCACTTGGTAGTAAGCGGAGATCCAGGTGTCTCCTGGACCGCTAGACTTCATCTCCATGACTTTGACTCCTGCTGGATTCTGCATGTCCATGGTGTTATGCTTGTAGCTAGCCATCGTCATTAGAGTGAGTTTGTCTGTAGGAGCATACATCACACTGAGCATGTTCATGTCCATTGTCATTTTCTGAGGTGCGAGCATGTAGCCTGCATTGCCAGCAATATCAGAAGAACCGTCGAAGACTTGGTTCATCTCCATCGTCATCGCACGATAAGAGACCATGAATTCACCTTTCTTGTGAATGTGATCTCCCATCACTCCGATAGGTGCGTGTGCGTCCGGGCGAGATCCCGCTAGTGCTGTTAGTGTGGTTCCTGCTAAAATAGCAGTGATAGAATTTGTTACGTTGATTTTCATGCTGTTAGATTTGTTGTATTGTTAATTTTTTAATATAGATAGATAGACACAAAGCATCATCAGATGCTGTATCATGGAATTCAGGAGGTAAAATAGGAGGAGGATTCTATCTAAACAAATCGTGGCGGAGGGCTAGGCACCGCTAGGATGAAATCATTGGGCGCTCTCAGGTGAGTCGCCATGAAAGGAATGCGAATGCACTCCATAGGGTAAAATTTATCATTACGAGCAGGGGAGACAATACCGATTAACTTTGCGACCTGCTCAACATCATTAGTAGGGAATGGTCTAGGAGAATTTAGATCAGTATCTTTCGCTTTTAGTTCTACGATCGCTAAACATTTCTCACAAGGATGCTCTCCGCTGAAGGTCGTGTCTAGCGCCTGCTCAATACCTTGCTCAGGAATACGATCATTCAACATACTCACCCATGCCCAAGCTTGCATCAGTGCCATGTGAGCATCTAACAGCCCTATGACAGTAAGCACACAAAGCAATTTTGCGAATTTACTAAAGCCGTAAGATTTATGGTGATCCATATTGATGCAATTTCGATAGAGGATTAGTAGATAATTGTAAAGTATTGAACCTCCAAAATTAGATGGAATGACATGAAATTTAGAAGTAGTAAAGATGACGCTAGTGATTATGGTTTATTGAGGAAGCTAGCTAATCATTAATCATGGGTATTACAGCACAGAATAATCGTAAAATCATCCACATCGATATGGATTGCTTCTATGCGGCCATAGAGGAGCGGGAGAATCCTGATCTTATAGGTAAGCCACTAGCAGTGGGCGGCTCTGGAAGACGTGGTGTTCTCTGCACAGCAAACTATGAAGCTCGTAAGTTTGGTTGCCACTCAGCTATGCCGGGATTCAAGGCTCTAGAGCTGTGTCCACAGCTGACTATGGTTCCTGTGAGATTCGACCTTTATAAGTCTGTATCAGCTCAAATTCGCGCTATCTTCGGGCGATTTACTGAACTGATAGAGCCTCTTTCCCTAGACGAAGCCTACCTGGATGTCAGCCATTGGCAGACTGATGCTGCATCGATAGCACGTGAGATTAGAACCCAGATTCAGGAGGAAACTAAACTCACCGCTAGTGCAGGAATATCCTGTAATAAACTAATCGCCAAAATAGCCAGTGATTGGCAGAAGCCAGATGGTCAGCATGAGATCAGGCAAGATCAGATACCTGAGTTCATGGATGGCCTACCCGTATCTAAACTCTGGGGAGTGGGTAAGAAGATGCAGAAGAAGCTAACTGCAATGCAGATAGAAACCTGTGGTGATATGCAAAAACTCACTAAGCTAGAGATGGCACAACGCTTCGGCAACTGGGGTATAGGTCTCTACGATCTCTGCCGTGGAATTGACGATAGAGAAGTCACTGTAAGCCGTGTAAGGAAGTCAGTCAGCAAGGAAAATACCTTTGGAGAAAATGTAAATCGACTGCAAGACCTGATAGCTCCTATGAATGAAATGTTAGAGTCCGTCATAGAAACACTCAATAGTCGTTACAAGGATCGGAATATGAAAAGCCTAGTAGTCAAACTCAAGTTCTCAGACTTTACCCAGACCACGATAGAGAGAGCTACGAAAGAAACCTCGGAAGAACTCTGCCGAGCTCTTCTAATAGAAGGCTGGAAAAGGGGAGGTCAGAAATCAGTGCGGCTTCTAGGTGTAGGAGTTAAACTCGCAGATGATGAAGATGATGATCAGCAGTTAGAAATGGAAATGTGATTAAGGAGCTGCTTAGTCTGAATGGATTCCTCACTTTACAATGACTGCTAAGGTAGGCATACGCAATAGTTGATGGCATCTGTAAATCCATACCAACCACCACAAAGCACTTTTGAAAGGGATTTCAAGGTGAAAGGTAAAACGGCTTATCGTGATGGTGGACATCTCATAGTGCGCAAGGGGTTTAGGTCTCCTCAGATTTGCGTAGTGACTGGGAAGCCAGTTGAGAGAGGTACTAGAGATGAGAGTATTATGCTCAGATCGAGTAAGATTAGTAATTTAACATCAGGGTTTATAGCAGCTGTGACCTTTACTATATTGATAGTTTTTCTAGCTATAGGCCTTGAGCAATTTCTATCACTTGCCTCTTTATCTCCGATATCAGTGATCATTCTAATTGTGGTTATAAGCCTTGTATTTACCTTTCTTTTTAAACCTTCTGGTGGAGTATTCACTGTTTATTGTTGTCCAGCAGTAGCAAGGAAAAGAAAGAGGATGAGGTTTATCTATGGTTTATTGAGTGTTATAGCTGTAATAATATACCTCACTTTAGGTTGGTTAGAATTAGATTCAGCGCAGATTATAGTGATGTGTAGTGGTGTGGTTATCAGTAATTTTATACGTCTCAAAAAACTCCTAAAAAGCCTAGGCAGAGAAGGGGAGTATGAGCGATACGAAGGTGCACATATCGACTTTCTGAATGCACTCCCTGATGCAATGGAACTAGAACAGAAACCTTAAAAATATGAGTGAATTAGATACTGCTAAAATATCTCAGATTAATGATGAGGACAATGCCTTATTACACGGTGTCTCAGGCTATCGAGATGGTGAAATTTTCATTGCTAAGAGAGGCTTCGAAGCTCCTAAAGTCTGTGTGATATCAGGAAATTCGAATAAAGATGAATTAGTCTCGCTTAAGATATTATTGAAGCCTCATCCTAATGAAATGAAGATGTTCATGGTGAAATTATGTCTACATATACTGATGCTTGGCGTTCTATTAATAAGTCTGTTTACTGATAGAGCAGAACTAAATTTTTCATTCGCAGTTATTAGTCTAATCGTGTGGGTATCGTTCTATTATATTATTAACAGACTAATGAGCCCGTATATAAAGGTATATACTACTAGAAAAGTAAGAAGGTATTACTTTGTTAAGAAAATTAGTAATCCTATAGTATTACTCACAGGATTTTGGTTAACAATTAAATACCCCGAAGCTGAGAGTAGATGGTGGCATGGGTTAGGCATGATTCTCGTAATAGTAGGTGTAACTTCACCTCTGAAAAAGCTATTAGAAGTAACGGGGCTGAGTGTTGATGAGTATAAACGCTTTGAAGGAACTCACCCTGATTTTTTAGATACACTACTTTTTATCTCATCTTTAGAAAATGAATGTGACTCAAAGGAAAAGGAAGCTTGATCCATTAGTAGTATTCTCTAGTCCTAACAGTATGTCACCGCACCCACTAAAAGCTCTACCACCTGCTCTGATTTGTGCGGTATTATTTGGAAGCGCTTTTCCTGCTCTCAAGACAGTTTACTCACATTGGGATGAGAAGGGACTTGAGATTGGGCTGTTTGCTATTTGGGTATTTGCAGGGGTCAGATTTATGATTGCTGGCTTAGGTTTGATCTGCGCGGCACGTCAACCACTGGCGGAGCTAAAAGCCACTTCTTGGAAACTTCTGCTAATCTTTGCCTTAGCTCAAACATTCTTTCAATACCTCTGCTTTTACATAGGTGTCTATGTATCTAGTGGAAGTTTAGCGGCATTATTAGTTGGATCAGGTAGTTTCTGGTGGATGATCTTAGCTCCACTTATGGTAAAGTCTCCGTGGCCTACTAGGCTTCAATGGGCTGCTGTAACACTAGGTTTTATCGGAGTTACACTTGCAGTATACTCTCCTGGCACTGGGGCTAGTAATCCAGTTCTTGGGGCAGTATTTATTCTTAGCGCTACCTTATTCGGAGCAATAGGAATCATTATCTTTGGAAAAATTAAACCGACGATGGGCTCAAAAGCAGGGTCAGGCTTTGCTCTATTCTTTGGAGGTATCGGTCTGTTCCTAATGGGACTACCAGCTTTACACCAGCTACCAGAAATTTTCGATGCTAAGGTGATTTACCTCACGCTCTGGTTAGCCTTCGTATCCGCCATGGGCTTCGCACTCTGGAATCATCTCTCGACAATCTACCCGGTTTCCCTACTAGCGAGCTATCGCTTCCTCATCCCACTCTGCGGAGTGATCGAGTCCCTCATCATCCTAAAGTCTGAAACCCCAGGCTGGGGACTTATGATAGGTGGACCGATAATACTTATCTCAATCTTTGCAGCCCAACGGTTACAAACAAGAAAAGTGTGATTCACTAAACTGGCAACTGGAAACTGAAGTCTGGCAACTAAGCCCTATCTCCCCTTACGCTTAAATTTCTTATTGCTGTTCGGCTTCGCTCTAACAGTCTTTTTGTTACCCTTAAAACTAGTTCTGCGAGCCTTGTTCTTGGCGCTCTGGGCTGCTTTACCGCCTTTCGCTTGGTAGGGCTTGGAGCGGTGACCTTGTTGCAGACCTTTAGGGTTGGTTTGGAGCATCTTGATGTCCTCAGCATTGAGCTCAGCCCAGCGTCCTGACTCTAGCCCTGTGCCTACTACCATGCCGATACGCACGCGCACTAGCTTAGTGACTTGCATGTGGAGAGCCTTCGCCATCATACGGATCTGGCGTTTCATGCCAGTGTCCAGAGTGACTAGGAAGCGTCTAGGAGAGAGGCGCTTGACGGCTTTAGCCTTACCTCTACCCATTCCAGGTCCCATGTAGACACCTTTGAGAAATTGATCTAGCAGGTCATTGCCAAATGCCTGATTCACTGTGACCAGATATTCCTTTTCTGTCTTTAGCGATGGGTGAGTGAGTGTCTGCGCGAGTTCGCCATCGTTGGTGAGCACGAGTAGACCTTCTGAGTCTTGATCGAGCCTGCCTACATGGTTGAGGTGACGCATCGAAGGTGGGATGTATTCGTAAATGGTGTCTCTTCCGAGCTCATCATTTTTCGTACAGACGCAGCCTCTAGGTTTGTTGAAGAGGATCGTCATTGTCTCCTTAGGGAGCACGCGTTTGTTATCGATTTTTACGAAGTCTTCCGTGGTGACTTTCGTGCCCATGTCTATGCAGACGTGACCATTCACGTAGACGAGTCCGTCTTCGATCATGGAGTCACACTTGCGACGTGAGCCTACCCCACATGATGCGAGATATTTATTGATGCGGACCTCTTCTAGTGGAGCGTCGTCATCAGGTTCTAGCTCGTCTGAGCTTGGTTGATTTTTCATTACTTTAAATGTGTGTGTTCAGGGTGGGGGAATCTTCTATTTATTTTCACAAGAAAACCCGCTTTACGATATAATCGCGAAGCGGGCTTTGGAAAACGAAATGTAGAACTCAGATTACTGGTCTACTTTTGTCTTTGGGAGACCAGTCGGTGACTGACCTTCGACCCATTTGCCGCTCTCTTTGAGTGATTTTACGCGCTCGAAACGCTTCATTACTGATCGCTTACCTGCTGCGCTACCTTGTGCTTTAAGACTTGAATGCTTTGACATATTGAAAATTGGTTAGTTGTGAGGGGATTTGTTACTGCTTAACCTTAGTTTTGGCAACTAGAAAATGAATAAAATCTAGTAATAACTTGAATAGTTAAGATGGTTTAATGAAAAAGGCATCGAATCTTTGAAGAAACGATGCCTTTTGAAAAATTATTCGTAGCTAGATTAATCACTAGAAGCAAGTGAAATTAGCACCTGAAGGACATACCAGAATAGAAGTGCTACTGAGGCGAATAGACCTAGTGATGCAGCTACGTATTGGCTGGTGTTATACTGGTGGATTATATTGCTGGTGTCACGGAGCACACTAACTGAAGCGAAGATTACCATGGCTCCTGAGAATAGAATACCTAGAGAGAACCCAAATACAATGGAAAGGACAATCATGCCCATAGCGATAAATCCACCGATCTTAAGAAATCCACTGAGGAAAGAAAAATCCTTCTTAGTAGTGAAAGCGATGACTGTAATACCTACAACCATGGCTACTGTTATGATCGCAGCATTAAAGATAAGGTTTGAACCGGCAACATTGGCACTTACTATAACTGCCTTCAAAAGCAAAGGAAGGGTTATGATAGCCATAGCGACAATATAGATACCTAATCCTAAGTATTGTTTAGGTCGAGAAGTGTTACTGTTAGCCCATTTGTTAGCGAGCATAGATATACCCATGTAGATTGCCATGACAATAAGCCAGCTGTATCCACCTGACATTGTTACGGCTAGTTGAATCATAGCAGGAATCTGAAAGAAAACCCATTCCAGTGCGGCAAAAGCTGCGATGGCAAAAGCCAAATGGACATACGTTTTCTTAATGAACTGCGCACGGACATCTACTGATTGTGCAGCGACTGAATACGGCGATGCGTATGGATTTGTGTTATTTGAGTAATCTTGCATAGGTTGTATTTATCTTAGTTACATTAAAATATAGTCAGGTTTTCTATGTCTGCAACAGATAATTAGGAAATAATTAGGAAATAATTAGAAAATTATTGGTCATTATTTCTCCTCGACCATATAGCAGCTAGCGCACTCCCTATAAGACAATGGAAGAGTGCAGAGATAGCGCATGGTGTCGCCGCTAGCACAGTAAAATGCTTACTAGCTAGCTGTGAGCCAAGCCCAGAATTCTGCATACCTACTTCTATGGAGACTGTTCTACTGTCTCGCTCAGTGAGCTTGAGTAATCTCGCTATGTAATATCCAGCGGCAAAGCCAAGTATGTGGACGATGAATACAGCAGGGATTAAAGTGCTGTAGTATTTGATGATATTTTCCTTCGTGAGTCCTACCACACCACCAACGATGAGAACAATAATTAAGATGGCAACGATTGGAGAGAGTTTTTTAGCAAGGGTGAGCTTATTGCGCAAAAAGTGATTGAGTATGATGCCTCCTAATACTGGTAATAATACCACAGTGAGCATCGACTGAATCATCGCTAATGAATCTACTTTTAAAATAGCACTGGCGTAAAACTGAGTTAGCAGGGGAGTCATGATCACAGCTAATAAGGTAGAACACATAGTGATCAGGACAGAGAGTGCGAGGTTTGCTTTTGCTAGATAGACTACCACATTACTAGCAGTGCCACCAGGACAGCACGCCACTAAAATGATACCGAGCTTGAGTTGAGGTGGCAGTGCAAAGAGCGTGGCAACACTCCAGCCGATAAATGGCATGAGTATAAACTGCGCTAATATCCCAATGAAGATTGACCGTGGAGTCTTGATGACTTCTTTAAAGTGATCAAAGGTAAGCGTCATCCCCATACCAAGCATAATCACGCCCAGCCCGATAGAGAGAAGGCGAACATCTGTTCCGAGGATATTAAGCTTACCTGTTATGAACCACGTCATAGATGCTGGATATATCCAAGCGATAGCTACGCCTAAAATAGTCCATAGCCAGAATAGTCGAGAGATCATATTAAAGTTCTAAGATCTTCCCAGTGCGGTAGGAATCGTCAGTAGAGTTAAAGATTTCCTCTGACTTAGAGATAGTTTCAGCCAGAGTTTTATCGAGAAATAGATCTCACCCAGTAGCAAGTTTCGCCTTAGCAAAAGCTGCATGAGTGTTTGTGTTCCAGTAATATTGAGTTCTGGTATATTATGAAAAGTAAGGGCATGTGAGCGGCCCATGTTTCGAACTCCTTCGCAGAGTATAGTTGGCATGATCATTGGTGATTTTAAATTTAGATTCTAAGTCGTCTGTTTCGACTTTATTCCAGTAGAAGATGGTGATGTGAGCTGTAGTAAATACAGTCTGGAAATACCAGAAGACTTGCCACTATTTCATGTTTTTAATGATGAGATATTACCCCTTGAATAGACTGATTTTCTGGCATCAGCTGCTGAGCCTAGCGATGCTGCTTTACTATCCTGAGCATGTAGATGTGTGCGGACAAGGCCGCGCGATAGCAATGTTAGGGTGAATTTCATAGAATAGAACGCAATACTTAAAACTAGGATTTATATTTCACGGTTCAAGCTATAAATTTAGATTGATTTGAACCATACTGTCCTGTAGGCATTGTGCACATCGCTCCCCGGGTGATCGCTGTCACGGCTTCGGTCTGTGGTAGAGGAAAGTCCGGACACCATAGGGCAACGCTCCTCGTGAAGAACGAGGGATGCTAGGAATCAACGCCTAGTAGACGGACAGTGCAGCAGAGAGAAGACCGCCATCATTTCCTCGGAGATAGTGGTAAGGGTGAAAGGGTGGGGTAAGAGCCCACCGTCCGCCGAGTAATCTGCGGAGCAAGGTAAACCCAGCGTGGTGCAAGACATAACAGAGGAAGGGTGCCCACCCGACTAGAATCCTCGGGTATTAGTCGCATGATCATCGCAAGATGACGCCAGTTTCCGCAAGGGAGCAGGAAGACAAATGGTCGCCCAGTCTAGTTTAACGCTAGACGGACAGAATCCGGCTTACAGGGGAGCGATGGCCTTATACCCTTCGGGTATGTCAATGGTCATCGGTCAAAAGTCATTGATCGGATTCCCTGCTGGCTTTGCTAAATCAAGCCTTGTTTAATTCAGAGTGAAGCTTCAGCACTTTGTCTTCATCTTCTTGCTCAAGTAGATAAGCTGGATCTTTATCACTGCCATTGCGTGTGGCTTCACTTCCTTTGATCGTTTTAGTGACCTTTTCTCTGAATACGCCGCGGACGTAACCTTCCGCAGTTCCGTTGCCCCAGTCCCATTTAACTTTCGTGTTGGTATGATATGCATCGCTCATGGTTTACACTTAACCATATTTTTACGATGTCAAATCGCTGATGCTCGTTTACTCAGAGTCTGCCTTGATAGCCTCTAACTCTTCCCAGCGACTATAAAGTTTTGCCACCGCAGCCTTAGACTCATTCAGCTTAGTCTCGAACTGTTGCCAGTCATTCGGGTGCTCGTTGTAGAAGTTCGGGTGGGTGAGGATGGCTTCCTGTGCTTCGACTTGCTCCTCTGCTTTGAGGATGTCCTCTTCGATCGTCTCTAGCTCACGCTCTTCCTTCCACTTCAGTTTACGGCCTTTTACTTTTGGCTTCGGCTTTTCTTCTATCTCTTTAGGAGATTTGAATGTTGCTTCACTAACAGAAGCTTGCTTATCACGCTCGGCCTTTTTTTCTAAATAGTAGTCGTAGGAGCCTGGCTGGAAATGCAGATCACCATTGTCCTCAAATGCGAGAATGCCAGTGCAGACGCGGTTGAGGAAGTAGCGGTCGTGGGAGACTACTAGGACTGAGCCTGCGAAGTTTACTAGTGCCTCTTCGAGCAGACGTAGAGTATTCAGGTCAAGGTCGTTTGTTGGTTCATCGAGTACTAAGACGTTACCGCCACGTTTAAGAATTTTTGCCAATAGAACACGCGAACATTCTCCACCAGAGAGCAATTCTATCTTCGTATTGATACGGTCATCATCAAAGAGGAAGCGCTTCAGATACTGACGCAGCCCGAGAGTCTCATCACCGAGCTTCACGTGCTCCGATCCTTCCCCTACTTCCTCAAAGACAGACTTCTGATCATCAAGGATAAGTCTTCCCTGATCTACAAAATTAATATCCGCTCTAGCTCCGATCATCACCTTGCCAGTAGCTGGCTCAAGTTCACCGAGAATCGTTTTGAGAAGCGTGGATTTACCCATGCCGTTCTTGCCAACTACGCCGATACGCTCACCGCCTTCGAGCTTGAAATCTAGGTTCTTGAAGAGTGTGCGGTCACCGATAGTGTAGGAAATATTTTCGCATTCTACCACTCTGTTAGAGAGCTTCGGTGCGGGTGGTATGATTAGGTCGATATCTAGTTCTTCCTCAGGAGCTTCTTGATCCGCTACCTCGAAATACTTATCCATTCTATCACGAGACTTAGTCCGTCTAGCAGATGGTCTACGGCGCACCCATTCTAGCTCCTTCTTAAGAAATCTCTGCCTCTTATGCTCATTCACAGCTTCCTGCTCCATCCGCGTAGCACGGGTGATCATGTAGTCAGTGTAGTTACCTTCGTATGAGGTGCAGACACCACGGGAGATCTCTACGATTTTAGTAGCGATACGGTCTAGGAAGTAACGGTCGTGTGTTACGAAGAGGCAAGTCCCTGTATAGCGAGAAAGGAAAACCTCTAGCCACTCTATCGAACCAGTGTCTAGGTGGTTGGTAGGCTCGTCCAGAATCAACAATTCAGGCTCGCCCAGTAACGCACGGCAAAGAGCCACACGACGTTTCTCACCACCAGAAAGCGTGGAAATAATACGATCAGGCTCAGGTGCATGAAGATTAGTAAGCAGTGATTGTGCTCGGGAATCTAAGTTCCAGCCATCATGCGTATTGATCGCATCCATTAGCTCAGCACCTTGTGATGAACTAGGATCTGAAGCATCATATTCATCCATCAGATCTAACAAAAACTGCGCTCCTGCCATGACCGAATCTAACACGTTCGCATCTTCATCGAGTTCAAAATCCTGCGGTAAGTAACCAATTCTGAGACCACGTCTAACAGAATATTCACCAGAATCAGGCTCTTCCACCTGTGCGATGATTTTTAGAAACGTAGACTTACCACAGCCATTTCTACCGACTAATCCAATGCGCTCATTCTCATGAATAGCAAGCGTAGCTCCGTCTAACACGACTTGGGATGAGTAGGCTACGTTGAGCTCTGAGGCACTGGCTATTGAAATGGACATAATTGAATAAAAGAGGGGGATTGTGGGATTGTGGAATTGAAAATGAAAAACTCCGTAAATCCATTCTAGGAATTACGGAGTTTGTGAAATAGATGTTAGAGAAAATTTAGCTCCAGAGATTATTAGGGTATTTACCATTCTCCACCAGTGCCTTGATACTGGATACACAGGAGCCTTTGTCTTTAGGATAGGTGACTCCGAACCATGAGCTAGAAGTCTCTAGGATATTACAGTCAGCCTTACCAGATGCGAGTAGCTCGTCGACTACAGTAGGGATATAACACTCAGACTTCATCTCTGTGCCATGCTCCTTGAGAAACTCTATGAAATGTGCCTGAAGGTGATCTATTATGCTAACTGAGAACCCCCAGAAGTTCATAGATGCGATCGCTGAAGTAGAAATCTCCACGCGCTCGCCGTTGAGATTATTGCCACGGCATATACCGTCAGCCTCGACTTCGATCTCAGTGTGCTCCTCGACAGCATCTAGGAAACCATTCGTGTCCTTACAGATACCACGGTTCACATTACCATGATCAGACAGAGTGTTAGAGAGCTTGTAGCCTACCATACAGTAGTGTTCCTTATCAGTAGCATCGGCTGTTTCAGTGAAGTAGCTAGTGATCTGTTGGAATGAATCAGCACCGTAGAAATCATCCGCATTGATCACAGCAAAGTGTGAATCGATTACATCCCTAGCGGCTAGGATAGCATGAGTAGTTCCCCACGGCTTTACGCGTCCCTCTGGGAGAGAGTAGCCATCTGGCAGATCATTGAGATCCTGGAAAATGTAGTCTACTTTGATTTTATCTGCAAATTTAGCACCGACCTCATTTCTGAATGACTCTTCGAATTCCTTTCTGATAATGAAAATCACTCGATCGAATCCAGCCTCAATAGCATCATAGACTGAGTAGTCTAATACAGTTTCTCCATTTGGTCCCATAGGGTCCATCTGCTTGAGTCCACCGTAACGGCTACCCATTCCTGCTGCTAATACTAAAAGTGTTGGTTTCATTTAAAGAGTCTCTAAGTGAGGATTTGGTGAAATTAGGTTGCAGTTATGCTTCACAATAAGCAGTTTAAGCAACTAAATTTTCAATCAAATATTTAATTCATGATAATTGATTTCTTATCATCAAGAAAAAGGTTTGCCGTCACTAGGTTTTCCCTTGTAAGATCACAACCAAGCAATTTCTTGCTGTAAAAGTGACGCACCCATCATGACGATCCTAACTGAACAACACGCTCGCAAGGTCTACCACGCTATGCTGAAATCCCGTTTGCTAGAGGCTAAAATCAGCTCTCTTTATAAAGCTGGTCAGATCGTAGGCGGCGTTTATCTAGGTAAAGGTCAAGAAGCAGTCAGTGCCTCAGTCGGTGCCAAACTAGAGTGGGGGAAAGATATCTTCGCCCCACTTATCCGAGATCAGGCTGGCAGAGTAGCATTCGGAGAAGACATACTCGACTGCACCCGCACCTACCTAGGATCAGCCCAAGGACCGATGAAAGGTCGCGACGGTAACATTCACCGTGGCAGACCTTCAGACGGACTCATCGCCATGATCAGTCACCTAGGAACCTCACTCTCAGTATTAGGAGGTATGCTTAAAGCACGTCAGATTCAGGGCAAGATGAATGGCTGTGTCGGCGCAACTTGCGTAGGTGACGGCTCCACCTCTACAGGAGCATTCCACGAGGGACTAAACTACATCGCCGTAGAAAAACTACCTGTAGTCGTAGTCGTAGCCGACAACCAATTCGCTTACTCAACTCCGAATACTAAGCAGTTCGCCTGCAAAGATTTAATTGATAGAGCGGTAGGCTACGGAGTGGAAGGTCACTCTGTAGACGGAACAGATGTTCTTGCATGTGCAGAAGTCATCGGCAATGCAGTAGACGCCGCCAGAAATGGTGAAGGTCCACAAATGGTCGTAGCCAAGCTACTCCGCCTCTCAGGACACGGCGAACACGATGATGGCTCCTACGTCCCTACTGATGTCCGCAGTAGTCACTACGGCAGAGACTGCATAGACGTCGGTAAAACACAGCTGTTAGAAAAAGGCTGGGTCACTGAAACCGAGCTAGACCAGTGGGAAGCAGATGCTAAAGAAGCAGTCCAAGCAGCCGTAACGCTCGCTCAAAAGGAAGATGGACCAGATCCATACACCGAAGACTGGACTGCGCTCTCTAGAGGAAGTTTCAGAAACTGGAACAGCTAATTTCACCAACTAAATTTTATGGCAGTAACCTACATCAACGCAATCCGAGACGCCCAATATAAAGCACTGGAGCAAGATGAAAGTGTGTTCCTCTACGGGCAGGATATCGGAAAATTTGGCGGCGCATTCAAAGCCACCAAAGGACTCCAAGAAAAATGGCCAGACCGCGTCATGGACGCCCCCATCAGTGAGGACGCCATGATAGGAATGGCTATCGGTGCCGCCATCGAAGGCATGCGACCAGTCGTAGAAATGCAGTTCGCCGACTTCGCCTCCGTAGCATTCAGCCAGATAGTCAATAACGCTGCCACCCACTTTTACCGCACAGGCGTCCCCGTGCCACTCACCATCAGAATGCCATCAGGTGGAGCACCCGGTACAGGTCCATTCCACAGTCAGAGTATCGAGACGCTCTACGCTCACTACCCAGGATGTATCGTCCTCACACCAGCTACCGTAGCTGATGCCTACCACATGCTCTTAGAAGGCATCGCCATGGATGACCCCGTCATCTACTGCGAACATAAATTCCTCTACGGATGGCTAAAAAGCGACTCCTACGAAGGCGACGGACTCCCGATAGGCAAAGCCCGTATCACCCGCTCGGGCAAGCACGCAACAGTAGTAGCCTACAGCGCCATGGTGCACGAGGCAGTCCGAGCAGCAGAAATGCTAGCCACAGAAGGCTGGGAAATCGAAGTCGTAGACCTACGCTCCGTAAAGCCACTAGATACAGATACCATCATGGCATCCGTAGCCAGAACTGGCAGACTCCTAGCAGTAGGAGAAGCATTCCCATGGGGCGGTGTCACCGCAGAAGTAGTATCTCGAGTCGTCACAGAAGGCTTCCACCTCCTAGACGCCCCACCGATGCGCCTCAACGCCAAAGACACCCCGATCCCATACCATCCAAAACTCTGGGCAGCCCACCGCCCAACCCCCGAGTCCATAAAACACGCTCTAAAACAACTCCTAGCCTACTAACTAACTAACTATAACCAATCGCGTGCGGCATAGCCGTTATACGCGACACTTCAAATACAATGCCAAGAATACCAATCGTAATGCCGCAGCTCGGTGAATCTATCGCAGAAGCCACCATCCTACGTTTCAATGTGGCGGTAGGGGATACCGTAGAAGTAGACCAGGAAATCATCGAGGTAGAAACTAGCAAAGCCACCATGGGAGTCACCACACTCTGTGGCGGAGTGGTCAAAGAAATCTTAGCGGAAGAAGGCGTCAGCTATGCTATCGGCAGTGTTCTAGGAACAGTCGAAGCCACCGAAGAAGAGATAGAACGCACCGGCGTATCCACAGTGCGAGAAGGAGTCAGTGAAGCTCAAGTAGAGCAAAAAACACAATCTGAAGACGAAGCCAACCTCCACTTCAAGACAGAAGACGGCGGCTACTTCGAGCCAAAAGAAGTCTCACCCACAGTCCAGGGACTCCCAGTCCCAGCAGGTAAATCCGGCGCCCACTACATCTCACCGAGAATGCGCGCACGGATGAATGAACTCGGCCTCAGAGCCGCAGACATCTCAGCCGTAGCAGGCAGTGGCGGTGGTGGCAGAGTCACCGTAGAAGATCTAGAAGGATTCCTAGAATACATCTCAGAATGGCCATCCACTCCAGCCTCACCGATGCGCCTAGCCGTAGCAGACGCCATGCGCAGATCATGGACCAGACCGCTAGCCACAGTAGGTCACCCAGTCGTCATGGACAAGCTCCTAGAGCACCGCAGAAAGCAGAACCCTAAGCCAGGACTCACACTCTACGTCCTCCGAGCCTTCGCCATCGCCATCTCCGAGCACCCATCCGCAGCAGGCTACCTTATCGGCGAAAAAATCGTCCACCCGAAAGGCTT
>CALAJT010000041.1 GCA_937923145.1 uncultured Rubritalea sp. | reverse complement strand
ATAGGCTCTAGTTGGTAAACTTATTAAGTCTGCTTGTCGTAGAGGCTTTTATAGGTTTGGCAAGTTTCGTAAATGTCTTCGTGTGAGCCATCTGCTACTATTTTACCACCTTTGCTATACTTAGCGAAAACTAGGATTCTTTTAGCATCGCGGATAGTACTGAAGCGGTGTGCTATCAAGAATGTGGTGCGTCCCTTGCTTAGCTCCCTCAATGAAAGTTGAATCTGCGCTTCGCTCTCGTTATCAAGCGCTGAAGTAGCTTCATCTAGAATTAATATAGGGGCGTCCTTGAGAAATGCTCTAGCGATTACAACTCGCTGCCGTTGTCCTCCTGAAAGCCCCTCTCCGCGCTCGCCTAGAACGGTGTCATATCCGTCAGGTAGACTTTCTATAAATTTATGAGCGCTAGCATTTTTTGCTGCTTGAATCACCTCAGACATCGGAGAACCCTTTTTCCCTATAAGAATATTTTCGGCTATCGTCCCTTGAAACAAGAGCGGTTGCTGGCTAACGATTGCGATATTTTTTCTGAGTGATGACTGACTCATGTCACTGAGTAGTATCCCATCCACCCGCACCTCCCCTTTCCCTACTTCAAAGAATCTAGGGATTAATGAGACAAAGGTTGATTTTCCTGCTCCACTTTCACCTACCAGAGCTATTGTCTCACCAGCTTTCACTTTAACGTTGATATCAGTCAAAATCGGATCTTTGCCGTAACTGAAGTCACAGTCTATAAAGTCAATATTTCCTTTTAACCTGCCGATTTCTTGTGGATTTACTGGATCTAACACTTCATCATTGCTAAGAAGAATATATTCAAGACGATCTAGTGCAGCTTCACCCTCTTTTATCATCGAGCTAAGATTGCCTATTTTCTTAATCGGTCCATAGGCTGCGTATAGTGCGATTAGAAGTGGTAAGAATTTATCTAGTGTCAACCCTTGCTTAGCCCCCAGGTAGATGGCTATACCCACTCCGATAGCAGAAACAATCTCGACGCTAGGACTAATCAAATATCGATATTTTAGCACCCCCATATTGAAGGTGAGGAATTTTGAGGTGTCTTCTTTGAGCTTTGTTACCTGGTCTTCTTCCATTAAGTAAGCTCTTACCACAGGTTGAGACGCTAAATTCTCAGCTACAGTCGCAGACATGTCGCCTTGTTTACCCATCATAAGAGCTGCTTTTTTAGCTAGTCTCTTGGCAAGTGCCCTGATGGGAAACACACAAATAGGAATAGTGATGAGTCCGATCAGCATTGATAATACACTGCTATCCTCCATGCAGAGATATATCAATGTTGCAATAGATCCTAGTAAAGCACCAGGAAGTACTACCATATCAAATACAACTTTGGATAGTACCTGCTGCATTAGTGAAGTGTCTCCCATTACCCTGCTTAGTAGGTCACCTCCTTTTTGCTTTCCGTGAAAGCTCAGTGATAAATATTGCAAGCGTCTGAAAACATCTATTCGAATGCTTTCTAGGACTCTTAGACCGACGTAATTTAATAGCAATTTACTGATATAGGTAGTGACGCCGCTGATGATGAATACAGCAGGCAGCATCAAACAAGCCACAATCAAAATATTACTCCCTGCTATAGCCTGTAGCCACGCTGGAGCTTCTTCAGTCATGCCTGTATTCCCATCTGCAAATATGACTGGGAATACATGTTTCATCATAAGAGGAAGACCGGCACTCATAGCAGCACCACCTATCAGTCCTGCAATAATGCCTATGGCTAACTTGATTCTAAGCGGCTTAAGATAGTGGAAATATGGTTTGAATCTTTTCATAGATCGTCCCGCAGAGCATCTACACATGATCGACTCACTGCAAGACTTTTAAATGCCCTGTAATAGTGTGCCAAAATCCCACGTATCGGTTAGAGAATCCACTTTTATTGAGATTTGAATTTCCCTCATCGATTTAATATGGTTTTTATTTAAGCAACATAGATAAATTGCTTTTATAGTATCGCTAGAATAGTAGTAAATATAGAAATTCAGATAACGAAACAATATGGAAACAGCCACTGCACCTAAAGACACTCCCTCTACAGTAACCATTACTACGACAAGCTTACCAGCAGACGATGTTGCCGCTATCGATGCTCTTGGGAAATCGTATCAAGCATTTAAAGATGAGATAGCTAAAGTAATCATCGGTCAGGAGGAAGTTGTGGAACAGCTCGCAATCACTTTGTTCGCTAGAGGTCATGCACTTCTTATGGGGGTCCCTGGACTAGCTAAAACACTATTAGTTTCATCTGTAGCGGAGACTCTTGAGCTTTCATTTAACCGTATTCAGTTCACTCCAGATTTGATGCCTTCTGATATCACAGGAACCGACATTATTCAAGAGGACGAGAACGGTCACCGCAAATTTCAGTTTATCAAAGGACCTATTTTCGCCAATCTCCTGCTAGCAGATGAGATTAACCGTGCGCCAGCCAAGACTCAGGCAGCGATGTTGGAGGCTATGCAGGAACGTCACGTGACTGCTCTCGGAACTAAATATGACCTCGACCCACCGTTCTTTGTTTTAGCTACTCAGAACCCAGTCGAGCAAGAAGGAACTTACCCACTTCCAGAAGCTCAGCTTGACCGTTTCATGTTTCTTATCAATGTTGACTACCCCTCAGCCGCTGAAGAAAAACGCATTGCTCGTGAAACTACAGGTGCTGCGAAGAGCGCGCTAAATACAGTTCTAACAGGTGCACAAGTTGTCGAATATCAAGAACTAGTTCGTCGTGTTCCAGTTCCAGATCATATCTATGACTATGCAGTGGAAATCGTGCGCAAGACACGCCCAGATCTCGACTCTACTCCAGACTGGGTAAAGCAGAATGTTAGTTGGGGGGCAGGTCCTCGTGCGGTTCAGTATTTAATACTGGGAGCTAAATCTCGTGCCGCTCTCCATGGTTCTTACCTAGCTAGAATGGAAGATATCGAAGCAGTAGCCAGACCGGTGCTAGGTCACCGTGTGCTTACTAACTTCGCCGCTGAGTCTCAGGGGATGAATTCTGGTAAGGTCGTTGATCGTCTTATCGAAGAAATGCGTTAATCGTTCTCTGAGAATCAATTCATGGAATACTCTTTTCTAGATTATCAGGTTATTGCACGACTTGGCGCTATTCCCATAGAGGCTCGTCAGCCGATGCTTGGAAATGCTTCAGGGCGTCACCGTTCACCGCTGCGTGGTTCTTCTGTAGAATTCGCAGAGTACCGTAAATACGTGCAGGGTGATGACACGCGTAGGCTTGACTGGAAAGCATACGCGCGATCTGATAGATACTATATCAAAGAATTTGAAGCCGATACTAACCTACGCGCTTACATGTTCGTGGACACAAGTGGCTCTATGGATTTTGCTTTCGAAAGTGAAACGAAGATCGAATACGCCCGTAAGCTAGCCTCTACCCTCGCCTATCTAACAGTAGATCAGGGAGACGCCGCTGGGCTTTCTCTGTGTAATGAGAAAACGCATCTAGAAATACCTCCACGACGTAAAGCATCTCACTTACAAAACATATTCCTCAACCTTTCTGAGATCCAACCCAAGGGAGAGACTGGTCTTATTCAAGGACTGCATGATATTGCTGAAAAAATCGGCTCTCGTGGCATGATTGTTGTCATCTCTGATTTCTTTTGTGATCTCGATGAACTAAAAGACGCACTACAGCATCTGAGGCACAGAAAGCATGACGTCACTCTCTTTCATCTCATGGATCCACAGGAGATTGACTTCGATTTCGAGCGCCCACATCGTTTTGTAGATATGGAAGATAATACTTCTGTAATTGCAGAACCCACGATGATCGCTGATGACTATCGGGAAGCGGTGCAAGAGTTTTTAGGCGACATTAAGAAAACGGCGTATGATGCAAATGTCGCTTACCGCCTAGTTCGCACTAGTGAAAGCTATGAGGATGTGCTGTCAGAGTTTCTGTTAGACCGAGTGCCTAAAGGAGGTAAGAAATAATGGCTTGGCTTAATCAACCGATCCTTTGGTTGCTCTTCGCAGCAGCTATCCCGATCATTATCCACCTACTGAATCGTCGTCGACATCGCACGGTCAAGTGGGCTGCAATGTCATTCATTCTAAAAGCTACGCGAGAATCTCGTGGTAAGAAAAAGCTTAAGCATATACTCATCCTCACAGCTAGAACCTTAGCATTGGCAACTCTTGTGCTTGCCATAGCTCAGCCTCTTGTAGGTGGATTTCTGGGAGGTGGTAGTAAGTTAGACACAGTAGTTCTCGTGCTTGATCGCTCACTTTCCATGGAGACTGAAACAGGAGTCGACGGAGAGTCTAAACGTGAGAAGGCTATTCAACAGGCTAAACAAGCACTAATTGAACTAGGGAACCCAAACCTTATACTAGTGGATTCGGCTACGGGGACAATCCAAGATATAGAGAAGCTCGAAACACTGGATGTGATTTCATCTGCAGCTGCTACAGATACTAAAGCAAATATCCCAGCTCTCATAGATGATGCCGTCAACCACATCATTTCTTCCAACACCGGCAAAACTGAAATCTGGGTAGCTTCAGATCTTCAAGCCACCAACTGGCAAGTAGAATCAAACCGTTGGGAATCTATTCAGTCTGGTCTTGCAAGTCTAAAGCAGAAACCGAAACTTCGAGTCATCGCTCTAACAGCTGAGCCTGAAGATAATCGTGCGGTAAAAATATCTTCTGTTAGACGTAATGGTGCTGACCTAGTGGTAGACTTCGAGATCACTAGAGTCGACACTACTATTGAGAAAGAAATCGACACTACCATCTTCATTAACGGTAAAGAATTTAAGACTGATAAATTCAGCATCGAAGGTCAGTCCATGGCTTTACAAGAGACGATAAATCTCAGGGGCGAACCCATATCAGGATTCGGTTATATTTCCATTTCACCAGATAGTAACAACCGTGATAACAATGCCTACTTCGCCTACGGAGAGGCTACACCGTCACACACTATCGTCGTGACTGAAGGTGGAGATTCGGTTCGTTACCTCGAGCTCGCTTCGTCACTTTTTGAACATCAGACATCGGAAACTCTAGAAACTCACCAGCTAGATAGCGGTGTGCTTAAGAAAACTTCGATGATTGTATGGCAAGCATCTTTGCCCACTGGGAATAATGCTAAGATAATGCAGCGCTTCATCGAAAACGGTGGCACAGCGATATTTCTACCTTCCTCTGATGATTCTAGCGACATGTTTTTAGGGTTTGGCTGGGGTGAAATGCAGCGCTCTCCGAGTGGACAGTACTTTATCGTTACTAGCTGGGATGATCAAGAAGGTCCACAGAGAAACTATAGTAATGGTGTAGAGATTCCTCTAGATCAGCTCCACGCGATCAAGCGTAGATCTATCTCTGGAGAACTTTCAGCTCTAGCAGACTGGGACGATGGAACTACAGCAATGGGACGCATTATCGAAGGTCAAGGGACTGCTTACTTTATAGCTACCCTTCCAGATAGAAGATGGTCAGATCTTGATAATGGAAGTATAACGGTTCCAATTTTCCAAAGCATGCTAGCACTCGGTAATAAGCGATTCGGCTCAGCGTTCTTTTCTGACACTGGGAGAAATTCACCACTGGCTGACACAGGAGAAGAACTCGTTTCACTGATCGATAACTCGAAGGTCAACGAGCGCTATTCTATCGAGCAGGATGAGATTAATAGTCAGCCGATCTATCTGGCTGGAGTGAAACGCGTAGGCGAACGCATCGTGGCGACTAATCGCCCTGCTGATGAAGATGACTGGACTAGGATTAATGAAGATGAACTAGATAATATTCTCGAAGGAACAAACTACAGCTTGTTCGAAAACTCAGGAGAATCTGATGGTTCGTCCACGCGTCAGATCTGGCAATGGTTATTAGTCGCAGCCCTAGTTTTCCTTATTATAGAGGCTATTCTTTGTCTTCAAAAAAAATCAGCCAGACGTATTATCACCCCTGAGTCTAAGCCTGTAACTACCTAATCACCTCATCATTCTCTATGTCATTTAGCATTTTCAAATTGGTCTTTTCCCCATCTACGGCGTTTTTCGTAGTGGGTATCATTGCGCTGATTGTTATTGGTGCACTTTGTTTGACGGCATGGAACAGATCAGCGAGACCTCTCCGCACAGGGATGTTAGAGTTGCTACGTTTTTTGATCGCCGTAGTGATCGTGCTGATGTTGTGGAAGCCAGAATGGAGAACCGTGACGCACCCTGAAGATAGCCCTGAGATAGCGATTCTCTGGGATGCATCCGGGTCAATGACCACACAGGATATTCAATTACCAGCGTGGCTAGACAACACGAAAAAACTTTCCACTAGGGCAGACTACGTTGAGAAAACACTCGCAGCCTCTTTCTGGAAGCAATTAGAACAAGGCGGCAAAGTTAAAATTTTTAACCAATCGTTCTCAGCTATTCCTGAAAATGTTACCCTAGAAGAAAAAGCACGTCTAGGTAGTGATCTAACAGCTCCCCTACTCAAACTCACCGAGAACCATGATAATCTTCAGGCAGTCATTCTACTCTCAGACGGTAGCCATAACCTCACATCCTCTGATGACAAGCAGAAGCAATCACCCACCGCTGCTGCCCAAAAATTACTTCTTAAAAACACACCGTTATTCACTGTTCCGATAGGTGCTGACACGAGCTTACCAGACCTAGATCTCTATAACCTAACAGCTCCTGATTTTGGGATTGTGGGAGAATTCGTCCAGATCCCCTTCTCTATTCAATCTTCATTGGGTAAAGACATCCGAACCAATGTTTCTCTGAAAAGTGAAGATGGGAAATCGAAGTCTAAGGTGATCACCATTCCGGCCAATAAGACTTACCATGGTTCAATGTTATGGCAGTTTACGAAAGAAGGCTCTAGTAAACTCACGCTCTCCATTCCTGTTGCTCAGGGGGAACTTAATGCGAAAAACAACCGCCAAGAATTTGTCATTAGTGGCAAGAAAGAATCCATCCGAGCACTGGTTATCGAAACTAAGCCTCGCTGGGAATATCGTTTCATTCGTAATGCTCTCTCACGTGATCCGGGTGTGAAGGTAGATTGTCTGCTACTTCACCCTCAACTAGGAAAAGGAGATGGACCAGACTACATTCAGTCGTTTCCTGATAAGCTCCAAGACCTACAGAAGTATGATGTAGTGTTCCTAGGTGATGTTGGCGTGGCGCCAGGTCAACTGACTAAAGAACAAGCCACACTGCTCGCCGGACTCGTGAAAGAGCAAGCAAGTGGAATCGTATTCATCCCTGGACCTCAGGGAAATCAGGCGACGCTAAAAGATACAGACCTAGAAGAACTTATCCCAGTAGAAATAGATCCTGAAAAGCCACGTGGCATCAATGACACCACCGCTGCACCACTTAATCTCACGAAGGCAGGCAAAAGTTCACTACTCACTCTGCTCGGCGACAATGAAGCTGAAAACCCTAAAATCTGGAGGAATCTCCCTGGTTTCTACTGGTTTGCTGCGGTTAAAAAGATCAAAACTGGGGCAGTTGTATTAGCCACACACTCTAACAGGAAGAACAGTTACGGCTCAGTTCCTGTTCTAGTCACTCAGCAAGTGGGCAGCGGTAAAGCACTTTTCCTAGGTCATGATTCAGCATGGCGCTGGCGTCGTGGTGTTGAAGACCTCTACCACTTCCGTTTCTGGAAAAATGTGGCTCGATGGATGTCTTACCAGCGTAACATGGCTGCTGGTGAACGGATCAGACTCTATCGCACACCAGACCGTCCAAAGCCAGGTGATACTGTGACTCTTAGCGCAAATGCATTCGGTGGAAACGGCGTGCCTCTCCGTGACGGAAATATCGAGGTAGAAATCATAGACCCTCAAGGTAACAAGAAGACCATCACGCTCGATAGAACAGATGGTACGTGGGGAGCATTCGCAGGCAGATTCATAGTCTCAGAGCCTGGCGAATGGAAAGTCACTGCCAAGATCGAAGACGACGCTACTGCAAAGGAGGTATCCACCTCGATCATAGCGCTCGGGCAAGAATTAGAGAAAATAGGTAAGCCATCTAACCCCGCTCTGCTGAAAGAAATGGCACGCATCACTAAAGGTTCAATGATCGCTCCTGATCAGTTGAATAAGATCACTGATCTTATTGATGCTCTTCCCACCAAGAAACCTCTGGAGACCCGCTACCCTATATGGGCACATATTACATTACTTATTACCCTGATCATACTGCTAGCCCTGTTCTGGATGGGCCGTAAGTTGAACGGTACTTTTTAGGACAACTTTACCAGGAGTTGTTCCTTAGATACTTTGATTCCATTACCACACCTTCGTCTGCATTTACATTTTCATGTTACACTACAGAGGTAGCGTAGACAGACTCTATCAATAATAATCTGAATATTAATTTTCACTAGAACTCCTTTATTTTCCTTCACCTTTTACGAGAGTCAGAGCTACATCTACCAAGAAAAACTCACGTTGTTCACTACGCATGTATGAATATGCCTGCCCTACATCCGAAGATGAAAAATCTACTCTAGCGTCCTTAATTTTAGTAAATACATTAATCAAGGTTTTCTTAAACGCGTCTTCACCTCCAGTCATCTCTATGAATTTCGGATGTATGTGAGAGATCATGTAATCAAATTTATTCAAATAAGGAGCTTGGATTACCGCTGAGACCTCTTTCTTCAAATCCTCGTGGGCCGGAGCTTAATCAGACAAATTTAGCTGGGTGCAGATTAGAAACAGGATGTATAATTTTTGCATAGTTTAAATAATGAGATTTTTCTGAATGCTTTCAAGATGTAAATACCATTTTAAAGAAAGCCTACTTCTTCCTAGTCTCCTGAAACTCCGCAAACGCATCTAGAGCTTTTTGTCTGCCATCGGGATGAGAAATGATAGGGCTTGGATAATCCTTGCCGAGAACTACACCTGCGGCAGCTAGCTCCAACTCTGGCATATCCCATGGCTTATGTAAGTATTTGTTAGGCACATCTGCTAGTTCGGGACAGAATTCACGAACATAGTCCCCTGTCTTATCGAATTTTTCTCCCTGAGTGATAGGGTTGAATATCCTGAAGTAAGGTGACGCATCAGCTCCAGATCCAGCGATCCATTGCCAGCCCATAGTGTTATTAGCTAGGTCTGCATCTACAAGTGTGTCCCAGAACCAACTAGCTCCTTCTCTCCAGTCTTGTAGTAGATGTTTCACTAGAAAAGAGCTCACCACCATTCGGACACGATTGTGCATCCAGCCAGTTTGCCAGAGTTGTCGCATTCCAGCATCGATGATCGGGTAACCAGTATTTCCATGTTGCCATGCCTTAAGATAGGATGTGTTAGGCTTCCATTTGAATTCTTCGTATTCAGGTCTTAATGGACGGTCTATGCTGTGGGGAGCATGGAAGAGTAAGTGATAGCTGAACTCTCTCCAGAATAACTGTCTTAGGTAACCACTGTGGATAAGTTCATTAGCAGGTTTAGCTAACTCATGATAAATTTCTCGCGCGCTGATTTGTCCCCATTGTAACCAGGGGGACAGTTTTGAGGTTCCGTCTTCGGCTGGAGTATCACGCTTGTCTTGGTAGAGTTTCGCTTTACCTTTTTTCATTAGCTTGAGGCGTTCTTCACCGCCTTTTCTAGTCGGTTCCCATGTGTCATAAAATCCTTTATCCCATTCTATATCGGGTAATAAATTAAGCTCTGAAATACTAAGCGAACCTTTGTTCACGGTGATGAAATTACACGATTCCCAGTCAGGATCACTCGGTGGATCGATCGCGAACTCACGGCAGTGTTTCCAGTAAGGAGTGAAGACCTTATAGTGGCTTCCAGATTTATTTTCAATAGTGTGTGGTTCGAATAGTAAGTGAGTGTTGAATGATTTCACCTCAAAACCATCTGCTTTGAGCCCCTCTTTAATCTGCTTATCCCGCTCGATGATCTCTGGTTCGTATCTCCTGCCCCAGAATATGACGTCTACTTCATAGTCTTTGATCAGAGACTCCAGAATTTTAGCTGAGTCTCCTTTGGTGTGGCAGATATGTAATTTCCCTCCGTAAGTTTCTAACTGTTCTTCAAGGTCAGTTAGAGCGTGATGCAGCCACCATTGTGATGCAGCACCATCTGCCCAGCGATGGTCCTTCTCATCCCAAATATAGAGAGGTAGAATCTGGTAACCTTCTTCGATAGCGGTCCTGAATCCAGGGTGGTCTTGGAGACGCAGATCCTTGCGTAACCAAACAATACATTTTTTCTTTTTAGCCATTCGCCACTAAGCTGTTAGAAAATTCATATAAATCAAATGATTTCTCTATTTAGAACCATAAAATTTACGTTGCTTGCTAGGAAATGTCCGTTAGATTAGATGTGTAATTATGAGTGAAAGATTCATCATAAAAGAACAGATATCGACTAGAGCAAGTGCTGATGCCTTCTTGGCTCATGATACTAAAACTGATCAGCTAGTGCGATTGCGTAGAATCCACTCACAAATGACACCTGAGGAACTGAACTCTGTTAGTGATGCCTTTCGTGTGACGCAGAGACAGTTGGCTTTGGCGAAGAGCGATCTGATTTCACAAATTACAGAATCCGGCATTGATGATGAAGGCGCATGGTTAACTCTAGAATATTATGAGAGTGAGCACTTACTGAATGTCTATACAGCGCCTATCGCTCTAGCTGAATTTCATAATGTCGCGACGCAGCTCCTTGCTGCTTTAAAAGCTATTCATGATGAAAACCTAGTGCATGGTGCACTGAGTATGAATTCTGTGGATGTCGTGGCACCAGAGACACCCGAAGGTAGGGTTGTCTACTACTTACGTGATCTCGGGATGCGTAAATTGATGGTGCTAGTTCATAATCCTCACGCAATTTCATCTTTGCCAGGTGATGTGGCACTTTTAGCACCAGAACTATTTCATAGCCAGGACGCACAGCCTACTTCTGACCTATATATGTTAGGTAATCTACTCTACACACTTCTAACTTATGGTCATCCGTTCGCAGGGTTTAATAATGAGGATGCATTGGCAAACCATTTAGCGCACAACATTCCTCTAGCTCATACCATTAACCCCGACATCCCTGAAGAAGTTTCCACATGGATAGATAAACTAACCCAACCAGATCCTAAAAGTCGCTATCAATCAGCCGATGAAGCTATAGCGGCTCTACCATTCATCGGGTTAGATACCAGAAGACAACCTACAGCGCTCATTTATGATAAAGGTAAGCTCACTACTGCGCATGCTGTGCAGGTTAAGAAATTAGCTGAATCTCGTAAGCTTCCCAATCGTCTTTATGTGATCAGTGCTATCGTGCTGGTTGCTAGCGTTGCTTTATATTTGATGTTGCGCTCGGATTCATCTGAGCCTAGTGATCTGGCGACTACTCCTACAGAAGAAATTCATACGGTGGAAATAAAACCAGTTGCTACAGGAACCATCAGTGGCTCTAACTTGGCTATAACTAATACAAGCTTCCGCATAGGCACTAATGATCAAGAAACACTCACTTGGGGAACCGATAAGTCAAAGAACGCTAAAGGACCAGATCTAGGAGCTAGCTATAGAGCTTTTGTAATCTTCAAAGTTGCTGACATCATAGATGCAGATTCAGGTGATAAGCTAGTGAATGTAGCATCTCTCGATAAGCTTCAACTGGAGCTACGCATAGACCGTGAGAATACTGCTCCCTTCTTACCACTCTTATATCTACCGATGACTGTCAAAGATGCTAATCACAATAACATCAGGAATCTATCACAGAGTCTAGAAGGTGGAGTAATGCCTAGAGAGAAAAATAATACTTTGATCTACTCACTAGAAAATGTAGGTCTGAGCGTAACAAGTTACTACGAATACATCGCGTTCATAATTACTGCTAATAAAAAACCAGGTAAAGGTGAAATACTTAATTTTGATAGTAGCTCTTTGATACTCAAGATAAGTAAGTGAATTTTGATTATCCAAACACACTTTTTAATATGTCAACTATCCTCATCGTCGAAGACGAATCCTCAATAGCAGATACAATCATCTACGCATTGGAAACGGAACATTTCGTGACAAAGCATGTCGCTACAGGTGGTGAAGCGCTAGACTTATTAGCTAAGAAACGATTTGATCTCGTAGTCTTAGATATTGGATTACCTGATACAACTGGCTTTGATGTTTGCAAAGAAATACGCACGGCATCCTCAGTCCCAATTCTATTTTTAACAGCTCGTGATTCAGAGATAGATCGTGTATTAGGTCTAGAGTTTGGAGCTGATGACTATGTGAACAAACCTTTTAGCCCACGTGAACTAGTTGCACGTATTAAAGCTATTCTCAGGAGGTCTTCACCTAGTCTAGTTCAGGATAAAAAGGTGGTGTCTAAAGACGGGTTAGCTATCGATTCTGAAGCCATGCTTGTCACTTGCTACGGGAAGACTCTCGATCTCACCGCCCATGAATACAAACTTCTAGCCACTTTTATGTCTCAGCCCGGGCGCACCTTCACCCGTGAGCAACTGCTAGAACATGCTTGGGAAGATCCAGGTTCTGCAATGGATCGCACAGTAGATGCTCATATCAAAAGCCTCCGCGCTAAGCTCAATGCAAGTTCTAACAAATGCGCAGAAATCATCCAGACACGACGTGGTCTGGGCTACTGCTACCATCCACCGCAAACTTCTGATTAATCTAACAGTATGCGGCTGACTCGACTCATTGTATTAATCATGGCACTCATCACGAGTGCTGGATTTTACATGCTTTATAATTATCTCACTGATGATCTAGAGAATCAGACATTTCAAGCCACTGAGGAAGCTCTTATCGATACAGCTCACATCCTCTCTGCTGTAATAGAGACCGAAGTAGAACAAGACTCCATCGATTCTAAGTCTTTAGAGAAAGCTCTAACAAATGCTCATAATAGAGAGTTTCTAGCTCGCGTGCACAATCTCACCAAGACTAAAGTTGGCACTCAAGTTTACATCACGGACGCTAAGGGAATCGTAATTTATGATTCTAAAGAAAATAAATTAGTTGGGGTAGATCTCTCAAGAGACAATGATGTCTACTTAGCTTTAAGAGATGAATACGGAGCTAGGTCAACTCGAACAAACGAATTAGACCCTCACTCTTCCGTTCTCTACGTAGGAGTTCCTATTAAGAAAAATGATAAGGTTATCGGAGCTCTCACTGTCTATAAACCACAGCAGGATGTGCGGCTCTTCATCACTTCTCGCAAGAAGTGGATAAGTCTTTCAGTGACTATGATTGCGGTTGGTATCATCGTTTTTACGGTCAGTGTATTTGCGTGGATATTTCGCCCTATTGGTAAGCTCACCCGCTACGCTCACTCGATCTCCCGTGGTGAACGCCCCGTAATGCCTCATCTAGGTAGAGGTCGTGAAGTTAACACTCTTGGCTCAGCATTGAAAGAGATGCGGGAAACTCTAGATGGACGCTCCTACATTGAAAACTACACCCAGATTCTCACCCACGAGCTCAAGTCTCCCCTTGCTGCTATCCGTGGTTCATCTGAATTACTCACTGAGGAAATGCCAGTCGAGCAGCGAAATAAATTTATAGATAACATTCATAATGAAACTATCCGATCACAGAAAATCATTGATGGTTTACTTAGGCTGGCGCAACTCGAAGCACAACCACACCTTATCAGGAGAGAAGATATTAATTTGCTAAAGCTAGTAAAAGAACTTCGTCAGGATCATATTGATAGGCTCTCTCCTAAAGACCTCGATCTTCAAATTAATATTGATACCGGACTAACTATTCAAGGAGACCCTACTCTTCTGAAAGCCGCGCTAGCAAATCTGTTAGAGAATGCCATCCACTTCTCACCTAAAAAAGGCACAATTAGATTAGAGGCTATTTTAAACAAAGACAATGTAGTGATCAACTTGTTAGACGAAGGACCAGGAATCCCAGACTATGCGCTGGATAGAATATTTGAGCGATTTTACTCGATCAGCAAACCAGAATCTAAACAGAAATCTAGCGGTCTAGGTTTAGCTTTTGTGAAGGAAATAATAGAACTTCATCAAGGCTGTATTTCTATTATAAACACAAAGATTGGAGGAGCCTTTGTGGGTATTAAATTACCGCGTGATTAAAATGCTAGATTGGTATTGTTCTTAACAGGTATTTATCTCACCTTCTCCCCAGATGTCGAAAAAAGTATCAGTAAAAAGTAGCTGGCTAAGGAATCTACAGTCGAAACTCAAGCGAAAGCCTCGCTCAGGAATGTATGTTCCTGAGATCGATGGATTACGCTTTGTCGCTATCTTTGCTGTGATATTATTTCACGCGCATATCTATTATTTCCAAGATGGTCTCATTTCAGACTTTACTGAGGTTTCAATAGGTAGATGGCTTGAATACGCAATTGGGATGGGGTGGTATGGAGTGCAGTTGTTTTTCATTATCAGTGGGTTTATCATTTGCTTGCCTTTCGCATTGCACCAGCTCAGAGATGGACGTCCAATTTCGTTGACACGTTTTTTTATCCGGCGATTTAAGCGGATCGAAATCCCCTACTTTATCGCTCTAACAATCTCACTAGCATTACTGCTTTTCGTGCATGGGAGATCTTTCTCAGAATTACTCCCGCACTATCTTGCGGGACTCACTTACACACACAATATCTTTTACTACCCAGATGGTGGGTTAAACCCACTTCTTCCTCCAGCCTGGACTTTAGAGTTAGAGATCCAATTCTATCTTCTAGCGCCCTTTTTATCGGCTATTTATACGATCAAGAATAACATGGTTCGCTACTCCATTTTTGTTGGTTCGATCATGCTGCTGAATATCCTAATTCCAGTATTACATGAACAATTACCATCAAACGTCATATTCTCTAAAAACTTCATCCTTCATAACCTCCCCTACTTTTTAATGGGAATGCTAATCGTAGATTTATTTGTCACTAAGAAATCGTATGGAAAAGAAGCTGGGGAAGTTTCTACACCCAGATCTTTTCTTATGCTCTGGGATAGCATCGGAATCACCTGCGCTATTGCCACTCTCGGGCTGCTCTCGTTTGGTGATTTTTCCAGTCTACTACCTTTCACGCTAGGTTTATTCGTTCTAGGCACGCTAAATGGTCACTTACTCAAGAAATTATTATCGTTCCGATTATTCACGATCTTTGGAGGCATGTGCTACAGCATCTATCTCTTCCATGAGCACATTTTATCCAATAGTTTCTATTGGTTTTCGCCTAATATCCTCAGTAAATACGCACCTCATGGACTAAATTACGTAGGCATCTTTACCATAGCGTTTTGGATCTTAATAGCATCCATCCCACTCTACCTGCTCATCGAAAAACCATTCATGAATAGCAAGAAAAGGAAGTCTGACTGATAACCTCTAGATATCGTCATATAAACCTTGAAATTTCTCAAGGCAAGACTTGCCACTCAGGGCATCCAAGTGTATGAAAAACCCGCCCTGTAAATGATCGGGCACAATTTTATGCTAAAGTGGACACTACAAAAAATCGTCGGTAACAAAAACGAGCGCACAATCAAGAAGCAGCTCACTCCGATAGCAGCAAATATCAACGAGATAGAGGAAGCTCTCCAGAACGAATCTGAAGAAGCAGTCCTAGGTCGCACTGCCACTTGGCAGAAGCACTTACACCGTTATCTCTCGCTAGATACACCTACGAAACGCTTCATCGAGTCAATGGAGTCTGACGATCTGACAGCTCTAGCTGAGGTCGTAGAGCAAAGACTTTCTGAACTCCGCGGTGAGTTCCCACAGCTTCCTCAAGTCGAAGCAACCGCAGAATCTATCGAAGCTGCTAAGGACGCATTCAACGAAATTGAACAAGATTTCTCTGAGAAACGTGCAGAATATCTAGAAAAGATTCTTCCAGAAGCTTATGCAGTTGTCAAAAACGCTGCGCGTCGCCTCTGTGGAACTGAGATCCCTCTTGGTGACGGCACTACTACCTGGAACATGGTTCATTTCGATGTCCAGTTGGTAGGTGGTATAGCACTTCACCGTGGTATGATCGCTGAGATGATGACGGGTGAAGGTAAAACTCTTGTAGGTACCCTTCCTGTATACCTCAATGCTCTAACTGGACTGGGTGTTCACGTAGTGACAGTGAATGACTACCTTGCCTCTCGTGACTCAGAGTGGATGGGTGCACTTTATAAGTATCTTGGTCTTTCAGTTGGTTGTATCGAAAATATGCAGCCTCCACACATCCGTCGTGACCAGTATCTCTGCGATATCACCTACGGAACAAACTCAGAATTCGGCTTCGATTACCTTCGTGATAATGGAATGTCATCATCTAAGGACGAGCAGGTGCAGCGTGCTCACTACTTCTCTATTATTGATGAGGTTGACTCTGTTCTCATCGATGAAGCTAGAACACCACTCATCATTTCTGGTCCATCCACCGTCTCTAACACTGAGCAATATGTTCAGTATAAAGGCATGATAGAGTTGCTAGTGAAAAAGCAAAATACTCTCTGTAACGAACTTGCAGACGAAGCAAATAAAGCGCTCGCTTCTGGAGATGAAGAAGATCTAGATCACGCTGGACGTTGTCTATTTAAAATCAAACTTGGTCAGCCACGTAATAAGCAGCTGATGCGTCACATGCAGGAGCCTGATGTGCGTCGTCTGATCGATAAAACTGAGCTATCATTCTACCAAGACGCTCAGAAAAAAGAACTCTACAAGATCAAAGAAGAACTCTACTTCACCATCGACGAAAAAGCTCACGATGCAGATCTCATGGATCTAGGTCGCAAGCTTCTCTCACCTGATGACGAAGAAGCATTCGTGCTCCCCGATCTTGCTACTGAATACGCAGAGATCGATGCATCTCCTGAACTCAGTGAAACTGAAAAGGCAGAGCAGAAAGAAGCAATCAACACTCGTCTCGATTCTCAAGGACAGAAGGTCCACTCTATCTCCCAACTCCTCAAAGCATACTGTATCTACGAAAAAGACGTGGAATATGTAGTCGAAGATAACAAGGTCAAAATCGTCGACGAGCAAACTGGACGTAAGATGGAAGGACGCCGCTGGTCAGACGGTCTCCACCAAGCTGTCGAAGCTAAAGAAAACGTAACAGTAGAGCGTGAGACTCAGACTTACGCTACAATCACTATTCAGAACTACTTCCGCCTGTATGAAAAGCTAGGTGGAATGACAGGCACAGCAGAAACCGAAGCCGCAGAATTCCATGATATCTATGGACTCGACGTGCTCCCTATTCCTACGAACCAGCCTAACCAACGTCAAGATCTGAACGACCAAGTGTTCAAAACACGTCGTGAGAAATACAATGCAGTAGTCAACAAAATTGCCGAGGCTCAAGAGAAAGGTCAGCCAGTTCTCGTAGGAACCGCTTCAGTCGACGCCTCTGAAACACTCTCAAGATTACTCCAGCGTGCTAAAATTCAGCATAAGGTTCTCAACGCTAAATTCCACGAACAGGAAGCAGACATCATTGCCAATGCTGGTAAGCGAGGTGCTGTCACGGTATCTACTAACATGGCTGGACGTGGAACAGACATCAAACTGGGTGAAGGCGTTGAGGAACTCGGCGGACTATTCGTTCTCGGTTGTGAGCGCTATCCATCACGTCGTGTTGACCGTCAGCTACGTGGACGTTGTGCTCGTCAGGGCGACCATGGAATGAGCCAATTTTATATTTCATTTGAAGACGATCTCATGCGTAATTTCGCAGCTGCAGAGCGCATGACTCGTATGATGGAACGCTTCGGCATGGAAGATGGTGAAGCACTAGAACACAAGTGGCTAAACCGCTCCATCGAAACCGCTCAGAAGCGTGTAGAACAACGTGACTACACATGGCGTAAGCGCGTTCTCGACTATGATGACGTGATGAATAAGCAACGTGAAGTAGTCTATGGCTACAGAAACGAAGTTCTCTCAACAGAAGATCCACGTGAGTTAATTGATGAAGTGATCGACGAAATAGTGCCTAGCACAGTTCATAGCTTCTTCGAAGATCGTGATAAGGGTGCGCCAGATTATGCTGAGCTAGTCAACTGGATCAACACCACCTTCCCTCTAGGTCTAACAGTCGAGGAGTCAGGTGTAATGGACAGAAACGCGGAAGAAAACTCTGAGTGGTTAGTCAAAGAGATCAAAGATGCTTACAAGCTGAAAACTGAGCATGAGGAGGCTGAACTTTTAGATCACCTAGAGCGCCACATCATCCTGACAGGAATCGACCGTCTGTGGCAGGAACACCTCTATAATATGGACGCACTCCGTGAAGGCGTGAGTCTCCGAGCGCAGGGTCAGAAAGATCCGCTCGTAGAATATAAGGTAGAGGCCTACTCGCTATTCAAGACACTCATGGATAGCATCAAGTCCGAATCTCTCAACAACCTCTTCCGATCAACTACTAGTTTAGACAATTTTGAACAGTTCCTTCAGAGCATGCCCGCTGAATACAATGATCATGAGTCTGCTGAGGAAGCTATCACTGATCGCAACATCGGCCAGGCAGTGTCTACCCAAGGCGGTATCCCACTCAAGGATGACAAGAAGATCAAGATTACACTTCCTAAGCGCAAACCAATGCAACTAGACGTAGGACGCAATGCCCCGTGCCCATGTGGCTCAGGCAAGAAGTTTAAACAATGCTGTGCCACTGCTGAGTAATTCTAGTCTCTAACAATACCAACAAAAACACCTAACAGAGATTATCTGTTAGGTGTTTTTATATAAATTAAATGGTTGCAATACTACTGACCTTTAATGGCTTTTCGCTGTGCGTCCATTTGTACCTGGACCGCAGCCTGTAATGCTTCAACATTAGAATTATACTCAGTCTCTATGTCAGTGTCTGATATTATGACTTCTTCAGATTCTGAATTCCAAGTCCACTTATCCGTATTATCGTTTAGAAGTGTGAGTTGTTTTTTGAAAATCTGACAAACTTCTACTTCTGAGTCACGGATGATTTTCACAAGCCTCACTTGTCTATCCTTCTTACCGTTACCTTCGAATCCCTTTCGGAAATCGTTCTTCACTTGTTTTGGTAAGTCAGTAGACTCTACTTCTCTCATGACATTGTTATAGTAGTCTTGCGTAGCGTATTTCTTAAATTTCTTATTAGCTAAGATAGCTCGGTTTAACTTTTTGATGCGGTCAGCGGCATCATTTTTTTCTTTGAGACTTGAAAGATCGAGCGCTTCTTCTAGACCTTCTTGCTCTTTTTCAAACTCAGCGAGTTTTGATTGCATGACTTTCATATGCTTCCCGATGATCTGATAAAGCCTAGCTTCATCAGTGTCACTCCCCTTTAATCTCTCAGTAGCTGAGATGACTTTATCTAGCTGTTTGGAATTAGCCTCGACCATTCCAGTCTCATCAAGCTCCTTTTTGTTCTGAGCTTGCATCTCTTCTATCGCGCTATTTACATCATCAATGGATGTCGCATCGCTTTCTTTCTCCGCTGCTGTCTGTTTGTTGCAGGAGCTGAAAGTTACGAGACTACTTAGTAGAGTTATTTTGAATAAATTCATTCATGATAATTAAAGAACTTCTATAGAGTATGGAAGAACAAATTCACAGATGAAGCGTTACTAACTGTAATACCCTCTGGCTTGAGCAATAATTAATACGTCATCATCCATTCTATAAACCAGACGATGCTTGCCATCTATAGGCTTAGACCACCAACCTGATAATTGATTTTTAGAGGTTCGGCCTTACCTATGCCTCCAAAAGGATCACGCTGTGTTTCGTCGTTAATTTGCATTATTCTTTTAGTCGTCTTGGTATTATATTTCACCCAATACTAGAGATCTTAAAATGCTTGCGACTTAAATTCCAAGCGCACCTTCTAACTCCTTGATTGAGTTAAAAGAAACATTTTGAGAATCGTTTGAATTTACGGCCGTTAGCAAACGATCTACTGTTAGTAGGATCTCTGTAGAATCTATTTTTGCATTCGATTTGGCTAGGACTTTACTCATAATAAACTCTTTCATGCTCATTCCTTCGAATGTAGCCCAAGTTTTAATCTGTCGATGTTGCTCAGGATCGATTTCTATGCTTAACAGGTTCGTATTTTATATTATACGCAAATTGAACATTTTTTCAAATTTCAACATCTCTTTAAGTTGCTAGTATCTAGCCACTTTATTCCGATATGATCCGCTGAGAGATTTTACCAATATTCTCAATACCCATATCAACACGATCACCTTTTTTTAGGTAACATGGAGGATTCATCGCCATCCCCACTCCTTCTGGGGTTCCTGTAGCGATGACGTCTCCCGGAAGAAGCGTCATATACTTTGAGATATAGCTTATGAGAAAAGGCACTTTGAACATCATGTCACCAGTCCAGCTGTTTTGTCTTAGTTCGGTATTCACTTTAGTCCAGATACGAAGTTTCTCGACATCATAGATCTCATCACAGGTAACTAGATGAGGGCCCATAGGAGAGAATGTATCAGCGCTCTTACCTTTAGTCCACTGACCACCGTGATCCTTTTGAAATTGTCGTTCGCTATAGTCCGCAATTACAGAATAGCCTGCTATGTATTCTGCAGCGCTTTCTTCCGTTACGTTTTTTGCAGTGCGACCTATCACCACTGCTAGCTCTACTTCGTAGTCTAAGTGTCTAGATGCTGGCGGGATTACTACGTCATCAAATGGTCCTGAAAATGAGCTGCTTGCTTTAAGAAATAATACTGGCTCAGTAGGAACATCACCGCCAAATTCCTTAGCATGAGTGGCGTAGTTTTTACCTACGCCTATGATCTTAGATGGTCTACATATTGGAGAACCTATTCTAACATCCGGGTCGACTTCAAAGCCACCATGACATCCGTCTTCCACCCATGCTTCGAGTGCAGACATCCCATCACAGGCAAAGAATCCTTCATCGAATTGACTAAACTCACATTCCGCGTCAATGATCTTACCATCGATCATGACTGCTGGGCTTTCCAAACCTGCGTCACCGTATCTCACTAATTTCATAATCTCTAATTTACTCTGCTAAACTTCTACTTGGCAAGGAACTAAGATACCATCTTTCATCCCATGAATCTTTTTCTTATCTGAGGGCACTATCGTTGCAAGTATGCCGCCCAGGCTTGTCTTGCGATTAGAATCGATGAAATAATATGGACAGAGCCTGACTCGACCTTGCATGATCTTTACTTCTCCTGATTCTTCATCAAAGTAGGGATGCTCGACTACTCTTCCCGTATGATATTTTTGCATCATCCATGGTTCGTGATCGAAACTAGCTACTGCTGTCTCAATAGCCGCAGACCAGTCGTCACCCGACATATCATGACCAATAGTGACACTCTTAGATCCCCAAGCCAGTTCATTAAAACCACTGATCTTAGCAACTAAACGACGCTCTTTTTGACTGAAGTCCCCTACCTCGCTCCAATGATTCACTCCTAATCTTGGCAACGCTGCATGTGGAGGGAGTTCGGTCGGATCCATTACCCAGCTAAATGGAACTACCTCTTTGATTCGTTGTAAATGCTTCCCTCTCATTTCCTTCTCCCATAGCTCTTTAAGCGCCGGAGACCATAGTAATGCTAGCCATAGTTTTTCTTCTAAATGAGGTTTGCACGGTGGTGTTAAATTGGTCAATTGAGCTAGCTGTTTAGCTGATGGTATATTTTGCCAATCAAACCACTCGAAAAATCTATATCTATCTACCTCTCCCTCACCATCATCTTCCTCAGCAGAGATGACTTCGATATCGTTATCTACTTGTTCTGCTAGCCATTCCATCTCTAGACGATAATCCGCAGATTCTTCACTTACTAAAAGTTTACCTCCATCAGGTAGAAGGCTTTTAAACCCCTCTACTATTCCATTCTCTCCACCTAATATTTTAAATCCATTTTTGGAATACATTTGGCTGAGCCATGTTAGCAATCCCATGCCGCCAGGAACACTATCTAACTCTGTTAGGGCAAATCCAGCACTGCTATCGCGGTCTGTTAAGATCAAGTCGGGACGTATCACTCTTGGAACCACGTCACGCAGATCTACATCCCGCTGCTGCATGATCATCCATTCAGGCTTCCCTGTATCGAGCAGGTCAGAAATCCATTTAGGTAAGCGCCCCATGGCCGATCGTTGATAGATTGACTCCGAGGCTTTTTGGAACATCGCTAGTGAATGGCCTAGACTTTCGATCTCACGCACCTCCTTCTTGGAAATAGTAAATGGCTCTGGCGAGAATAGCCATTGTGCTCCGTGCCTTAGTTTCGACTCAGGTAAAGCTGATTTAATTTCTGATAAAGTCACGGATTAATCTATTGCGTAGTAAGTGAAACTCAAATGCGGATCTTTATAAAATTCTCTAGAATATCCATTCCGAATTCTGTTAGAATACTTTCAGGATGGAATTGCACACCGTGAATTTCCATTTCCTTATGCTTCAGTCCCATGATGACACCGTCCTCAGTCTCAGCAGTGATCTCTAAACAGTCTGGAAGAGTCTCTCTTTTGACGATGAGTGAATGATAGCGAGTGGCGGTAAAAGGATTTGGCAGATCTTTAAATACACTAGAGTTATTATGCCTCACTAGAGAGGTCTTGCCATGCATCAGCGTCTGCGCTCTGACTACATCCCCGCCAAAAACTTGACCGACACTCTGGTGACCGAGGCAGACTCCAAGAATAGGAATTTTACCACCAAACTCACGGATTACATCACAGCTAATCCCAGCCTCATTTGGAGTGCAGGGACCTGGTGAAATACAAATCCAATCTGGTTTTAATTCCTCAATCTCTTTAATCGTGATCTTATCATTTCGCACGATTTCCATCTCAGCACCCAGTTCACCAAAATATTGGACTAGGTTGTAAGTGAAGGAATCATAATTATCGATTACTAGTAACATGGCATTTCTAAATTTTTAAGGTTTTTTGCAGCTTAGATTGTCTTGGCTAGACCCACTGCTCGGATCATCCCCATTGCCTTGTTCCAGGTTTCTTCGTATTCGTAAGTAGGATTACTATCAGCCACAACACCTGCTCCTGCCTGGACGTAAACTTTACCGTCTTTAAGTAAGCATGTGCGAAGAGTAATACAGGAATCGTGTCCTCCATCCCAGCCGAAATACCCTACAATCCCGCTATACGAACCGCGTTTATTCTTCTCTAAATCGTTAATTATCTGCATAGCACGTATTTTAGGTGCGCCACTAACTGTCCCTGCTGGGAATGTAGAGCGCAGCGCGTCATATGCACTATGAGATGAGTCTAACTGACCGCTAACATTAGAAACAATATGCATCACATGGCTGTACCGCTCGACGATCATGAAGTCATCTACCGTCACACTCGCGTGCTTAGCTATCCTCCCCACATCATTTCTAGCAAGGTCTACTAGCATAAGATGCTCAGCGCATTCTTTCTTATCTGCTAGCAGATCTGCGGCTAGTGCATCGTCTTCAGCTTGATCCTTTCCTCTCCATCTAGTGCCAGCGATTGGGCGAATATCGAGTTTCCCATTGATTGCTCTGACATGCACTTCCGGAGAGCTTCCCACTAGTGAAAAATCGTCTAACTGTAAAATGAACATATAGGGAGATGGATTGACATGGCGGAGTGCACGATACAGGTTGATCGGCTCACCAGTGAACTCAGTTTCAAAACGTTGACTAGGCACGACCTGGAAGGCATCACCAGCTGCGATGTATTCCTGAGCTTTAGTCACCATTCCCTCATATTCTTCTCGAGTAGTGTTACTTTTAGCTTCAGGAATTTCAAATTCAGTCAGACCATTTAATGGAGGTATATGAACACTTTGATCTAGTTTGGCGATCATCAGTTCGACACGTTTAATAGCATCTTCATAGGCATCTTCAGCAGATTCTGATTCATCGATAAACGCATTCGCTACCACTAAAAGCCTCTTCAGTTTGTGGTCGAAAACCAAAACTGTATCAGCTAACATAAAGACCGCTTCTGGCATACCCAAATCATCAGGAGGTGAACTCTCGATGGTGGGTTCAAACTGTCTAACAGCATCATAAGACATATAGCCTACTGCCCCACCGTAAAAAGGAGGAGCGTCACCATGTGTTACAGGCTTATACTTACTCATGATCTGCTCCAGCTCTTCTAAAAGATCATTCTCAGCAGCCCATGTTTTCTTCTCACCATTTTCACTGAAAGTGATTTCTTTCCCTATGGCAGTGAACATTGCTTTAGGATCGCTACCCATGATCGAGTATCGCCCACTAGCATCGGAGCTCTCTGCGCTTTCAAATAGAAAGGCTCCACCCTGCTGGACAATCTTATGATACGCTGACAAAGGCGTCTCAAAATCCGCTGCCAATTGTGCATAAACTGGCACAATATTCCCTAGTTTCGCTAAATCACGAAACTCCGCTAAGTTTGGTTTTACAGGTAGCCTGCTCACGGTCACACAATGCTAGGCTATGCTAAACATTCAATAAAAATTTTGAGCGCAGGACGTTTATTTAGCGTTAATTACCCCTCCAAATCAATATCACGATAGAAGAACGCGCGGCTAAATCTAAATTCCTCGATAAAGCCCATATCAGAAAGTGCTTTGTTCCAGAGAATTACATTTTCTTGACCAAATACATATACGGCAGAATCTACTCTAATATCACCAGAATCAAACCTTTTCTTTTCATACTGCTCAAGAGCCTGCACATAGTAAGCGAAGGGAGAATCCTGATTGCTATTATAGAGTTTAGATAGGAGTCTGATCTCCTTCTTGAGGGATGGGTCAGGTCTAATAGAATCTATTTTCTTGAGACAAATTAATCTCTTGAATTCAAGCAAAGGAACATGATGCTTAGGAAACTCATTTTCTCCGTATAAAGTGCGTAGTTTATTATTGATTAGTATACAATTGGCATACTGTTTTGAAGTATAGCATACCTCAAACAGATTCATCGCTACGGTGATGTTGTTTTGGTATGCTCTAAGAACTTTTTGATACTCTTCTATGGCCCCTGCTCTATCGTCCCACTGAGCGTAGCAAATGCCTCTCCAGAAATAGATCTCATAATCTTGAGAGAAGACCTTCTCGGCTTCAAGAGTTTTAAGAACACAAGTGAAATATTTCTCTTTTAGGAATTCATTTGCCGCTTCTTGTTTCAACGTCAAATATTTAATACGCTTAGACTTAGGTAAGGCACCAAATGCGTGCTTGTCCTTCATCAAGAGTCCAGGCATTACTTTGTTTTGCTGCGCTGAGCTCAGGTTTGCAAGACAGATTAAGATGAGAGTAGTAAAGACTTTTATCATGGCTAATTATATGTTTTGAAATTGCGCTACTGTCACTAACACTAGTTGATAAATGAGTAATATATTTTAAAATCTCAACTATCAAGTAAAATTAACTAATATAAGCTTTTCCAATCTATATTCTTTAAGAAAACCATGTTGTCTGGATGAAAGGATCTGATGCCTCTTTTACTTTTTAGACAGCCATTGCCGCCAATGTCAGTGTGAAAGTTGATTGACTTATTGAAGTGAATATCACATCCGCAAAACATGACTTTTCAGATTATCGTTAAGATTGGTATTAGTATCTTCCTCCTAGGATGGACTTCGATCGGCGTCTACCTTGCCATGAACTTCCAACGTCTTTTTGGCATCCACAAGGACACTCCCTCAGAGACGCCAGGCGAGCGCTCATTTGGTGTAACCCATGTTTTTGCAGTTTGGATAGGAGGAATGGCGTTAGGAATTTACTTTTTAGGTAAATAAAAGTTTAACGCTCTAATCAACCCAAAATAGAAAAATCACTATGAGTAATAACCAGCCAATAGTCATTATAACAGGTGCCAACCGTGGAATCGGATACGAAACAGCCAAGCAACTTAAGGAAAGAGGCTTTCGGGTAGTCCTATCTGCCCGCAATACTGAAGAAGGACAATCTGCCGCAAACCAACTAGGTGTCGACTTCCTGCAAATCGATGTAGCAGAAAAAAAGAGTATTTCTAATGCAGTGATCGACTTTAAAAAACGCTTCAGCGATAGCTTGGACGTATTGGTGAATAATGCAGGGATATATCCTGATGAGGGAGAATCTATTCTCGAGATTGATGAACTCCATTTATTTACTGCATTACGAACAAATACATTAGGTCCAATTCACGTAACCCAAGCATTTCAGGAGTTACTTGAGAAATCTTCCAGAGGAGGTAGGGTTGTGAATCTCTCATCCAAACTGGGTCAACTATCCAATATGGGTGATGTAGCTCCGAGTTACTCTATCTCTAAAACTGCTTTGAACGCGGTCACGCGTCAGCTTTCCTCGACTCTCAATGAAAAGAAAATAGCAGTAAACTCCGTCTCACCTGGCTGGGTAAGGACTGATATGGGTGGTGAAAATGCCGATTTATCTATCGAAGAAGGCGCAGATTCAGTAGTCTGGCTAGCAGATGAAGCTCCTAGTGCTATGACGGGTAAGTTTATCCGTGATCGTAAGGAAATCGAATGGTAGTAAAGTTACAATTAGCCAGTATTCCAGAGAGTATGCATTCTCAATAGATCCCAATATCAGTAGACTCATTGATCATCTCCAAGCTCCCAAATCTACGCAATTTTTCCATTGGCATATTGGATTCTCTGGAATAGCTTCCTTTCTATGAAGAAGGCATTTTCAGTAATTCTAATTTCCACGACATCACTCATCATTACCTCTTGCGGTAATAAAGAAGCAGACGCCCCGCGTATTGCATCTGGTAGTTTAAATGAGGTAGACTCTCAGACAGCTAAGTCTTATTTCACCACAGCCAAGTCTCTAGAAGCTGCTGGTAAAAATGGCAAAGCCATCAACGCTTACGAATATGTAGCTGACCGCTTTCCGCTATCATCCCACGCAGGTGAAGCAAGATTTCGTCAAGCATCACTCTATTATAAGCAAGGCGACCTTATAAAATCATTTGATACTTATCAGACATTCATAGAGAAACATAATTCTAGCCAACTCTACTCAGAAGCAATAAGCCGACAATACTCCGTAGCTATTGCAGCTGCTAAAGGTAACATTAAGCACAACTTTATGGGGATTAAATCCAAGCATGCGGCATCTACATGTGAAGAAATGCTGAAGAAGTGTAAAAAGAACGCTCCCTACTCTAAACTAGCACCTAAGGCTCAGTTTGCCATCGGTGAGTTATACCAAGACCGTGGCGAGGCCGTGAAAGCGATCAAAGGATACAAAGTGGTCTCTGCTAGCTATCCTGAGAGTTCACTAGCTCCTGAAGCTCTCTACCGTGCAGGTAGCCTCATGATGAAAGATGCTGAAAACGGAAATCGTAACAAGGCATCACTAGATAGAGCCAAGAATGCGTTCCTAGACCTTAGGCAGCAATACCCTAATCATCCTCGTGCTAAAGATGCACAAGCAAAACTTCGCTCACTCGCATCATCTAACGTGCAACGCAGCTATGATACAGCAGAGTTTTACCGTAATAAAGGGCAAAGCCAAGCTGCGCTTATTTACTACAAAGACGTGATCAAAGCGTCACCATCAGGTCGACTTCACGACGCAGCTAAGAAACGCATTGCAGAATTAAGCCGCTAAATTTATAGCCATCATAATCATTCGTCTTAAGAACTACCTATCTATGCGCATCTCTAACATTTGCCTATTTATCTCAGTGCTTTCGATGTTTCCTTCCTGTGTAGGTTATCAGCTAGGAAATACTAAACGTAAGAAACTCAAACATATCGAGAATATCTATGTCCCTATGGTGGAAGATAAAACACTGGAGATAAAGCTAGCTCCACAAGCTACTAATGAGATTATAAAGGCAATCAGCACCGATGGCACCTATCGTATCACACGATCTAACAACTCCGACGCTACTCTAAACGCAGTCATCACCGCCGTCGACTTTGATGAATTTCGCTCTAATAGACTAGACACACTGCGTGCAGAGGAACTTATCATGCACATCGTTATCAAGTGGCAGCTAGTAGATAATGCAGGGAAAGTGTTAGAAAGAGGAACTTCCACTGGCAGCACTCGTTTCTTCGCAGATAGTAATCAGCGACTTTCTAGAGACAACGCTAAGTCTGATGCGATGCAAAAAGCAGCGCAAAAGATCACTTCTCGTATATCTAACGGATTCTAACAGACTATGATTTCATTTGTACCTACACCCATCGGGAACCGTGATGACATCACACAGCGAGCTATTCAGACTCTCAATGAAGCTGACCTCATCACCTGCGAGGACACCCGTCACTCTAGCCCCCTGCTCACTCACTACGGAGTTTCTAAGCCTCTTGTCGCCCTACATGACCATAACGAAGCGAAGAAAACACCAGAGCTTATCGAGAGAGCTAAAGCTGGAGCCAATATAGCCGTAATCACCGATGCGGGAATGCCCGCGGTCTCTGACCCAGGCTACAGATTACTCAGAGCATGCATCGAGAACGATATTGAATACACAGTTCTCCCCGGACCATCTGCAGTTCTAACCGCTTTAGTAGGTTCTGGTTTCCCTGTCCATGCATTCTACTTCGGTGGATTTCTATCTGTGAAGAAAGGTAAACGCACCAAGGCTTTAACAGCGGCGATTGAGTCTAATACTACCTCACTATTCTTCGAGTCACCTCACCGTATTCTTTCTACTCTAGAAATTTTATCTAATGAATATCCTGAGCAAATAGTCTGTATAGCTCGTGAACTAACCAAGAAATTTGAAACCTACCACCGTGGGACTGCGAAAGAGATGTTTGATCACTTCAGCCATCACAAGGCAAAGGGTGAAATAGTCTTCTTATTAGCACCTTCAGATTTCGAGCTTACTAGACCTAGCAACCCACCCTCACCTTCAGTCTAACATTACGCCATGCTAAGCTTCTCCACCTGCTGGAATAACTCTCGCCATCATGATGGTGACACCATGATCGATGAAATCCTAGAAATGGGATTCCATAATCTAGAACTCAGCCACGGCATGATGATCACCAAGCTTCCTGGAATCCAGAAGGCTTACAAGGAAGGTAAATTTAACTGTGTAGGAGTGCATAACTTTTTCCCATCGCCCGTGGAAGTGATGATCGATGCGCCAGATGCCTTCGAATACACATCCCACAGGTCATACGATCGTAAACGCGCAATGGACATGACGCTAAAGACTCTAGAAGTCGCAGCAGAATTCGATGCCGACTACATGGTCCTCCACATGGGTTCTGTACCCATGAATCCTAAAAAATGGACTAAGCGACTCACCCAGATGGTCGAAGATAGAATCGATATCGACCAACCTAAGAAATACAATAAGCTCAAAGAAAAATTCATCAAGAAACGTGCCAAGATCGGCAGGCTCTACTACGCCCGTGCTATCGAAGCTCTAGAGCAAATCGCTGAGAAAGCAAAAGAAGTCGACATCAAGTTAGCCGTCGAATCTAGAAGCCGCTACGAAGACACGCCTACGGAAGATGAAATGATCGCTCTGCAAGAACACTTCGCAGACAACCCTCACGTAGGTTACTGGCATGACTTCGGTCACGTGCAGCTGAAGAATAATATCCACCTGTTAGAACACGAAGCTTGGCTAGAAAAAATGGTCCCCTACCTGGTAGGTTGTCACGTGCACGATGTCTACTGGCCGAAACGCGATCACCGCGTCCCCCTAACAGGAGAACTAGATTTCAAAGCACTACTCAAACACGTAGACCCCACCCTCCCACTCACCTGGGAACTCAGCCCTACACGAGACAAAGGTGAAATCCTCAAAGCCAAGGAAGTATGGGAACTAGCCTTTCCAGAAACACTCCAGTAGTCAGGAACAGTCCTGAAAAATAAAACTCCATGACTCTGCTCAATCCATTAGGACTTTTAGCATTAATCGCTATTCCTATCGTGATAGCGATTCACTTCCTGCGACGAAGGGCTCAGCACCTCCCGATTAGCACTCTTTTCCTGCTTCAGAAAACTCAGCGTGAGTCGGCTAGCGGGAGAAAATTTGACAGATTGATGAACTCTGTCCCTCTCTGGCTACAGCTATTTATTGTCCTACTACCTACATGGTTACTAGTTCAGCCTCGTTACACAAAAGCGAATTCCACCCAGCGTATAGCTATTGTTCTCGATAGCTCAGCATCAATGTCTGTCTTCAAAGAAAAGCTAACAGACAAAATAAAATCTATTATTCCTGAACTACAGGGAAATGCCGAAAACGCAGAAGTCTGGTTACTAGAATCTGATACTTCAAAACCACGCATCTATCATGGTAGCGACGTAACACAACTCTTGGAGGACCTAGGAAACTGGCAGCCTAACATAGGTGCTACAGAACCCAGCCATAGCCTCCGCATCGCCAGATCTCTTGCAGGCAAGGAAGGAACACTCGTCTACATCACCGATACCCCTAAAGATTCAATCCCCTACAATGCTCATCTTTATTCTATTGGCAGCAATAAGGAAAATGTAGGTTTCACGGGCATCAGCTTTACTTCAGATGGTAAGCAACTCATCTGGAAAACCCTTATAAGAAACTATTCTAACATTGTAGTGACTCGCACTTGGTATCTAGAAAATGAAAAAAGTCAGCGCACTACTGAAAAAACTATCACCATTCAGCCTCGTAAGATTGTGTCTCTCCAAGGAGTGTTTCCTGAAGCTAGTAATACCGCTAAACTAATTCTCTCACCAGATTCACTCCAGCTGGACGACACCCTTCCCCTGATCCGACCTATACCCAAAACACTCTCCATCCATAGTTCAGAGAGTAAGCAACTAAATGAATTAGCCACCTCTATAAGTGATAGTTTCCCTAATATTTCTATTACCCCAGATCTAACAGAGGCAGATATTCAGACTCTATTCTATTTCAGTAGGCAAAAGTTAGACCCGCTAAGTATCTAACCGCTAACACAGTCGCTGAAAAACACCCTCTCATGGAAGGTCTAAATTGGCAGTCTTTACTAATTAAGGCTATTCCTCCCTTATCTCACACAGAGACAGATGAAGTAATACTATGGCAAGGATCAAGAGCGCTCATATTTCTGCGTATGCTAGCTAACAACAAAAGCTGCATCATCTTTAATTTCGACCTTCAGCACTCTAACTTCATGAAAACAGAAGCGGCAGTAGTCCTCATGTTGAGATTCTTCGAGCAGATCCGTGATAAGAAACCTAACCGCGAACAGCTCACAACCGAAACGTCTCAGCCTCTAAAATTAGTCACTCCCCCCATTACTAAGGATTCACCCATTACAATGGAAATTTCAGATCTAGAAACCCCACCCAGTTCTTCAGGAGAAATCAAAAATAAAATAATAAATACTTACAGTCGTAATCAGAACCTCACCGCTCCAGACACTCCTTGTTTTTTCGTGATCAGCCATGCAGGAAAGCCTCTACTCTCCGCTGCCAACTACTTCGCAGACACACGTGAAGCAGACTTCTCATCCTGTGCTGAAAGCTATCTGCCAGCTAGCACAAATCCATCCGCAGTAGACCGCCACACCAGCGAAGACCACCTCTGGAGATATTGGGCATGCTTAGCATTATTTGCAACTCTGGCATCATGGTTCTACAGTAGATCAAAGTGATCATGACTACTTATAATTAAGTTGCCATACTCCCGACTATTTGCGAAATAATACCTTATGGCAACGCTAGCAATCGCACTCGGATCGATCATCCTCTACATTATCGCATACAATACCTATGGTAAATGGTTAGGTCAGAAGATCTTTAAGTTAGATAAAACCGCTATAGTTCCTGCAGTAGAGTTAGAGGACGGACAAGACTTCGTCCCTACTAAAAAAGGTATCGTATTCGGTCACCACTTCACCTCTATTGCTGGTACTGGACCGATCGTAGGTCCAGCTCTAGCTGTAATGTGGGGATGGTTGCCAGCTCTACTATGGGTGCTCTTCGGATCTATATTCATAGGTGCTGTGCATGACTTCGGATCACTGATCGTTTCCATGCGTAATAAAGGTCAGACAGTTGGTGACGTGGCTGGCAAAGTAATTTCCCCAAGAGTAAGACTACTTTTCTTGCTCATCCTATTCTTGGCTTTGACTATAGTTCTAGCAATCTTTGGTCTTGTCATAGCTAAGGTGTTTCAGATGTACCCGCAGGCTATATTCCCGTGTCTAGTTCAGATACCACTAGCACTCATCATCGGAATCTTAGTGCATAAAAAAGGTGGTAATATTCTCATCCCATCCCTCATAGCACTGGTCATCATGTATCTCTCCGTCATCTATGGAGACGTAGGCTGGTTACATAGTTTCAATATCTATCTCGCGAATGAATGGTCGGTTATGACCTGGGTAGGAGTACTTCTGATCTATTCTTATATTGCCTCAGTTCTTCCCGTCTGGACATTGCTCCAACCACGGGATTACATAAATTCCCTGCAACTTATATCCGCTCTGGCATTAGTAGTCATAGGGCTATTCTACGCTGGTATATTTGGCGGTGCTGAGGTGAGTGGAGTTCGTCCTGCACTAGAAATAGTCGCACCAGCAGTTGAGAAGAATATCACAGCCAAACAACTCCCATTAATCTTCCCCTTCCTATTTATTACCATCGCATGTGGAGCAGTATCAGGCTTTCACTGCCTAGTATCATCTGGAACCTCCTCGAAACAACTACGCAGCGAATCTGATGCCAAGTTCGTAGGCTACGGATCGATGCTCACAGAGGGATTTCTAGCTGTCCTCGTGATTCTAGCCTGTGTAGCCGGCTTAGGTTTGGGAGCTAATGTTGATGGCTCTATGCTAACAGGTGTCGACGCATGGGACAGTAAATATGCAGACTGGGGAAGCTCTGCAGGTCTACCCGCTAAGATTGCAGCTTTCGTTACCGGATCTGGCAATTTCCTTGCTTCGCTTGGTTTAAGTCGAGCTTTCTCACAGGCATTAATGGGGGTGTTCGTAGCGTCCTTTGCCGCTACCACTCTTGATACAGCTTGCCGACTCCAGCGATATATCTTACAAGAACTGGTCGGCTGCTTCGTTTACAAAAAGGATATCCCTAGACCAGCCAAACCGCATCCTTTAACCAATAAGCACCTAGTGACTATCGTAGCGATTACTATTGCCTACTACATGGCATTAATCCCTGGTGCACCAGGTGCTGGTCCCGGCACTGGTGGGCTCATACTCTGGCCGCTATTTGGAGCTGTGAACCAACTCTTGGGAGGATTAGCTTTCCTAGTCATCTACTTCTGGATGAAGCATAAGAAACTCCCTACATGGTTCATCCTCTTCCCTACCATATTCATGCTCATCCTCCCCGCATGGGCGATGCTCTATCAGATCTTCGGGCAGGCTATCGGCTCCACTGAAAGCTGGATAGAGCAAGGTAAGTGGATTCTAGTAGCGATAGGATCTTTCACTGTCATCCTCGAAGCCTGGATGATCATCGAAGCACTTAAGAAAAGCCAAAGCATCAAAAAACTAGGTTGAACTAAATACATCTGCATTATTTACCCTATATGACCAATCAAGGCTAGCTGCTAGCTCCTATTGCACATACGGTAGAACGCAAATTTAAAACAATGAACATTTCCTAAATAGAGAACTTTTAAACAAATCATGCAGATCCTTCAAAAGCCATTTTAATGCCAGCATTTAGCTTTTTATGTGAAAGAGTTACCCATTCTCAACATCTTGAGAAGCGCATGAGTTAATTAATAATATTAGCAACAACAAGGTCTGTTGCTTTTAAAACATATCATTACGTAATATTACATATTAATTTGATGGAATTAACAAAAAACAACAGGATTTGCGTCGACTAGATGGAGCCCTTCAATCTCAAATCATTTTATTTAAAACGATACAGAAACTATTCGAGCATCTAATTTCGTAAAACCTCTTAACTCCGTCAAAACAAGCCTCAGCTATATAACCCTGAAGTGACTTATGTTGAGCGACTAGAATACGCTGTGAAAATCAAATCTCTCATCTATAAAGAATTTAAACACAAAGTAGCAAGGTGAAAAAAATCTTCACCTTGCTACTAGAAACACTATTTAAATGGTTACTGCCCACCTAAACCACCTAGCGCAGCCGAGCCTTCACCAGGAAGTCTTCTGTTCCAAGGAATGGAGCCCTCACTAGAAACAGGACCCACCTGTTTACTAGGTAACTCAGGGAGAGTTCCACAAGAAGTAGAAAGCACTGCAACGATTGCAGCTAATCCAAAAGTACCTACATTACGAAAACTAATTAAATTATTTAATCTCATAGTCCTTAATTGCCATAAAACTAGCACCCTTGCAACCGCCAAATACAACATAGATTTAAAACTAGAGTATATTGCTTAGCTAACAGATCATGTAAACCCGTAACAATACTATTCATGAATTCGACCAAGCTCTCCCCAATATATCCAAAGGATTATTATGCTAACTCAAAATTAAACCGAAGCAAAGCCAGAGTGTAAACCTGCACTAATCAAGCACCTAAAGATCATCCAGCGGACTCTTCACCTTCCCAGCCATAGCCTTCACCACATGCGTATAAATTTCAGTAGTCTTCAGATTCTCGTGCCCTAAAAGTTCCTGGATACTTCTCAGGTCTACCCCTGCCTGTAGCAGATGAGTTGCAAAGCTATGTCTCAGGACGTGAGCCGTCACTCTCTTCTCGATACCAGCCTTAGCAACTGCACTTTTTAGCCATTTACTTACAGCCCCCTCTAGGATGTGATGTCGTTTTTCGGTTCCATCTCTAGGATCTAACCCGCGCCTCATCATAGGAAACAGCCAAAACCATTCCCAACTACGGCTGAAATTCCCTCCCGACTTTCTATCTAGAGCTTCAGCTACATACACCTTACTCTCACCATGGTTCTCTACATCTTCTTCATACTGTAACCTAGCTCTATACAACTGCCTTTCCAACTCAGATTTAATATTTTCAGGCATGCTCACACACCTGTCCTTACCACCTTTCCCATCTCTGACCCAGATACAATCATTCTCTAGATCTAAATCTTTCACCCGCATTCTTAACCCCTCACTCACCCTGAGCCCACACCCGTAGAGCAGCCTTAGCATCAAACTAGGTATTCCCGCCCTAGTATTTTTTAATAACCTCCTCACCTCATCCCGGCTCAAAACCACAGGAAGCTTCTTTTTCACCTTCGGTCGTTTAGCATCCACCCCTGTTATCTCAATCTTCAAAACCTCTCTATACAAAAAGATCAACGCACTAAATGCCTGATTCTGCGTCCCTACAGCCACATTTTGCTCTCCAGCCAGATAATTCAGAAATGTCTCAACCCCGTTTCCGCCCAACTTAGAGGGGTGTTCTCTACCATGATATCTCACATAGCGTTTATACCAACTTACATAGGCTTCCTCAGTTCTATAAGCCATGCCCTGCCTTTTAATCTCAGTTCTAATCCGATTCTCAATATCTCCTTTAGCCATAAATGAGACCTTATAGATAACCCTGTATTTTCCAACAGCAAAAATCAAGATGGAAATTATCCACTTGACGACTATAAAAGGGATTGTTATCTATCCACTGTAACATAAACAACCTGTTATGTTGTCTCCCTTGATTACGTTCGCTTAAAGGGTAGTTTTGATGCATATAGAATAAGCTTTATTTATGGCTATAAGCATGCTACCCTAATCTGTTACTTCGTAACGGAAGCAATGCTTCCAAGTTCGATGAACAATGATTAGGGTAAATAACAATGGTGATAATGCCTATATAGATAATTGTAATAACTATTTAAAGGATAATTCAGAGAGTGTAACAAGGAGTTCATGAGGCTCACCGATGGAGGAAAGTCTGTTTCACCATAGTTCATCAGACGCTTCATTTTACTCAGAAAGAGGCAGGTGAATATTCATTGCACCAGACCTCTTTCTGCGAGACGTAAAATGAAGTATGGGTAGCCACTTTGCGACCGCTATAAGCGTTAATCTATGCCCGCTTAAATAGTATTCTCAGGAAACACTAGATAGGCTGATGTTTAATGGCTGCGGTCGCAACATAACAAGTCGTTGTAGCGTACCACTCACCCGTTACATATTGACAGTGAAAGCTAGATATAATATTTAATAATCCATTCAAGTTCGCTCATGGTGAGCGGACGCTAAACTCATTCGTTAGGCTAAGAATATTACCATTTTAGGTGAAGTCGATTTGCTTAATGCTGGGCATTGAATTCACCTCTGCAGTGCTCTTAGCATGATGAAAGCCCTATTGTAACCATGTTGCAGAGTGAGCTGCTTAGAAGTTTTCATTGCCGATGAGTAGCCAAC
>CALAJT010000040.1 GCA_937923145.1 uncultured Rubritalea sp. | reverse complement strand
TGTGTCGGCAGCAATTACTAACTTAAAGCGTCTTGCCGATGCTTCTACAACTGATGATGTTACTATTCAGTCTCAGCTTCAGGAACTATCTCCTGAAGCATACGGCAGTGTGGCAGACTACTCACTACGTCAGCACCTTAGCTATATAGAAACTGTGCGCTACGCTCCTTATAATGTGAGAAGCGGTAAGTTCCAGATCTACGCTGGCGCTAACAGCCAGAGCATAGAGAGCAAAGGTTCTATCGATAATGCAGACTACGAGCTACAAGGTACAGGTGGCTACTTCGGCATTGCGAACGAGCTTAACAAAGGATTCAGAGTCGGACTCTACGGAGCTTACGATAATGGAGATATTACATCAGACCACCTAGATCTAGAATCTAAAGGAACTGTGTTCGGTGCCTTTGCAGAAATCGATGTGACGATGCCTTGGGAACACACCCATGCAGATGGAGTGATTACTGCTGGAGTAAGTTTAGGTAACTTTGACTTCGACGGTACTCGCACAGCACAGGGATTTACTAATACCGTAGATGGTATTAACTCATCTACACTTGAGTTTGGTTTAGGTTTCAAAGCAGCATTAATAGATACTATTTATTTTAAGCTGAGCCCATTCATCAGTGTGAATCATATCACAGCTGAGGTTGATCAGTTTACTGAAACAGGTTCTATCAATAGTCTTACGGTAAAAGACCACGAGAAGAACCTCTTCCTTCTGAACTACGGAGTAGAAGCCCAGTGGAGGCCTACAGCAGACGCTTTCGGATTCACGGCTAAAGTTGCGATGCAGAATAACTTCGGAGACGATGAAGCTGAGTTTGATTCCGCGTTCTCTAGTGGTAATGATTTCAGCATCATTGCGCCAGGTCTATCTGACACTATCTTAGAAGCTAGAGTTGGTATGTTCTACATGTTTAGCAACAATGCCCGTATAGGAGCATCTTACTTCATGCTATCAGGTGATGATATCGAGTCAGCTAATGGTGGTAACGTAGGAATTAGCCTTCAATGGTAAACTTAATCTCATTCCTCTCATTATGAGAGTGGAGTGAGACTCCATTTAAATAATCTAGATAAACATGGGTTTGCCTTTTTGAGGCAGATCCATTTCATTTGGTGGTCCTGGGAAATTCTCTTCGTAAAATTTGTCTTTTACATCCTTAGTGTGTTCAGATAGGTCATCGGCTATTTTTTCCTGACAGTCGTCACAGATCATCATAGGCATGGGTCCTGGGATAAGTATCGAACCCACGAATAATCCAGAGTAGCTGTAGCCCTTGCATTTCCCGCGTTTTTTCCCACAGGTGAGACATTCCTCGATCTGCTTGAGTGATTCCTCAGCAGTGTAACCTTCTGGTGCTTCCACCATTTCTGTATGGTCAAAGAGGAAATCAAAGAGCTTCTCCTTAGATTCACCAGAGATTTGTTCATCGAGTTTTTCTTTGCAGGCATTACAAAGCGCGTATTCCATGATGCATTCTTTACCCTTGAAGTTTTTCTGCACCATGTACATCTGTGCTGATTCGATGAGTTCGCAGCCACAATCGCAGCAGTTAGTGAAAGGCTCGTCGGTCTCGAATGAATGAAATTGTTCAGGAATATGATCCATGATGAGTAGTGTAAGATTAGAAAATTTCAATTGATACTGGGCAATGGTCAGACCCCATTACATCAGCCATGATCGCTGCTGATTTGAGATCCTTCTTAATACTCTCAGAGATACAGAAGTAATCTAGACGCCAGCCGATATTCTTACCCCTAGCTCCTGCACGGTAGCTCCACCAGCTATAAGCATCTTTAGTATCTGGGTAGAAGTGGCGGAATGTATCAATGAATCCAGCATCAACAATATTATCAAATCCCTTACGCTCCATTGGAGAAAAACCTGCATTGTTACGGTTGGCAGCAGGTCTTGCTAGGTCGACTTCTTGGTGGCAGACATTGAGGTCACCACAGAACACAACTGGCTTTGTCTTTTCTAGATTTTTCACATGAGTTAGAAAGTCTCTATCCCACTCAACCCGATAATCGATTCTTAAAAGACCATTTTTAGAATTAGGTGTATAGACTGTGACGAGGTAGAATGATTCATATTCAGCAGTAATGACTCGCCCCTCATTATCGTGTTCTTCAATCCCCAAACCATAAGATACGCTAATGGGCTTTTCACGTGAAAGGATCAGAGTGCCTGAGTATCCAGGCTTCTCAGCTGAGCACCAGTAAGGATGGTAGCCAGCGAACTCTAAGGTCAATTCAACTTGTTCTTCTTTCGCCTTTGTTTCCTGTAGACAAAGTATGTCAGGATTAACCTCAGCAAACCATTCGGCAAAGCCTTTTTTTAATACAGCACGGATGCCGTTTACGTTCCAAGAGATGAGCTTCATTAGTTAAAAATGGGAAAAGTTGCTTTTAAATTAAGTTTATCAACAGGGGATATGCTAAACTTAGGGCCATGCGCTGGATCCCAAGCAGATTCATATACTAAAGGAATAACAGTGAAATTCATTATGGGGTCATCGTCCTCACGCTCTAACCGTTGAACGTGAAGAATAGAGGCAAAATAAGGGTTTTTGTTTATCTCTAATAAATCACCTTTTTTAGTATGCTGCGCTGACTCATCAGGTGCATTTGGCAGAATGATCTCTACCCAGACAGGATAGGTGATTTCCTTATCAGTTATTCCTCCTTTAGTGAAAGCCGCTGCTTGAATGGCTATTCCACTAGTGAAAACGTCATCCTCTGTTAGCGCTCGACATTTAATTACTCGGAAGTCGCCCTTTAAGTAAATATTAGGATATTCGTATTTAAAATTCCCGATATAGTTTTTGACTAATTTGCCGTTTAATTCCTCTAGCCTATCACTTTCTAAAGATACGAAATTTGAGTAAAGATTCTTAAAAGTTCCTATTTCACCTTCCGGAGTTTCTAGAGCACTGAATCCGTTCACTTTAGGTAGGCGTCCAATACGATCTAATAAGTCGTAGTTAGCTTGCTTATGCGGATTCTCGAAAACTTGAGGGATGTAGACCCAGCTGACAAGAGCTAGACAGACAAACAACACATTAGCAAGAGCCCACCAGTAATGCTGGGGTCTTGCGCCTGCTACGCGCTCTGACCAGGTTTCTTTGTTACGAGACAAGAGGTGAAAAAGTTAAGTTTTGAGAGTGTTACTTACAATCATCAGTTCCATCATAACTTCCTTCTTCGCCTTTGGCTTCAAAGGAAGTTCCACAACCGCATGATCTAGCAGCATTAGGATTTCTGATCTTAAAACCAGAATCGGTGAGCCCATATTCGTAATAAACTTGGCAGCCTTCTAGGTATTCTCGGCTGTTGATGTCTAGAAAGACGACTGCGCCGCTTTGATCTAGTCTTTCATCTGTTGCTTCACGCTTAGCTACTTCCATAACGTATTGCATACCAGCACAACCACCTTTCTGAACAGAGAGGCGCAGACCAGTTTGATCATCGAGTTGCTTTGCTTGAATAAGATTCTTGAGCTCTTTGGCTGCGTTATCAGTCAGGGTAATCATTATGTTTTGTGGCGTTTGCTTGTTGTTATTATTATTGTAATCATGAAATGGGTGATGTGCTAGCAATTCTTTCGACTGATTGACCATGTCATGAGCTAAATGCTGGCTAAACAATTGATGCGGCATTGGACTGTATGAGGCAAACTATAAAATTAATAATTTATAAAATGGGGCAGCGGAAACGGGTTGTTACGTCATTGCATTAATCGAATCATAAAAAAGTTGGCTAATTTCATTATTTGAGGTAAGTCCACGGCAGTGGAAACTTTAGAACATTTTATTTGGATTATTGCTGGATTTACAGCTCTCTATTACGGTGCAGAATACCTTGTAAAAGGTGCTGCTGAGATATCGCTTAGATTTGGTATTTCTCCTCTTGTGGTGGGACTGACTGTCGTCGCTTTTGGCACTAGCGCACCTGAGCTCCTCGTCTGTTTAGAGGCTAATGCTGCTGATATGGCTGATCAGGCCTTTGGCACGGTTATTGGTTCTAACATTTGTAACATCGCTCTAATTCTAGGTGTAGGTGCATTGATCAGACCAATAGGTGTGAATCGACAGATAATTCGTAGAGAAATCCCGATACTCATCGTAGCTTCAGCTGTATTCATTCTAATGCTCTGGGATAACACTGTCTACCAATGGGAAGGCTGGGTGCTCTTTGCTGGTATTGTTATTTATGTGATCACTAGCTTAAGACAATCTGAAGACGAGTTGGGAGCAGAGGAATCAGAAGATTTTTCTAAGGAAGAAGTAGAACAAGCGAGAAAAGGAGGGACTAAAGAACTTCTATTTAGTTTGATGTGGATAGCTATTGGATTAGTCGCTCTTAAGTTTGGTTCTACTTGGTTAGTTGTCCACGGCTCTGAAGTTGCTGTTAGCTTTGGTGTTTCACAGGCTATCATAGGTCTGGTCCTGCTAGCCTTCGGCACCTCACTGCCTGAGCTAGCTACATCGATAGTAGCTGCTAGAAAAGGTCATGGAGACATTATTACAGGAAATGCAATAGGCTCGTGTATCTTTAATATACTTGCTGTGATAGGTGTCACAGCAATGGTGAGTAATATGGCAGCTCTGAGAATTAGTGCTATAGATCTGTGGGTGATGATGGGAGTGATCTTACTCATAGCCCCGATGATGCTTAGTCGAATGAAACTTAGTAAGGTTGAAGGTGGTATTCTGTTAGGAATTTACTTCTCCTATATAATTGTGAGATCCTTACTTGATAAAGGGATTCTAGGTGCTTAGGGATTGTTGCCGGACTATCTTTTTATAGTCACTTGTTCTTTGTGAGATTTACTTGCAGGTTACATGTTCTTATGTAAGTTTCGGTTATAACTAAATTGTAATCTTTATTACGGATTTTGGGTGTTCATTTTTAGCGGCTCGGTTGTCTTTCCAACTGGTTTTTGGGTTTTTCCAGTGGTAAAGCAAACGAGTCGTTTACTCTTTAATAAGAGTCTTGTGTAGATAATTTAGAGAATCTTTAAAATAGTTCTAAGAATACGCTTCTTTATATCGTTGCAGATGATGTTCCTATACATTTAAATCGACTACATGAATGTCCACCATCTAGAATTATTTTATTACGTTGCCAAATATGAAGGCATCACCGCTGCTGTAAAGAAAATGCCTTATGGTATTCAGCAGCCTGCAGTGAGTGGTCAGATATTGCAATTAGAAGCTGAACTAGGAGTAAAGTTATTTAATCGCCGTCCATTTGCTCTTACTCCAGAGGGTGAAGACCTTTATGATTACTGCTACCCATTTTTCTCAAAGATGAAGCTTATGGAAGAGCATTTGAAAGGGGAGCTTAAAAATCATCTTCGCATTTGCGCTTCTGCATCGGTATTACGCCATCATCTACCTGATGTCTTAGAGCAGATGAAGTTGAAGAATCCGGACCTTAGGCTGAGTCTCAAAGAAGTAGAGCCTTCTGCCATATTTGTAAGTTTAGCTAATCAAGAAGCAGACATAGCGGTTAGCGTCATCAATGGGAAACTTACCAATGGTATGAAGTGCATTGAGCTGCTTCGATTACCTTTGATTTTATTAGTGCCTAAGACGGTAAATATTAAAAATTTTAAAGACCTCATTGAGCCAGACCCTGACGCAACTCTATCAAGATCTCAGCCTGTGTCAATGCGTTCTAAAATCCCTTTGGTGGGACTTCCTCCGCACGAAACCATTCAGCAGATCTTCCAAACGAAAGTTTCTGAACTGAATCTCAACTGGGATGTAAGTGTGGAAGTTAATTCTCTAGATGTGGTTCAGAGTTACGTGAGCCGAGGCTTTGGTGCTGGACTGAGTGTGGCAATTCCTGGCAGAGCTGGAAACACAGAAGGCTGTAATGTAATCCCTCTCGATGATTTTCCTCCCTTGGTAATAGGTGCTATCTATCAAGGGAGTTTAAAGCCGATCGCAGAGCAATTTCTAAATGAAACTAATAACTACGCAAAAAAATTAAAATGAAGATGAGTGCTAAGAATAATTATCTAACAATCTATTATCCATTGCTAGCAATATGCTTAATGAGTCTAATGTCTAGCCTTTATTCGTCTGCTCAGGCTATTAATACTGACCCTGACTCTGAAGTTGTGGCAGATCTAGGCACCTCAGTGGTGACAGCTTCGAGGGTTCAGCAATCAGTGTTGGATACTCCAGCTTCGGTTTCTGTCATAGATTATCAGGAGATTTCAGACAGATCACTACGCACCGTCCCAGATGCGCTACGCTATACATCTGGTGTGATGATTCAGAAAACTACATATGGTCACGGATCACCTTATATTAGAGGGTTCACAGGACGTCAAAATCTGTTGTTGGTAGATGGGATACGGATGAATAATTCGACTTATCGAAGCGGACCTGTTCAATACTGGAACACGCTTGATGCAAATGCTATCAGCAGAATGGAATTAGTCAAAGGACCGCGATCAACACTCTATGGGTCTGATGCTCTGGGCGGCGCTCTGAATGTAATAAGCAAAGACACAGGTTATCTAGATGAGAGAGGGCGATTCTACGGAGGAACTGCATACTACAAGTATGACTCTAACAGTAAAAGCCACGTTGGGAGAATAGAGCAACGATTCGGAGTTGGTGGGAAATGGGGGATGATGCTAGGGGTTTCGGGTAAAGACTACGGAGACATTAAAGATTCTAATCAAGGGAGAATGGAGCGCTCAGGCTACCGTGAGGAGAATTTAGATTTTAAATTTCAATACGCACTCAACTCCTCTACTCAGCTCTCCTTTGCACACCAATATCTGAACCAAGACGGCATTAACCGTTGGCACCGATTGGAGGAAAACTCAGGTTGGATCCATGATGATCACGTTACCCAAGGAGGTGTATTTAAGCAGGAATCTTATGATCAAGAACGTTCGCTCACTTATCTCAGAGTTGACGGCATGAGCGACTACAGTTTACTCGAAAACTGGCAAGCTACTCTATCATTCCAAAAATCTCAAGATTCTACAGCTAGGGTAGATGATAGATTAAGAGCTAGGAATGGAAATGTAGATGTAGAGACTTACGGGTTTTCTTTTCAAGGAAATGGTGAGCTTAAAGAAGGCGAGTTAGTTTGGGGATTAGACTACTATCATGACGAGGTCGATTCTGATGGCAATGAGTCAAGAAGAAGACCAGTGGCAGATCAATCAAGCTACGATACGCTAGGTGCATTCGCACAATATAAATACAACCTTAATGAGAAGCTGAGTGTCACAGCAGGAGTTAGAGCTAGTTATTTCAAAGCAAAATGGGGCGAGAGTTTTGACGTGAACAATCTAGCAATTAGCTCTGGTGAAGATGACTGGAGTAATCTTACTTTTAATCTAGGAGCTAATTATTACCTAACAGAGAGGGATGCGATTTTCGGTAGTATCTCACAGGGGTTTAGAGCACCAAATCTAGATGATCTCACAAGCTCATCTAGTGCGCTCTCAGGTGTAGACACAATTGGCTCTACTGGCTTAGATCCAGAGCATGTAGTAAGTTTCGAACTAGGCTATAAGCGTGGAAGTGATAGTATCCAGCTCACCACTAGTATGTTCTATACTAAAATAGATGATCAAATCACCTCTGTGTTAGATGGAAGAGTATTACGCATTCAAAACGGAGAAAGTGCTTACGTTTATGGCGTAGAAATAGAGGGACAATGGAATTTTGCTGATGATTGGTCGCTTCGCGGTGCCCTCACTTGGCAAGATGGAAAACAGGATCTAGGCGGGGGTATAGAGGATACGATCAGTAGATTGGCTCCATTTTCTGGAGTCGTCGCTGTGAAATGGACGCACCCTTCTGATCAGTTTTGGATAGAGGGTAGTATTCTAGCCGCCGCCACACAGGATAATCTGTCTGATAGAGATACTAGAGATGATCAACGTATACCTACAAATGGGACTCCTGGTTACATCGTCGGGTCGATTCGAGCAGGGTATCAGGTCAATGAATCTCTGGAGCTAAACTTAGGTCTAGAGAATCTCACCGATGAAGATTACCGAGTTCATGGATCCGGAATCAATGAGACTGGATTTAATACGGTTATTGGACTGAAATACACTTGGTAACACAATATACTATTATTTAGGAAGTCTGAAAAAAGATGTCTGGAAATATGAGCTTAGCGTGTTATTGTAAACTGTGTTATCACATACATTCAATATGGAACCTTCTCCGAAATTTAAATTTGTCTTTAAGAAAAATGCCAAAATGGCATCAGCAACGATAGTTACTTTAATGGCTGTAATGGGGGTGAGCACAGCTCAGATAATTAAGGATAACGGAGAGCAAATTAAAGAAGTCCATGACCCTGCCAAGTCTTCTGAGTCGCCACAAACACTACATAAACTTTCTCATGATGACTTGATCAAGCTACTTACGAGTGATGAATATAAATTGCGTCAAGATGCTCATGAATTCATTTGGAAACTAGGAAAGGCTATTATTCCAGCGTTAGAAATAGCGACGAATATGGATGATCCAGAAATAGCTACACGAGCATCTGATATTCTCAGGAATCTAAGGATTGGAGTCACCTATGATACACCTAAACACATTGCTGATAAAGTAGCAGAATTCCAGACAGCTCTTTTGGATAAGCAAGATGAGATCCTACGTTTCCTCTATCAGGAAAAAGCCTATAACCAAATGGTTTACATGTTGGCTGAAATGGAGAATCGAGGACACGCTGGGAAACTACACAAGAATTTCCAAGAACTCCCATTTTTAGCAGCCAGATCAGAGCTAATGAAAGAGAACACACAGGGGGCTATCGAGCTACTCAAGATGTCACCACAGTCAGACGCTGTGAAGCGTTCTCTAGCCTTTGTCTACGCTCGTTCAGGATTAGCTCGAAAAGAATACGAGAAAACCTCACAAATTCTTAACCCTAATGATAAACAAGTCGAGTGGTCGTTAACACTGCTCGAAGAAATGGACGACAGGGCAACACTTCGAGAGTTTGCTCATAGAAATAAAATCTCATCGACTCTGAATGCTCTAGATTTATTAGAAGGAGACCCGACTAGCCTTATTTCTGCTCTCAAACGTAAACCAACTGCTATCCATGCAATGGGTAACAGTATCATAAAGGATATCTATGCTGGGAAATCACCTAGAGACTACGCTGATATTCACGTGAAATTGATCAACGAAGCGAGAAGACAGCTTAAATTGAATAAGTATAAAGCCCTTAACACGTTATTCCTCACAGGTGGTGATAGGCTAGGCGAGAGTGTTCTGTTAGAAGCTGCCCCGACTAAAGCATTTTCTTTTCTTGAGGGAAGAGAGCGCCCAGCAGAAGCATTAGCAGCCCTTGGGCTTATTGATGACGCCTCTATTATCAAATGGAGAGACGCACTAATAGCTGAGATACTCAATACCAAAAATAAAGCGGAAAAAAAAGAACAGGATGTCAACTACGTCAATGAAGAGCTTCATATAATAGGCGTGGCTGGTGTATACTCATCACACGGGGCGCAGGATAAAGCGAGATTGATCTTAGATCCTCTAGTAACAGCTCTCTACAATTTAGAAGATAATGAACGATGGGTAAATCTTATCGCTGACCTACCTAGTTATAATATGCACTCCATAGCGATGCATTATATTTTAGACTCTGACAAAGACGCAGAAATCACTCAGATGATTGACGTTTTATTTGACGGCACTGAATCTGTGAAGCTTGTATGGAGTCAACTGAACCAGAGAAAAAAGACTATCAAAGAGAACTTTATGGACATGGGGGTAATCATGGGGATGTATCAGGGTAAGGAAAAATTGCGGAGTAAATTGGAGGCTGGTTTGCTGAGTTCATCTGAAGTCGAAGGTCTAGAGCAACTTAATAAGATGCGCACTGCACTCTATCAAATTTCTGACTTTCGCTATGATTCAATCAGCGCTTCCAGATACCTAACAGATGCGATGATGAAGTTGAAATTAGACGAGGAAACACAGCGTTCTCTAATCCAGGATTTATTCGTTGTGACTGCTCTTAACTTAGACTGGAAGCGACTCATTAAATTATTTGAGAAACATTCTAATTTTCAAAATGAATCACCCGAGTGGCTCACCATAAGATCAATAGCAGAACGTGAATTAGGAAATAAGGAGAAAGCTGACGCTCTTTTAGATAAAGCTATTCTTCTCACAGTAGGTCAGAGAGATGACATTAATGACGTCTTTAGCGAACTCGTCTGGGCTGGTGACATGAAACGAGCAACTGACTTAATTGAACGTGAATTACTAATCAATGCATCTGCCTCAGAATCTTATCCCTTTACTAGAGCAGTAGGTATACTTGCTAATAGCGACTCTCACTACTTATTATCTGGTAAATGGGGTATTGCTGCGGCGATGGCATACACTTCTAATGTTATTTCTCTTTCTTATCTTCGTGACAACATGTCTGAGCCAAGTCAGCTCACAGAAATGATGAAGATGAATTTCGTGCTCAACTTTGCGAGAGGAATGGAATTATCTGAAGCAGGCGACCATGAAAAAGCAAAACACCTACTTAAAAATGCCAACGATAGTATAGTAGGTGATGGTGCTCTAGCAGATATTTTCTATCCTGCTGTTAGAAATACTCCTTACCAGGAAGACTACGAACAGTGGGTTCTGAAATCCTACGATCATCTAAGTTCAGCCATTACAGATTTTCCAAATGGGGCGAACACTAGAAACACCATGGCTTGGATTTTATCCAGAAGCGCTACAAAACTCGATGAAGGTATACAGCACTCAACTAAAGCACTCGAGCTAGCGCCAAATGAAGCTGCTTACCTTGACACATTGGCAGAACTTTGGTTCGCAAAAGGTGACAGAAAAAAAGCGATAGAGTGGGGAGAGAAAGCAGTCTTACACAGTAAGTCTGGACGTCTCATCAGCAGGTCTAATCAAACTATGACCAAGGCTAGGACTCTCAACCTCTACGGGCAATTAAAAAGATTCAGGACTGCTCCATTACCTAAAAAATAGTCCCTTCTAAATTAATTTCATAATGAGACGACTAATCATACTGTTCTCTGCTATCCCAGTGATAGTTAGCCTTATACTAGCTCACCTGCTAGGTTGGAGAGTGCTTAATAAGCGGAAAAATTTATCGCTCAACCTAGGTCAAATTTTAGAAAAGCTCAAGATTTCAGGAGTTGAATATACTCTTAAAAAAAGAGTGTGGCAGCCTATGCCCTTAGCTAAAACAGGAGAGGTATACATCACTGAAAAACATCTAGACAGCAATGACTCTCAGATTGTTTCTGCCGAACTACTAAAAGTAGGATTTGGAGAGATTAATAAAACTCACCCAGCTATGGTTCAGTGGCGTTGCAAAGTTCTTAAAGCAGGGTATTTTTTTCCTCCATTCATCTTGCTAGGGGGCACATTAGCAATGGCAGTAAAAAGGCTACCCGCTGGCTGGGTTATCGTAATATTTGTAGTAGTGACTGGTCTGTGCTGCGTTATGCTGTGGCTTAGTCGAGGAGTAGAGAAAGAGGCTGCTACCGCTATCTCTAACATACTAGAGAGAAAGCGAACACTGAATCGCCTGAGCGAAGAAGAAGCATTAGTAGGGTCGATTCATGCGTGGACATGGATCAGTATATTACCAGGTATCTTAGTGTCCTTGATGACTAAAATTAATCAGGCAAAGGACCCCGATAAATAAGAAAGTTGTATGCACACCGGGGATGCATGAATGCAAATAACCAGTAATGTGATTTCTACATTGCCAAAAGGTGATATTTAACGCATCTTAACTAAAATAAATAATTTTATGGCAGCAAGTTACACAGAAGACGACATCAAAAGCTTAGACTGGAAAGAGCATATAAGGCTCCGTCCAGGAATGTATATAGGTAAACTAGCAGACGGTTCCAGCCCTGAGGATGGCATATACATCCTGCTTAAAGAGGTGCTAGATAACTCTATCGATGAATATGTAATGGGCTACGGAAAGAGGATCCACGTAAATATAGACGATGAGGATCGTGTCGAAGTGCGAGATTTTGGCAGGGGGATTCCACTAGGGAAACTCATGGACTGTGCTGCTAAAATCAATACTGGTGCCAAGTATGACAGTGAAGCATTTAAGAAGTCTGTAGGTCTAAATGGTGTAGGCATTAAAGCAGTTAATGCATTGTCGACCTTTTTCGAAATCCAAGCATGGCGTGATGGAGAGACCAAAGCGATAGAATTTAGTAAAGGGGAAGTCGTCGAAGAGATGAAGAAGTCTCGTAAGGATGATAGTGAGAATGGCACGAGAATTACCTTTGATGTAGATCGTGATATTTTCCCTAAACGCACGAAATATCGTGAGCGTTACGTCGAGAAGATGTGTCGTTATTACACGTATTTGAACCCAGGTCTCGCAGTTATTTACAACGGCAAAAAATACAAATCTAAAGACGGCTTATTAGATCTTCTAAAGGAGGAAATGGATGTGGAAATGCTCTATGAGCCGATTACTTTAGCAGGAAATGATATCGACGTTACTTTTACTAGCACTGCATCTAGTAGCGAAGACTATTATACTTTCGTGAACGGACAACACACTACGCAAGGCGGAACTCACTTGGCTGCATTCCGAGAGGCAGTGGTAAAAGTGATTAGAGATTTCTATAAAAAACAGTACGATCCAGGTGATATACGGGCTGGTCTCACCGCAGCTGTTTCATTACGCGTAGAAGAACCAGTATTCGAGAGTCAGACTAAGACAAAGCTAGGATCTACAAATATAGCCCCTGAAGGTGAAACTATCAGGACTTTCATTCTTAACTTCCTTAAAGAGAAGCTAGATAACTACTTACACAAAAATCCAGCAACTGCAGAAGCGCTACAGAAGCGTATATTGGCAGCTGAAAAAGAGCGCAAAGAACTAAAGGGGATCAAGAAATTAGCCCGAGATCGTGCTCGTAAGGCAAAGGTTCACAATAAAAAACTTAGAGATTGCCGTGCACACCTCGATAGTAAACATAAGCGCCGAGAAGAATCTACAGTGTTTATTACAGAGGGAGACTCAGCGAGTGGTTCTATCACCAAGAGCCGTGATGTAGAAACTCAGGCAGTATTTTCGCTGCGAGGTAAACCGTTGAATTGTTATGGACTTACAAAGAAAATTGTCTATGAAAATGAGGAGTTCAACTTACTGCAACACGCTTTAAATATCGAAGATGGTCTTGAAGGACTGCGCTTTAATAATGTAGTTGTGGCTACGGATGCGGATGTTGACGGTATGCATATTCGCTTGTTATTACTTACGTTTTTTCTCCAGTTTTTCCCAGAAGTAGTCAGAGAGGGTCATGTTTATATCCTGCAAACACCATTATTTAGAGTACGTAATAAGAAAAAAACTTTCTATTGCTACGATGATAAAGAACGTGAAGATGCCATGAAGGTCTGTGGCAAAGCCGCTGAAATCACTCGATTCAAGGGATTAGGTGAGATTTCCCCAGATGAGTTCAAGTTTATGATAGGTCAGGATATGAGACTCGATCCAGTAAACATGGTCGAAGGAAAATCTCTCAAAGAGATGCTAGCATTCTATATGGGTAAGAACACACCAGATAGACAACTATACATCATCGATAATCTCAGAGAAGATGTAGACACAGCAGAGATTTAATTTCTAACTCGGTAATTCATTGGGGGGAGTTATAAGAATCATTTAAATCAATATAATATATTACGAGCCCCACATCAAAGGACGCATTACATATATTGTGCGAACTTATTAATGTAGTGTGTTACGATCTCTATTCCATTGTTTATAAAGGCTTGGTTCATATTTACGGTATCCTAGGCTTGTAGTTATTTAATTAAATAGCATTATATCACTCATGAGCGATTTAACACATGTTGACCAGAATAATCAGCCAGGTATGGTTGACGTTTCAGCGAAAGCTAATACCGCACGTGCAGCTACAGCTCGCTGTATCGTCGTCTTAGGATCTGAAATTATGAGCTTGCTCGATGGCGATGATATTCAGTCTAAAAAAGGTCCGGTGTTTCAAACTGCTATTATCGCAGGAACAATGGCAGCTAAAAAAACTTGGGATCTGATTCCCTTTTGTCATCCTATTCCACTAGAGAAATGCAAATTCCATATTAAGCCCATTTCTAGCGACTCTGTAGAGGTTATCTGCACATGCCTAACTAATGCTCGAACAGGAATCGAAATGGAGGCTCTTACAGGCGCTAATGTCGCAGCACTCACTATCTACGATATGTGTAAGGCTGTGAGTAAATCAATCGTTATCAGTGAGTGTAAACTAGTCAATAAGACTGGTGGCAAAAGCGACTACACGGCTAAACCTTAAACATATCAATGGCTAAACAACTTTTAGGACTATTGCTCGTAGGTGGTAAATCATCACGCATGGGCACAGATAAAGCTCAAATCCGCTATCAAAATGACATCCCTGAATGGCTAAGAATACGTGGTTTAATGAGTGAAATCTGTGAAACTGTCTATATTTGTTGCCCTAATGATCAGAATAGTGGTTACGAACCTCCATTCATTCAAGATAAAGCTAATGGTCCCTTGGCCGCCATTTCTGATGCAGACACGAAGCATCCGGGCAATGCATGGCTAGTCATTGCTTGTGACTTACCTTTACTTGATCACACGACTCTAGAATACTTAGTGGAAAACCGCGATCAGAGTGTTGTGGGAACTTATTACAATAGTGCTTTTGATGGCAAACCCGAGCCTCTATGTGCTATTTATGAGCCTGAATTCTTTCCTGTAATACAAAAATCTATTAGAAATAATCAGTTCTGCCCACGTAATCTATTTCTAGAGTATGGTGGGAAAGGTATAAATTTAACTTATTCTCTGGCTCTAAAAAACGCCAATACCCCTGCTGAAAAATTAGAAATCGATGCTATTCTTACACAATCAATGAAACCGAAACTTGTTACTATTCGTTATTTTGCCCAACTCAAAGAGATCGCTCAAATTGACTCTGAGGAGCTAACAACCTCTAGCGTAACGCCCGCTGGACTGTATGAAGAACTGCAACTAAAGTATCAATTCCCACACAAAATAAAACAACTTATGATTGCCATAAATGGTGACTTTACAGAGTGGGAAACAGAGCTAAAAGAAGGTGATGAAGTCGTATTTATTCCACCTGTAGCTGGTGGA
>CALAJT010000039.1 GCA_937923145.1 uncultured Rubritalea sp. | reverse complement strand
AAATCAGACTAAGATAGGAATCAACGCCCTCGAAAAGGAGCTAGTTTGAAGCCCATCAAGCGAAAATGCGACACCTTGATGAAGGTGAAAAAATCCTAAAATCTTGATTCCACTAGTTTGATGAGTTTACAGAAGTTCCCTGTAGACGGTAAATAATACTTCATATTTTTATACTACTGCGTTGGATCTTGTTTAGTATCTAAAACAACATTATATCTCGCTGGGCTTACGTAATTAATCTCCGAAATATAGTTGGTCATCAGATTAATATCCTTCACTTAGTCCATCCTCAAGATCACCGTATCTCCAACAATTTATTCGAGAAGCCTTCCTCCGAAAAGTATTTTATGAAGATTGTGATCTTCCAGCTTGATCCACTTTCTTGAGTGAAAATTTTCACCATCTAGCCACCACTAGAAGACTTAGAAAAGTATTTTTCTGTGATTTTCTTATTTATAGTAGCCAACACATTAAAGCCTATTCTCCATAGAATCTGTAGACCAGCTGAATGTGTAACTACATAAACTCATGTCGTTATTTTTGACTCAAGTTAAGAAATACAATCTACGCTGATTTTTGCTTTTCTTATGAGCTTTGAATGCTATTTTATTACCTTATATTAAACAATTTACATTTTGCTCAAAAAGACTCTTATCACTATTGCTACCTTTATCACCTTACCATTTGCATGGTGGTGGCTTAGAAAAAATGAGAAAATAGCGCTCCGACTGGGTCGTGAACTTAATGAAGAAGAACTTCGCTGGGCAGAACAGTTAGAAATAATTCACCCACATAAGATCCGAGTTCTCAATGTAACTCGCATGCCCTCTCCTGTTCCCGAATGGGTCGAGCGCTTTATGCAACGCCGTGGATTCCCCGTCGGAAATGCAGTTGGTATGTGTATGCATTACGGTATTTATGTGGTGGAGAAGTATTCTCATAGTAAGACACTGCTGGCACACGAAATGGTCCATACACATCAGTTTGAGAGACTCGGAGGTGGCTGGCACTTCCTCCGTGAGTATCTATACCAGACATTGCTTTTAGGGTATATTAATGCACCATTGGAGAATGAAGCTGATGCTAAGGCGCAGCAAGTTTTAGTGTGACCTTCTTCCATAGACAATTTTTTTCTGGCTAGCGCACCCTAAGCTTGCAATCTTGCTTCCTCTTTTTAGTCTGTAGCTACTTTATGGAACTATCTGCCATTATCGAAGCACTTTTAATAGCTTCCGAGCCCCCCCTCTCTACAGCAGAGTTGGCCAGGCTTGTACGTGCTCGGGTAGCTGAGGCTGAAGACGCTGTCACAGTAGCCAATGAAGATGCTAGTGATAATGCAGATAAGAAAGAACTAGGAGACGAGATTTCTAAATTAGGGTCTACTTCACAGGCTAAGGTAATCACTGCTATTGCTGAGTTGAACCAAGCATACGACAAACACAGTAGAGCCTTCTCAATCTTAGAGCGTTCGAAAGGTTGGAAAATTTACACGAAGCCTGACTACGCTGACTTCGTTCGCCTTCTATTCCCAGGTCAAAAACCTCAGCGTCTAAGTGGTCCAGCTATGGAGACTCTTGCCATCATAGCTTACCGCCAGCCTATCACTAAAGCATCTATGGAAGCTGTGCGCGGAGTCTCTTGCGATGGGATGATTCAGAAACTTTTAGACCGTGAACTCATCTTCATCGGTGGCAGAGCTGAGCTTCCGGGGCGACCTCTTCTATATAACACTACAGATCTTTTTTTCGAATACTTCGGTATTAAAACAGTAGATGATCTACCTAACTCTGCCGAACTAAGAACGATCAAACTCCCAGAGCCAGAACCTGAGGAGGAAGAGCAAAAGCAAGAACCTCTCAAACCAGTAGTTTCTAACAACGATTTCGATGCAGCAAGTATCGAGCAGCAAATCGTAGAGTCCGCTCAGGATTCTAGCGATGAAGCTAACAACGATTCAAAACCAGAATAATCACTATCTCACCATGCCACTAGACGACATCAGAAAGCAAATTGACTCCATTGACACCCAGCTGCTAGACCTGCTCGCACAACGTGCTGAGTGTGTCCACGTAGTTGGTGACATCAAAAAAGAAGAAGGTCTCCAGATCTATGCCCCAGAACGTGAAGAAGCTCTGCTAAGAAAACTAGTAGAGAAGTCTGATGGCAAGCTCCCAGAAGTTTCTATCCGTGCGATCTACCGTGAGATCATGTCTATGGCACTCGCTTTAGAAGACGACCTTAAGATTGCGTATCTAGGACCAGAAGGCACCTGGACTCATCAAGCTGCCATCAAGAAATTCGGTCATTCGGTCGAATATTCATCGCAGCCAAATTTCGCCGAAGTCTTCGACCAAGTCGCCAGACGCAAGGCAGATTACGGAGTTGTACCTATCGAAAACTCTACTGAGGGGGCAGTTTCACACACACTCGATCTATTCGTTGATTCTCCATTACGTATCTGTGCACAAATCCTACTTCGTATTGAAAACGGTCTCATGGCATGTATACCGCGTGAGGAGATCAAGACACTCTACTCTCATCCACAAGTCTTCGGTCAATGCCGTAATTGGATATTACAAAACTTCCCTAAGGCAGACTTAGTCGAAGTATCCTCTACTACCAAAGCCGCGATGCTCGCTAAGAAAAATGCTGCAGACGGAGCTGCCGCAATGGGTGGACCACTAGCCGCAGAGATCCACGGACTCACGATGCTTGATGAGTGCATTCAAGATCGGGCTACAAATACTACACGCTTCCTAGTCATCGGTGAGAAAACTTGCCCAGCGACAGGGAACGACCGCACTTCCCTACTCTTCAGCACCAAGGATAAGCCAGGGTCACTTTTACGTGCTCTTCAGGTTTTTGACTCTATCGAAGTCAACATGTCAAAAATCGAATCTCGCCCGTCTAAGCTACGTGACTGGGAATATAATTTCTACGTGGATCTAAAAGGTCATTGCGACGAGAAAAACATAGCAACAGGAATCGAAAAACTCTCCGAATTCTGCTCTATGGTGCGAATATTAGGAAGTTATCCTGATGTTACGGAGTAAATAGCTAGCCATATTCCGCTATAAGTTTCCTTTACGCTTTACCCTAGTCGATCTCTCAGATATTGATTTCAATCTCATGCAGCACCCTTACGAAAAGATACCACTCAACACTGCTGGATTCGTCCTAGCAGCCTTTATCATTGGTCTTCACCTCTGGATGTTATTGAAGCAGGATGATGCTATAGATTACTTGCAGAAATTCTCTCGTAACTACGTGGCTGGAGTTATTTTCATGACAATAGGTCTCATCTGGTTCTGGCTCATCGTCATGCCTAAAGGATACAACCCTATTCAAATGGAGCTCAATGACTTTAATAAAGCGAAACCACTGCTACTTATAATCGTCCCTGTTGGTGGATACTTTGTGATCACACAAATGAAGGAATTTCTTGCAGTTCGTGGACTAGGTCTAGTCTGCCTCATGGCAGCTGCTCCACTTCTCGCTGCTGCCTGGCAAGAGCCACATCCTTGCAAATTTCTTATCCCTCTCTACGCATACGCAATGATTATAAAAGGTATTCTCTGGGTCAGTATGCCCTACATGTTCCGTGATGCAGTAAGCTGGGCTACTGCTACCAAAGGACGCTTCAAGATGCTTACCATCGGAGGTTTATCCTACGGTGTCGCAGTTTTAGTATGCAGCTTCGCATTCTGGGGATAGACGCTTTCGCTTGACTCATCGCAGGATTAAGAGAAATTTAAGCCATGGGAGATTATAACAAACGTCGCCGGAAATACGATGACGACGACTACGATGACGATGATGATCGCCACAATCGTTCGCGTGACAGAAAACCAAAGATGAATACCTTTGAGCGTATTCTTACTCCTGGAACTGCCACTAATAATATCATTAAAACAGCCGCCACAGGTATTATTGCTGGCGGAACTATATTATTAATGGGTATCTATGGCATATTCGGATCTCGATTAGCTGGGGTTGAATTCCTCCCTATGGCCACTGCAGTATCTAGTGCAGTAGCTACCGCCTGCGTATGGATCTTCGGCAGGCCCAAAGCTGAGGAAGAACATCAGAAGGAAATGAATGCTATGCGCCGTCAGGTCAGAGACTTAAATGATTCTCTAGAAGATATGCAGTCGCATTTTGACAAAATCGAAAAGCGTCTCAGTAATGTAGAGGTGATCGAAACATTCGAGGAGCGCTTAGCTAAAAAAGCACTCGACCAGAAGATCTCATCTTCATTACCTAAATACGAGAAAGTAGATGATGTAGCAGAAAGCTCACACATGTCTCCGACAAAAGAATCATAGTATCATAGTGAACACTCACCGAGATTGACTATTCTACTTTTCCCACTATACCAAAGCCATGGCAGGCATAATTATCAGACCAAGAGCACGTATATTCCATGGACACGACTGGGTATACGCATCCGAAATTCAGAAAACTTTTGGTGACCCAGAACCTGGTGATCTGATCACCATGAAGGACTTCCGCGACCGACCACTCGGCTGCGCCATCTACAATCCTCAGTCACAGATCGTAGCTCGACGCATCTCACGCAGAAAACAAAAGCTCGATGCTGAATTTTTCAATCGTAGAATCTCTCAAGCCATCGCTCTCCGTGAATCATCTGGTATAGACATTAACCTCTGCCGCCTGATCTGGAGTGAATCGGACGCTATCCCAGGGGTCATCGTAGACCGTTACGGCGATCATCTAGTCCTCCAGACTCTCACATTAGCAATGAACATAAACAAGCAGATCATTATCGACGTGCTAGTTGAACTTCTTTCACCAAAATCAATCATCCTCCGCAATGACTCCCCTATGCTTAAGGCTGAAGGAATCGAACCTGAGATCAAAATGGTCTATGGTGAAAACCCTGGAGCATTTACAGTAGAGGCAAATGACATCATCTTCGAAATCGATATCCTAGACGGTCAAAAAACAGGTCTCTACCTCGACCAACTCGATGCACATGCAGCGATTCAGAAACTAGTAAAAGGCAAACGCGTCCTAGACTGCTTCTGTAACCAAGGAGGCTTTGCCTTAGCCTGCGCTAAAGCAGGTGCTGCGAGCGTGACTGCGGTAGATATCTCCGAGTCAGCGATTGAAGCCACAAAGCGAAATGCTGAACTCAATGGTGTGGAAATTAATGCCATTAAGCAAAACGCATTCGATTACCTCAAGAACTGCGAAGAAGAATACGATCTTATCATTCTTGACCCACCATCATTCACCCGTAATAAAAAAACACTGAATGATGCTATGAGAGGCTATAAGGAAATCCATCTCAGAGGACTCAAATTACTAGCCAAAGACGGTGTCCTATCTACTTTCTGTTGCTCCCACCATGCAAGCCGCGAGCTTTTCCTAGACAATGTAGTGAAAGCATCTGTAGACGCTAAGCGCACTGTGAGACTAATCCAAAACCACGGTCAGCGACTTGACCACCCTATCCTACCCGCTATTCCAGAGACTGAGTATCTAAAAGGATTCACATTCCAACTCACACCATCACGATAATAGTCATTTAATACCTAACTTGAGGCTATTAATAATAGGAAACGGTGGCATAAGTCATTTCCTTACTAATGATAGTCAACAAAAATTAAATAAGTATAAAATTACTTAACTAGTGATTAGATCTTCATACTGAAAGAGTTCAAAAGCTTATCAGCATTAAATATCATTATTTAATAGCGAAAAACATACAAATAACCTTGACCAGTTGCTGGAATAATGTATTTCTTCGCCCTCAACACAACAACAATTTTCAAAACATTATGGCTAAAGTATGCGCAATTAGAGGTTCCAAGGTCCGCACAGGACGCAAGATTCACCGTTCAGGTCTTGCAAAGAAAAAAGGTGGTATCGGACGCCACGTAACTAAGACAGTAAAACGCAAGGTGTCACCAAACCTTCACACAAAGAATATCTTTGTCGCTGAACTGGGTCGCACTGTGAAAGTTAAACTTTCATGCAAAGCTCTCAAGACAATCAACAAGAATGGTGCATACGTTACGCTCAAAAAAGCGGGCATCATCAAGTAACCTTGTCAATTTCTTAAACAGTAGATAATTTTCAAAAGCGTGGTCTCTCTCTCATTGAGATACTACGCTTTTTTAGGGTTAATCGATTGAAAAATCGGAAGCCTGTGCTAGTATTATGCACAAAGCTGATCCTCAACATCAGCCAGTGGAGTATGACAACTCACGTAAAATAGTAATTTTATATGGGGGCGTTTTGGTTTCGACTGGATATCGGAGGGATAGGTCGCATGTAGAGGTTGATCGGTTGGCCTCTTAAAAAGCCGTTCACAAAAATAATTGCAGACTCTAACGAGCTAGCACTTGCTGCTTAATTGACAGCGACGCCGCCGCCTGATCGTCCACGTAGGGCCGCCGCGACAACTTAGTGGACTGGCCATGAATCCGGGTTTCCGGGATGATTGGTAAGACTAAACAGGAAAATCGAGAAGGTGTAAGTGGTTAGCGAGCGATCGCCTCTCAAAACAAAAATTGCTAACTAAACATGTAGAAACTTACTTAGAAGGTATTTAGGACAGGGGTTCAACTCCCCTCGCCTCCACCAATCTATAAAAGGCTCCCAATGCTAAATTTTGCGTTGAGAGCCTTTTTATTGGTCATTCACATTTATGACCAACTTATTTATTTAGCGAAATTAGATCTTTTTCTTTAGCCAATGAGGGATTCTACCAGCGTTAACTAACTACGAGTAGAATGATTATTTAATTCAAAACAGGCTTTTACTAATCGTGGCGCTATTGGATGTCTCCAAGCATTTGGTGACTTAATCACACTTTACCCATACATATTCATGGGCAAACAAGGTTAAATTCACTTCTCAATTTCTGGCATACTTGTAGATTCACTTCAGTCTGATCATAAGTATTTCCGTTTAACAAAAGGAAATGAGCCTGAGGATATCAATGGAAATCTTTTTTTAGTTATGTATAACCATCTGCACCAGGCTACTCAAGCTCGGCAACCCAGCTCCTGCGGAAACTAAGACCACATTCATTTACAGAGGTCAAACTAGAGGTGAAGAAGCCGCTACAACTTAAACTCTCAATTATATATTAAGAGCTTAGGTAGAAATGCCTCGTGCTCTTACTTGTCTTTAAAATAAATATTATAAAATGAAGTGATTCATCCTAGTATCTCTCCATGATCTGATCTATAACCACCCCCCATGGAAACACAAGTTCACCTGCCAGCAGATGAAGTGCCTATCACTATACGTGAAGTGGTCACAGCTCTTAAAAAACAAAAGCTAGATGCGCATCATTATAAAGCTAGCTGGGGTGATTGGATTAATTTCAAGGAGAGCAAGACTGTGATTTCAATAGAATCAGCAAATGGTCTCACTACAAGGGCTACTATAGAGGAAGCCGAAGGTGAGGACGATGTCCTCGCCGACTGTATTTCTGCATTTAGAATGCTCGGATGGCATGGTGAAGATGCTGATGGTCCTTATCCTCTCTAACAATTTACACTTACAGAAATATTTTATGCATTACGATTTAATAGTCATTGGTGGCGGAGCCGCTGGGTTTTTCGGAGCAATAGCCTGCGCTGAGCACTCTGAAGCCAGAGTGCTCATCCTTGAGAAATCATCCCAACTCTTACAGAAGGTCAAAATCTCTGGTGGAGGCAGATGTAATGTTACTCACAGTTGCTTTGACCCAAAGGAATTAAGCAAGAATTACCCTAGAGGAGAAAAATCTCTAATTGGTCCGTTTAATCGCTTTCAAGCTGCGGACACAGTTGAGTGGTTTGAGAGCCGTGGTGTAGAACTTAAGACTGAAGCGGATGGCAGAATGTTCCCTACCTCAGACAATTCACTGACCATCATCGATACGCTGATGCAGGCAGCTGAAAATGCAGAAGTCGAGATTCGCACTTCTGAAGGAGTTGAAGAAATCACGCCAAAAGGTAACCACTACGTCATCAATACTGATCTTGGAAATACTCTAACAGCATCTAACGTATTGTTAGCTACAGGTGGCACTAGGCTCGCAGCGGGAGCTAGATTAGCCTCTAGCATAGGTCATACTCTAGAAGAGCCAGTTCCATCATTATTTACCTTTAAAATCACTGACACTCGTATCCGAGAACTCTCTGGACTATCTGTAGCGAACACCGAAATCAAAATACCAGGCTCTAAGTTAAGCAGCAGTGGCCCCCTTCTCATCACTCACTGGGGCATGAGTGGACCAGGGATCCTCAAGATCTCCGCATGGGGAGCACGTGAACTAGCTGAGCAGGATTACAATTTCCAGATAGAAGTAAACTGGGTTCCCAAAATAGACCCTTTAGAAGTGATCAATGATCAGCGGAATCAAGCAGGTAAGAGACAAGTAGCAACTTATAGCCCCTTCCCTGATATACCAAAGCGCCTGTGGCAGAGTTTCCTGAAAGCATCCTCTATTCCAGAAAAAACACTCTGGTCACAGCTCGCGAAGCCTCAAATAACAAAATTGATTTACCAACTTAGCCAGTCAAAATTCCACGTTGACGGCAAGAGCCTATACAAAGATGAGTTCGTGACTTGTGGAGGAGTCCCTCTCAAGGAAATCAATCTCAAGACGATGGAAAGTAAGTTGCAGAGTGGCATCTACTTCGCAGGTGAAATAATGAACGTAGATGGCATCACGGGCGGCTTTAATTTTCAAAACGCCTGGACTACAGGATTCCATGCAGGAATGGACGTCGCATATAATTGTGTTGAAACTGAATTTTAATAGCCACAAGTTTCATGACCGTTGACTAATCACCAATGACGTGTCATAGCCACGAATTATGCGCCCACCTTCACTTCAGATCCAATCCGTATCAGATGCCTTCAATGAGCAAGGCTGGCAACATGAGTTTATTGAAGGCAGAGATGTCATCAATACCGCTTTTGAGGCTCATCATACTCGTGTTCAATTATTTGCTCAGGCATTTACTAATATTAACTCACTTACCATTGTAGGCGAAACGGCGATGCCTGTGGATGAAGGTAAACTCTATTCTATCCTAGAACTACTACATCGTGCCAATAAGCAGATGAACCTAGGTGGACTGGAATACGATCTGGATAGAAGCCGTGTAGTCTTCCGCATCACGAACATTTTTGAGAAAGAGAAGTATGATAAAGACATTATTTCTACGATGGTTCACTGCGCTATCGCAGAGGTAGACCGTATTACTCCTTATTGTGCAGTCATACAGCAAACTCCTGATGACCTATTAGACGATCTTAATATCGAGCGACTCTTACTTCGCGACGATCTCATTCCTCCAGTTCCTGGGCATGATGATGATTTAATTTAGTGTCTACCAGCTGAGGTAGCTTTGAACATTTTGAGAGCTGCGTTGCGCCATCGATTTACTCGCCTAAGGTCATTAATACAAAGTGATGAGTTATCAACCTCTGATCTCTGACGTGCCGCAGGAACCATAAGGGTCGAATAGCTCTCACTGTTTCCACCGAAAATAAAATTCTCCTGAAAAGAGTCTTGCAGTATAGGTTGCGTATCACTAGTGTGTGCCAACTTACGCCGTGGATACTATTACTCATAAAACAACGCAGGTAATTGGGCTGATTCCAGCTCGCTGGGCTTCAACCCGTTTCCCAGGTAAACCACTCCATATCATCGCAGGTAAACCGCTCGTCCAGCACGTGTGGGAGCGATGTCAAGAGTGCTCTAATCTGGATAAAATAGTCGTCGCTACTGACGATCAACGCATCTACGAAGTCGCCATAGAATTCGGAGCTGAAGTTGTAATGACTTCTTCTAGTCACCCTACTGGCACTGACCGCATTGCTGAGGCAGCAGCTGCTTTTCCTGAAGCTACTCACGTGATCAACATTCAGGGCGATGAACCTCTCATCGAACCTAAATTGATCGATGAATTGGCATCATCCCTGCTAGCTGATGAAGATATATCTATGGCTACAGCTGCGAATGAAATCGATGATGACACTCTACTCAATGACCCCAACGTGGTCAAAGTCGTGTTGCGCCACGATGGAGATGCACTTTATTTTTCCCGTAGTCCTCTCCCCTACAAACGTAGTGAGAGCCCAGACCTCAAGCTCTATCGTCACAAAGGCATCTACGCATACCGTAGAGATTTTCTAGAAAACTTCGTCACATGGAAACCATCACCACTAGAGCTTGCAGAAAGTCTAGAACAGCTCCGTGCTCTTGAGAATGGTGCGCGTATCAAAGTCATTATCACTGATGATGAATCGGGCGGTGTAGATACTTTAGAACAGGCTAATCAGCTTGAAGCTTTTCTCCTTTCAAAATAATAATTTTACACAATCAACGCATCACATGTCTAAAACAACTAAATATATCTTCGTCACTGGCGGAGTCGTCTCTTCACTAGGAAAGGGACTCGCAGCGGCATCGCTTGGCACACTTCTAAAACACCGTGGACTTAAAGTTCTGATCCAGAAATTTGATCCCTACCTTAATGTAGACCCTGGAACCATGTCACCATTTCAGCATGGTGAAGTTTATGTGCTAGCTGACGGGGCAGAGACAGATCTTGATCTCGGTCACTACGAGCGCTTCACGGACTGCGAATGCTCTAGATTAAACAACCTCACCTCTGGTCAGGTATTTGAAAATGTGATTAATAACGAACGTGCTGGTAAATATCTAGGCAAGACAGTACAGTTCATCCCGCATTGTACAGATGAAATCAAGAACCGTATCCGCAAAGTCACTGATGCCCATGACGCAGACGTAATCATTACTGAAATCGGCGGCACTACTGGTGATATCGAAGGTCATCTATTCCTCGAAGCTCTGAGACAATTTTCGCTCGAAGTTGGCAGAGACAACGTTTGTTCTATCCACGTCACTCTCCTTCCCTATATCGCAGCCGCAGGCGAGATCAAAACCAAACCTACTCAACAATCCGTCGCCAAGCTTCGTGAGATAGGTATTCAGCCAGACATTATTGTTTGTAGAACTGAGCATGATCTTGATGAAGACAACCGTGCAAAGATCGCAATGTTCTGCAATGTAGAGAAGAAAAATGTAGTCGCCTTCCGCGATGTAGCTCACACCATCTACGAATGTCCACTCGACCTCAGACGTGACAAATTAGACCGTCTCGTATCTGATAAATTAGGTCTAGAGTCAGCCACTCCAGATCTGGAGAAGTGGAGACACTTCGTAGATCGTATTATTAATCCTACTTATGAGACAAACATTGCAGTAGTAGGTAAATACATCGAATTACAAGATGCTTATAAATCTATCTACGAATCCCTTACTCATGCTGGTGCGCATCATGATACTAGAGTAAATCTAGTCAGAGTAGATGCTGAGCAAATCGCAGAAGAAGGAGCTACAAATATTCTTAAAGACGTCGACGGCATACTTATCCCTGGTGGATTTGGAGATCGTGGCACAGAAGGTAAAATAATAGCCACTCAGTTTGCGAGACAGAATAAGATTCCATTCTTCGGTATCTGTCTCGGTATGCAGATCGCCACCATCGAGTTTGCTAGAAATGTCTGCGGACTGGAAAATGCAAATTCAACTGAGTTTGACAAGAGCACACCACATCCAGTCATCTCACTCCAAGAAGAGCAAAAAGGTCTCACGACAATGGGTGGGAACATGCGACTCGGTGCTTCTATAGCAACTATATTTCTAGGAACTAAAGCACACGAACTCTATGGAGCAGAAACTATCACTGAGCGTCATCGTCACCGCTATGAATTTAATCCTGCTTACCGTGAACAGCTCGAATCTTCTGGTCTAAAAGTTAGCGGAGTTTCTGCTGAGCAAGGTCTCGTAGAGATCGTCGAAATTGCGGATCATCCATTCTTTATCGGAGCACAGTTCCACCCTGAGTTTCTCTCAAGACCTAATAAGCCACATCCTATCTTCGCGGGCTTCGTAGAGGCATCTCTCTCTAACACAAAATCTAAAGCATAATTTACACACACTATGTCTACCTCTATAGAATCTAAAATCAACGAACTCGGCTACACACTCCCAGAAGCACCTGCTCCTGCCGGATCTTATGTAAACTTCACACGTTCTGGAAACCTTCTATTTCTAGCTGGAGGAATCCCACCAGTGACAGAAGAATACATGGGAAAAGTCCCTACCGATACTAGCGTAGAAACTGCCCAAGAAGCAGCTAGAGTGATAACTCTGAATCGTCTAGCAGTGGTTAAAGATGCAGTCGGCTCACTTGATAAAGTAAAGCAGATCGTGACCGTAAATGGCTTCGTAAATTCCGAGCCAGACTTCTACGGACACCCATCAGTTATTAATGGTTGTTCAGATCTCTTGGTAGAAATTTTCGGCGATAAAGGAATCCACTCACGAACTGCAATGGGAGCAGCAGCGCTTCCATTAAATGTCTCAGTAGAGATTAACATGGTAGTGGAAATTCAAGATTAGGGTTAAAATTAGAATTGGAATTACAATTAACTCAGAGGCTTATTTCAAGGATGAAACTAACTCATCATTTTTCTCAGCTGTCGTCTTTAAAATCGTTCAGTTATCAATAATCATACAACAATTTAGATCAGAAAACATCACCTATCATCAACGCTTTAATTTAAAAAAACAGGATTGCATTTTTTCGATAAAATGACACTGTTATTATATCAACTTAAACAAATAAGTTCTTTTTCTATGAAATTCGTATCATTCATTAGCTCAGCATTCGCTGCCATCACTATTACTTCTTTATCCGTAACTTCTGCTAAGGCTGAAGCTCCAGCTGCATTCCAAACATGTGTAGCGTGTCACCAAGCTACAGGTGCAGGTATACCAGGAGTATTTCCACCATTAGCAGGATCTGAGTGGGTCACTGGTCCAGTAGAAAACCTTATCCGTATTCAGCTCCGTGGTCTCATGGGACCGATCAAAGTAGCTGGTAAAGACTACAACAGCGTCATGCCACCAAACGCATCGATGACTGATGAACAAATTGCAGAGGTTCTCACTTACGTCAGAAATGAGTGGGGCAACAAAGGCTCAGCAGTGACTCCTGACATGGTAAAAGCTCTCCGATCAGAAGCAGGCAAGCCAATGCTTAAGGTTGAAGACCTCATTGATCCAGCTACAGCTCCTGCTGAGAAGCCAGCTGAAGATAAGCCAATAGAACTAAAATCAGGTGAATTTAATGATGTCCAAGAAGTGGATAGTAGCCTTCCAGGCTGGGTATTCGGATTTTTCGGAATCTGTCTAGTGCCAGTAGCTGTTAGCTTCGTGAGCAAGAAGTAATCAATTATCTCCCTAAAAAAATTTAACGCCCAGTCAACTCTGTATGAGTGCTGGGCATTATTTTATCTAACAGTTAATAGAGCCTATGTTTTTCTCCTCTCACCGTATTGCTCGAAGAGATCGATCAGCCACTCTGGCTTCACTGGTTTAGTAAGAAGTGTTACCTTTCCTTTTGGAAGTAGTCTATTAAGAACTTTAACCTCATCTGCATCCATTGAATCAACTAATGCTACGATCGGTAAATCATAGTGAGATTCCTGGAATAGTAATTTCTCGTAGAGTTCATCGCCATCCATGTCAGGAAGCTTGAGATCTAGAATAGCGAGTGAAAAATCATAACCTGTAGCTTGGGTCAACACCTGCTCACCGCTAGACGCCGCTATATGCCTGAAGTTACCATCTTTCAGAAGTCCTATCATCATTCCGAGGATTTCGGGATCATCATTAATTACGAGTATTGGTTTCATAGACTACTATTCTACTAAAAAGCGCAAAACTGTCAGTTACAAGATTCAGTCATTTTTGTAATCGCTAATAGCTCAACAAAATCTAATCAATATGTGGAAATTTATCATTAGTTAATAGGGCACTAAAGGAAACCATCAATCAGGCAACTCAGTTTTAAAAGTAATCTGTTTCCTCAAAAAACAATGTGCTATTTGACAAAAACCAATAATGATAATCAGTATGATGATTCCCTTATAAAATTCAAATGGTCGTTTTCTTAGTATATTATCTACTAGACTGACTACTGATGCAATAGACACAATCGTGGTCAAAATACCGAATGCTTCTAACCCAATGTCACATAGTTTATTTTTCATGCGATTTTGATCTAAGAGACCTAGGTTAAGCTCTTTCACTACCGCACCTAAAAAATAGATCAATCTACCTGTCACATAAAACATGATACCAACACCAATGGTGGGAAAATACCTACTATAATCACTGATATTGATTCTAGCAGTAGATTCTAAATCAACATGATAAAATATCAAACCTGCAATACAGAAGAACATCATCATCACCCCTATTAAAAATAGGCAACACAGAGAAAAGCCCCAACAAAAAGAGAGCGAACTTTAGACTTTTGCTAAGCTCGCTCTCCTTCATAAATTTGTTAGATTACTATCTAAGTATTTTGCTCACCTTTTTTCTCAGCACGCTTACGCTCATTCGGGCACAGAATGCGCTTACGGATACGTAGGGTGCTAGGAGTTGCTTCTACGAGTTCATCAGCATTGATGTATTCGATAGCACGCTCAAGAGTCATGACGATCGGTGGAGCTAGTGTCTGTGTGTTGTCTTTACCAGCAGAACGGTGGTTAGTGAGAGCTTTTTCCTTAATAGGATTCACCGCTAGGTCAACCATACGTGGGTTTTCGCCGATCACCTGACCTTCGTAAACTTCGTCACCAGGCTTGATGAAGAGCTTACCTCTATCTTCAAGTGGGAGTAGTGAATACTGAATCGCTGTTCCAGTCGCCATTGAGATCAATGTGCCTGTAGAACGAGTAGAAATCTCACCACAGTATGGTGCGTATTCCTTGAATAGGTGTGACATGATACCGTGACCACTTGTAAGACCAAGTAGCTCGAATTCGAAGCCAATGAGTCCACGTGTGGAAACAGTAGCTTCTAGAGTAGATCCGTGAGCATTCATTCCCATGTTCTCTACGCGAGCCTTGCGGTTAGCGAGAGTCTTCATAACGCCGCCGAGTGCGTCTTCTGGACATTCTACATAGAGAGTCTCGAATGGCTCTGTAACCTTACCGTGCTCATCCTTCTGGAGAATTACGCTTGGTCTAGATACAAGAACCTCGAAGCCTTCACGACGCATTGTCTCTACAAGAACTGCGATCTGCATTGCTCCACGAGCTGCTACATTAAACACACCAGCACGGTCAGAGTCACTCACCTCAATCGAGATGTTCGTCTTCACCTCACGGAATAGACGGTCACGGATAGCGCGTGAAGTCACGTGCTTACCATCGCGTCCTGCGTATGGACCATTGTTGATGCTGAACTGCATCTGGATAGTTGGCGGATCGATATTTACGAATGGGAGAGCCTCAGCCTCTTCAGAAGCAGCAAGTGTCTCACCGATGTCGATGTCTTCGAATCCTGCGATTCCCACGATGTTTCCAGCGGAAGCAACAGCTGACTCAGCAGAAGCAGATGAACCATATTCGAATACGCGGCTAACTTTGCTACGAACCTTAGTGCCATCTTTACGGTGAAGCCAGATGCTGTCACCCTTTTGAGCTTGTCCTGAAAGAACCTTGCCAAGAGCAATACGCCCTACGTAGTTATCCCAGTCGATGTTAGATGCTAGCATCTTGAATGGTTCATCCTCATTAGCTTCAGGAGCAGGAACGCTATCGACGATACCTTTAAGAAGTGGAACCATGTCCTTCTGCTCATCATCGAGATGACCTACGAAGAAACCATTTTTAGCTGAACCGTAGAAGAAAGGAGCTTCGAACTGCTCTTCAGATGCTTCTAGCTCGAGGAAAAGCTCAAGAACCATGTCGTGCACATCCACTGGACGAGCGAAATCTCTGTCGATCTTGTTTACCACTACGATCGGGTGAAGACCTTCTGCAAGAGCCTTCTTAAGAACAAAACGCGTCTGAGCCTGAGGACCTTCATAAGCGTCGACTACTAGTAGAACACCGTCTACCATCTTCATCACACGCTCCACTTCACCACCGAAGTCAGCGTGACCTGGAGTATCGATGATGTTGATCGTGAAATCTTCCCAGTGAATGGAAGTATTCTTTGATTTAATAGTGATTCCTTTTTCTTTTTCAAGATCCATCGAATCCATTGCACGCTCTACCTTTTCTTGGTTATCACGGTATGTTCCACCAGCTTCTAAGAGCTTGTCCACTAGGGTTGTTTTCCCATGATCAACGTGGGCAATAATCGCGATATTTCTAATCTTTTCAGTCATAATAAAATTGGGGTTGTGAAATCTGGGGCGAACTTCACTAGAATATGCGTATTTGCAAGGACTTTATGAAAACTGAGTGATAAAATTTAGTCTAATAATTATCTACTAATCCCCCTCTCATGAACTTTTATGAAAAAAGCGCATTTCACGGTTGATTCTACTGCATTCCCAGCCTAAAAGCCACGCACTCAAGACACTTGTCATCTAAACAGGTGATTTACTACCCATTTTTCAATATAACATATAGAAATACTAGATAATACCATGATCGAAAACATGCGCAAATACACCGGTCTTATGATCGTAGTCCTCGTCTTCCTCGCAGCAGGACTCATCCTCACAATGGGGAATTTCAATGCTTCTGCTGCCGGTGGAGGCAAAGTCACATCAGCCTATGGTGAAGACATTGATAGCAATGCGTTCAGAAAAATGGGCAGTAGCACGATTAAAGTTATCACTACTAGCCAAGACAGAAACCTAATTAACTACGCTGTGCGAAATGGTGCATTCAATATGATGTTCGGCAGAAGTCTTTCCTCAGAGGAAGTCGTAAACTTTGTAACAAATCGTATTATCATCAAGAAGGAGGCAGCTAAAATCGGCATCTATCCTTCTAAAACAAGAGCGTATGATTACATCCAAAGCACAATGTTTTCTAAAGAAGGTAAGTTCGACAAAGAACGCTACGATGAATTTATTAAGCAAATCGGCTCTACAGGCTTCACTAATGAAGACTTCGTGAACCTCATCGGTGAGTTCCAAGTCTACAGCAAGCTAGAGTCCACACTTTCAAATGGAATCGAAGTCTCACGCAAGGACGCTGAGAAGCTAGCACTCTTCCGCCTCCAGACTATCGATGCTTCAGTCATAAATCTAGACATCGAAGCTTATAAAAAAGACATCAAGCCTACTGAAGAAGAAGTTAAGAAATACTGGGATCTGAATGCTGGCAAATACCTTACTATGCGTGAACTCAAACTCAGCTACATTCTCGTAAGCCCTAAGTTCGAAACACCTGAACCTGCAGCTCCTGTGAGAGCTGAAAACATGAGCGATGAGGACTTCGCCAAGCTAGACGAAACTTACCAGAAAGCACTCGCTACGTGGAATAAGGAAAAGAAAAAAGCCCTGAACTTCACAGCAGGAATGGTCGATGACTTCTCACTAGAGATCGAGCAAGACGTAGGCAAGAGCTTCGTAGATCTAGCTAAAGAGAATGGTTTTAAGCCAGTCACTACAGACTTCTTCAATGTAAAGAACGCTCCAAAAGCTATCCAGAACATCAATACGAGTGAAGCAGAGTCTATCACTACAATACTATTCGAGGAAGACTTCGGCACCAGCGATAAACACCAAGTAAAAGCTCCTATCAAGACTGCTGACGGAGGTTGGTTCTACTGCCGCTATGAAGAAGAAAAAACATCTACGGCCAAGACATTCGAAGCAGCTAAAGAGCAAGCTAAAGAAGACTACATCAATAAGACTGCTAAAGAGGTAATGGTAAAAGCAGCTGAGGGCATCAAAGAGTCTATTGCTAAAGCCATAAAAGATGGCTCTAGTCTAGAAGATGCGGCTAAAGCAAAGAATCTTACTGTAACTAGGATGAAAGCTCTCACAGCTCCTAGTCGCGAAACAGCAGATCTTGAAGCAGTCGTTTTTGACAGTGCTTCTATTACAGAGCCAAATACATTTACTAAAGAAGACATCGATCTTCCCGACTCACACGCACTCGTATACCTACATAAGCGCGTCGTTATCAGCGATCCGACTACTCAGGTAAGAATCAGCCAAGCCGCGATGCAGCAATCAGGTGGTCTAGCTCGGTCTATTTTTCAAGCATACATGAGCGAAGCTACTAAGGCAGCAGAGGTCGAAATGCCTAAGTTCGAGAATTAATCGCCAGCTACGGTCTAGCCGTAGCTCCTACACATAATGTCAGAAAACGAATCAAACTTACTGGACATCTTCGATGATGCCAACGGTAACCTCGCACTCGGTGAGTTCGAGGAAGCTATCGTAGGCTATCGCAAAACAGTCGCCATCGATCCAGAATTTTTCGATGGATGGCAAGCACTGGGTATGGCTCTGATGAAGATCGGTGAAATCAAGGAAGCGATAGGCTGTGGACTACAAGCTGTCACCCTAGAGCCAAATGATCTTCTAGCATGGACAGCTCTTTCCCAGATGTATGTCCAAGACGGTAACATCCCAGACGCCGAGGCAGCCAAGCAAAATGCCACTATCTTAGGAATAGGCGGAAAAGTCGATAAGACGAGGTAGTAGAGCGTAGCTCATATCACTAATTACCAATCACAAATCATTAATATTTCATTATGAAATCATCTTTTTACATTACTACCGCCATCGACTACACTAACGGCTCCCCTCACGTAGGACATGCCTACGAGAAAGTCCTCGCAGATGTGATCAATCGCTACCGTAAACTTCGTGGCGATGAATCATACTTTCTAACAGGTGTAGATCAGCACGGACAAAAAGTGCAGCAGACTGCTGAAAAAGAAGGCATCCACCCAGGCACCTACGTCCGTAAAACTACCAAGCGATTCACCAACGCATGGGAAAAGCTAGAGCTACAATACGACGGCTGGGCAGAAACCACGGATGAACGTCACAAGAAATGCGTAGCTGACATTCTACAAAAACTCTACGACGAAGGACAAATCTACAAAAAGCAATACAAAGGCTTCTACTCAATCAAACAAGAGCAATTTCTCACTGACAAAGAACGTGGTGAAGACGGAGAGTTCGGTTCTGAGTGGGGACAAGTCGAAGAGCGCGATGAAGAAAACTACTACTTTAAACTCAGCGACCACGTAGCTTGGCTTCGCGACTACGTTGAAAAGAGCGACCACTTTATCATCCCTGCATTCAGAAAAACCGATGTTATCAATGCCATTGAAAGAGCAGAAGACAGCGACCTCTGTATTTCAAGACCGAAAGAACGTCTCCGCTGGGGAATCGAAATGCCTTTCGACCCAGACTTCGTTACCTTCGTATGGTTTGACGCACTGATCAACTACATCTCATTCGCCGGCTACAATGCTGCCCCTGACGCAGGCTTTCCTGAGTTTGAGAAACTCTGGCCAGCAAACATACACATCATTGGTAAAGACATTCTTGTCCCCTCTCACTCTATTTACTGGCCATGTATGCTACATGCTATCGGCTTCACAGATGAGCAAATGCCATCACTTTTAGTACATGGCTTCTGGAACCTAAAAAATGGCAAAGTTTCCAAGAGCGAAATGACTCCTGAGCAAGCAGCGATGCTTGATCCAGTGAATCTCGTGGAGAAATTCGGAGCCGACTGTGTCCGCTACTACCTCGTGCGTGACATCCACACTGGCAGAGACTCAGATTTCGACCCAGAACGCCTCGTCATGCTCTTCAACACCGAACTAGCGAACAATCTAGGCAATCTCTGCAACCGAGGACTCAGCATGACCAAGCGCTTCCTAGGCGGCGCCACTGGCCAGAGCGACTACGATGACGAACTCAGCCAAGAACTCCGAGCCGAGTCAGCCACGACTATAGCAACCTACAAGGATGCTATGGATCGCTACTGCGTTTCTGAAGCGCTCGAAGCTGTCATCAAATACATCACCCTCTGTAATCAATACACAGACAAGCAAGCGCCGTGGTCACTAGCCAAGGACGAAACTAAAATGGCAGAACTCACTACTGTGTTAGGTCATCTAACAGAAGTAGTGGCTATCGTCTCAGTCCTTCTAAAGCCTATAATACCATCCGCCTGCGAGCGCATCCAAGCTCAGCTAAAAGCTAACTTCCTAGCAGACGTGAAGATCGATGATCTTAAATGGGGAATGATTCCTGTGGGACAAGAAGTTGCTAAACCAAAGCCAGTTTTCCCTAGGATTTCTTTAGAAGAAGAGGCTTAGCAACTTACTTTTAGAGGCTTACTTTTCTGAGCAAGTTTCCAGAATTTTGAGAAGCTCGGATAGTAGCCCTTCACCTCGGGAAACATCCAGTTTCGAGAAAGCTCTTCTCCTTGCCAATGATTACATAATGGATGCTCACGGTATTGAATTTTGCCATTGTAACTTTCACCTAACAGATCTGCCAGCTCACCAACATAAATTTTCAATCCTGGTATTTCTTTTGCCCAGTGGAGGATAAAATCCCATCTTTTGTCACTCATAGGATAATTATCATAAATAGATGGTTCGATTAGTAATATTCTCTCTGCACTAGAATCAACTTTCCAGGTAGAATCTAAATTCCAGATAGAATAGAGTAGCACATTTTCGCTCTCTAATTCAACAGTATCAGAAATTGGGTAATTATTAATTAAACTCAATGTGCTGCGTTCTCGTAAAACTTCAGGAACTGAAAGCTCGGCTAATTTTTCATAACTAACATCTAGAAATGTGCCAGATTGATCGCTTCCACTGAAGCGGTTTAAGTTCTCTTGATTCGCAATATACTTTTTTTGACTGAAACTCCCTGCTATCCATTGCCAGGAAAGAGTATTACTCGCTGGATCACCATCCAGCAGATGGTAGTAAAGCCACTTGGCTGGCTCTCTCCAGTCAGTTTGACCGATATTGGTGATCATACTCGCTAGCCACATTCTCGCATGATTATGCATATATCCAGTTTCTAAAAGCTCAGAAATAGCATGATCTATCACTTCGATTCCAGTTTCAGCTTCGCGTATAGCCTTAGGTATTTGATTACTAATTATCGATTGCTGCTCATGCTTAAGGTCATTCCATATATCACTGCCTTTATTTTGCCAGACTCTCTGAAAATACTCTCTCCAGCCAAATTCTGAATACAATTTAGCACAAGCTTCTCCGCCATGGTTTGAAACTAATTCATCAATCACTTCCGCAGGTTTCAAAATGCCATGCGTGAAGTAAGGGCTCAATCCAGTCACGCTTCCCGAAAGATAATTCCTAGTTTTAGCATAGACTATGGGATCTATAGATTGAACTATATTATTAAGATCTACCCTCTCAGTGACTGTAGAAAAATCAATATTGTTAAAATGGTAACTCACCCTATAAACTTCACCACTTTGTATTTTACGCAACTACAATGAATGAGTAATCTGAAGAAGTAGATCGATGCCAGCTCAAATATATTTTATGATGAAGAAAAAACTATCGTTAATCATTGTGCTCTTTTCTTGTATAGGGTCATATCACCTACTCTCTAACTATAGTGATTCAACACAGGAGCAATCATCCGAAAACACCATCTACGGGTTCACAGCTGACCTTAAAACCGATGCTATTCAATTCGTATGGAAAAACTCCAAAGGCAATAGATATGCTAGTCTGGGTTCATGGCAAGAACAGCTGAAAAGCGACGGTCAAAAACTTGTATTTGCAATGAATGGCGGCATGTATTCGGCAGATGGATCTCCTAAAGGACTTTATATTGAAAATGGTAAAACGCTTTCAGAAATCGACCTATTAGGAAAAGGCTACGGTAATTTCTACATGCAACATAATGGAGTGCTTTTCATCACCAGCCATAACAAAGCTGGTATCTGTATCTCATCAGAATTTAGTTCTATGCAAAATATTAACTACGCTACTCAATCGGGTCCAATGTTACTAATCAATGGAGATATCAACTCTCATTTCCGCTTGGGATCTGACAACAAAAATATCAGAAATGGCGTGGGGTTATTGAAAGACGGAAGCCTCTTATTTGCAATGAGTGCATCAAAAGTAAACTTCTATGATTTCGCAAATTATTTCAAACAGCGAGGTTGCAAGGAGGCTCTCTATCTTGATGGATTCGTATCCAGAATGTATGCACCAAATTCTTCAGTAAATGGTATAGAACAATTAGATGGGGATTTTGGAGTTATCATTGGCGTAGTTAAATAGAGATACCAATTAAGGTATCATAAGCTCTGTATACCTAATTAGAGATCTTTAAATAACGCCAGAGGTTCATAGACATCAGAAATAATTCCTTGAGAAGGAGCATCTAAATATTGTTCGATTATTGAGCGATATACTTGGCGGAAGTCTGTCTCGTAAGCTAGTCCGCCATAGCTGGTGATTTCTTTTTTCTTTAGTAAGGGTGCATTGCCGTAGATCCCTGGCTTCACTCCCCCACCCATGATGAACATCGGTGCTGCTGAGCCGTGGTCAGTTCCTCTAGTTCCGTTTTCTTTAATTTGTCTACCGAATTCGGAGAAGGTCATTACAGCTACTTTTTCATCGAGCTTCGCCTGTCCCATTTGTTTCATGAAAGCACTGAGGGCTTCATTGATTTGCTTCCAGAGACGTGCGTGACTTGTGGTCTGATTAGAATGTGTATCGAATCCACCGATTTTCGCCAGATAGACTCTGGTGCTGGAGCCTCTGAGGATGAATTCTGAAATAGTTTTGAATTGTTTACCTAGTTTGGTGTCTGGGTAGTAATCGTTGCTTGTCTTGTCAGCTAAATAGCGGCGCATGTCATCACTGGCTTGTTGAGTTTCGCTAGCAACATTACGTAAAAAATTAGCTTTATTATTTTTTCCAGCATTATCTGCCGTGTCTTTTTCTTGAAGCATTTTAAAAACATTGGTCTGGGCAAAGTCTTTTCTGAGTTTCATGAAGCCGAATGGTTCCTTACCAATGTCTGCAATACTAGTACCTGAGAATGCAATACCTCTCATAGCAAGTGGACTATCGCCATAGTAAGCACCTACAAAATTGTCTTCTCCGGCGCATTGGCTGTCAAAGTATCTACCAAGCCAGCCAGTTTCCTTCTCGATTTCTGCCTCACTTTTCACACCTATAGACTCCAGTCCTGACTGCCAGATAGCGCCTGATTTAAAGTGAGATCTGTTAGGGTTTTCGTAGCCTACATTAGTCAGCACCGCGAGCTTCCCCTCTGCATACATTTCTGCAAAGAATGTCATCTCAGGGTGCAGCCCTAGCGCACTTCCTTTATATGCCTCTTCCTTATTCTTACTTTTAGATTCAGATGATTGATCTTCTTTCACTTCTACTTTCACAGGAGCTATTTTATGAACGTCTGCTTCTTTGATCCCGATTGTTTCACGCGCTTTGTAATAGCGTTCATCTTCCCACGGTATGACTGTGTTCAGACCATCGTTACCTCCTTCTAGCTGAAGTAGAATGAGAACCTTGTGATTTTTTCCAGAATCAAGCATGTACGGCATTCCTCCAGATCCATTAGCTTGCGCTTGAAGACTGTTAGTGAGAAATGCAGGGATTGTAGAAGCACCCACTTTAAGCCCTATGGAGCTAAGGAAGCTTTGTTTGATAAATTGACGGCGTTCTATTTGGGTCATCTCATTCATAGTTCTAATATCTAACAGAGTTGGTATTCGGGCATGCACATGATGTATTCGATCAGAGTTATGGTCTGTTCACGGGTTGAAACTCTCTCAGCTAACATAAGGAGGATCTTAACTTTTTTCGCAGGGAGTGGCACAGCAAAAAAGAAATTCATCATCTCATCTACGCCTAACACTTTGTTTTGCTTGAGTCGTGTAAAGTAGTAGTCAGCAGTTCCGACCTGATGTTTATCGATCAAATTCACCATCATCGTGCTGAGTTCGTAACGGGCTGATAGAGTCGAGCTATTGATCCATGTCTCCCCCGCTGGCCAGCCTGAGACATTGGGTGGATTGAAGAGTGACTGTCCTAGCTTCTGTATTCCGTAGTAGGTTGATTTAAGATCTACTGTTACAGCGCCTACATCCTTGTGACCTTCGAGTAGGAACTGGGTCGGTGATTTGATCTGCTGTCCCATAACAGCTTCGCTATAAAATACTTTACTAGTGAAAATTTCTTTTAGAACGGCTGCTACATTCCATCTCGATTTTTTCAGTGTTTTAGTAAGGTGTTGTAATACTTCCTTCGGAGGCTCTTCATTACTCACATAAAATTTCCAAAGCCGTATGCAGAGTAACTGACCGCTTAAAGGTAGACCAAATATTGAGTCAATTAAGCGAGAAAGTCTTTTTCTTTTATCATCAAACCCAGAGTTTGCTTCCATTCCTTTTCTATCATTATCCTCTATCGGTAATCTATTATCAGGTTTCTTCACCCAGAATCCGACCATCTCTTTTGCTATCTTCTTGATAAGTTCTGGCTCATAATTCCCCTCGCCTAGAGTAAACATCTCTAGTAATTCACGGGCAAAGTTTTCATTCGGTTTAAGACGTTTATTTTTATCTATATCCAAATACATGATCATTGCAGGATCCATAATCACCCGCTTGATAAGTTCACGGTAGTCACCAAAGGCAAACTCGCGATAGAGTTCATTCTGCCGAACTATAAATGATGCTATCGTCACCTTGCCGTAGGCACTAGTGAGCATACCATGCCAGAAGAGCACTAGCTTCTCTAGTGGAGCGCTGTGGCTATACATGCGTAGTAGCCACTCATACTGGAGGGTGAATAAAATCTGTTCATTTTTCTTCCTCTCAGCAAGATTCATCGTATTTTCAGAACGTCTTTTAGAGGTGGCTGCTTGTGAATTTAAAACAGGAATAGGCAATAGAGTATCTGGATTAAAAGGTTTGGTGTTTCCTGATACTATCGAACCTGGCATTTTGCCTTTTAGAATATCCTCAATGGCGAGTTTAATCCCTAACTTGTGGCATTGATTGACTTCTTTAACCGATCCCGAGAATGCCGCACGCTTTAATAAGTGTGCTGCCATTTTTTCTGTCCACTCTAAATCTTCAACTTTTAGCATAACTTGCATCACATTTTTGATACCTTATCACTGTATAAGGAGAAAATGAACATCTGTTACAGAGAATTTATTTAGAAGGTTATAGGGAACTTCTGTAAACTCATCAAACTAGTGGAATCAAGATTTTAGGATTTTTTCACCTTCATCAAGTTGTCGCATTTTCGCTTGATGGGCTTCAAACTAGCTCCTTTTCGAGGGCGTTGATTCCTATCTTAGTCTGATT
>CALAJT010000038.1 GCA_937923145.1 uncultured Rubritalea sp. | reverse complement strand
ATGGCTTAGACTATCGAGGCAAGTACCGAAACTTATCCTATATCGGAGTGCTTGCTGAGGCTGCGATTTAGATAGTGCATTTTCAAAATTTCTACGTTCTACAATCTAGCTTTAAACTTTTACTCTGGCAGAGTCAGAGATATTGAGTATTGTTAGAGTATGCGTTGTTCAGTAATTAGAGAGTTAGATAGGTTAGAAGATTTTATCACACATAAGGGTCAGTTGCACTGTGCTGTGGTGCAGGGGCTGGATTTCAGGGAGGTGGATATTGACTGGAAGAAGCTGGATTTCAATGGAGCAGTCTTTCTAGGCTGTCATTTTCCTAAGGATGTCTCAGTCGAGTTTATAGTGACAAATGGTGGTGTGGTATTTCCTGTCTTACCAGATCTTCCATATAATCCTTATAGAGCGAATCTTTACTCGCGTGAGGAGCTGATGGAGGGCTGGACGCCACGTAAAGATAACAGTGTTGATAAGGGGATCTATGATCATTTTGAGTCAAAGGGGAGGGCTAATCCAGATATTCTAGAGGCTCTAGCTCAGCGACTCCATGATCATGCGGTGGATGATGCACTGCGTGATCTATTAGAGGGCAGGGTAGAGAGTGATGGTACTAAGAAAGTAGTGGCTATCATGGGTGGACATGGAACTCCAAGAACTGATCCTTATTATAAAAAAGTGGTTCGTTTAACGCGGGATCTAACAAGAGAAGGTTATTTCATAGCATCAGGTGGCGGACCTGGAATGATGGAAGCGGCAAATCTAGGTGCATGGCTAGCAGATGTAGATGATGCAGGGCTAGAGGAAGTATTCTCTATTTTAGCTGAGGCTCCTATTTATAGTGATCCAGGTTACATGCAGTCTGCACAGAGTGTGATAGATCTCTATCCGCATGGTAGATCTAGTCTGGCTGTTCCTACGTGGTTTTATGGACATGAGCCTACGAATTTATTTAGCAAACACATAGCCAAATACTTTTCTAACAGTATTCGTGAGGATGGCTTGTTAGCGATAGCTGAGTATGGGGTGGTATTCTCACCAGGAAGCGCTGGCACTACGCAGGAGATCTTTATGGATGCGACACAGAATCATTATGTGACCTTCGATAAGGTGAGTCCGATGGTGTTCCTAGGGAATAAGCGCTATCGTGAGGAAACGATGATCTATCCATGTATCGAGCAGCTCTCTGCGGATCGTGAGTATGGTAAGCTGCTATTCTGCACAGATGAGGTGGATGAGATAGTTCAGTTCATAAAAGAAAATCCACCTTATGTTCCAGTAAATGGGGGATAGCCTCTGCCGTAAATCATAGATGGAGAGTATGAAAATCACCCACAAGAATGAGGTGTTTGTTTAATATTTATTTTTTACGTGGGAATTATCAAAGGTCTTTTTGCGTATGAGTGATGAGGGCTAGAGAATAAGGGAGTTATTGTGTAACAATTGTGACGAGTGATTTAGTTACAAGAATGATGTTCAGATATCTAATAATGGTGAGCGATAGAGATAGCAATACTTGCTTAATCGGTGAAACAGACACAAATGCAGACAAAATAGAGTTTTTTTCACTGAAAAGATAAAATAGGCTTGCAAAAAACTTCGGTTCGGGTAAATCCCAATCCTCTATGGCAAGATCAAGTTGGAAAGCGCGTAACGAGCGCAAAAAAAGAACAGTAGCTAAGTATGCAGCACTACGTGCGCAACTTAAGCAGGAAAAGGATTACGTTGGACTAAGCATGCTTCCTCGCGATGCATCACCTACACGTGTAGTAAACCGTTGTGCATATACAGGACGTCGTCATGGCTTCCTACGTCGCTTCAAGCTATCACGTATTGCGTTTCGCGAGCTGGCTTCACACGGGTTAATCCCAGGTGTGACAAAGTCGAGCTGGTAATCGATCACTTTGTGATATATATTTTCTGCGCAAGATGAGATAGTCTCTCATCTTGCGCATTATTATGCCTTTATACGAATATATTTCAAAAGCCCCAGAAGACTCTGACAGTTGTTGTCGAGTTTGTTCGAAAGGCTTTGAGCTTCGCAGACCAGTGGATCGTGCTGCTCTAGAAGTTTGTCCACTATGTAAGAACCCCGTGAAGAAGCTGATCAGTAAGGTCAACTCTCCAAAAGTGACAAAACCATTCTCTGTCACTGATGCTAAGAAAGCAGGATTTACTGTGCTTGAAAAACGAGATGAAGGTGTCTTTGAGAAACAATAGGCTTATTTTTTGCCTCATTGTGGAACCCTTATAAATGCTCATTAGCATTCTCTCCTCTTTACTGGTATCATCACTATCCAAAGACCTTAATCACTGTTACTTATTCATCAGGTAGCGGTGATTATTACTCCCTGACAGCTTCAGGTCAACCAAGCTAGGGATAAATACTTTTTAAACCGCAGATTTTGCAGGTTTTAAACTGATTTCATATCCTCTGTGTTAAAAAATTATGGTTTCAATGCTCTAGATAGACTCGATTTTCTCTAAAAGGTCTCATAAACAATAAAAATCAGCGATAATCAGGGTAATCAGCGGTCAATTTTTTTACTTTCCTCCCTATCTTGACCACTCTGCTTACAGCTTTAGGGATGATGATCTGATGATTTGGGGATTTGGGGATATAGTAACTGCAAGCATATCAATAGGGTCATCGTAATACGGTAACCCTATTGATGCGACTGAAATCTATAGTGCTAATATTTGTTAGAATAAGGTAAGATGCTCTACTGTAATAATTCCTATCTTGTGTAACAGAGCCTTAGGTCAATCTAGCAGCTAATAATTCCTTTTGGAAAACTAGCTCTTTCGGTAGAGAATCATAAAGTTTGAGGAAAATTTCTCCTTGCGAGACGATTTCCTTTTGCCATTCATCTCGGTTGAATGCCATTGCTTTGTCGAAGTCTTCTTTGGTGAAATTTTCTAGTCCCTCGGTATTGAAGTCTTCGAAGTGTGGAGTCCAGCCGATCTCTGTCTCGTGACCAGCTACGTTGCCGCTACAGCGTTTAGTGATCCACTCTAGCACTCTCATATTCTCACCGAAGCCTGGCCAGAGGAAGTTGCCTTCATCATCAAGGCGGAACCAGTTAACGTGGAAGAAGCGTGGGAGGTTTTGGATTTTCTTGCCCATCTGGAGCCAGTGTGAAAAGTAGCTGCCCATATTGTATCCGCAGAATGGGAGCATGGCCATAGGGTCGCGGCGGACCTGACCTATTACTCCGGCAGCAGCGGCAGTAGTCTCTGAGCCCATAGTAGCACCCATGTAGACTCCGTGCGCCCAGTTGAATCCTTGATAGACTAGTGGCATAGTCGTAGGTCTGCGTCCGCCGAAGATGATGGCGCTAATAGGAACTCCATCAGGATTCTGCCAATCAGGGTCGATCGTCGGGCACTGGTGTGCAGGGGCGGTGAATCTAGCGTTAGGGTGGGCAGCGGTTCTGCCACAATCTGGAGTCCATTCTTGACCAGTCCAGTCGACCAGATGATCAGGAGCTTGCTTGCTGAGACCTTCCCACCAGATATCGCCGTCATCGGTGAGAGCTACATTGGTGAAGATACAGTTAGCTTTCATGGACTCCATCGCATTAGGGTTAGATTTCCATGAGGTGCCTGGAGCTACTCCGAAGTATCCTGTCTCAGGGTTTATAGCGTGAAGTTTACCGTCATCGTGTGGCCATAGCCAAGCGATGTCATCACCCACGATAGTTGTCTTCCAGCCTTCTTTGGCATATTTTTCAGGCTGAACTAGCATGGAGAGGTTGGTCTTTCCGCAGGCAGATGGGAAGGCTCCTGTAACGTAAGTTTTTTCGCCAGAGGGGGATTCTAATCCGAGGATAAGCATGTGCTCTGCCATCCAGTCATGTTCACGAGCGATGTTAGATGCAATGCGAAGTGCTAGGCATTTTTTACCTAAGAGAGCATTACCACCATAGCCAGAGCCGTATGACCATATCTCACGAGAGCGAGTGAAGTGGACGATATATTTATCATCATTACACGGCCACGGGACGTCTGCCTGATCTTCTTCTAGAGGTGCGCCTACTGAATGGAGGCAGGGGATGAAGAAGCCGGGCTTGGTGCGACGTGATTCTATTTCACCGAGCGATTCTTTTTCCAGACGATCTAATACTTTAGACCCCATGTGAGCCATGATGCGCATATTCACCACTGCATAAGCAGAGTCTGTGATTTGAACACCGATTTTAGCTAAAGGAGAGTCTGGTGGTCCCATACAGAAAGGAACCACATACATGGTGCGGCCTTTCATGGAGCCAGTGAATTTCTGAGTTAGGAGCTTACGCATGTCACCATCTTCATGCCAGTTGTTAGTAGGTCCTGCCTGATCTTTACGCTTAGAGCAAATGTAAGTGCGTTCTTCGACACGGGCAACATCAGATGGAGCCGAGCGAGCTAAGAAACTGTTAGGACGTTTCTCAGGATTGAGTTGAATAAATGTTCCTGCATCGACCAGCTGTTGAGTGAGTGTAGACCATTCTTCATCTGAACCATCGCACCAGTGAATGTCTTTTGGCTGGCAGAGTTCCACCATCTTTGAAACCCATGAATTTAGCGCGTTGTGTCGTGACTTCTGTGAGTCTGTGGATAGATTATTTTGCATAATTTAGATTTAACACTAGAAAACCACTTTGCAATTATTGATTACCGTAATGTCAGATTTGCATTTTATAACTTGTGAGGAAGGTAGCTGGTCGTTAACAATGCATTTCTAGATGAGCGGATCTCAAAAACATACTATATTGGCAATAGAATCGAGCTGTGATGAGACCGCTGTAGCTATTATCCGGGGCGATGGAATTACATCTGAAATTCTGTGCTCGGAAATTAGTTCTCAAATCGATATTCATCGTGAATACGGAGGTGTGGTTCCAGAGCTAGCTTCTAGAAATCATTCTTTAACTCTCAGACCTCTAGTGGAAATAGCACTTAAGAATGCTGGTGTTACTATGGCTGATATCGATTGCTTTAGTGCTACAGCAGGACCTGGTTTAGCTTCTTCATTACTAGTAGGGCACACAGCGGCTAAGGCGATGTCAGTAGCAACTGGTAAGCCGTTTGTATCTGTGAATCACATGGAAGGACATCTATTGTCTCCATTTATCGAAACAAATGAAGGTATTGAACCTAACATCTCACTAGTCGTATCTGGTGGTCACACGATGATCATCCACACTGAGGAGTTCGGAGAATACGAACTGTTAGGCAAGACTCTTGATGATGCGGCAGGAGAAGCATTTGATAAAGTAGCGAAAATGTTAGAACTACCTTATCCTGGTGGACCTGAGATTGAAAAAATGGCTGAGACTGGTGACCCTAAAGCATTTAGATTCCCTAGATCTTTACTTAAGAGGTCACCACTAGACTTTTCGTTCTCAGGTTTGAAAACCGCGGTTCTTTACACACTCAGCGAACTCAATAAAGAGGAGGGGAAAGCTCCTGCTGAGAGAGTTCCCGACATTTGTGCTTCATTCCAAGAGGCTGTGATCGATGTGTTAGTTAGAAAAACTCTACTAGCAGCCGAGCAAGTGAATGCAAAACTGATTACTCTCTCCGGAGGAGTGTCATGTAATCAAGCATTGAGAAACGCTTTCCAAAAAGCATGCGATGAGGGAGGATATTATTTTCTCGTTTGTAGTGGAGTCCTTAGTACTGATAATGCTGTTATGATCGCCTATGTAGCTCTACAAAAACACCTTCGGGCTGACTATCAAGACCTCACATGTGATGTGAATCCGAACATGCCGCTGAATACGATAAAGCTCCGCTAAACTACCAATTTTATGCAAAATACTCATACACGTGAAACTGTAATATTCGATTTCGATGGAACTATCGCTGATACTCTAGAGGAAGTGAGGCTCGTAGTGAACCGGCTGTCTGTTGAGCATGATTTCAAATCTGTAAGTTCAGAGGAACTACATGAGATGCGGAAGCTCACACTCTCTCAGATACTCAAAACACTAGGTATCTCAAAAATGCTTCTACCTATCATGTTAGCGAAGGGGACTAAGCAACTGAGAGCTAAGATTTATGATATTGCACTGATAGAAGGGATGAAAGAAGTCATCAGTATGGTCAGAGGGAAAGCCAAGATAGTGGGTATTCTAACATCTAACAGCAAAGAGAATGTGGAGCTCTTTCTAGAAAAGAATGACTTGGTTGGAATATTCGATTTTATTAAGTCTTCTTCAAAACTCTCAGGAAAAGCTAAATGCCTGAAGCAGATCATGAAGAATACTCAGAGTGATCCATCAAACACTATCTATATAGGTGATGAAGTAAGAGATATAGAGGCTTGTAAGAAGGTAAAACTCCCGATTATTTCTGTGACGTGGGGATTTAATGCTACTGAAGTATTGCATGAGCATAACCCTGATTTCCTCGTGAATACTACTAAGCAACTCACAGATTGCCTAGAGAATGTGCTTAAATAGGCTGATTGTGGACTTAAATTGAAGCATTTTTACATAACTACAAGATAGTAGCTTGCACAAAGAGATAATTTTATCATCATATGCACTAGTAACAGTAAAAGTAACAACCTTTTTATTATGGAAGACAACGACAAAAACAAATCTAATAACAACGACCAACCACAGGAAACTACTGTGATTCATACCGCATCACCTGCCTCAGCTCAGAGTAATGCAAACCTGCTCATGATACTCGTCATGTTCGTCATATTACTCATAGGGGTAGCATTAGCATTCACTCTGAAAAGCAAAACTGATAGCGAAAATGCTGAAAAGCAACGTATAAAGAATCAGATAGCTGCTCTCAATGGTGGCGACGATAACATGTTAGCTAAAGGAGCATCGCTAGATGCTAGAATTACTGCCATAGTAGATCACGCTACCAGGATCCGAACGGACTATGACAGCATGAGAGCAGGCTACACAAGCGCAAAACAGCAACTTAAAAGCCTCCAAGGTGAACAGAATGGTAATATGAATACGATCACACGTCTTAGTACATCAAATGGTAAGCTTCAAGAAGAGAACGACCGTCTAAAAGCTATGGCATCTAGTGCTAAGTCATACCAGCAACAAGCTAAGATGCTCAACGAGCGCAATAGAGAGTTAGAAAAATTAGTAGCCTCACTAAGAGGTGGACCCACTTTAGAGGGGATGAAGTCTCTACAAGACAGTCTTTCCAATGAGCGAATGACTGCTTCTGAACTACAGAGCGAGCTTACTTTATTGAAGCGTAAGTTAACTGGCATGGTAGACAGCTCAAAGGTAGATCGATTAAATGATCTCATTGTCAAGAATCGTAAACTTGAGTCTGATTTATCAGCATTGAGAGCCAAGCTAGATTTCTCTAAGCTATTCGTGAAATCTTCTGATCAGCTACCGATGGAAGCTCAGACAGTATATAATGAACTCAAAACTCTTGAGAATCGTAGCCCTACAGAGCTTGCTGAAGCCTATGCCCACATCGGAATAGAGCATAAAGCAGAGAATATGCAGAGAGTGAAGTTCGAGACAGGATCAGCACTTATGGACTTCAAGCAACAGAGTCTACTTAAGAATAAAATGCTAGCTAGCGAAGAATCTGATTACTTCCTTGTAGTAGGTTATGCGTCTACTTCGGGTGATGCTATTAATAACGAGACTCTCTCTGCGAACCGAGCTACAGCAGTCGCCTCAATGGTAAACCAGCTAAAGAAGTCAGGACAAGATGTGAGAGCAGTATATCTGGGTCAGACATCTAGATTTTCTAAATCGAATGGTAAAGAAAATCAACTTTGCGAAATCTGGAGAATCAAAGACCAATAATAGTTAGAACTATCACTTTAATATAAAAGAGGCACCTTATTATTATAAGGTGCCTCTTTTTTTAATCTAATTTTAAAGTCATTATCTACTACTTTGTAAGTTCTTCAGCTTCTTTGAGTAGTTTTTGTTTTTTATCAATGTTAAGCTTCTTTTTGATCTTATCTTCTGCGCTTTTGCCTTTATTTTTCTTAGCTTCTCTCTCCTCTTTCTTTTTTAGTGCATCAGCTGCCTTTACAGCTACAGCCTCTTTTATTGCTGCTTGTCTCTCTCTTTCTTTTAGAGCTTCAGCAGCATCCTTAATATCTAAGATATCGATTTTAAGTTCATTGATATAGCTTTCAGGTGGTTTCATTCTTGAAAAAACATTTAACTGCTTACTCGCTAAATCGTAATCTTTATCATCAATAGAGGCTAGAATATCACGATATAGTTTACCGCCGTCTTCAAACTTATCCATAGGAAGTTTCTCTAGTCTACTAAGCTCTGATTGTGCATTTTTAATAACCTCTTCTATTGGAACTATCTCATATTTGTTTAGTGGTAACCATTTAGTCTTTAAAACATCTTTTGCATTTGATAATGAAGTTTGATATTCAGTTTCATCTCTAGTTAATAAGTCAGTGATGCGCTTACTTTCAGCAGAAGAAAGTCTATCTATATATTTACGCTTCTTTTCAGCTTCTTCTTCTACTCCGTGGCTAAGCTCTGTTAAATCAGTAATGAAATTTGGTAGAATACCTTTCACTATATCGGCTGCTTTAGGATATGGACGAGTGTGTAAATATTCTTTTTCTAAAGTCTCAAATCCTCGTAGAGCTGAAATGATTCTATTTTTTTGAATATCATGCTCTAGCTGATGAAGTAGAAGAATAGCCTCTACTTCATATTTATTAGCATCAATTTGATCCTTACTAAGTAAGTCGCCATCGATTTTAGCCCCTCCATTTTTTAGTGTTTCGTATTCATTGTCTAGTTGCTGCTCTAGTTTTTTGACCTGCTTAAGATATTTGGATCTAGGATGATTCGTATGAAACTTTCCAAAGTACTGAATCTTAATTCTCTCATAATCTTCAATGCTTAAAAAGTCACTGGTAGGGAAAAGCTTTTCGATTAGCTTGAGCTCTTTAAGTGAAGCGTCATCTTTAATGATTTCGACAACATCTTTCACAAGCACCTTTTTCTCCCCAAGAACATTTTCAGCGATCTCTACCTTCAAGGTATAAAACTCATAAGTTTGTTTCATTATCTTTCCTGTCAGACGTGTGCCGTCTTTAAGGACAAATACGTCGCATTTAGCGGTGATTGGTAAAAGGAATGCTGAAGCAAAACAAAGTCTTTGAATCGATTTAGGAATTATTGTCATTAGAAAATTATAATAGGTTTAGGTAAATGATCTGTATATATAATAGGTCGTTTTTATTCTGTGTAAAGTGAAGATTTAAGAGTAACTTTTAGCTATTACTAAGAATGGTAATTATGATTAAAGAGAAAATACATATGTTACATGGAGCAATAGGTAGTCACTTAGATTGGACTAGAGCCCAGGAGTTCTTTAACAAAAAAGGTTTTTTGACAGAATTACACGATCTATATAGTTATATTCAGAAAGAAAATTACAGCTTTAATCAATTTAGCAATTCGTTAAATCATAGCCTATCTGAAGGAGAAAATAATAAGCAAAATCTTATAGGTTATTCACTAGGTGGGAGGCTCGCTTTACACGCATTGTTAGATAGTCCATCATTGTGGAATAAAGCTGTTATAGTATCCGCTCATACTGGCTTGGCAGAAAAGAATAGCGGTGAACGTGAGGCTAGAATTGCGTCAGATAGAATGTGGGCTGACTTAGCATATAGTAAAGATCTAGAGTGGACTGATTTTCTAGTGAAATGGAATCAACAGAGTGTTTTAAAACCTTCTATAAATGAACTACTAGGCTGGAGCGATCGCCTAAGCCTAGAGTCTGTCAGAGAAGATGTAGGAACCTCGCTTACTAGCTGGAGCCTGGGTCTACAAGAAGATCTGTTAGAAAGGCTATCTTGCCTCACTATGCCAATCCTGTGGGTAGTAGGGGAGAATGATCCTAAATTTGTAGAGATAGCTAAAAAAGCCACAGATGTTTTAGCCAATGCAAAATTACAAATTATTGGTAACTCAGGTCATCGAGTTCCTTGGGAGCAATCGGGAGAGTTTCACTCGCTAGTCAGCGAGTGGTTTACAGACTAAATAATTAAAGCTCAACAGTCTCATCTGAGTAGACCCCAGATGCTATCCACTTGGTTTCTTCACATTTGTTGACGAATGAGACACTACCTTTGATCGTTACATTTTCAGCGAATCTTACAGGTCCTTCTATGCTTATATTTGTAGCGTCCTTTAGAGAAGGAATACCTAATCCCTCTAAGCTGTCTACCAGCTTATATTCATCACTGAGCTTGATCACAGGTGGTTGATCTTTACGCGATGCGATCAGAGCGATCCTGCCATCTGCAGTGGTTTCATACGCATCAGATCTGAGAGCAAATAAATCAGATATTGTCTTCACTGGAGCAAAACGAGAGCGAGGAACACAGATTGCACCGGCATTCTCGAAGCATTCGATAGCTGCACCCATAGCTATTTCTAACTGATACACTGGTGTGGAAGTTTTATCTCTGGGATCGATAGTTTTCTTATTCATGATCATTGGAAGAGGCAGGCTTCCACTATATTTAGTGAGTGCTTTCTTTAGCGCACTAAGTTTGATCCATAGACTGTTAGTATTGAAATACTGGTGGCGATCAATATCCTGAAACTGCTTTAGATCAGACATCTCACACTGCGCTACTTCACGTAGTAGTAACTGATCATCAGCAATTCTAGTAGCCAAATGTCCACCCTTCTTATCTGCTTCAGTGCGGCGTGTAGCCTCCATCATGAAGGGCTGATCTGACTCTGCAAAATATTTTAGAATACCAGCATCAAGCACTGCACCTAGGTTATCAGAATTAGACACAAAGGCATATTCTACACCAGAGTCGATAAGCTTGTCTAACCAGCCTGAACCGGCGATAGCTGCATATAAGTCACCGTGACCAGGAGGGCACCACTCTAGTGATGGATTACCTTTATCTGTAGCAGGAGTTAAAGTTTCAACATCAAGCTTAGGAACTTGATTTTGCATCATTTCTACGTCTTCAGCCTTAGCTAGATTACGATCTCCGTATTGCTCTAAATGCTCAAGAGTGTCTTCAGTTGTGCTGAAGCTATTCATTAAGAGGAACTTCACTTCTGCTCCTGTAGACTTTCTCAGGTAACTAATCTGATCTATAATTATATCTAAAAATGTAGAGTCGCCTTTTACAGGAAGTAAGCTTTTTGCTTTCTGTAGACCCATGCTTGTGCCAAGTCCTCCATTTAGTTTTATGACTACCGTCTTAGCGAGAAGATTAGGATCGTAGCTCTCTGAACTAGATGAGATTTCAGCAAGGTCAGGGAGTGATGAAATCGGCTCAATGCTGTCCTCACTAATCATTCCTGTTTCTTTATTAACCAGTGATTGGAAGTTCCGCTCAAAAGATTTAATAGCAGCTTCACTAACTTTAGCCTGCTCCATCTTTTCTCTAATTGGTGTAAATGCGCTCATAATGCTCATATTTATGCACTGAATCGGAGCAAGTCACGTAAAATATATCTCATTTTATGTTAGCCCTTGCATTTGTTCAAAGAAATCGTCGGGATCTAGCTTAGTTTTTAGCTCTTTAAGACGCTCTAAACTATCGCCATAGTAGGCTTTAGCTGGTTCTTTAAGATCTGGATCAGGATAATTAGCATAATGATCGGGAACATCTTTCAATAACTTACGAATCTCATCTACGGAAGACATAAGCCGCCTTTTTTGTCTATCAGATTGCCAATACGCCTGTAGTTCACCTAAATATCCATATTTACGATGCGCATAGGCAGACGAGTTATCATCTATAGTGCTGATTGCCCCGCCTAAAGTGTTAATTTGAAATAGAATCCCGGGGTTTTGAATTGTCACCGCACAGATTTTTTCTGCAATTTTCTTAACATCACTGAATCCATTGTAAAACCCAGCACACATATTCCTAAAGGGTAGGGGATTTGGGCGGCCAGAGTAAGTTTTAACCGCTCTGACAGTAGGTTTCGAATAGACGCCCCGTGTTTTAGTCCCTGCCTTCAGTAATGCTGTTGCAGCTTTTTGAAATGCGGAACCTTTAGATGAATAAGTAGAGGAAATCAACATCGTCAGCGTCTTCCCATTTAAAATAAATGCAGAGAACATAGTATTAGGCAATTGGCTAGCGACTTTAAACCAAACTTTCATCAACTTCGCTGCTCGCTTAGCAGTCAGATTGTACATCCTAAATTTTTGTGTGGTGAAAATAGGCGGAGCTTTAATGGTAGAAAACTTCATCGCAGTAATCACCCCAAAGTGACCATTCCCACCCCCTTTACATGCCCACAGTAACTCGGGTGATTCTTCAGAGGTAATTACTTTTCCCTCAGCAGTCACCATCCTAACAGATTTTAAATGATCACAGGTTAACCCATGCTGACGGGCAAAAAATCCATAACCTCCACCAAGTGTTAGTCCACTAAGTCCCACTCCTCCACAAGACCCACTCGGCAGAAGCCTACCATTAGGCAAAAGATAATCATAAACCTCAGCAAGCTTTAATCCAGGACCAGCATAGAAAGTATCCGCCTTCGCACGGTAGATCTTCTGCTTCATCTGCGAAACATCGATAATCAATCCACCACTAAATGAAGCTCCAATAAAAGAATGTCCACCAGACTTAATACTCGGCTTCAGCTGCTTTTCCCTAGCATAGAGCACCGCGGCAATGACATCAGCCTCATTCTTGCAGGCTGCAATCGCCACAGGAGCAAAACTCAAGTCACTATTAAACGGAGTATTTAGCAGCTCATAATCTACAGATTCAGGGAAATAGATCGTCAGTCCATTAGCTAGAACCTTACTTCTAGCATGAGACGGTAGAGTCAAAAAAACAGACCCTAACGATGCGGCTAGAGTCTGTTTTATGAATGTGCGTCGTTTGCTTAATAATGATTCATTTTCTGCCATAGGATATGGTTACGTAGTGAAATTACGTCTGCTATCATCGACAGATAAACTTTTCAGGAAATCAATAGCGATCATTGTAAACTTCACCCTGGTCATCTAATTCATCAACCCAGTGTTGTAAGAAAAACTTCTTCTCATGAAGCTGTAGGAACGGTCCTTCGTCAATGATCGGGCGTAGCGTAGTTGGCATTTGGAAAGTCACCAGAGTAAATATACCAGCCCACAGATACAGATGTTTCGTGTGCTCCATCCCAAATGCTTTCCCAGTCTTAGTAAGAAACTTCAAGCCCATGATGAGGCAGATTAACCAGATGAAGAGCGATAGAAATCCGAAGAACCCTATGGAATTACTACTACTAGAAAATAGCCACAGTATAGGAGAAAATCCGATGAGTAGCAAGCTCGTGATCGCCATCGTGCAGACCTGAATCCCAAGTATAGTGGAGAACTTCAGATCCAATCCTCCAATACAGCAGAATATATACAAACTAGGTAAGCAGATCAATGAACTAAATAAAACCCCGAAAACTATCTTCACAGGAGCTGCCCACATCTGATCAGTAATTCCACTGAATGAGCCCACTATAAATCCGAATAGTGTAAGAGAAATGATCGTCATGATTAAGATAGGTGCATAACTCACTCCACCTTTCTCATCGATAGTATGGATCACACTTAGAGGTTTCTTCAGCAGATGGCTGACAATGTTAGAGAACGTATTTTCTCCGACTATAAAGCTCTTCTCATAAGGCAACTGCATACGTGATTGGCTTTGGTTAGGTGGGGTAAGTTGCTCAGGATTACTCCAATTATATTCCTTGGGTGGGTTACCTGGTTCTTGCTTAGGTTGGTCTTGATGCCCGTTTTGATTTTGGTCTTCTGGTGTCATTAGTTTATGGTGTTAGTTTTAATGTTAGATGTTGTTAGAAAAAATTGATGAAAGAGCGATAGACTGCTTCGTAAAATGAACTGGCGAATTTATCCTCCCGTAGAAACTCCACAGGACTCCCAGGTGAACCGAAAAACGGTCGAGAGATCCAACCCACTTGAGCTCCTACAAAGAGATTTCCGACTAGCCAAGCGATGAAAGTCTTGATGGCAGTGGATCGAGAAAGCGAATACTTCTTCAGCGCCCCAAAGAGCATCGTGTGTGAAACAATCCCCGCGTAACTGATCATGAAAACATGTGTGAGAAGAGTTGCACTGTGAAAGCTCTTCGCTTCCTCTCCAATTACCGCTGGGCCCTGTAAAGCCATGCCAATAGTTATAGGACTAAGCGCACCTAATATAAGAGCGCAGATAGCAAATGCAGTGAACAGAAACTGTAAACTCTGTCGGATAGATATTCCCGACCCTAATACCATAGCCAGCATCGCATTCAGTAGCGCATTGATCCCCAGCGTAGCTATTACTACCATCGGAAACTTAATCCTTGCGTAAGTTGACATTTGCCAGCCTTGCCACAGGCCCATGCTCAGCCCATAGCTGCCGCATCCTATAATAATCAGCGGAAGCGTGAACCCTAGCATCACTGTAGGAGACTGCCTCATCCAGCGATCTGTTAGATTCTGATCACCTCTACATAAAGATGGGATGATATTGATAAATTCGCTAATCCTATACCCGATGTTTTTCATTCGTTAAAAGGATGTCAGAACCATGTGAAGCCTTGATGAATCTTATGTGAAAATTTGACGAATTAAATCAGATTGTTATTTTCTAATATAAAGCTATCGTTCCACCATGGCAGAGAAGAATAACCTTACAGATGATAGAGCACTAATGAGACGAGGGAGGGCTGGATTCCCATGGCTAAGAATCACCTTCTTTCTACTCGTATGTTTTGCCATTGCGTTCCCATTTACAAAGACTGGTAAGGATGTAGTAGCCACTCTTAAACGCACTCAGTTCGCAGAAGGAAAAGCCCAAGGTGAAGCTATAGCCACCAAAGCACAGATGCTTGAATCTGAACCTAGGCTTATCACTCCTAAAGTAGCAACTCCACTACCTGTGCCTGCTCCTAAATCAGAACTTGTAGTAACCTCTCCTAAGAGAAAGCCAGTAATTGGTGTGGATAAAGATGCAGACATCCGTAAAACAGTAAGAGGCTTCAATCTTAAATATAAAGCAGAATTCACCCCAGGAAAACTAGCCACTCTAGAACGTACGCGCGATGACAGCTACGTAGCAGACTTCAAACTCAAAGTGAAAATCCCTAAGCCAGCGACTACAGTAGAAGAGTTAAAAGTAGCCAACCCAGAACTGACTAGCGTTCTCCCTGGGCTGCCAGCGTTAGTAGAAAATTCTAAAGTTTCCTCATTTTACAAATCTCTCTACGACAACAAATCCCAATACCTAAGAAACAGAGTGCTCAGTCTTGGTGAAACTCTCACCATGCACAATTTCTTTGACTGCCAGACCATGCTCGAAATGACACACCCAGAATCAAATCGAAAAGTATTTCTTTTTCAGGCAGATATGGACGTAGTTACCGATGGCTCGGACGGAGACCGACTCTCAACAATGCCAGACGAAGTAGTAAAGTCCACTTATTACCAACCGTTCACAAGCTACAGTTGGAAAAAGAAAACTGATATCCCAAACCCTATGGCAGCAGGGTGGCAGCAGCGCATCAACAAAGCTAAGCAAGAAATAGCTAATTCAGCGACTTCTCGTGAGCGCTCGAACTGGCTAAAGTCTCGTATCAGAATGCTCGAAAGAGGAATCGACGATATGAAGAGAAATAGCTTTCTTATCGCAGAACATGATCCATTCATCGTCATATCAATCAACAAATTTAAAGCACGAGGAATTGATAAATTCGCTCCACACGTTGGAGACTACGTAGCAGTCATCCACGGCAACAAAATCTACCCAGCTATAGTAGGTGACGGTGGACCTACATTTAAAGTAGGAGAAGCATCACTACGTCTAGCAAGAACGATAAATCCAGCCGCCTCATCCATCAATCGTCCAGTTTCTAATCTAGGCGTCACATATGTCGTCTTCCCTGGAACCGCGCCTAAGCCTAAAGCAGCTCCTGACTACGAACTCTGGCATCGCGAATGCACCAGACTCTTAGGAGAAATCGGAGGTATCGGAACTGGCTATCAACTTCATAAATGGGAGAATACAATCCCTGAACCTGAACCTGAACCTGAATTGCAGATTGATGATCCTACTCTTGATCCTAGTGCTGTTACTCCCGCTACCTTAGCACCTGAATAGTTACAAAGAGAAGGCGCAACAAAATGAATTGTTGCGCCCTCAATTAGATTGATTTTTTATCTTGCTTACTTACGTCTACGTAAGATCAAAGCAAGTCCTCCAAATCCGAGCAGAAGGGTAGATGAAGGCTCTGGAACTGCCTTAATAGCTACTCCATCAACGCCCATATTTACTTGATTACCTGTATTCGTCTTAGCTGCAAATAACTAGCTGTGAAGACCCTGTAGTATTTGCTGTAAATACGAGATTCTCTAAAGTCCAAGTCTGATTACCGACTCCCTGCCAAGATCTAGTGGAGCTTGATAGAGTCTGTCCTAGTAGTGTGACATCCCAAAATCCCGAGGTAGTGTATACAGTAGGGGAGTTTTGTGAAGAAGTGCCATTACCAGCGTTAGTGGATAGGAAACTAAGGGAATACTTTTGTCCTGCGGTGAAACCAGTGATAGTCTGACCGAATCTCTCATTAACTCTAGCAGACATAAATGCTCCGCCATCTGGAGAAGCGCTTACTCCTCTGGATAAGTCCCATGTATTACCAGGTGAACCTGTAGGGTTAGGGTTATACCAATCCGCACTACCTGAGAAGTTTGACCAGCTAGAAGCTGCTGTTGAATTAAAGGTCGTGCTTGAAGGATTAGGATTTGTAGTTCCGTTAAGGTCATTGAGACTTCCGTTTGCGATTACTTGAGCAGAGACTGAAGTTGTCAAAGCTGCTGCGATCATTAATATTGTGTATTTTTTGTTCATAATTTTGGGAGTTATTAACTACTGTTATTAGTAATTATTGGTAGTTTAGTTATTTTTTGAAAATAGTCAACATTTTCTAATAATAAATCACTACGTGTTGATTTTTTTATTAAAATACTAAATTTTATTTTGATTAGTTAGTGTTTTAAAGAGAAAATATTTATCTCTAAGTTGATAGAGGATCAATTTGCATCTAATATCCATTTCAACATATCAGCGTATAGTAGTGCTGGAGTGGTCAATATATTCTGATGTGTCCCTCCATCTATTAGTATCCAGTTCTCTACGCTACTTCCCTAGCTCTTATAGAGCGCTTCTCCACGCTCTATTGGGACTAAAGAATCCAATGCACCTTATACAACCATCACAGGCGTAAAGACATCTTTTACCCAGTCAGCAGGGGAGACATCACGTAAACGAGCTCCACCAGAAAATTCAGTTACTTTTGACACTGCATTAGTGATAAGTTCTGAGCTACATTGACCATTGATTACTTTGTCTAGTCGATCAAATGAGCAGACGATCACAGCGTTTTTCCAATGACTGCCGTGCACCTCATCTGCAAGCGCACTATTAGCAAAACTCCCACCCATAGACATTCCCCACAGAGAAGCATGAGTAGGCGAGAAATGGTATCGTTCGGAACACTCTAACAATACTTCATAAGGGAGATCTTGTTCCCACTCCGAGGCGCCGAACTGCAAAGTCTTAACTGTATTATCACCATGCGCGGGCATATCAACTAGCAAACATCGTAAACCCACTGCACAAAATCTCTCAGCTACAGCTAGTAAATCTTCCTTACGTCCATTCCTACCATGTAACAAAACCACGGTGTGAGCAGAACCACTTGAAATAACCTGATCTAGCGGTGAAACAATAACTCCGCGATCTTGCAGCTGTTCACGTATTCTGATTCCACGTTTACCCAAAGGTAACTGTGGCTCTATTACCAAGACTGGAACTTTTCCATCTAGACAAGTAGTCTCCAATATAGAAATACCATGAAGCTCAGAATGATCTAGCCATTCTCGATGATAATCTTGCACAGCCCTCCTACCGGGTGACGCTAGACGCCAGCCTTGATAAACTATAAAGCTAGTTAGCAGAAGTAATGGCAGAATTACTAGAGCTGCCATCAGTTTCTTTTTATGTCTCATTAAAAGTTTCACTTTCTATGAAACGTAATAATGAGCCATAGCCTATCGCTAAACATTCACTTAATGCTTATTAAGCAGTTAAATTCTCAATTCTGAACACAACAGGCTCAGAATTTACGCAATCTAGTTTCATTGTCTTCTTCAAAGTAGCTTTCAGTTTTCCAAACGGGCAAGTGTGTAATCGGAAGACCATATCCACAAAATCCTTATCTGGATTCTCTGGGTCATTCGGAGAATGTGTGCCCGCTATACCAATTCCATCATTAGCCAGAACATTTGCAATCTCTGCAATCACACCTGGACGATCCGTAACATCGAATCGAACATAATAAGGAGTTTCCGTCTCATCGATATTCATGACCTGACCTTCATCACTGTAGGGAAGGAAACCACGATGCGCGCCTGACTTCTCTAGAGCATAGCAAGCTTCTGCTAGGTCAGCTACCACAGAACTCGCAGTAGGTTCTTTACCAGCACCTCTGCCATAGAAAAGCGCATCACCACTAGCATCACCACGGATAGCTACGGCATTAAATACACCATTCACACTAGAAAGAATATGGCTCTTAGAGATAAACGATGGTTGAGTTCTTAACTCAATATTTCCATTTTCATGCCTCTTAACCACAGATAATAGTTTCACCACGTAGCCAAGTCCTTTAGCGAACTCAATATCAATAGAACGAACCCTCTCAATACCCCTAACATAAACTTCCTTAGGGTCGATACTGAAACCATAAGCTAATGATGCCAATAGTATCGCTTTATGAGCAGCATCCCAGCCGTTCACATCTAGGGTAGGATCAGCCTCAGCGTAACCTAACTCTTGAGCTTCCTGTAATGCTTCAGGATAAGCTAAGCCACCGGTAGTCATTCTCTCTAAAATATAATTGGATGTTCCGTTGATAATACCAAACATCGACTCGATCTCATTACCAATATAAGAATCCTGAACCGCCTTAATCACTGGTATTCCACCAGCCACAGCTGCTTCAAAGTGAATTGGAGTCTTATACTCACGAGACAGAGCAAATAATTCCTTACCGCGCTCTGCTAACAAAGCCTTATTACCTGTAACTACTGGCTTACCGAGTTTCAAAGCAGCAACTACGATATCAAAAGCAGTCGTAGTCCCTCCAATAAGCTCAACTACAATCTCAACTTCCTGGCAGTTTACAACTTCATTCCAGTCACTAGTAAATAAATCACTAGGGGCATTTTCAATTCTCTTCTTACTTATATCTCTAACTGCCGCCTTAACCACATTAAGAGCAAATTTTCCCTGTGAACGCTCAGTCATTAAAGAACCATTTTTCTCAATAGTTTCCCAGACGCCTGTACCTACAGTTCCAAAACCTACTAAACCTACACCTATATTTCTTACTGCTGAATTTGAATAGTTATTCGCCATAGCAGCGAAGCTACGCATTATTACTGCAATGAAAAGTGCGAAATAGGTCAGCTAGCATATTTCTATTAATGGAGAGTAGAAAAATGCATAACAATTTAGAGTTCTAAACTGTTTTTTTAAAACTTGAAACGACTATGAATTATTATTGAAATCAATTTCTATTATAAATCAACGATTTACAGATGATGATGGCAAAAAGCTGAAAAAAGTAGAGAAGAGGTGTTGACTAAAATCTTTTTTTATGTAGATTGCGCCCCGCCTCACCTGCCAAAGGGAGGACGAGAGAGACAAAGGCTGGCAAGCCACACTGCAAAGTGATGATCTGCCAGTTTTTTAATCTCCTCGTAACAGATCTTTTTACAACACATGACTTGGACAATACGGAGTCCGCTTTACTAAATCGCTCGAAACGATTTAGCCGGTTATTAAGTTAGCAGTGAGCGTTCTTGAGGGATTGATCTAAGTAGAAGAGGAAAATTGAATTGTGCGCTGCGATGATGCAAATCATGCGCAGGCAGATAGGACGAGGTTTTAAACGGCTTTTCCTATCACTTGTCAATTTAAAGTAAATTACGCCTATTTCAGCAATGGAATAGAAATAAAATACGTCAACCGTTTTAAAAGAAGTCCTAGTCGTTTATTCGATTAGGCATTATACGGAGAGTTTGATTCTGGCTCAGAATGAACGCTGGCGGCGTGGATAAGACATGCAAGTCGAACGGAGATAATCATTAGTTTACTAAAGGTTGTCTTAGTGGCGGACGGGTTAGTAACACGTGAGCAACTTACCTC
>CALAJT010000037.1 GCA_937923145.1 uncultured Rubritalea sp. | reverse complement strand
GGAGAAAAAAGCGTTAGCTGGCTGGATAGGAGGAAATACACTAGCTCCGAGTAAGTGGATAGCGGTTAGCCTTAGTATGGGACACCCGAGTTCTGTCACTCAGGCAAAAGCTTGGTGCAGAGACAGTAAAGAGGGTAAGATGTGGCTAGGTAAATTGAAGTGAAGTCCCACTCAGCTCTGCCCTGATGCTATATCTTGTATATACTGATTACTTGATATGAATTTTCTTTATATCAATATTTCAAAGTTACTTAATTTTTAAATCACTTGTGAAAATTCTATCATCATAGTTTTGGAGTACTAAGGATGAGTGAAAATATGTCAGAGTTATTCTACAGCCATTATATCAAATGATGAAATATTGGGATAGGGTGATCAGAAGGTTAGATGCTGAAAACTCTAAGCTCCTTTTTTAATCTCCTTCTCAGCTAACTTTTCAGTTAGTTCTGGCCACTGGCTTTGGCTGACTATGTATCCTACACAGTTATCTTTACCACAGAGGCATGGATGATCTTCGTAGCACTCGATATCAAAGCCATAGTCAAAGGTCATTTCTTCACCTTTTTTAAGCGGTTTGATAGCGTAGATGAAAATGGAGTCTTCCTCGATCCAGGCTTCACAATTAGGATCGCATGAATGGTTGATCAGACGAGCGTCATTCCATGGGACATTGCCATCAATGTCCCATTTTTTATCAAGTGTGAATATGTAAACAGCAGCCTCGCCACTTTCCTCAGCCTTAGCTGCCTGTTCCCAAGCCCGTTCTTCACTGATTTCTTTATTAATATATTCACCCACATATTCGATGATCTGAGTCTCAGGTTCGATGTCTTCTGAAGCATAAACACCACGTCCATGGATATCAGAGTTGCGCACATCACAGAGGTCGCTCTGACCACGCTCATACATTTCCTTCATAAGGCGTGTGAGTCTGGCCATCTCAGTGAGGTGGTCGTAGCGTTTTTGTTTCTTAGCAGATTTTTTAGCCATGGTTCTTTAAATCAGTAATATTTTAAATCGATCTCTTAGACTATTTCTTGATCTCGCTATCTAGCTGGATAGGTAGCTCTATATTCTGAGGTAGTGAAGGGAAGAGTGAGCGGAGTTGCTGCTCTTTAACAGAGCCGATGAATGTCCACTGTTCTTGTCCTGGAAGATCTGTCTCTGCCGCTATTGCGATTTGATATTGCTTTCTTTTTAGAAATCTAGGTGGAGCACCATTCTTACCTAAAAATTGCCAAACTTGAGTGGTAGGAACGATAACCATCCAGTGATAATATTCGTCTCCTGTCTTTGTCTGTTTAAGTTCACCAGAAGCGAGCTGGGCTTTTATTTCTGGCTTAATCATAGGATGGACACGGAAATATCCAGTAGGTCTATCAGCGACGAAGCTTTGAATCGTAACGCCCATCTTAATCATCTTATTCTGAGCATTGAGAATTTGATTTTGTAGTTCTTGCTTACCGTGAAGTTTTTCTTGGCGCTTTTTGTAGCGATCATACATCGTATTATAACCATACATGAAATCACCAATCTTGATCTTATTACCGAGTTTTTGAACCGCTGCTTGTGCGGATGCTGATATGTGTGGAGGTACGATTACTGAGATATCAGTTGTTACACCTTTCTCTTTTTTTACTTCAGTTTGCTGTGCACTAGAGAGAGCGGCGCTGCTTAGAGATAGGATAGATATTAGAGTGAAATAAGGTAGTTTCATACTGCTGTAGGTTCTCTTGCTTTCTTGAGAGAGTCAAGCTCACGCTTGTAAAAAGGAAAAGCGCATTTACAATGATATTGACTATGGAACAGACCAAAGAAAAACGATTCTCTAGATTTTTTCAAAAGCTGCTTAAGCGCTCACAGCAAGAGACGAAAAGAGTAACGCCTACCCGTGCACCGCGTATCGGTTTAGCTCTCGGATGCGGCGGTGCTCAAGCTCTTGTCCACATAGGTGTGATTAAGGCTTTAGAGGATAACAATATTCCTATCCATGCCGTCTCTGGTTGCAGCATGGGAGCCTACATCGGCGCTCTCTGGGCGACTGGTATGAGTGCGGAAGAAATGATCTCCAAGGTTGCAGTATTCCAAGATAAGAAAGTATTGAAGAAGATGGCAGACCCGGCTGTGCCTCCTATCAAAGGGCTATTCTACGGCAACATCGTCAAAGATAATTTAGAGAAACAGATAGGCTCACCAAAAATAGAAGACTTAAAGCGTCAATATATAGCTATCGCCGCAAATTTAGATAACTACCAACGTGTCGTTTTCAACAAGGGGGACTTACTTTCCGCAGTGCATGCAAGCTGTGCTATGCCAGGTATCGTAGTTCCTGTAGAGGTTAATGGTATCCGGTGTGTTGACGGTGGTGTAGTAGATCCAGTTCCTGTCGGCGCACTTCGTGATTACACAGATGTGGATATCATGATTGCAGTCTCCACCACTCCATCTCTTAGCGATATAGAATCTGCAGAGCCTACTATTATTGTTGAGGAAATACTGCCCTCTATAGAAAATGAATCATGGCTAAAAACTAAGCTCAACATTTTAGGACAGAAATATAACCCAGCAGCTAAAGGTAACATGTTAGATACCCTCCGACGTAGTCTGAAAGCTTCGCAGATCCGCTTAGCCCAAGAGTCCTGTAAATGTGCTCATTTCACCATTCACCCGATTACAGAGAATAGTAAATGGGATGATTTTATTAACTACGAACACTTCATCGAAGAAGGAGCAAAGGCTACATTGGCAGCTATGCATGAAATCAAAAAGCTTACAGAGCCTATTGCTGATACAATGAAACTAGATTAGCTATTATGAAAATAGGTAATTCGATACTTAACAAAGTTGTGTAGATCGCTTAACTAAAGACTAGGCAGATGAAGCACTAAATATTCTTAAAATAATAAAGTTGATGCTAGTGAATTCTTCTCGTGTTCACTGTTTAATGACATCAACGACTTTAGGAAGGTACTATTCAATGACGAACACATCATAGCGCACAGATATGATCAACGGGGTCATAACTATCTAATTGAACTCATATTCAGTGAAGCGCTGACTCTCCGAGATGAAGAAGTGCAGAGCTATCGTGATCGTACTCTAGTATTGGAGAAAAAAGGTGAACTCCAAGAAACTGCCGATCTTCTCTGGCAGGTTTATATGAATATTTGAGATGACAGATTTGACGGATTCTAATTGATCACGAACTGGGTGAAAGTGTGACTGGGGGAGACCAAACGAGAAGAGCTAATCGATCACGATGCGTCTCCAAGAGGCAAAAGATGTAGTAAATATTGGTGAACTAGAATTCTAGAATTATTCTGGAGCTTAGGAAGCCGATTTGTTATTTATGATCTATGAAGAAATTACTAATGATCCCAATGTTATTGATATTTGGTCTATCGCAAGCGCTAGCTGAACGTCCGATGCTGTATCCATTTGACGTGACAATTGGTGGGCAGAAGGCGGAGATGCAGAAAGGAAACATTCTTTTTGCAGTGATAGCCAAGCCCGTGAAGCCAGATGCTCTTCTACAAATAGAGAAAAAGGCACCGATGCTTATAGTCAACGCCTTCGCAGTGAAGGCGAATGGGGCTGTTATGGAGCAAGGGCAGCAGCCTGCTATCTATTTCGCAAATGAGCAGAACCAAGTAAAGCTGAATGAAACGATGGATAAGAAACCTCTGAAGCCTGGCAGATACTTGGTAAATGTAGTGGCTCATGGAACGACTTCACGCGTGGTTTTCGTAGTAGGAGATGAGAAGGGCGAAGTAGGCGAGCTTAAGATTCCGAGTGCTAAGCAGGTTTATGAATTTTTGATAAAGTAGCAGTGATCTATACGTAGTAATCATAATGAAAAAGTTTAAAATCATAGGTGTTTCAACCGCTTTGATCGTAGGGACATTTCTTACTATCATGAATCTTGGAATTCCTAATACTGCTATGGCGAATCCATCTAAACTTTCACGCGCTGACTATGCCAATGGAACTAAGCGAGCTGCGGATGCAGCGCAACGTGTGAAGCCGCGACTTGCGGCTGAGATGCGAGGAAAAGGAATCGCTATAGGAAATCCTGTCTACCTAAGATTGTTTAAAGAATCTCGCGAGATGGAAATGTGGGTGCAGCATTCACATACGAAGAAATTTGTGCTCTTTAAAACGTATAAAGTAGCTGCCATGTCTGGTCGTCTAGGTCCGAAGCAGAAGGAGGGAGATATGCAGGCTCCCGAGGGATTTTATTATGTAAATAGAGGTCGGATGAATCCGCAGAGTCGCTTTCATCTAGCTTTCAATATGGGCTATCCGAACACTTATGATAAAGCCTATGGGAGAACAGGATCAGCGCTCATGGTACACGGGAATCGAGTTTCGGTAGGGTGCTTTGCGATGACGGATTATTACGTAGAGGAAATTTACACAATCTGTGATGCAGCGTTGAAAAAAAATCAGCCATTTTTCAGAGTGCATAGTTTTCCTTTCAGAATGACTGAGCAACGCATGGCTCGATCTAAGAACTCTCAGTGGTATGGATTTTGGCAGAACTTAAAGCAAGGTTATGATGCCTTTGAGAAAACTAGAGTGCCGCCTAATGTGAATGTTTCTAGTAAGACATATCGCTTTAAGTAAGTGATCTTACTCAGCAGAAAATGAACTAGCTGCTGACATACCCAGATAGCAAAGTAACAAGCCTCCGATCAATGAGATTAGGATATAGATGATCGCAGTGCTCACCATGCCTTGGCTCATAAGCCTGTGATAGTCTAAAGCGAAGGTGGAGAAGGTGGTGAAGCCTCCTAGAAATCCAGTGACTGCTAAAGGCGATATCCAAGTAGGGTGATGCGCTTTGACTAATCCGTATGTGATGCCGATAGCTAGGCAACCAAGTAGGTTACAAGCGAGAATACCGTAAGGCGCTTTAGAGGTCGGCGACTGAAGACCTAGCGATATTGCATAGCGAGCAGTAGCACCGAGTCCGCTGCCGATAAAGATGAGAAGAAAGTGATTCATGTGAGGTTACGCTTTAATCAAGCCTTTTAGTATTCCATAGCGTGGGCTGAGGATGAAGGATAAGAGAAACAGGATACCTAGCAAAATGACGATGGCTTGACCAGACTGGATATCGATCAACTGAGAGAATAAGACGCCACCAGCTCCTGATAGCGCGCCGACAATGGCTCCACCCCAAAATATCTTCTGAGTGCTGTCAGTAAATAAAAGCATGATAGCAGAAGGTGCTACCAGTAGTGATACCGAAAGTACGCAGCCCACTGCTTGGAGCGAGGCTACTAGCATGAGGATTAGTAGAGTAAAGATGAGATACTGCATCGCTCTAACAGGGACACCCTGAGCAGCTGCTACATTTGGCTCGAACATTGTAAGAAGGAGAGGGCGCATGAAAAGATTAGATAGGATTAGACTTAGTGTGGAGATGATGAAGATCAAGTTGAGATCAGTTCTAGAGATAAGTGCAATGTCACCGAATAGCCAATCGTGCAAGGATGCTACGATAGGTAAGTGAGGTAATAGAGCTACTCCACCAGCAAAAGCAGAGGTGTAAAGAACGGCAAGAGCCGTTCCCTCTGGAATACGAGAGTTTCTACTTACTAATACCGATCCGAGCCCTACTAGTATACATGCAAAGAGTGCTCCGATAAAAGCATTCGCCTGAGTAAGCTCCTGAGTGATTAGAACTGCTACAGCAATACCTGGTAGCATAGTATGTGAGAGTGCGGATACAGAAAGCGCATTACGCCTTAGATTCACGAAGCCACTAAAGAAACCATTGGCAAATCCAATTACGGTGGCGGCGATAAGCGGAGCGAGGACTAGATTGCTCATCTCGATAGCTGCTATGTTAGTGAAGAAGCTCATCTCAGTCTTTCTTGTTATTGGTTGTTAGAAATGTCCTCTCTAACATTTCCTCATTGAGTAAATCATCGCTCTTACCGAATGAAACCGTCTCTGTATTGAGAAGCAGCACTTGATTGAAGAGTGATTTAGCGGTGTTTATATCGTGATGAGAAGCTATGATTAGTCGCCCTTCAGACGCTAGTTTAATTAATAGATTTCTAAGAGTTTTAGTAGCTGTGCGGTCGAGTCCATTGAATGGTTCATCGAGTAAAAGGACATGTGCTTCCTGAGCTACGGCTCTAGCTATGAAGGCTCGCTGCTGCTGACCGCCTGAGAGCTGCTTGATCTGTCTGTCTTGAAGTTCTACGAGATCTAGTGACTCGATAGCTCTGTCTACAGCTTCGGCATCTTTGTTAGAAAACTTCTTCCAAATTCCTACCTGTGGATAGCGTCCCATTTCTACTAGTCCTCTAACAGTGATAGGGAAATTCCAGTCCACTTCTTCTCTCTGGGGTAAGTAAGCAAATTCGGATGACCAATGCTTTATCGATGTGCCTCTCCACTCGATAGTACCTGATTTTTTCCTAACTAATCCTGCGATCGCTTTTAACAGAGTGGATTTACCCGCTCCATTAGGACCGATCAGAGCTAGTCGATTACCGCATGAGGTGTCGAATGAAATATCTTTTAAAGCATCGATGTCACGATACCTAACAGTGAGGTCTGATATGATGAGATCGTGGTGCGAGCTGTGATGAGCACAGCAGGAGTGGTCATGCCCATTCTTATGCTGAGCGTGCTCGGATGTTATAGGTGAGGTGATCATAGTCTCGATTATTTTCTGAGTTGGAATGTTGCTGTTGAATCTATCTCTCCATCATTTCTTAGAGTGACGCTAGAGTCTTCCATTTGATCAGGGGAGAGTATGAGCTGGATGAAATTCTGCAGATCACTGGAATTCTCCTTCCATAATACGCGAATATTTAGTTCCACGGTCTCTTCTTTAGAAAGCATGATTTCTCCTGACCACTCATTGTCTGTTAGAGTTGATTCGTTCACGATAACTTTTCCAGAGACTGGGTGTGTTAAAACGAACTTGCTAGGTGGAGTGGAAAAATGAGCTTCTATGTAGTAAGCGATCATATTTTCAGAAAGATTAGATTCCTGATCATCCTCATTGGCATCCCCATTGCCTTGATTTACATGACTGGGAGAAGAATACAGTGAAAGATGTAACCATAAGTAGGCTCCAGCCATCAAAAGAGTAGCAGTGATAGTTGAAAGTATAGGCGAGCCTTTCATATGAAGTATGATTAATTAGTGATTAGCTAGGTTTAGCCAAAGCTATCGCTCTACTATCCCTATTGCAAGTTAATTGCAATAATGGATCTATTAGTGAAAAAAGACAAATGAGACACCTTTTTTTTTAGATAGTTTTTGTTGACAAAAGGTTAGTCTATTATTATTTAGATACTCGCTATGCAAAAATTAGTAATTACAACAATAACAGGCGGACTACTTGCAGCTTCAAGCGCAGTAGCCGGAGATTTCACAGTGCCAATCGCACCGACATCAGCACCAGCTGCTGCTTCAATCGGAACGCTTGCTACTGGTTACCATAACGTATATAATTTCCGTGGTATCAACCTCGGTAACGATATGATCACAACTCAACTCGACGTTGCAACACAAGTTGCTGGACTCGACGTGAGTGCAGGTGCTTGGTATGCATCTATGGAAGATGGTCCTACTCGTGGAACTAACGTAGACGAGCTAGACCTATACGGTGCAGTTGCAAAAGACCTCGGTTTCGCTACAGCTACTGTTGGATATATCCACTACAATAACTTCAACGACGGAGACGACGCACAGGAAGTAACATTCGGACTTAGTAAGTCTCTATTCGGACTTGACACTAGCCTTACATACTTCTGGGATGTTGAGACAGACAACGACGGCTACACAGAGCTAGCTATCGGTAAGTCACATGACATTTTCGGTCACTCAATCAACCTCGGTCTTACAGTAGGTTACCTTGTAGAGCAGAGCGGTTTCTCACACGCTACTCTTACAGCTTCTTACGACATTCCATTCGGAAATGCTACACTTTCTCCTTACGTCGCACAGGTGTGGGAGTTAGACGAGCTAGAGACTACTGCTGGTAAAGCAGAAAGCAATGAGTTCGTAGGTGGTGTAAACTTTTCAGTATCATTCTAATCTGATACCGACCTAAGTTTTAACTTAACTTTTTAAGAGCAGATCTCCGGATCTGCTCTTTTTTTTAATACTGATAAAATCAGTATGATAAATTTATTTTAAATTAGAGAGTTGAAAGATTAAATTAAACTCCTAGTATATATAGCAACATTAACCTTATGAATAATAAATTAGAGAATTCCACCGATGTTCCATTAGAAAAGAAGTATTACAATGTAGTGCTAATTATCGGATTAATCGTCGCCATCCTTGTAGCATGTATGCCTCTAATGGGGTCACCAGGCATTGCAGACCCTAAGACTGCTGAGACTGGTGGACTTTGGATTAACTTTCTAGGAAGATTTCATCCATTGCTACTTCACCTGCCAATTGGAGCGCTAATGTTAGTGTTTTGTATGGAGGGGTTGGGTCTTGTTACTAAAGGGAAATACAAACCCAAGACTACTCTTGCAGTAGCATTTGCAGCGGCGACTGCTGTACTGGCTGTTGTGCTAGGTTATTTCTGGTATTTGACAGGTGGGTATAATGAGGAAACGATTGCAGATCATAAGAGGGACGGTGTGATTTTTACTGTCCTAATGATTATTACCTTCTTGGTAAAATACACTGCCGATATCAAAGGAGCTAAAGTAATGAAAATGGCTTACCTCCCTTTACTCGCAGTCACTGGTGTGACAATGATGAGTGCAGGTCACGAAGGTGGTGAAATGTCTCATGGAGATCCATTGAATCATTTACCTAGTAAGATAGCAGCTGAGAGAGAAGCTGAGAATAACAAGCCAATCGTTACTGACCCTGTTATATACACAAATATCGTCCACTCAATTTTAGAAAACAAGTGTATCAGTTGTCATGGTGAAGATAAGCAGAAAGGTGACCTTCGTATGGATAGCCTTGCAGCAATGCTGGAAGGTGGATCAGATGAGATCTGTATAGAGCCAGGTGATGTTGAGGAGAGTTTTATGCTAACTTCACTAGATCTTCCACTTGACGATGACATGCACATGCCGCCAAAAGCTAAGCCCCAGATCACTCCAGAAGAGAAAGCTATTCTCACATGGTGGGTCGAAATGGGTGCTCCAGAAAACACTAAGATTAGCGAAGTAAAAGTCCCTGTAGAAATCACAGCAGCTATAGCTACTCTAAAGACTCCAGAGGAGCGTGAAGCAATAAGAGTGGCTAAGTTAAAGCAAGAAGAAGTGTATGCAGCTAAATCTGCGGCTACACGTGAGAGGATTAAAAGTTCTTGGGTTATCGTTAACAATAAGTTTCCAGGCTCACTAAGCTATTCATCTCAGGAAGATACATCGCTTACATTTACTACAGTAAGTTACCGTAAGAGCTTCACTGAGGCAGATCTAGATATTCTAAGTGACATAGCAGCTGATATAGCTGAGCTAGATCTTTCATCTACAGTAATCACAGATGCAGGCGTAGCTAAGCTGAAAGGCTTCACTGGTCTTAAAAGTCTGAAGCTCAATGAAACTAAAGTCTCTGATGAAGCGATGAATACAATTGCGGAGCTACCCGCGCTCGAAAAGCTAAATCTCTACGGGACCATGGTGAGCGACTCAGGTCTGCAGATGCTGCAGGCGCACCCAACTTTAGAGAAAGTCTACCTCTGGAGTAGTAAAGCTACTGATGCGGGAGCTGAGGCGTTACTAGCTAAGCTTATAGAGAGAGAAGAATCTAAGGTCATCGCTAAAGCGAAAGAAGACGGAACAGAGCCTGTGAAAGATAAAGATGGAAATCTAGTGCTAGATTCTACTCCAGAAGTCCTCCTCGGAGTTCCATCTACGACAGCTAAGTAATTTTCTATAAGTAAACTTTGAGAGAGTTAACTTGAAGCTTTTAAGCATCCGCTAATGCGGGTGCTTTTTCTTGCTTGGTATTCGGTGAGCTAGCTAGGCAGCCAGGGCAGTCCTGAACATAGTGCAGTGGCGCTATTTCGACCAGTGCTGGATGATTATCCTTAGTGCAAAGAGATGCATCACCAAGCGTGTTTCTAGCAGAAAATGCACAACCCTCAGGGAGATCAGTAAGCACAGGCGGTAAGCCTGGTATAGTATAGAGCAGCTCCCCCTTCTGGTGTGTCGCAGGAATAGATTTTAATAATGCCCGTGTATAAGCATGCTTTGGTGATTTGAAGAGTATGTCTGCTGGAGCGTTTTCTACGATACGTCCAGAGTACATCACATTTACTTCATCACATGCCTGCTTCACGACAGTGAGGTCGTGTGTGATTAGAATAACTGCAGTGCCTAGTTCATTCTGGCGGTCTTTGATAAGATCAAGCACTTGCTTCTGAATAGTTACATCGAGAGCAGTAGTGGGCTCATCGCATATCAAAAGCTCAGGACGAGTTATGAGTGCCATAGCAATCATGACGCGCTGGCGCATTCCGCCTGAAAATTCATGTGGATAAGAATTAATGCGCTTCTCCGGCTCAGGGATACCTACCTCAGCTAGAGCGTCAATAGCTCTATGAAGAGCTTCTTTGCCCTTAACTCCCTCATGTATTTCTAATGGCTCAGTGAGTTGAGTAGAGATCTTGAGGTATGGGTTGAGTGAGGTCATTGGATCTTGAAAGATCATCGATACACGCTTACCACGAATCTTGCGAAGTTGTTTATTCGATGCCTGTAGTAGATCAGTGCCATCAAATATAGCTTTGCCAGAATGAATTTTTCCTGGAGGCTGGGGTATGAGTCCTAATAAAGAATAGCAAGTTACAGACTTTCCAGAACCTGACTCACCCACGATACCAAGCGTCTGGCCTTTATCGACACCGAAGGAAACGTCTTCCACTGCGTGGACTATACCATTACGTGTGTGAAAACGAGTTGTGAGATTCGAAACTTCGAGTATTCTACGTTCTGCCATAATTTGTATATTGAATGGATTATCGCTTTCTGGGAAGTCAATATTATAGAATTTTTGTAACATAGATAGAGGCTTATAAAATGAGATTTAGAGTATAATTTCATTTTCTTTAGACTTGCCAAAACACACTTCTTCGTCTTTTCTCCCACATGGCAGAGATTTCTCTAGGACTTTCATTTGACGACGTTCTCCTCGTTCCGCAGCACAGTGATGTGATCCCCAACGAGACGAAGATAAACTCGTGGCTTACGAAAAATATTGGGCTTAATATCCCAGTTGTTTCTGCAGCCATGGACTCAGTTTCTGAGTCAGAATTAGCTATGGCTCTGGCACGCGAGGGCGGCATAGGCGTTATTCATCGTAATAACACGATAGCAGAGCAAGCAGCGATGGTTTCTAAAGTGAAACGCTCCGAGAATGCCGTTATTTATGACCCATACACAGTGAATAAAAATATGGTGGTAGCAGAGATCCGCCAGATCATGAATGATGAAGGTTTCGCAGGATTTCCAGTAGTTGGCGAAGGCCGAATTCTGGAAGGCATGGTCACAGAGCGCGACGTAAGACACAGTGCTAACGAGACTCGCAAGGTCTCCGAGGTGATGACTCCTATGGAGAGACTCATTACTGCTCCTGCAAATACTACGATCGAAGAAGCTCGTAGAATTCTCTACATAAACCGTATCGAAAAACTCCCTCTTGTAAACGGCGACGGCACTCTAGCTGGACTCATTACTGGAGCAGATATAGAGAAGCGTCTACTTTTCACTAATGCCGCTAAAGACTCTAAAGGTCGCCTAAGATGTGGTGCTGCTGTAGGACCTGGACCAGAGTGTGTAGAACGTGCTCAGGCACTTATCGCAGCTGGTGCGGACGCGCTCTTTATCGATGCTGCTACTGGTCACACTAGCCGCGTGATGGATGTTATCACTACTCTTCGTGCATTAGGTGATACACCTATCGTCGCTGGGAATGTAGTCACTCGTCAAGGAGCAGAAGACCTGGTGAATGCCGGCGCTTCAGCTGTCAAGGTAGGCGTAGGACCCGGCTCAATCTGTACTACACGTGTTGTAGCAGGTGTAGGAATGCCTCAGTTCACCGCGATTCAAAACGTAGCTGATTACTGCCGTGATAAAGGTGTAGCTGTCATCGCAGATGGTGGTATCCGCTATTCAGGCGATGTAGTAAAAGCGATCGCCGCAGGAGCAGACTTAGTCATGCTCGGATCTATCCTTGCAGGAACTCGTGAGTCTCCAGGCAATATGGTTCACTTCCAAGGTCGCCGATTCAAGTCATACCGTGGTATGGGCTCCCTAGGAGCAATGCGTAAGGGGTCTAAAGATCGCTACAGCCAGAATGCCTCAGGTAAAATGGTCGCGGAAGGAGTCGAAGGTCGTGTCCCATATAAAGGACCACTTTCCGACGTAATCTTCCAGCTAATGGGAGGTCTCAGATCAGGTCTCGGCTATGTCGGTGCAGACACTCTGGATCAACTTCGTGAGCGAGCTACATTCACTCAAATCACTGCTGGTGGCCTCCGCGAGTCCCACGCACACGACATCACCATCACCGAAGAACCGACTAACTATCAGCCTTTAAACTAGGCTTAAGGATCTTAAATTTTTAATTCTCAGTATTATGGAAGAAATCAATCATGTAGCCGTCCTCGACTTCGGCTCCCAATACACACAACTCATCGTCCGTCGCGTCCGTGAGCTAGGTTATTTTGCTAAACTTTATCAGCCAGAAAATCTCGCAAATATAGGAAAGCCAGGAGCTGTTATCTTATCAGGTGGTCCATCATCCACTAGTGATGCGGATGCCCCAGACATCGACTTTGATTTATTAAAATCATACGATGTTCCTGTTCTCGGAGTCTGCTACGGAATGCAACTTCTCAATATCAAGTTTGGTGGATCTGTTAAAGCCAGTAAGCACCGCGAATACGGACAAGCTGGACTCTATCCATTAGCATCAGAGGGGCTCTATGATGGTATTTCTAAAGAAAGCCAAGTCTGGATGTCTCACTCAGATACGGTAGATGGACTGGGTGCAGATTGTAAAATCATCGCCAATAATCAACATGGAACTCCAGTTTCTCTTCAGTGGGGCGAAAGCTTCTACGGAATCCAATTCCACCCAGAAGTCACTCACTCACATGAGGGCACACAGATCCTTAGTAACTTCCTCAAAACAGCAGGAGTATTAGCTGAATTTAAGATCGAAGATTTCAAGCGAGAACTTATCGAAGATATTAAGAAACGCTGTGGAACTAAGCAAGTTGTCTGTGGTGTTTCAGGAGGTGTGGATTCTACTGTCCTCGCTGTTCTTCTCACCGAAGCAGGCGTCAATGTACAGGCAATCTATGTAGATCAGGGTTTGATGCGTAAGAATGAGACCGCGGAAGTGAAAGCTAATTTCAAACGTATGGGAGTGCCGATCACAGTGGTCGACGCCTCAGAAAGATTCCTAACAGCTCTCAAAGGGGAAGCTGATCCAGAGAAGAAGCGAAAGATCATCGGCAACATGTTTATCGATGTGTTCTGGGACGCTGTTGGTAATGCAGAAATGCTGGCTCAGGGAACACTCTACCCAGATGTGATAGAGTCAGCATCGAACGAAAACTCGAAAGCTTCCACTATTAAAACTCACCATAACCGAGTTGCTCGCATTCTAGAAATGCAGAAGGAAGGTAAAGTGTTAGAGCCTCTCGCTGAGCTCTTTAAAGACGAAGTCCGTGAGTTAGGAGCTACTATGGGGATCGATGCAGATATTCTAAATCGTCACCCATTCCCTGGACCAGGATTAGCGGTTCGCTGCCCTGGTGATCTGACGAAAGAGAAGTTAGACATTATTCGTGACTGCGATGCCATTTTTATCGAAGAACTCAAAGCAAGTGGCTGGTATGATAAAACATGGCAAGCTTATGCAGGGCTCATTCCTGTAAAGACTGTCGGCGTGAAAGGTGACGAGCGTAGCTATGAATTTGCGACGAATCTAAGGGCGGTAATCTCAGAGGATGCGATGACTGCAGACTGGGTAGATCTCCCAACACCATTACTCAGAAAAGTCTCAAGTCGTATTCTCAACGAGGTCGACGGTATTAACCGAGTGCTCTACGATATATCAAGCAAGCCACCGGCAAGTATCGAGTGGGAATAAGCCTTTATGTAGACTGGAACTTCTTAGACCCATTAATGTTTATAAGAGTATTTTTAAAAGAACTATACTCATATTAATATCTTCATGCATTCTTTCCTCTGCACAGCGAGGTAAGCCTAGATGGAAAAGAGCCTCTAAATTAGAACTCAATGGAGCAGATCAGGCGCTTAATATTCCTAAGCTACTTGATGATATGAAAGATAGCGTAGCAACAGCTTATGTAGCTAGTCTAGAAAAGTTATCCATCATCAGTGCTTATGAAAGGGTTAAAGCATTTGATATAATAGTGAAATAAGCTCTAAGTCTCACAGCTTGCCAATGATTGCCTGAGGGATTTAAGTATCTTTGATTCGACTGATTTATCTATAGGTGCATCGCGGTATGTAATGTTGTAATGGTAATCTAACAAGTCATCTAGATCTTCTTGATTCACCGCCTCAGTCTTTGTTTTTATAGCGTTGATATTGTGTGCCAGAGTAGTTCCTTTACAGTAATGGTGACCTAGTCTTGAACAGAGTTTTTCAAATAAAGAGAGATACTTAGGAGGACTAGCGGGTAAGTGTCCGCTGGTGGCATTTGCTCGGGGAGAGGTAGATATTCTTCTTAGTAATAGAATAAGCGTGGTAAATAGTGCACCGATACAGAGTATCATCGCTGGTATTTTCCAAGCAGGGGATTCTTTCGAGTAATCCCCCAATTCAGAGTCTAAATCGTAGACCTCGTAGCTGTATTTATCTCCGAGATTAGCTGGAGCTGGTTCGTCTGAATCCTGGTTCGTCTGAATATGAGAGGGAGGTGTGGTGTCGAAGATGACCCAGCCGTAGCCTACTAGATAAATCTCTGTCCAAGCGTGAGCGTTTTTGGCCAAGAAGACGAATAGGTTGGAGTCGACGAAGTGCTTACCACCAGTCCAGCCATAGGAAATACGGCTAGGAATACCGTGCTCACGGCAGAGTAGAGCAGTAGCGGTAGCGAAGTGCTCACAGTAGCCCTTGCGCTCGTGGAAGAGAAAATTATCCAGAGGATTTAGCTGCTGAGGATTTTTTATATTTAATGAATAACTACTTTGCTTGCGAATGAGCTTACGTATCTGCAGGAGTGTCTCCGATGTCCCTAGGTCTGATGGTATGGTATTGGCTAGATTCGCTATGTTTTGCTGTAGCTGGTAGTCAGGAACTTTGCTTAAGTAGACGGAATTGATGGTAGGTGGCTTGGCAGGGAGGAAGGTTGAATCTAATTTTAGTATGGCGTTCAGGTTTAGTGGCTGTGAGGTAGCTAGGTAGTTATAGCTACTGTCACCAGTTGGTAATTGGGGTAGTAGATAAGTGTCTGTATTGACTTTGGTGAGTGATGAGATCTGACTGTTGAGAGGATTGTGTATTGAGCAGAAAACATTTTGTCCATCGTTATGAAATGTTTGGGTGACTCTACAAGTGTAGGTGGGGAAATTCTCTATGATCTTAGAGCTAATCTGTAGTTTTTCGCTATTTCCTTTGTCTATAGTAAACTTAGTAGGCTGGTGGATCGCCCAACGCGTGCCATCAAAATAATCGAGCGAGAATGATTTGATGTAAATCTGAGTTCTCTTGAGGCGCTTAGTGTTTTCAGGACTGAGTAGGTCTACGAAGATGTCTGGTCGGTTTTTGGGCTGTTTACTGGAGCGGTTAGCCAGCGGTCTTTGAGAATGGTTATCCCACAGCCAATTACCATTTTCTGACGTCGAGAGTTCGTCAGGTGTTCCTTGTTCTTCTTCTTGAGAGTCGGTGGATTTCACCCAACTGTGGAGGTCGATAGCTAGATTTTCTGCTTCTTTTGGAAAGATAGTGAAGACAGATAATAGCAGTAACTCAATGACTACGATGACAGCTCCTATGTAGAGGAAGTCCATCCAGTGTGGCTTGCGCAGACAGGTGAGAAGCTTACGTGGGTGCGCAGTGTTTTTTTTCTCACGCAGAGGAAGAGCTAGCATGATGACTATCAGGGCAAGTGCCGCCCTGAGCCACATCGGTAGCGCCTCAGGCCATCCTCTCAGGAGGACGTAGGCGATGATGATATGAACGAAAACGAGTATAGCGCGCATTATGCTGATTTAGCTAAAGCTTGTTTAGGAGTGACGGTTTTCTTATGCGGAAATCTGACTTGGCGGATGTCGATGCAGAGATGGTTAGCTTTGGTGTTAAGACTAGATTTCCATGCGTCTATATGCATGTCGCTGATGAAGATAGAAGGCTCATTTTTAGAAAGCTGATCGATGACTTGCTGCAGCTCATGTTTCTGGGTTCCAATGGCTCTTTGGCAGTCTGCTAGTAGTGCGAGGAGTTCATAATACTGGATACGAGTGTCGGATTTAAGAGGATTCCAACCTAGGAAATCTGTGATGACGGTGACTCTGATTTTTAGGTTTCGCAGGTGCTTGATAGTTCCAGCAAGTAGAGAAATAGCTCTTTCAAATGTATCCTCACGCATCATCTCACGGTCTGCGCTGAATGAGTGAAATAGTAGGGTGCAGTGTTCGGGGAGTTGTCCAGGAGGATCGTATTCTCTAATGCGAATACCGTGTCCTTGTGCTAGTGATCTAGCGGAGGCTGGCCAGTGGATGTGCTTAGCTGAGTCACCAGGCTGAAATGATCTCACACCACGAGGTTCTCCAGAGTCTTGGATAGCAGCATTTTGTAGCGGAACGGTGCACTGACCCAGTGACCCGTGCTCTAGTAGTTCCATAGGGGTGATGGATCTGGGGTAAATAGTGACGGGATGCTGTAGTATCTGATGACGGCTAAAATGGAAAAAGCTGAGCGGAAAGAATGAAGTGATTTTATAGGGGTGATCTAATGCGGTAGCCCGCATGGGTATCGCTATAGGGCATGTGCTAGAAGAGGCTGTCTGGGCGGCTATCCAGGGAGTTTCACATGCTAAAAGAGTGCCATGGGGGAGTGCGATGGTGAGCTTGACGTTAAAAGCATCTAACAGCGATCTTTTATTATAAAGTGAGAGGTGTGGCTGGTAGCGTTTAGTAGCATGAAGTCTACTAGGAAGCATTACGGAGGCTTCTAGGTTGGCTATATTTCTTCTGCCTAGTATATAGCAGCAGAAAAGTAGTGTAATAGCGGAGAATGCTATGGTGATAAGAACACCGTCTTTAATCATTAATCCAGCAATCGATAGCCCTATGGCAATTCCTAAACAATAGGAACCGCGGGGCGCTAACTTGTTGGAAAATTTGGACATTTATTAAGCAACGGTGGTTTGCTGAAGTGCTTGCTGGATTATTTCGTCTGTCTCTGAGCCATCCTCACTAATTACTCGGTGGCGCATCACGTGTGGAAATACAAACTGAACGTGATCTGGTAATACGTAGTCAGAATGAGTAATGAGAGCATAAGCCTGGGCTGCATGCATGAGAGCTAGTGAACCACGTACTGAAACGGCATTCTCATTTGCAGAGAGGTGGCGGATTGCTTCGCAAAGTGAGATGATATAGCCTGAGAGTGTGTCTGAGAGCGGAATCTCACTAGCTTCTTTTTGTAGTGAGATTACATCCTCTAGGCTAAGAAATGCCTCGGAGATATCTATTTTCTTAAGTTCACCAAGAATGATTTTTTCCTGCACTGCACGGCTTGGCAATGACATAGGGATGGACAGTAAGAAGCGGTCGAGCTGTGGTTCTGGTAAAGGGAATGTACCAGTGCTTGAAGTGTCATTCTGCGTGGCGATCACCATGAAAGGGTCTTCAAGAACATGCGTAGAGCCATCGATAGTGACTTGAGATTCATTCATCGCTTCGAGAAGTGCAGACTGGACTCTAGGTGACGTTCTATTGATTTCATCTGCTAGTAATAGATTAGTAAATACAGGACCTTGAATGAAGTCAAAGTCACCATTGTGCTGGCGGTAGAGGTGATAGCCTAGGATGTCTGATGGGAGTAGGTCAGGGGTAAATTGAATCCTTTTAAAGCAACCGCCGAAACAGCTAGCGAGTGATTGAGCTAGGGATGTCTTGCCGATTCCAGGTGCACCTTCGATCAAAGCATGACCTTTAGCTAGCAGTGCGGTAAGTAGTAGTGTGGAGGGTTCTTCTGACCCGAGAACGGTATCTGTTAGACGATCGTGAAGTAACTGAAGTTTCTTAATAGGCATAGTGCTAGAGTATTAGAACGAAGCAAGGGGGTGTAATATTAGGTAAAAAAGAATATTAATCCTGCTATGCTCAGATCTCAAGTGTAGAGAGTAAATTTCTAGCAGCTTTATTCCAACTGTATTTGTTTAGATCATCTAGTTGAGTCGCCACTTGGTTCTCTCTGAGTTTTTCATCGGAGAGTAGACTGACAACTGTATTTACCCAACTGTCAAATGAATCAGTTGTGTTCATGGGAAGTCGTGGAGCACTGCGGAGAGTCTCGCTAGCGCCACAACGATCTGATAATATCACAGCGGCTCCAGATTGAGCGGCTTCCAGAGCCACTAGTCCGTATGGTTCTGCTGTTGAGGGGAGGATGAGGACATCAGAGTTCTGATAGACTAGGTGCATTTTTTCATGTGGAATATGCCCTAGAACTTCGATGCGCGAGTCCATTTTTTTGAACTTCACTATATCTCTAATGACATTAAGGGCTGATCCTTTACCTACAATAATAGCTCTAGCGAGAGGAGCTTTTTTAAGAGCCGCGCAGATAACCTCCACTGCAAATAGCGGAGATTTTTGCTGTTCCATTCTGGCTACAAATATTATAGTTGGCGGGTGAGAAAATCTATGAGCAATTTTTTTAATCTTGGTTATAGAATTGGGGATGACCGTGATTTTATCAGACGGTATGTTGTAATACTTTATGATGGTTTGTTTAGTTAATTCACTCACTGTTATGACTTTATCAGCATCTTCCATGGCTTGCTTTTCTTTGATAAATATAGCTCCGTTAGTTTGTTCTCCGACTCTATCGACCTGTGTAGAGTGAATATGAAGGATGATAGGGATATAGCTTTGCTGGTTTCCCTGATCGGGTTGATTCGCTTGCTGGATGCTTTTGGCTGCATCAGCAGTTATCCAGTCATGTGCATGGATTGCCCTGTAGCCAGTGAAGTGAGCCGCTTTTACTCCTTTAGAAAATGAGTTAATTTGGTTTTTGGTATGTTGCTCATATTCATGAGATCCTGAAGTATAGGTGGAACTCAGATGATCGAACGATGACATTTTTACTTGATAAATAGCACAAGGGTAACTCTGCTCAGCCACAGCACCTGGAGTCTCGGGACACACAATATCTATATTACAGTAATCTGATAGCGCATTACAGAGAGCTTTTCCTGCTACGCCTAGACCTCCCTGGATATACGGAGGATACTCCCAGAACAGATGTAGGTATTTTTCGTTTTTTTTCTGATGAGGGTGATTAGTAGAATCTGGCATAATTAAGAGGTATCAGACTATCATGACTAAAGTTTCTCTTAGGGCAATGAGCAAATGTCAGTTAAAGATTATGTGAAAATATGATTTTTCATACATTTCAAAAACATTATACAGCTTACTATTAATGAGTTACGTTTTAAACTCGTCTGGGCTAAAGTAAAATTTTAAAATAATCAAGAAAAAGGTTATAAAATATTAAAAATTTATTTGACTTGATTATTAAGTTATGTGATAAATATATTTGTAATAGCAATAACTAAATAGTTGCGCCATTTCAAAATAAGTCATTCCCCAAACCACAACATAACAACGTCATGAAAAAATTCAACAAGGTCCTAACTGGGATCCTAGCGCTGGGAACTCTATTCCTAATGAGTAATATATGCTCAGCCGGTAAGTTTAGAACAGTTATTATCGATCCAGGGCATGGAGGTAAAGATGCAGGGGGAAGTTACGGTAAGGTCTACGAGAAGCATTTGGCTCTAGATACCTCGCTACGTGTAAATCACCTACTCCAGAAAAAAGGGTATAGCACTCGTATGACTCGTACTAGCGATGTTTTCATATCCTTGTCAGGTAGAGCTGCTTTTGCCAACAAATATAGAGATGCTATCTTCGTGTCTATTCACTATAACTATACGTATAAGAAACATATTAGAGGGCTAGAAACTTTCTACTATTCAAGCCGCTCTAAGCCATTGGCAAGCTATATTCAAAATGGAATGCTGAAGCGCTACAGAACTTCAAGCCGTGGAGTAAAGTTTGCACGTTACTACGTATTAAGACATACGAAGCATCCTTCAGCTCTAGTAGAATGTGGTTTTGTCAGTAACTACTCCGATAGAACTCGCTGTAAAAAAGCGTGGTATAGACAGAAGATGGCTGAGGGCATCGTAGACGGTATTATTAAATATCAAAAAGCTCGCAGCAAAGGCTGGGTAAGATAAAGCAGGTGATACATTAAAATTTTTCATAACATCTGAAGCTCCATTAGCGAATTCATCGCTAACTGGAGCTTTTCTTATTTCATAGTGACTATTTTTATCGAGCTACAAGTTAATAAGAGCTTCTTCAGGAAAAACGGAGCTATATAAAAACTTTATTATTTTTAGATACCTTTATTTTAGAGGATGTATAGGCAGTAAAGCAAATACGGTTAGTAGAGATAGTAAGCTAAGGAGTTATCCTACATGAATGAGTTTAGCTGGGAAATATCAGCCATAATTTATCAATGTAGCTTGGGAGCAGTGAACTGGGCTAGTCTTATTAGCTAAACATGTGAAGTATCCCTCAGGAATCATGTTTGTAAATCTACCAACTGAGGGCTCCCTTACGTAGAGCATATACATAGGCGACTGTAAGAATGCCTACAAATCCGAGGATTGACCATAAAGCCATTGCGTTAACCGCTATGAGTTCTTTGAATTGAACTGCCCATGGATACATGAAAACAACCTCTATATCAAACAGAACGAAAAGCATCGCTACGAGATAGAACTTTACTGAAAACCGCGGTGAACCTTCTCCCACAGGAAGCATTCCACATTCGTAGACAGTGTCTTTGTCTCCACCTTTGCGACCCTTGTTACCTAATAATACGCTAAGACCTAGAGCTGAAGCCGCGAATCCGATGGCTACGATGGTCTGTATGAAGACTGGAAAATACTGTTCTAGCATGACTTAAAAGGTTGTATAGTTATTGGATAATGGTGGAAATATTAAACCCGTGTTACTTTCGTAACACGGGCTTAGGTTTAGTGGTTGATTTCTAGTTTATCCAGCAAAAAGTGGATTTTCTATTCAGCTTCGAAGCTGCTATGAGCTTCAGGTAGTCTGACTAGACCTTTATATTCTTTGCCTTGCTTCTCTACCATGCCACGAGTGACTAGGTTTTGAAGCTTTTCATACGCTCTGAGTCGAAGCATTTCTTCACCACCGCTTACCGCGTTGCGCTCTTTGAGTCTTTCGAATACTAATTCGAAGAGGTCATTGAAGCCGAAGAAACTGTCATCATCTCCTAATACGTGAACGATCTCATCTGTTACGTGGTCTGGGACGCGACGTGAGAAACGTGTTCTTTTCGTAGTTGCCATATCATTTATATACACTAAATTAAGTCTAAAAGCTATAAAAATTTAATGGAGGCACGTGTATTTTATTAAAAATAGATGTCAGGTAGCAAGCTAGAAAACGTCTTTTTTCTATGTTCCTCTATAGTTGCAGTGAGTTTATTTTGAGTTACGAGCTTATAAAGCCAATGCAGCTTGTTAATAATCAATGTTCCCTTACTGAATTGTGAATAAGTTTTTTAAATTCAGTTAATTTGGGTAGACAGAGAAGCAGAACTTTTTCACTCTATTTTATATGGTTTCTAGAGAGATATTAACACTGCAAACGAGAGGTAAGGGAACGTATGAGATAAGTCATGATGCTAAGCGTTTTGTAGAAAAATCTGGAATTAATGATGGGATTATTACTGTTTTCAATAGACACACTAGCTCAAGTTTAGTTCTAATGGAGAATGCTGACCCTAGTGCTCGAACTGACTTGGAAAATTTCTTCGATCATCTGGTTCCAGAAGGCACTCCCTATTTTACCCATACTTATGAAGGGGCTGATGATATGCCATCACACATTCGCATGGCGCTGACTAGGAGTAGTGAGACGATACCGGTAGCAAATGGTAAAATGTTGTTAGGCACATGGCAGGGGCTATTTTTGTTTGAGCACCGTAATACGCCGCATTATAGAGAACTAGTAATGACCATTATAGGTGAATGATAGAAGTTAATGAATATTTTTCAGTGGTAGAAGAAGGAGATGGCTGGATTCTAGTAGATAAGGCTTCACCGCTCATAGTTCATCCGGCAAATAATCGTCAGGATGAGCCCACTCTGTTGGGAGGTGTTGAGGAATACTTAACTTATGAGATCACTTGTGGTGCTAAGCTCAGTATTATAAATAGACTTGATAGAGAGACAAGTGGTCTAGTCCTCATAGCTACTCGCAAATCAGTAGCTAGAGAAATGAGTAGGGCGATGGAGAGGCGGCAGGTGAAAAAACACTATCAAGCGATAGTGATGGGGTGGCCAGAGTGGGATGAGATTACAGTCGATGCTCCGATTATTAGAAAAGGGGAAGTCCTAGAGTCTGAAATATATGTGCGACAAATGATACATAAGTTAGGTAAAGAAAGTCGAACGAAATTTACTATCAAACAGCGTTTCATAAGAAATGGTAAGCAAGTAACTCTTGTGAAAGTAGAGCCACTGACAGGTCGGATGCATCAGATAAGAGTTCATGCTGCCTACATAGGGCACGCTCTAGTAGGGGACAAAATTTATAATGAGCCAGCAGTTTACTTAGATTTTATTAAATCGGAATTTAATGATTCCATGCTGGAGCAATTACTTATGCGTAGACATGCTCTACACGCTTGTGGTTTATCGCTTGAAATCGGAGATAGTTTATTAAATTGGGAAATCGATTTAGCTCCTGATTTAGCTCATTTTTTAGCTGGAGCTAGTAAGGAAGAGGAGTAAGTTATATAAAGAAATTATGGCAAATTTAGACGAAATTGTAGAATATCTCGACAGAGAATTAAAGGTAGCCTCGGTGCCAGATTATTCTGGTGCTATGAATGGGCTTCAACTGAAGAATGATGGAAATGTTAGTAAGGTGGGGTCGGCAGTAGATGCGTCTCTGCCTACTATTATAAAAGCGATTGAGGCAGGAATTGATCTGCTCATTGTTCACCACGGGATGTTTTGGCACGGTGCGCAAAAGCTCGTTGGAGCACAATACCAGAAGATAAAGTTATCTATGGATGCGAACCTTGCAATTTATAGCTCTCATATACCACTAGATATACATCCAGTGCACGGCAACAATGCGATATTAACTAAAATGATAGGAATGGATGATCCACAGGCTTTTCATAATTGGAAGGGAATAGAGCTGGGTTTAAGTCAGAAGATGAATCTACCTCTAGAAATACTCTTAGAGCGGATTGAGCTAGCTGTGGATGATAAGATTCATTATTGCAAAGGTTCTGAATCAGAGATAGTTGGAATAGTGGGAGTAATAACAGGGGGGGCGGGATCAGAACTGCAGTCTATAGCTAATGAGGGCATAGATACTTTCGTCACAGGTGAGGGACCTCATTGGAGCTACCCTCTGGCAGAGGAGTTAGGAGTTAATATCATTTATGCAGGTCATTATGCGACAGAAACTTTCGGAGTTAAAAAGCTGATGAACGTAGTAGCGGAAAAATTCTTGATGAGTAAATACTTTGTATTTCACCCAACAGGGCTCTAAAATGAGGCGCTAAAACAATTAGTAAAGGAGTCTTAACTATCTAAATAATAATAAATAATTTAAAAAAAGGGTTGCCAATTAGTGATCGTTCTGAATAATGAGAATGAAATAAGTTATAAACCCAAAATTTATTTATAGTATATTTAACTAAGTATACATTGAATAAAGCCTCTCAATAACCAATATTAAAAATAACGTTCACCAATAACACTATGAAAAATACATTAAAATTCGCACTTGTAGGTGCATTACTAGCTGTCGCGGCACCAGTTGCCAGCGCAGATTGTTACAAGGTATCGAAACAAGCTGCTACACAGATAACAGCTCAACCTGAGCAAGTGCTTGCCATCGTAGCTAAGCAAATCGCAGCTAATAAAGGTTGTGCATGTGAAATAGTGAAGGCTGCTATCGTAGCAACTGAAGCTGACAAGAAGCAGGTTGCACAGATTGTAGAACAAGCAATCGAGTTAGTTCCTAACAAGGCATCACTCCTCACTACATGCGCTCTAGCAGTAGCTCCAGACGCACACGTTGAAGTAATGAAGGTCGCTGCTAAGTATACAAACAAGAGCACTGGTGACTCAGGCTACTCAGCTAAAGGCGGCGCTAAAAGCGGTGCTGATGAAAAAGCTGGTCAAGAAGAAGCAGTAGCTCCATTCGCAGATCCTATCAACTTTATCGGACTAGATCCTTCAGGTAACTTTGCTTCTATTCAGCTAGACTTACCTCCTGCACAAGGCAGCGTCGGTCAAGTTACTCCAGGAAATACTTACTCTAGATAGTTTTCATATCTCAGTTTTAACCCAATAATTAAATTAATCTATTCTTATGAAGTTACTAAAATATACAATAGCACTAAGTGCCATCTCAGGTGTTGCCAATGCGCAGGGCTTGTTTGATGTAAACCCAAACGAAATTGAATCCGAATCATCTCCTCTCAGATATAATGTAGGAGTTGCTCTTGGTTATGATGACAACGTAAACCCTACCTCAGGACTAGCGGAGGAATCTTCAACATATGCTAAAGTTTATCTTGGTGCTAACCTCGTTACACGTGGTCCGCGCACTTCATGGGATGTCAACGCCGTAATTTCCCAGACTAGATATTTTGATGTAGATAATAATGAAGATACAACTAATGCCCGTATCTCATTTAATCTAAATCACAGAATTAATGATCGTATGCGTTTTGTAAGCCGTAACTTTTTTAATTATGGTATAGATTTAGGTAACTTTTACGGATCTCTTACGTCACGACAATTTGATGAATACACATATTTGTCAACCGATAATGCAATTGGTTATCGCTGGACTGACAGATTAGCTACCTATACTGGTGTCACATACTCTACTCTAAATTACGATGGTTCATTCAATGATGTAGACTCACTAGGCTTCTACAACTCATTCCGTTATTCAGTATCTCAAAATACTGTTCTTACAGCTACATATAGATATAGCAATTCCAGTTACGATACTGGCAGCGATAGATCAAGACAGACAGCTGCTGTAGGTTTTGAAACGAAAGTTTCTGATACAGCTACTGTTACAGGTGAGTTTGGTGCTCAATTCGGATCATCTAATACACCTTACGGGCAATTAACATATATCAACAAAATTACAGATCAACTTAGAATGAGAGCATTTGCTCGTTATTCTTTAGAAGATACAGATACTACATTTAATGCTGGTCGTTACGATGACAAGCAAACTTTGAGAGTTGGCGGTGCTATTGATTACACATTATCACCTACAGTAGTGTTAACATTTGGTGGTAATTATTCGACCTCAGATTATTCAGATGGATCCAACGGATTAGCTGATGGTGGTTATGATCTTCTTAATCTATATGCTGGCGCTTCTTACAGAGTTAATGACGCAGTCTCAGTCAGAAGTTCAGTAAACTTCACTAACTCAGACAACAGCGGTGGTGTTACTGGAAGAGATTATGATCGTATGAGATATGAGCTAGGTCTTAACTATTCTTTCTAGAAAATATATAAAAATATAATCTGAACGTTTTAGCCTTCACTGTGTCAAACCACAGTGAAGGTTTTTCTTTGTCATAGATTGAAACTAAATTCTCAATAAACATATACTCATATAAAATGGATACTAACAAAAATATTAATGCAAGTGAAGCTAATCTGCATGCCATAGATTACTGGCAGGTTCTTAAAAACCGCTACGGTATGATCATTCTTACGTTCATACTAGTGCTACTCACTGCCGCAGTGATTACCTATGTTATGCCCAAGATGTATCAGAGTACAGTAGTAGTTCAGATAAATCCATACGGTAAAAAAACAAATACTCTTGGAGTGAATGACAGTACCCAGGGAATGATGACAAGACAGTTCTTTCAAACTCAGTTCAGTATTATTAAGTCTGAGGAGACTCTGAAAGGCGCGATAGAAGAGATGCAATTAGCTAGGAAATGGGGAGTGACCGAATCTCAAGCAATAACAGCACTACTAGGTGTAGTGGATACAAGACAAGAACGAGGAACAGATTTGATTGAAGTTTCAGTACGTCACAGAAAAAGAGAAGAGGTCAAAACGATTGCAGAGGCTGTTGTTAAGGCTTACGATAGACGCAGAAGAGAAAATATTGAGAATACTCGTAACGAAGTTATTACTAAATATAAACAGAAAATCGAAGCTCAAGAAGATAAGGTAGAAGACAATAGAGCCAGGCTTTATAAGTTATCAAAGAGCCTAGGGATTCCTTACCATGGAATAAGTAGTCAAACGGCTTCTACATACGATCAAGATAGAAAGGCCAATAGCGCAGAGGAGATCTATGATTCTGCTAAGCGAGAGAGAGACCAGTTAGAGATCCTAGTGAAAGATCTACAAGATCTCGATGACAAGCGATTAGTCACTAGAATACTAGCATCAGCAAGATCAGAGGCTTCTATATTACGAGATGATGATACAAAACTTAAAGATTTAATTTCATCCAGGGATAATATGAAGGCGAGTGGACTGGGTTCAAATCACCCTAGAATTTCTGCAATATCATCTGCTATCATTTCTACCGATAAACAACTTACTGAGTCAGTAAGGCTTACCAGAGAAAAGTTAGGTAGCGACCTAATTACTATGAATAAGCGTCTTGAAAGTCTAAAGAAGGATGAAATAGCTCAGTCTAGTAGTCAAATGAGCGCAGCTGAGGATCATACTCAATTTGGTAAAGTTAAAGATGAATATGAAAGAGAATTTAATGTTCTTCAGTCAATTAAAAGTGCTGAATTTGGTGAGACGATTGTTGCTGGCCTGGAAATAGATCCATTACAATACCATAAATATGCTTCAGAACCTGCAGCCGAGGAATATGTATCTCCTAAATGGGTTCTTAACATGGCTTTAGGGGCAGTAGCAGGCTTGATTTTCGGAATCGGTATAGCATTTGCTCTGGAATTTATGGATACTTCAGTGAAATCCTTAGAAGATGTTGAGAGATATTTACAAGTTCCTGTCTTAGCTGTTATACCACGTGACGTGGGAGTTCTCCATAAGCAAGCCGGAGCAAGCCCGGATGCTGAGGCATACAGAATTCTTAGAACGAATATTGAGTTCAACAGAAAAAATCCTGATGATAATGCAATCACAGTAGTATCTGGGGGCGCTGGTGAAGGTAAATCAACGACTTTGGTAAATCTAGCTTATATCTGTGCTCAAGGTGGCTATTCTACATTGATGATCGATGCTGACCTCAGACGTCCTAGACTTCATACATTCTTCGATATCAATAATACTGTGGGTCTTACCAACTATCTTACAACCGATTTGATGCTAGAGGACGTAATACTCCAGACTCCTGTTGATAATTTATTCTTCATGCCTTCAGGAATCCTGCCTGCTGATGCAGCTGGTATTTTGAACTCAAGAAGAATGTCTGAGATGGTTCAAGACGTCAAGCAACGATTTGACCTAGTGCTGATAGACTCTCCTCCAATTTTAGGTGTGAGTGATGCATCTGTGCTAGCTTCTGAAGTAGACTTAACAATGATCGTCGTTCAGCACAGAAAGCTTCCTAGAAATATGCTTATTCGTGTTAAGCAGGCAGTTGAGAATGTTGGAGGAACAGTACTCGGCGTAGTATTGAATAACGTAGATGTTAGAAGTGACAGTCAGTATCAATATTACACTAGTTACTACACATACTATGCTCCTTCTGAGCTAGATAGAGAAAAGACATCATCGAATGCTATGGAGGCTAACAACCCAGCTCCTGAAGTAACTAATGAAAATAATAATGATGACCTCTATTAAGAGCGAAAGATAAATTTGAACGAAAAAATTATGAAAACACTATATACATTAATAATCTCGGCATTACTTACTATGTTAGTGAGTGGGCAGGCTAAGGTATCCCCGGGAGATACTCTAAATATATCGATCAAAGGTGTTCCTTCTGAAGAGCAAGCTCAAATCTCAGGCCCTTACGTAGTAGATGGATCTGGAAAGCTTAGGCTTCCTTACATCAACGGTTATATCAGTGCGAGAGGTAGCACATCATCAGTTGCGCGTAGAATAGAGGCAGCATATAAGTCTGCTAAAATCTATACTACTCCGACGATCACGATTAAAAGTGCAAGAGAAACCAACTTAGAAGCACAAAAGATTCAGAAGTTCTTATCAGTAGCAGGCCAAGTTGCAAGATCTGGTCCTATAGCTTACCGTCCTGGTTTGACTCTCGGTGAGGCGGTAGCTACGGCTTCTCCTAATACTTTTGCAGCACTCAATAGGGTAGAGCTTTTACGTAATGGCAAGCTTTACAAATATGATATTAGATCGGCAAGATACAAATTACTAAAGGTATATGCTAATGATCAAATTAATGTTCCTCAGCAGAACATGTTTGGTAAATAGGACTTGAATATTATTAGTTTAGTCAATAAACCGATAAGCCAATAAGCGATAACGCTTATTGGCTTATTTTTTATGAAGCAATCAGATCTAGATATCTATTTAACAGCCGGATTTTGGCAAAGTTCAGAGATAATTGCATTTCCGGAATTACCTTTTGATTTAGAGCATGATTTATTACCGACTGGTAGTTTACTATTCCAAACCTCTGGTTCGAGTGGCTCTAAGAAATGGGTGATTCATACTAAGAATACTTTGGTTGAGTCAGCACAGTATGTAGTAGATCATCTAGATATAACTTCTGCTGATAAATGGCTTTTGGCTTTACCTATTCATCATGTTGGTGGATTTGGTATCCTAGCTCGTAGCCACTGTTCTGGCTGTAGTGTAGTTCCGTTTCTAAGTAAATGGAGTGCTATAGAAGCAGTTAAAGTGATTTTCGCAGAATTAGTCACTGTATGTTCCTTTGTACCCACGCAAATAGTTGACATAGTAGATGAAGCCTTAATCTGTCCAGAATCTGTCAGAGCTGTTGTAGTCGGAGGGGGCAGGCTGAGTGAGGATATTAAGAGTAAAGCCATTGGTTTGGGCTGGCCTATCTTAGAAAGCTACGGAATGACTGAGACAGGGTCTCAAATAGCGACTCAACTATGTTCAAGTGACGAGGGCCTTTCAGTGATTGAAGGCTGGGACGTAAAGACTACTGATGATGGGATTTTAGAAGTGAAAGGAATGGGGCTGATGAAAGGATATTTAAGTTATCAGCACGGTAAGTTTGAAATTATAAAACCATTCGATGAAATGGGATGGTTCAAAACATCTGATAAAATTGAGATTTTAGAGGAACCAAAACGGGTCAAATTTATCCGCCGTAATGATAGAGTAATTAAAATATTAGGAGAGCAAGTAGATTTAGATAGTCTAGAATTAGAGCTTAAAAAGTTGACTGAAAGAGATGTTCTTATCGTAGCTGTTCCTCACGAACGACGCGGCTTTGCCCTCTATCCTATAGTTGAAGGAGGTTTAAACGATATTTTAGCAGCAAGCCTCCTAGAGCTAAATGGATTAAAACGCTTAGAAGTTCTATCGATATGCGATGCCTTCCCTAGAAATGAGATGGGTAAATTAGATCGGATAAGGTTAAGAGAATTAGTTGTAATATTAGATTAGGAAGCTTAGTTTATTAATCAATGAAGTTAGAGGATTTAGGATGGAACGAAATATTTAGAGAGGCATTCAAGCCTTTTGTTAAAAAAGGCTGGGTTCCAGCTCGTCTCATTCGTGATAATAAAATTTCTTATGGGGCTCTGTTAGAAGGCGGTGATGAGTTAGATGTGATCATGAGTGGTAAAGTTTACCATGACGCTAAGTCGGACGCAGAATTACCAGCAGTAGGCGACTGGGTGGCTTTAGACATTGGTGGCGATGATGAAGATCACGTTATAAGGGCTAAAATGGACCGGCAGACCTGTTTTTCCAGAAAGCTTCCTGGTAAAAGTAGTGAGGAGCAAGTCATGGCAGCTAATGTAACTGTAGTTGTTGTCGTCACAGATGCTGGGTCAGACTTTAATCCTCGTAGGATGGAGCGCTTCTTTATGCTCATAGAGAAAAGCCGGGCAAAGGCAGTAGTGCTAGTAAACAAAAGTGATCTATTTCCAGATGAAGTTAACCAACAAGCTAAGATAGAGATAGAAGAGTTATCAGATAGAGCCGATGTTTACATAACAAGTGCAGCTAAGAATGAAGGTCTTCAGGTGTTACAAAAATATTTAGAAACTGGAGTCAGTATAACTTTAGTAGGTTCGAGTGGGGTAGGTAAATCAACATTAGTTAATCAACTTTTAGGAGAAGAGTGGCAGTGGACTAGTGAAGTAAATGAACTGACGGGTAAAGGGCGCCACACCACAACTGCTAGGGAACTCATCGTTCTCGAAGGAGGAGGTATTCTAATTGATAATCCAGGAATCCGTGAAGTCCAGATGTGGACTGATGAAAACACACTGCGTGAAAGTTTCTCTGACGTAGAAGAACTTGCGCGACGATGTAAATTTCATGATTGCAAGCATGGCAGTGATAAAGGCTGCGCTATTAGAGACGCAGTAGAGCAAGGAGATTTAGATCCTTTCCGCTACGAAAGTTATTTGAAACTCGAAGACGAGATCGAAGAGCTTGACCGTAGAAGAAAGAAGCGTCAAATGATCACAGACCGCAGAGCAAAACGAGATCATCGAGTCAAAGCTCGTAATTTAGCTGATCGGATTGATTACGATAAAGAGCAAAACCCTGAGAGGTTCTAGTTGTGACAAAGAAGTCAATCAGAGCCAAAAAGTTAAAGTCACTAGGTATCCCTTTAGATGTAGCTACCCAGCTATCTCATTGTTCTGGCTTCATATTCTTAGATAGCTCAGGAAACTTACCTGAAGATTATCAGACGCCTCTTACTATTATCGCGGTAAATCCAGTGAAAATCTATAGAGGAGTAGACTGCGATTTTTCAGAATTAAAAAGTGCGCTGGATATTTTCAAAAGAGATAAAACTATCCCGAACTATATACCTCAGGGAGGTTTATTTGGTTGGATAGAGTATGAAGGTAGTCACTACTTTGGTCTTTACGAGAATTGCTTAGTTTACGACCACGCTGAATCACAGTGGTATGAATTTGGTGACGTTCTGTCGCATATGAAGTCTAATGAACCTACAGTTACTAAAGTAGGTGGATTTCATCAGCTGATGGAGAGAGAAGCCTATGTTTCTAAAGTTCAAAGAATCCAAGAATACATCAAAGCAGGCGATATCTACCAAGTAAACCTAGCTCAAAAATTTATTGCAAATGACTTTAAGGGAGATTTATTTGAACTTTATAAGACACTCCGTAAATCGGCCCCAGCACCAATGGCTGCGTTTTTTTCACTCGATCAGAGAGAGGTTTTATCATCTTCTCCAGAGACGTTTCTTAGCTTTCATGGGAGCCGAATCATCACTCGACCTATAAAGGGAACCCGTCCTAGATTTGAGGATCCTGAGCAGGATACTCAATCAGCAACTGAGCTTAAAGCATCTATTAAGGAGAACGCAGAGCTAGTAATGATCACTGATCTAGAGCGTAATGACTTAGGCCAGGTCTGTGAATTTGGTTCGGTAAAAGTAGATGAGATGCTCAAGCTAGAAAAACTGGAACATGTTTATCACCTAGTCTCAGTAATATCGGGAAAAATTCGTGCTGAACTAGATCATTTCGATGTCCTAAAAGCGTGTTTCCCAGGAGGCAGCATCACAGGCGCACCTAAGAAGCGAGCTATGGAAATCATCGATGAGCTAGAGGAAGAACAGCGAGGACTCTATACTGGAGCAATGGGCTATGTAGGTATCGGTGGATCTAGTCAGTTTAACATAGTCATAAGAACTCTAGTTAGAGAAGAGGATACCCTACACTATCATGTAGGAGCGGGCATAGTCGCTGACTCTGATCCTGAAGCCGAGTATGAAGAGACTCTTCATAAGGCAAAAGGGATTCAAATAGCCTGCGCTAAGCACCACTAGATTACTTCGATCTGTTTCTAGATCTAACAGAGAAAACAATAGGGATTCCAGGTGCATAGTATTTCTCTCTAATCCTGTTAGAAAGATACTGCTCATAGTTTTCCTGCATTAGACGCTTATCATTTACGAAAAGTATATAACTTGGGACTGGAATAGCAGTGTATCTATCGTTCACCACCGCGGTAGCATAGAGTAGCTTGATGCGCTTCTTGAATTTCTTATGAATAGATGGAGGTTTAACTAAAAATGCATCTTGTAGCATGCGGTTCAGTGCTCCTGTAGTGATCACATCCTTTGCCACTGAGCGAATCTTAGTGAGCTGAGCGAAGACCTGACTGATATGCTGGCCTTCTTTAGCAGAGACTGCCGCGAATGGAGCGTAGGATAGGAAAAAGAGCTCAGTCCGTATCTCAGTCTCAGCTTTCTCTAATCTTTCAGAGCGCCTCATACCTGGGTGGAAGAGATCCCATTTGTTAAGGATGATAAGGCATGGCTTCTTCTCATTTTGAATAGTCTGAGCGATCTTTCGGTCCATTGCAGAGATGCCTGCTTCGAGATCGATTACTAAGAGACAAATATCTGAACGACGAATCGACTTTTCAGTTCGCATTGCTGAGAAGACTTCCACGGAAGTATCCATCTTAGATCTCTGCCTTAGACCTGCTGTGTCGATCAGTGTATGAAGTTCCTCTGCATATTCATAAGGAACATCTACTGCATCACGAGTAGTGCCAGCTATCTCAGATACAATGGTGCGCTCATCTTTAAGGATAGCATTGATCAGAGATGATTTACCTGCGTTTGGCTTACCGACGATGGCGATTTTCAAACCAGCTTTAGCTACTTGTTCATCGGCCTCAGCTTGTTCTTCAGCCTGCTTTGCTGCGATAGGGGCGATAATCTCGTCGATCTGATCACACAGATCATGGAACCCTCTACCGTGAGCAGCTGAAACAGCAATACCTGATCCAAAACCTAGCTTAGCAAAGTCACCAGAGATGAGTTCTTGAGTCGCCGTGTCTGCTTTATTTAGAAGCATAAGCACAGGGTGCTTTGCCTTACGGAGCTTATGAGCGAGTTCGGTCTCAATGTGGCTTAAGCCCTCACGAGAGTCTACTACGAATAATATAAGATCCGCTGTATCCATTGCAATATCTGCCTCTACAGTTACTTGGTCGAGAAAACCATCATCCAGCTTAGCGCCAATACCACCTGTATCGATGACTGTGCATTCTGTCACTGTGAGTTCACATGGTGCCGCAATACGATCACGTGTCACCCCTGGCTGATCGTGCACGATGGCGATCTGTCTATTTGCAAGACGGTTAAAAATGGCGGACTTGCCCACATTTGGGCGCCCTACGATGGCTACTGAGATCATGATTTAAGTTAAAAATAGATGTTAAATTAATGTGGCTGAAGCTGGCGGAGTGATTCTCTGACGTAGAACCAAGATGACCAGAGTGTAAACACTGCTGCTACAACGGTGGGTATGAGGGGAGAGAACGGGAATACTTTTAGCATGACCCAGCCCAATGTAAATAACTGAACGAAAGTAGTCGATTTCGCAAGCCCGCAGGGATTTACTTGTAGCCGTTTACCTGTCATGAGGATGAATATACAGCCCAGTGTGATGGACACATCACGCGCGACCACCATCACTACATACCAAACAGGGATTGCCCATCCCTCCTTACTCCATGATACTTGGGAGAGAATGATGAGCCCTACTAGCATCATGACTTTATCGCAGAGGGGATCTAGGAATGAACCCAATCTAGTTTCGCCATATTTTCTCGCCAGATAGCCGTCCAGTCCATCGCCAGCAGCTACTAGTATGAATGCTGTGAGTGATAGCCATCGGTAAAGTTCCCGTGGCTCACCAGCTTTAATCGAGTCAGCATAGAAAACGGCTAACACAGCAAAAACTGGAATCAGCATGATTCTTAATATGGTGACTATGTTGGCGGGGGTCATTTTTTAATCTGAGTACCGATACCGGACTTAGTGAATATCTCTAACAGGAGTGAGTGTGGTTGACGTCCATCGATAAAATGAACCTTCTCTACTCCATGATTTAGCGCGTCTAATGCGGAAGAAATCTTAGGTAGCATTCCGCCTGAGATGACTCCTTCACTGACTAATTTATCAGCTAATTCTGGAGTGATGGTGGGGATGATAGATGTCTCGTCTGTCGGATCTTTCATGACTCCAGGGACATCTGACAGATAGATGAGCTTAGAAACGTGTAGCTTCTTAGCCATCGCGGCAGCTGCTAAATCTGCATTAACATTGAGAAATTTAGAGCTACCTTTTTCCATCGCTAAAGGAGAGATTACGGGTACTTTATCGAGAGCTAGTATTCCAGCCACGGTGTCTTGATTCACATCGATCACCTGTCCAACTCTACCGATATCTTGCTCCACCCCATTCTCATCAGTGCCTTTGACACGCTTACCTGTGAAGATAGAGTGTCCTGGAATGCCAGTAGCTGCACCACCAAAGTCCTTTATCATTTCTACTAATCTAGGATTTATCTCACCTGAGAGAGTTTTCTCTACAATGTTGATCGCCTCACGAGAAGTGACGCGGAATCCACCTATGAAATTAGCCTCTAGGCCTGATTCTTTCATGGCAGCAGAGATAGCCTTACCTCCACCGTGCACTACGATCGGATTAATGCCCGCGACTTCTAGGAAGACGATGTCACGCATCACTTGCCTAACAAGCTCAGGATTATCCATAGCAGAGCCGCCCATTTTGATCAGAAATGTCTTTCCTCGGAATGATTGAAGGTAGGGTAGAGCCTCTATGAGCGTGGCTGCTTTAGTCGTGATGTTTGGTTCCATGATGGTAGATTAAATAGTTTTGTTAGAGCGTGTCTTCTTACTAGCATTTTTCTTGCGCTCACGTTTCCGTTGCTTACTCGCTTGTTTTGCATCCAGATCCCCAACTGGAGAGGCAGTGGTTTTCTTAAATGAATTTGAGATGTCGTCGAAATCTACATAGCCTTTACTACTGTTAGCTATTATATCATCACGCCTGTTAATAATGAATGTGCAGACACTAGCAGTCAATACAGCAATAACAAGATGTGTAGTCACTAAGTAATATGACGAAGAACGAGCAATAACAGCGGCTAATCCGAGTGAAAATAGAACCAGTAAAATAATCCAAAATAGGTTTTTGCACCCTTTGAGATTACGATTAGAGATGAGCAGATAAATGATGCCTATGAGAGCGGCTAAATGAATGAGAAAGTGCAGTGGTTGGTATATCTTTTTTTCAGAGACTACCGGAGTGAGTGTGAGTTGATTTAGTTGAGTCACAGGTTGATTAATGGTTCGGTAGCTATCAGCCTTAAGACCAGCAGATGTCAGAATAGAGTTGGTGGTATCTACAGGTGATTGTTTCTGATCAGTGACAATGGACGAGATTAAATCTGGCTTCACATCACTAGGGTAATCACTAGGAGAAAAGTAACCAAGTTCATCAATAGGAATAATATTTCCAGAGTCGCCGAGTATGATATTCTCGCCCATATTAATCACTATATCAGTGGGTATGATATTCAGGTGGTGTAGACGTTCTAGTAGCAGCGAGGAGAGTATGACTCTCTCACCCCACAGGGCGAGCAGTGGGATTTTTCTACTGAGGGACTCTGATTCTAGCTGAGAGAAGCCAGCCTGTGTATTCTCAGGTATGATGAAGGTGGGTGCTAGACTTAGGTTATTAACTCTAGGTAGATAATTTAAGTCTCCATGAATAGAGTCAGCAGATAGTGAAGATGCAAGTAGGTAACTAGGTATCTCAATGCTACCAACTGAGCGCCTTAGTGGGACAGAGATAATACAAGAATCTAGCCCAGTAATAGCGGTGTTGAGTGTGGCGTTTTCCTGAGGATCTAGATCTGGCCAATGTAAATGGGTTCCTAGGAAGAGATGTTTTATATTTAGTTCATTCAGTTTATTGATCGTGATCGCTAGATCTACTGGATGGTAAACTCCATAATTATTGTACCCTTCAGGATCATCATCGATGCTACATACTAGGTAGTTCGTTGGATCATAAGAGTTTGTAGACTGAAATGATAATATATTCTTATCAGCTAAGACAGAGGTCTTGCTAAGTATTGGAAGCCTATCAAGTGGTGTGACTGGCAAGAAAATCAGAGTAACTACTCCTATGAGTAAAGATACGAGAAATAGAATATTGCTATTCTTAAGATCACTCTGCTTGTTCTCAGGCATACTGAAAATTTATTTAATGAGATCTAGCACAGGCAAGATCGGGTCTGCCAGATCTGTGCCTGTTACGACCTCACGTAGCAGGTTAGCAGCAGTAGGGATGTGCTGGGCGAACCATTCATCGTTCTTGTTGGAGACGAGATTACCATAAGCTCCGAGTGCCTGCATGAGTCTTTGTGTAGTACATTTCATGAAGATGTCGTCGGCAGGGCGCTCTTCAGAAATATCTTCCCACATATCTAACAGCTTCTCGCGTTCTTCAGCAGAGTGGTTCATGTATGGATCGAAAATTAGCGAAGCTAGGTCATACTCCTGACGACCACGTCGCATGCCTTGAAAGTCAATTAAGTAAGCAGTATTATCTTTAACGATGATGTTCTGAGACTGAAAATCTCTATGCACTAGATGACGTGCAGAAGCTCCTAAGCCATCTGCCATCTGCTTCAGAGCAGGGTGGTCACGTAGAGGCTGAGTCTCTCCAGCAGACATGCCAAGATGGATTTCAGCCAGATTGTCATAGAAGTAATCCTGCTCCCAAACATACATTTCAGGATCGAATGGAGGTTGGAACTCTAGATCCTTAGGAGGACGAGAATAGAAAAGTTTATCTAGTTGTTGAAAGGTAGATCTGTAAATCGGCTCACGCACTTCCCATGGTTCATTGCGCATGGCATGTAAATCGTTGTCGCCTAAATCCTCTACTAGAGCGCAGCATCGAGCAGTATTATCATACAGGACATGAGGTACGTTGAACTTCGCATTTGTTAGAAATTCTGCGACTGGTAAATAGTTAGAGTTATCAGCACGCTCCATCGTATAATGAATACCAATATAGGTAGGATGATTTTCTGGTTTGAGACGAATGATCGTTCTTCCAGATGCACCTTTAGTGATAGGTTCGATCACAACGGAATGCATAGGATCTAGTTTGAGGTGCGCTCGGATGGCAGTGAGTAGAGTATTAGCGGGCATGGGATGAAGTGTTTAGTTATTGTATACTAGAAAAATTTATAGGTCTTTACCAGAATGAATTCCCTCTGCAGAAGCTCTGACAATACAGCCACTGAGTTCAGAGTTAGCCATGATTTCAGCATTTGGCCAGACGATGGTATCACGGAGTTTTACTCCCGCTCCGATCTTTGCATGAGGACCTACCACGCATGTAGTAGCACAGATGTCCGCACTAGCATCTACATTTGCATCAGGGTGGATAGAAATGGACTTTTCTCTGAGTAATTGGTGAGCCTCGAAGTAAGAATCACGTGAACCCAGATCATGCCAACTAGCAGTCTCAGATACAAAAGCACCGAGCTTACCTTGCTCAGCCAATTTCAAAAAAGCTGGAACGATAGAGACTTTTTCATTCGCTGGTATCAGCTCTAGGATCTCTGGATTTATACAATAAATCCCTGTGAATTGATGAGTCCCTGGATGAATCCCACGAGCATTCCTCATGTCTACGATCTTACCGTCTTCCACAGCCACATTACAATTAGGTCCGCATGGGAAGAGAGCAAGTGTGGCAACATTATCAGAAGCCTCGTGAGCAGCTAGAAGAGCCGATAAATCCAGGTCAGTGAGAATATCACCATTATAAATAAGCAGGGGATCACTACCTATGTAGCTCTCGATGTTTTTAATCCCACCACCTGTTTCTAACAGAATTTCTTCGTAGAAAAAAGTAATGTCAGCTCCATCGAAAAGATGCTCAGGATAGTGCTTCTCCCATTGCTCAGGGATGTGATGCGTATTGATGGCAAAGGAATCAATGCCCACAGACTGACAATGCCTTAGAGCATAGTTCACCATAGGCTCATGATAGAGAGGAACCAGTGGCTTGGGCAGGGAGTCAGTCAGTGGCTTGAGCCGTGTGCCGAGTCCTGCACCGAGAATGAATGCTTTGTGTATATTGCTCACGATGGGTTACTTAGTGTATCCTCAGCAAATGGTCAATATCCTTTCTGAGCGAAATTTACTTACTCTCAGGCGCTGGCACAAGCTGCACCAGAGTCTTCTTACTAATCGCGGCATAGATTAAGAAGCCGATACCTATGAAGATCATGAAGACTGACAAGAACTGTCCCATCGTCGCCATGTGTCCCATGATATTTACATCAGCGATTTCAGGTTCTCGGTAATTCTCCATGGTGATTCTAAAGATAGCATAGAAAATGAAGAACAAGCCTGTGAGAACTCCATTATAAAGCTGAGGGACTTTTATTCTAATGATATACAAAATCAAAAATAACGCTAACCCCTCACCAGCTGCTTGGAACAACTGTGATGGGTAACGTGGCTCTAAGAAATTAGTCAGCGTCTCCCTCAGAGCATCATCTTGTCGTGATAAGTCAGCAACTTGCTGGGAGTTAAGGTAGGTTTCATTGCTATTATTGATTAGTACAGGAAGATTAATTTTATCTGAAATCTCTCTAACTTGATCTATACCATCATTCGTTCTTTGGTATCTTAAATCGTCATTGATAGAGAGAGGGAACTGCATGGCCCACTCAGTGCCGCGAGCCACTCTGCCGTAGAGTTCTCCATTGATAAAGTTCGCCAATCGCCCAAACATAATTCCTAGTGGGGCTACAACTACCAAGCCATCTCCAAGACCAGTCCACGAAATTTTCTTCTTATAAGCATACACACCGGTGAAGATCATCAGCCCTAGAATGCCACCATGCGACGCCATCCCACCTTCCCAGACACGGAAGATCATCATAGGGTCAGCCATAAAGTCAGCGCGTTGGTAAACGATGATATTACCTACTCTACCACCGATAAATACCCCAAAGACAGCAGCTAGCGAAATAAAATCCGCTGCCATATTCCCAGGTAGAACCCATAGTTTCTTATCACCCAGACGCTTCAGCAAGAGGTAACCGACTAAGAAAGCTAGTAGATATGACAATCCATACCAACGAAGTTTGATTGCTTCATTAACGGAGAAAATTACAGGGTCGAGATTATGAATATAGTGTGCTATCACGGGCGCATGCTAGTAGTTGAGGACAAAAGGTCAATCCGCTAACCAAAGAAAAACTCCTAATTCAGTCATATTCAGAAGATGAACTCAGCCTTTCCCCAAACCGTGAAAATCCTAGCTCAGCAAGTGCGTGAAGCTCGGGTTGATCACGCTGCGTTTGAGGCTCTAATCCGCCCGTGTGAAATGAGGCGCTGCAAAGGGACATGCTGTTACGATGGAGTGCATCTATCAGATGAAGAAGCACTACACGTAGAAAAAATAGCTAGCGAAAATGGACTAAATCAAGGTCTACCAATGATCGAATCTACCAGTAATGGTGGAAAGAAAACAGCTACCCGACTAGCAAAATCTCCCGAGCTAGCAACAGACTACCCAGCCCATTTTCCAAAGACTCGCTGCGTCTTCCTAGGTGAAAACAGCTACTGCGAAATTCAAAAATTCAGCATGAAGCAGGGAAGGCATCCTTGGCATGACAAACCACTCACTTGCTGGATTCACCCACTCGTCCTTATCCCAGCGGGAAAATGGGATGATCGACCAGTCCTCACATTAGTAAATTCCCAAAACGACCCTCAGAAAACCTCAACCTACCAGGGCTTTGCCTCCTGCACCCACTGTGGCAGAAAAGATCAGAATGGTAGCCCAGCTTATAAAGTCTTAGAAGCTGAACTAAAAATGCTAGGAAAACTCTGTGACCGTGACATCTACTCCGAGCTTAGCGCAGAAGAAGTTGACTGGGTGAGAGAGTGAGTTAAAATTAGGATATGCCTGCCAAAAAGAAATCTAACAAACCTCTGGTAGGAAATGCGCTAGTCAAAGAAGTGAACCGCCTTATCAGGCTAGCCCGCACCCAATGGGATGCTCACAATAATCAAGCCTGTCGACGCGAAAGAACCCGAGCACTCGAACTCTACGAAACTCTCACTAAAGAGCAGAGAGAAAAGGTTCCTCAGACCCTCCGAGTCTGGCTCCGCTATCGTAGCGAAAAATACTTTGGTGAGCATCGAACCCCTCCTAAGAAAAAATAAAAAAATCAGCAACCGTTACCAGTTGCTGATCTTCAAAATTTAAATCTGAGTAACGATCCTACTTGTAGCTTCGGATAGAGAGCTTAACGCTCTCATATTCGAGCTGCTCCTTGTGGAGGATAGGTGCGTTGCCTACACCGTTGTGTTGCCATGCGGCTACATAGGTGAATTCATCGTCGTGACGCTGTGCTTCGCCTGCCTGAGTAGTGCCGTCTAGCACCTCTGGAGAGTCTGCTGTGAACTGGTGCTCTGCACGGAAGTGACCTCCACATGATTCTTCACGGTTGAGTGCATCGTGACACATCAGTTCGCCGAACTCGATGAAGTCTGCGACCCTTGACGCTTTCTCTAGCTCGGAGTTCATACCGTCTGATGAGCCAGGGATACGGACGTTTGCCCAGAAGTCAGCACGGATTTCAGGGATGCGTTTGAGGGCGTGCTCTAGTCCTTCTTTAGTTCGTTCCATGCCACAGTTATCCCAGATGACCTGTCCTAGCTCACGGTGGAATGAATCTACAGACTTAGTGCCTTTGATATTCATTAGCTTACTAATGCGTTCTTCGACTTCCTTAGCTGCGTCTTTGAACTCAGGAGTATCTGTCGTGATAGATCCAGGTGTCTGAGTAGCGAGATAGTTAGCGATAGTAGCTGGTAGAACGAAGTATCCGTCAGCGAGTCCCTGCATGAGAGCAGAGGCTCCGAGGCGGTTAGCACCGTGGTCCGAGAAGTTAGCTTCACCTAATACGTGGAGACCAGGGAGGTTGCTCATGAGGTTGTAATCTACCCATAGTCCGCCCATCGTGTAGTGAACTGCTGGGAAGATCTGCATAGGAGAAGAATAGGGATCATCTCCTGAGATTTTCTCATACATGGTGAAGAGGTTTCCGTAACGAGCGCGGATAGTGTCTTCGCCCAATCTCGCGATAGCGTCCTTGAAATCAAGATACACACCGAGCCCAGTAGGGGATACGCCGCGTTCGTCATCACAGCATTCCTTAGCTGCGCGGGATGCGATATCGCGTGGGCAGAGGTTACCGAATGATGGATATTTTCTCTCTAGATAGTAGTCTCTGTCGTCCTCAGCGATGTCGATTGCATTCTTCTTGCCTTCGCGGATTGCCTTGGCGTCTTCTTTAGATTTTGGAACCCAGATACGACCGTCATTTCTGAGTGACTCAGACATGAGTGTGAGCTTAGACTGATAGTCACCACTGACTGGAATACAAGTCGGGTGGATCTGTGTGTAGCATGGGTTAGCGAAATAAGCTCCTTTTTGGTGCGCCTTAAATGACGCCATGACGTTACATCCCATCGCGTTAGTAGATAGGAAGAACACATTACCATAACCACCGGATGCGATACACACTGCGTCTGCTGCATGAGTGGAGATTTCACCTGTCTTCATGTCGCGAACTACGATGCCTTTAGCATGTCCATCGACTTTGACGAGATCCATCATTTCTGTTCTTGTGTGCATCTCTACACCACCTTTTGAAATCTCTTTCTCTAGCGCCTGATAACAACCGATGAGTAGCTGCTGACCAGTCTGACCACGAGCATAGAATGTGCGTGAAACCTGAGCTCCACCGAATGAACGGTTGTCTAACAGTCCACCGTATTCGCGGGCAAAGGGCACACCTTGAGCAGTGGCTTGGTCGATAATGTTTTCTGAAACTTCAGCGAGACGGTAAACATTTGCCTCACGTGAGCGGAAGTCACCACCTTTGACTGTGTCGTAGAATAGACGGTAAACGGAGTCACCATCGTTTTGATAATTTTTAGCAGCATTGATACCACCCTGAGCTGCGATGGAGTGCGCTCTACGTGGAGAATCCTGATAGCAGAAGCACTTCACCTTATAGCCTAGCTCCGCCAGCGTGGCAGATGCGGCACCACCAGCGAGACCTGAGCCTACTACGATGACGGTGAACTTACGCTTGTTAGCAGGGTTGATGAGCTTGGAGTTCATCTTGTGCTTGGTCCACTTCTCTTCGAGCTTACCTTCTGGGACGTTTGAATTTAAAGACATGATATTAAAAATGTTAGAGGTTAGATAATTACTTAATGATGCCAGTGAGAACAGCTACAGGGATGGAAACAAAGCCGATCCAGATAACTACCGTGTATGCTTTGGCTAAGCCATTGATAAGCCCAGCGTTCTTTCGGGTTCTAAGACCCAGTGTCTGGAAAATGGATGCGACTCCGTGGCTGAGGTGTGAGCAGAGCATGGAAATAGCGATGATGTAGAAAATGCTGACGAACCAGTTTTTAAATCCTAGAATGACCATAGCATAAGCATTATTGCCGTTCCCAAATGCATCAGGGCTTTCAGCAATAGCCGCAAGCTCGGAATCAACCCTTACCGTATAGTGAAGTATGTGGAAGACCACGAATGCTAGAATAGTGAGACCAGACCAGATCATGATGCGTGATGATCCAGAAGCTACTGAGGTTGAATTGTTTTCGTATGTTTTTCCTTTAGCTACTTTATTTTGCCTCACAAGACAGATAGTAGCCACTACGTGTAGTACTAGACAGCTAAGTAATACGATACGTGCTAGCCATACACCAGCTCCGTGAAGCATGTTATGGAGGAAATCCGCGTATTCATTGAAGGCTTCAGCACCCACATACATGAGTAAATTACCAGATAGGTGACCGAGTAAAAAGCCTACTAGGACGATGCCTGTGACTGCTACTATTAATTTTTTCCCAATAGATGACTGCCATAACTGACAGAGGGAACAGGATGCTTTGCTCATTGGAGTGTGTATTTGCTTGTTGTAAGATTAGAACTGCTGCCTACATAAGTCAAAAACACCATTATTTCAAGACATGATTTGAACTGTATTTGGATACAATACTGATACTCATATACTTTTAAAATTATACTTGAGTTCATCTGTGAAAAGGATATGAAAATTTAACTCTGCATAAGCAGAACATTAAACAATTAAACTATATTACTATGTCACAAGGAAATCGTCCAGGAGGTCTAACGGCCCTAGCAGTTATTAATTTCGTATTCGGTGGTCTAGGTTGCCTGGTTCTAGTAGGCCTATTTATGATTCTCGGAGCAGCTGATCAAGTTACTGAAGGTCAAGTTACAGCAGATGTGGCATCAAGTGGGTCTGTTCTGTTTCCGCTCTTGTTCTCTGTCATCACGGTTGCTCTTCTCATTGTCTCAGGTATCGGATATCTAGGACTCAAAAAAGGAATGGGATTCAAAATGGGTAACCTCTATGCAGTCATCTCAATCGTTGGAAGCATCGTATCTATCATTATGATGAGTCAAGGATTCAGCATCGGCAACATCATTGGATTCATCTATCCTGCTGTGACTCTTTTCCTTCTTAACACAACTTTCAAAGAAGATTTTGTAAACTAACTCTTTTTTCTAGAGTTATCTCTAAGAATCATTACATTGCCTCTAAGTTATTAAACGCTTAGAGGCTCTTTTATTTTATGAAACAATTGAATTTTAAACACATCAGGATCATCGCAAAGTATCACATGCGGTTTTCACTTAGAAATGGTAGCGGAATCGTTTTCCTCTTACTTACACTTACCACAGCACTTATTGTAGCGAGCATGTTTATTGCTCCCGTTGAATCGATGGTTGATGGACTCAATGACATGGATGGCATGGAGACTCAGATGACAGCTGGTGAAATGATTAATGAGATAGGTCAGTCTGAGGAAGCAGAAAGCGCAGTTGACTGGTTAGTAGGTGCGGACTCCGAAGGTAAATTTCTACTCCGCGATAAGCCAGCTCTACTCAGCTGTATCATGCTTATCATTCTCATGTTATTACCCTATTTGGTAAGCTTCGGAGCGTTTAATCAATTTAGCGGAGATATTGCAAACCGTGGATTAAGATTTATCTTACTTAGATCAGAGAGGATCAATATTTACCTAGGTAGGTTTGTAGGAACAGTATTTTTCTGTCTGATCACTGTTGTCATGAGTTTAGTCTTACTCGTTCTCTATATTCAGTTTAAACTAGGTGTTTACCAAGGTATAGATCTCTGGGTCTGGGGGCTGCAGGGAATCGTAGCTTTCTTCCTTCTTTGCCTTCCATTCGTGGCGCTTTGTTCATGGATTTCTGGGAGTATCGATAGCCCATTCGGGTCATTGACGCTCTGTCTACTAACAGTTGGCTTCCCTGGACTACTTCTCATGATGATGAATATCTATGCAAAGAAAGATTTCTTCGACAAGTTCTGGCCCACAGGTTGGAAATACGGCATCTTAAATAGTAATTTCGGCACAGTAGCACTCAGTGCATTCATACTGTTGGCATTCACTGCTTTCTTCCTATTCATCGGACTCAGAAGTTTCCAGAAGCGCGATCTCTAATCACACCTTTAACCTTTTATAAGCATGACAAATAATAATCCTTACGAAACTAGCGAGTCCAGCATAGGCGGTAGTCCAGACTCAGCAGTAAGTGTTCAGAATATTACTAAAAATTATGGTAAGCAAACTGTGCTAGATAATGTATCGTTCGAAATCCCTAAGAACTCTATCTTCGGAATCATCGGGCCCAATGGCGCAGGTAAGACCACACTCTTCTCAATAGCCGCTGGTTTTCTCAAAGCTAATAGCGGCTCGATCCACGTGCTCGGCATCAATGTTGAGCATGTCAGCAAGCTGATGGGCAGATTTTCTATGCTTCCTCAAGACGCAGAATTCCAAGCGGGCATTCCTGTCCTAGAGCAGCTCACCATGTTTGCTGAGCTGAATGGAATGGACAAAGTAGAAGCACGTAAGGCAGCTCTTGAGGCATTGAAAATAGTGGGTCTCGAAGAAGTAGCTAAAAAAGCAGCTAGAACACTCAGTCACGGAATGTCAAAGCGCGTAGCACTCTGCCAAGCGTTCATAGGGAATCCAGAAGTAATCCTACTTGATGAGCCGACCGCTGGGCTAGACCCTGATAATGCCAGAAATGTTCGCGACCTAATCCGCGAATATTCTAAGAACAAGACAGTCATCATCTCTAGCCACAACCTCAAGGAAATCCAGAACATCTGCCACAACGTAGCGATTCTAGACAAAGGAAAGCTCGTCGAAAATAGTAGTATGGATAATCTAGTAGCCTCTAGAAATGTCATCAGAGTAGAACTAAATGAAGATGCCTCTGCTGAAGTTCAGGCTGCTCTTCTAGCCCTAGATTGTGTCATTGAAGTAATCTCCACAGATTCTCAGAGCTTCGACCTAGTCACTCAGAACACAGGTAGAAAAGAAACTCTAAAAGCCATCTACGGTGTCATGGGGGAGCACGATATCTATCCGAAATCTATCCAAGAAGGAGAGTCTCTAGAATCAAGATTCCTCCAAGTCACTGGCGGAAAATCAGACGGTAGTTCATCTTCCTAGTCTAATAAAACTAAGAAACCCATGGAAGACTATCTAGAAGCAATCAACTCGATCCAAGGAGTGAGAGCACGATTTGTGGGGCGTGTCGATGGTGTCGAGGTCGATACAGATCGGCTAGCGACACTGGTAAGACTGGAGCCATATCACAGGGCAGTAGCTTCTGAAATGGGCTTGTCATGGGACGTCTGCTGGAGAGCCGAGCAAGTCCACGGAGCAGAAATAGCTATCGTGAAAGGCGATGAATTTACCGAGGCCAAGACGATCGCTGGAGTAGACGGACTGATCACTGGCGATGCAAGTCTCCTGCTGGGAATCTATGTAGCAGACTGCGGAGCTATCTATTTAGTAGACCAGAAGACTGGAGCTCTCGGGTTGCTGCATTCTGGCAAAAAGGGAACTGAGTTAGGGATTTTAAAGAAGGCGATCAATATGATGCAAGAGGAATATGGAACTGATCCAGCCGACCTCATCGTAAGCCTAGCACCTTGTATCCGTCCTCCAGCCTACGACATAGACTTCGCTGCTCAGATACAGGAGCAAGCAATGCAAGCTGGAGTGAAAGCAGAAAACTACCACGACAGCAAAATCTGCACAGGTTCCAACACCGCAGACTTCTACAGTTACCGTATCGAAAAGGGCGCGACTGGACGCATGTTGGCCTTACTAGGAAAAGTTACCTAATTCAGAAATGAGCAACCCACAGCACATTGAAATAGCTAGAGCGAAAGTGAATATAGAACTCCGAGTTCTCCGCAAGCGCGAGGATGGATTTCATGAAATGACTACCCGCATGGCTCCTATCAGTCTGGCGGATGATCTAGAATTTTACCCGGCTAAAAAATATAGCTTAGAATGCGATACAGAAGGTGTCCCGCTTGATGAAACTAACCTCGTCACAAAAGCTGTGAGGCTTTTCGAGCGAGAGACTAAGTCAGAAGTAAAATGGAAAATTGCACTTAAAAAACGCGTCCCTCACGGAGCTGGACTAGGTGGAGGCAGTGCAGATGCCGCAGCTGCCATGCGAGCACTGAACCAGCTAGAAAAAGCGAATATTGCGGTGGATAGAATGGCAGAGCTACTCTCAGAGATTGGCTCCGACATCCCATTTTTTGCCTACAACACCGTAGCAGACTGTAGTGGCAGGGGAGAGATAGTAGTTCCTGTAGGAGGCTGGAATCACGAAGTTACTCTACTCTTACTAAAACCAACTTTCGGAGTAGACACTCCAGCCGCCTACAAAGCATGGCAAGGCGCAGAAGCACTCCCAGGAATCAACTACGAAACCCAAACCTTCGACTGGGGAATCATGGAAAACGACCTTGAAAAACCCGTCTTCATGAAGCACAGATTTCTAGCCGAAATGAAAACCTGGCTTCTATTCCAGCCCGAAATCCAAGGCGCCATGATGAGCGGCTCTGGCTCCACCTTTATGGCAGTCCTAGATAAAAAAGACGGCCAGACCATCTTAGACCGAGCCAGAAAAGAACTAGATCCCACCCTATGGGGCGAAGTAGTAAGTATAATCTCCTAAGAGAAATTCTGTTAATTCTGAAAAATTCTTCAAATTAGGTCTAAAAAGTAACCACAGCATACTCAGTGTCTCACAAGAGCATAAAATGGGGTTGACGATTACCCATACCTAGCTATGGGTATGCCCATGCAAAACGATACTGAACCTAAGGCTGATACAGTCGAAGATACTGAAAATGTAGTCGATGACTCAGAGAAGACAATCGATGAGATCAACGAAGAAATAGAAGCGGAACTTGAACAAGCAGCTGAGGAACTAGACCCACAGCAACAACTTGAAGCTGACCTCCTCAAGTGGAAAGAAACAGCCATGCGCTCAGCCGCGGACCTAGAAAACTTCCGCAAGCGTTCCACACGTGAAAGAGCAGAAGCTATCAAGTTCGGCAACCAGCGCCTGATCGAAGAACTACTCCCAGTAATCGATAACTTCACCATGGGTATGATGGCTGCTGAGCAGGAATCTGGCTCAATGATCTACATGGGCATGAAGATGGTGCAAGCTCAGATCGAAGGCTTCCTAGAGAGCCAAGGCGTAAAAGAAGCCGTGACTCAAATAGGTGCTGACTTCGACCCAAATATCCACGACGCAATGAGCCAAGAAGAGAGCGATGAGTTCGAAGAAGGTAAAATCATCCGCGTCATGCGCAAGGGCTACCTCCTCGGGGACAGACTTATCAGACCTGCCAATGTAGTTGTTTCAAAGAAAGCTGAAGAAGCTCCTGAAGCGATAGAAGTTGATTCAGAGGACGCATAATAATAAAATTTTAAAGACAATTTACCATCATGGCTAAAGCAGATTACTACGAACTACTAGGTGTGTCGAAAGGCGACGAAGCTTCTACTATCAAGAAAGCATACCGCAAACTCGCGATCAAGTTCCACCCAGACAAGAACCCGGACGACGCAACGGCTGAGGAGAAATTTAAAGAAATCGGCGAAGCCTACGAGGTACTCAGCAATGAGGACAAACGTGCAGCTTACGATCGCTACGGACATGCAGCCTTTGAAGGTGGCATGGGTGGTGGCGGAGGCGGAGGCGGTGGCTTCCATGACGCATCAGATATCTTCTCCCAAGTATTCGGCGGAGCTTTCGGTGGCGGCGGTGGCGGTGGTGGATTCGATGACTTCTTCGGTGGCGGCGGACGCGGCAGAGGACGTCGCGGCGGAGCTAGCGCGAAACGCCCTGGCAGCGACCTACGCTATGATCTAGAAATCTCTCTAGAAGAAGCAGCTAGAGGAGTAGAAAAAGAACTAGAAATCGAAAAAGAAGCAGCCTGTGGAACTTGCGAAGGCAAGGGATCAAAAGGCAGCGCAGGAGCAAAAACTTGCACAACCTGTAGAGGTCAAGGAGCAGTCACACGTCAGGCAGGAATCTTCGTGCAGCAGACTACATGCCCAGAATGTAAGGGTGCCGGAGAAGTAATCGCCGACCCATGTGCAGACTGTAATGGCAACGGAACCACAGCCGAAACCACGCGCATCAAAATCCGAATCCCTGCTGGAGTAGACTCTGGCACACGACTCCGCTCATCAGGCAATGGTGACGCAGGATTCCGCAATGGACCATCTGGCGATCTCTACGTATTCATCAACGTCAAGGATCATGAAGTCTTCGAGCGTGAGAGCGAAAATCTCTACTGTGAAGTGCCGATGCCATTTGGAATCGCCGCACTCGGTGGTGAAATGAAAGTGCCTACCCTAGAAGGAAAATCATCTATCAAGATCCCAGCAGGAACTCAGGGAGGGACCGTCTTCCGCCTCCGTGGCAAAGGCATCAAAGATCTCTCATCAGGCTACAAAGGTGACCTCCACGTAGAAGTAAAAGTAGAAGTGCCTACCAAGCTCAACTCAGAGCAAAAGGAAAAGCTCGCTGCATTTACCGAAAGCATAGGACAGAAAAACTCCCCACTCCAAGAAAGCTTCCTAGACAAAGCGAAGAAGTTTTTCGACTTTTAGCTCGTGAGCTAACTTAGCCAATGTCTGTAAATCCCTACCAAACTCCAGAGTCCAGTCCTATCCATGAGATAGGCGGATCACTGGGAATAGGTAGGTTTGGAGCAATGACTAGCACATTCAGAATAGCCTGGGTTTGTGTACTATTATTGGTTGTAAATATAGTCACTATAATATTGGGCTTTGTAATAGATAAGTATACTGTTGTAGAAATAGCGCCATCGCAGACACTAGGCATAATTATATATGTAGCCACCATTATTTCTGTCTGCATGTGGACTAGTAAATCGATGATCAATGCATGGGCTCTGGGTGAAGTTCGGCCGACCATTACACCGGGCTGGGCAGCTGGCTGGTATTTCATCCCCATAGCATGGTTCTGGAAACCTTACCAAGCGCTAAAAGAAATATGGGAAAATCTCTACGGGAAAGAAACCTCGAAAGCTCTGCCCATAGTATGGTGGATATGCTGGAGCTTGAATTTTATAGCTCAAATTCTTTCTGCTTACATTTTCTACCATTTTAATATGATTGATGAATATAAAGTTATAACTTCTGTAGCTATAGGTTGGAAAATAATGGGTATCCTAGCAGCTGTATTTCTTATCTTAGTTATTCTAAGAATCACTCGTGGGCATCAAGAGCGTATAAACAGAAAAACAAATTTTTCTTATGGAAGATAACGATTTTACATTCGATATGTCGAGCGATGAGTTCTACATGCAGCAAGCTCTGCGTGAGGCTAGACGGGCATATAAGGCCGAGGAAGTGCCCATCGGGGCGGTTATCGTTAAGGATGGTAAAATTATAGCACGTGGTTCGAACCAAGTGGAGACACTCAAGGACGCCACCGCCCATGCAGAGATGTTAGCCCTCACTTCTGCCCAACAAGTGATAGGGGACTGGCGGCTAGAAGGCTGCACGCTCTACGTGACCAAGGAACCTTGCCCGATGTGCGCTGGTGCAATAGTCCATTGTCGCCCAGACAGAGTCGTATTCGGCTGTCCAGATCCGAAAGGCGGAGCAGCAGGAGGCTGGATCAATCTTCTAGACTCAAACCCACCCCTAAACCACAAATGCGACATCACCCCGGGCGTCATGCTGGATGAGTGTCTAGGCATCGTGCAGTCATTTTTCCGTGAAGCTAGGGCTAAAAAGAAGGCTGAGCGTCAAAGCCTTAAAGATATTGAGATAGAAAGCTGAAACCATACTGGGAATTGACGGATACATACATTTTTTGTCAACATAGAAGGGTCATTAATAGACGTTGAATTTGCCATCTTGAGGCAATAAAGCAAAACGTCATACACAATTTGGCAGAGAACTTCGGTTCTCCCTCATTCTGCTTTCAGAGGGCGACTCTCACGGCAAACAAGCGAGGTAATTTCTTGACTAGAATTTATAGGAACCGCTGATTTTCTTAGTTTTTTGAAGCACAAAAAGATCTACTTGGAAGATTTTTAAGTATCAGTAGCTACCTCCAACATTGGGCCGTGTCTTTTAATGAATTTGAGAACGCTTCCTATAGAAATTTGTGTGAAATCAGCGTAATCTGTGGTAACTATTTTATTTTTTCTTAATTGCCCTCCCTAGCTTGATCGCCCTGGGATAACTCTGGTAATTAATCTGTTTCTAACTGGTCAAAATGTAGTCTATAATTATACTTAAAATACTATAAATTCTGCTCAACACATAAATTTGCATGAAATAGATAATAGCTCTCATAAAAAGAAGCCCACAAGCTGGATAACTTGGTTAGTGCTCTTTATTTTTTTATTTTTACTGGCTAGTATGATGTTTCCTTTTTATGGATGAAATCATCGTGGAGCCGACAGAACCAAAGCCGTAGGTCATGCGAAACAGGTTCACATAGCACTTACTGAATTTGAAGCAGAATACGGATTTCGACCTGGTCTGCTTTTTTCAGAAAGAGAATTATTTCCTGATGCAAAATCTAATTCTGCTAATGATTGCTTCCGTCAGTTTCTACAAGGTCTAGATACAGTAAGATCAGAAGCTATCTTTTATGCGCCCAGCCGGATTTCAAAAGACCCAGATAATGACATAGGAGATAAACAAAACAATTTCTCAGAGGCATGCAGGAAGGGTGAGGTCGGATATCTTTATGTAGATACCCATGTAGCAACTGACCGCACGCCTCTCATCGCGGCACCTCTCTATGATGTAAGTGGCAGTTTTGATCCTGAAAAATATAATGGCAAGTCTGTCGTTCTCTATAAAGAAGGATCAGTGGAATCACACGATATTGATTCTGATACTAAAAGGATTTACATAGAATCTGATGGAAAAAGATTCGACTTATTCAGCACTGAAAACCCAGACTTTCCTGCTGAAGCAGTGATAAAATATCCTGAGCCTAAGTAATCACGTTCTTTTTTACTTAGAAGGCATTTTACATTGGACATGTGGCATTTAAATGCGAATTTTCCAGCAGATCACATTTTCCTCATGTTTAAGAATTTTAGCACGCTATTAGCACTTCGTTACCTCAATCCTGTTCGTACTCACGTCTCGGTAATTACCCTTATTTCTCTAGCAGGAGTGGCGCTGGGAGTGATGGTGCTGATCGTGGTATTGTCTGTGATGGATGGTTTCGAGGATTTAATTAAATCTCGAGTTCTAGGTCGCGAGCCTCACATCGTGCTAGCACGTGAGGCGCAGTTAATAGATCCTGCTACAGGTGAGAAAGAGTGGCGAGATCAGGTGGCAAAGTTAGAGAAAGATAAGAGTGTGACGAATGTCTACCCGCTAGTGCAGGAATATGTGTTCGTGAAATATAATAATCAATACATCCAGTCTGGTGTGAAAGGAATGGATACAAGCGATCAAAAGACTGTCGATGAATTCCTAGAACTCATCAAGCCTGGCAAAGGTGATGGTGATATGGGAGCCGGTTATGTAGCGACTATTTCTAGCGTCTTCGCTGAGCAGTCAGGATTACGAGTGGGGGATGAGATAGAGATTCTTTCCACTAGAAATATCCAGCAGCTTCAGCCTATCATGGATCAGAAAGACTACGTGCCTCTAGTCGATCAGAAGGGCGCTGAGATCGATAAAATTATCGCCTCTATTAGTAAGAATATGACTGCATACGAAGAAAAGGAAGCGATGCTGAATCCTCTCTTAGTAGTAGTTAAGAATGAACTAGAAAGTTGGAATGAGCTTGAGATTAGGACAGTAGAGCGTGGGATGATCGAAGAGTTACTGACGCTTCTCACTACAGAAGATTATGAAGATGATGAAAATGGAAAAAACTTCTTCGAGAAAGGGACTAGGCAGGAGGTAATAGATAAATATAATGAACTCAAAACGCTCAATGTCTATAAGGCTGACAGCGAAGCTATCTCTGAAGTGGCGCTTCCTAAAGATGTGAAAATTGTAGCGGAGTATCAAACTGATATCTATGCTCCAGGTCCACAAATGATCGTGCCGCTTTCACTAGCACAGGAAATTTCTGGAGTGAATGATACAGGTCTAGTCACTCAAATCGCAGTGCATACCGAAGATCCTTATCTAGCCAAGCAAGAATTGGAGCGGCTTTTAGAAGAAGGAGTAATAGATGGTTCATGGTATACTAGCACTTGGATGCAGATGCATGAGAAACAATTCTCACTGATCAGTAGTCAGAAATCCATGATGATCGTGGCACTTTCTTTCATCATTTTGATAGCTGTCTTCTCCATCGGAGCTGTCATGTTTACCATTACTTATCAGAAGAAGAAAGAGATCGGAGTGATGAAGGCACTGGGTGCTACTCCTGCTCAGATCACAAAGGTATTTACTCTACAGGGAGTCATAGTAGGACTCTTCGGAGCACTCATCGGCTGGGGGCTTAGCTGGATCGTTCTTGAGAATCTAAATATCATCCAAGATGGCTTAGCTGGACTAGGATTTAATCCTTTTGATAAGTCATTCTACGGAGTCGACTCGATGCCATACATTACAAATCCATTTGAGATTATGTTAGTGTTAGTGGGTGCATTTATACTCTGTACTTTCGCAGCACTCGTGCCAGCATTCATCGCCTCCAGAGCTGATGCAGCTAAATCCCTACGAAGCATGTAATCATGAAAATTTGGCTACTAGAAGATAACGAGAAATCAGGACCATTTGAGTCATTCACGATCCGTGAGCGTGTGGCGAATGGTGAATTATATGCTGATACACCTGCTTGGTTTGATGGCGCAGGTGGCTGGGTCACCCTAGCGGATGTCCCTACCATGACTTCTGCATTCCCTAGGAAAGAAGAGGAGATCATCGAGCATTATAAGGACATCGTAAAAACAGATGATCTACCGGTCAGGCAACGTGGTGAGAAGAGTTACAGGCATGGAGTTGATATTCCAGAGCATCTTCAAGATCCTCCGAAGCTTCATCCTATCCAGAGACTGTTCGCAAGATTAATCGATGTGATGCTTTATTCGCTGCTGGTTTATATGATTAAAATTTCTCAGGGAATAGATATCTATGGTTTCCAAACACCGACTCAGCATTTCTTATATAGTATCCCTTACGTAGTCATCGATGGTTTACTCATGCATCTTTTCGGGACTACGCCAGGTAAATACTTTTTGGGGATTAGAGTGAGCGCTGCTAGTGGTGGCAAACTTTCGCTTGGCGCATCATTGCTAAGATCTGGTAGAGTGTGGGTGATAGGTCTCGGAATGTTCACTATATTGATGCCGCTAAGTTTTCTTTTTTCATGGATGATCTCTAGAAAATTCGGCAAGTTCCTCTGGGATTTACCTAAAAATACGCATGTAGCTGTGGAGCCGATCAAGCCTATCAAAGCAGTGATCGTATTCCTTATCGTCATGACTGCATCCTACATCATGACTGCGAGCATTCCTGAATGGATGCGCCTCAAAGGGGACACACTCACTGAGCAACTAGAGGATATGAAGAACCGTCAGCAACCTCCGGAATAATATTCCAAGATAGGTCTTCACACTGGTCAAAATAGAGGGCAATATCTCCGCATCATGCAAGATATTGTTTACTTTGATCTAGAGACTCAGAAGAGTTTTTCCGCTGTGGGCGGAGGCAAACATAAGGATAAAATGGGGATGTCCGTGGGCGTCACTTATTCTACCAAGACGGGGAAATACCATATCTATGATGAAGCTCATGCGGATGATTTGGTAAACCAATTAATCGGTGCAGATCTCGTAGTGGGCTATAATCATATCCATTTTGACTATCCGGTCCTACAAGGCTACACGATCTATGATCTAGCATCCCAGACATCGAATCTCGATATGATGGCGGATCTGGAGACTAAGATAGGCTTCCGTCTCAAGCTAGATTCAGTAGCTAAATCATCGCTCAAGGGCAGCGGCAAAACTGCTGATGGACTCGATGCTCTGAAATGGTGGAACGAATATCAGAAGACTAAAGACGAAAGCTTTATGATGAAGATAGCTGAATATTGTTGCTACGATGTTAAGGTCACCAAGAACGTGCACGAGTATGGAGTCGAAAATCAATCGATCCTCTATGATGACAAAAGTGGCGAAGAAGTCTCTGTAGAAGTACAGTGGTAATTCCATTAATCCTATGAAAGACAGCTACAAGCGCATATCGATCCTGATTATCTCCTTTATGGGAGCTCTTCTACTGATCATAGGCTTAGGAAAATTCATACCAGGATATAGCCTGTTTGAGTTCCTCAAGGGCAAGCCTGTGGCTAGTGAAGAAAAGGTAAATCTAGCGAGAACTTCAGCCATGGAGGCAAGTGAGGTTCCTATCTCAACCAAGCTTAGCCAGGAATACGCAGCTGTCTCGCGAGCGGTGATGCCCTCTATAGTGAGTATCGATACTGCAAGGACTCAAGCTACCAAGCAGACCGATAAGCTAGGGAGAACATCAGTCATTCCGAAAAATGTCACCGGTCAAGGTTCTGGTGTGATCGTCTCTGAGGAAGGCCACATTATAACAAATCACCATGTAATAGCGAATAAAGGGCAAATCATGGTCACTCTCTATAATGGTGCTAGATTTGAGGCCATACTTATTGGATATGATCCATCACTAGATATCGCAGTATTAAAAATTGAATATACTATGAGGCTGATGCCGCTAAAATTTGGCAACTCGGATAAGGTGAGAGAAGGTCACTTAGTAATGGCGTTTGGCAACCCCTACGGAATTGGTAGATCGATTACTAATGGCATTATTTCTGCAAGAAAGTCATCCCGCTCGGATCTCCAGACATCGCTCTTCCAGACTAATGTAGCGATAAATCCAGGTAACTCAGGTGGACCTTTGGTAAATGTAGTGGGAGAAATAGTAGGGATAAATAGCTCCATATACTCAACCGATAAAGAGAACCCAGGTTTCCAAGGAATCAGCTTTGCTATCCCATCGAATCTAGTGAAGAAGACCTTCCTCGATATCCTAGAATTTAAGCGCCCAATGCGTGGTTACCTGGGACTCTATGCTGAGAATCTAGCCATGCCGAGCATGAGGAATAAGAGTGATTACCCAGGTAGAGTAGGAGTCATCATACGCGAAGTAGAGAAAAACTCACCAGCAGAAAAAGCAGGTCTTCAGAAGCTAGATGTCATTCTTTCCTACGATGGAAAAGCCATCGAAGACAAGCAGGATCTGATGCAACACATTCAAGCAACTCGTGTAGGCAAAGAGATCATGATCGACATATGGCGTAATGATTCTTTAGAAAAAGTGGCGGTGAAATTGGTAGAGATCGATGTGGGAGTAGCCTATCTCAAGCAGAAGCAATTCTCCCAAGAAGTAAACCGCTCGATCTTACGAGCAGTAGGAATAAGTGCAACCAGTCTAGGACCAAACTACGGTATCAATGGAGTCCGAGTAACCAATGTCCTCAAAGGTAGCCTGACCGAAAATAAGATCCAGAAAGGTGACATCATTTATAAAATAAATCAAAACCCAATCTACCATGCAGCTCACCTCAGGCAAATGATCTTAGCCCTAACACAAATGGGTAAGACCCGGTTTTACGTGATCCGTGATGGGCAAGAGTTGGCAAGTCCGATTGAGATTCCTCAGGTGAATGAGTCGTAATATTTGAGGTGATTTTGAGTTTGAAGGGAGTTCTAAAGTTATAGATGACCCTACCTTTTCCACTGTGCCTTCAGCACAGGCATTGGATACATAGTTAACCATGGGATGAATCCCATGGCTTTGAAACCTATATCCCTTCAGGATATTTTATCTTTCGCTCCTGAAGGGAGCATGGTTTCAAAGCCTAGGGATTCATCCCTGACTTTTATACACAAATACTAAGAGGTATTACTGTCGTGATTTTAGTTAGGCTTCCTTAATCATCTTCGTATAGGTAGTATGCACCCTTATGCCACTACTTCTCACGCTCTCTGCCTCGACAACGAAATAAACTCTGCTGATTTTGGAGATAAACGGTTAACCTCTCGGGCTACTAA
>CALAJT010000036.1 GCA_937923145.1 uncultured Rubritalea sp. | reverse complement strand
TGCTGCTGGGATGATGCTGAATACGCCACCTCGGACTAGGGAGGTGAACATGGATCTGCCTAGCTTGCGGAGTTTCTTTTTGGAGGCGTCTGTTTCGTGGCTTTGTGAAATGAGAGTCTTGAGTGATTCGCAGCCGTCTTCATTTTCTCTGCCTAGGAGATTGAGCAGGATGTTGTGCTTCATTTTGAAGCTAGAGACGAGTGGCTCAGGGTCTGAGGTTTGGAGCTTGATAAAGGTGTCTGCATTCCATGAGACGAAGCCATTTTCTGGTGGCTTCTTTTTTACTATTTTTTTCTTTTTGGTGGAGGCTGCGGCTTTGGCTTCTAGCTTGAGGTTATCGATGACGTGGGGTGGGGCTTGGGCGACTACGTAGCCTACGTCATCGAAGCCGCGGCGTCCTGCTCGTCCTGCGATTTGTTTGAAGTCTCTAACAGATAGAATCTTTGTGCCAGTGCCATCGTATTTGAATAGCTGGGTGAAGAGGACTGTTCTTATCGGGACGTTTATACCTACGCCTAGTGTGTCAGTGCCGCAGATGACTTTGAGCAGTCCTTTCTGGGTGAGCTTTTCTACTAGGACGCGGTATTTAGGGAGTAATCCTGCATGGTGGATGCCGATGCCGTGGCGGAGGAGCTTGCTGATTTCTTTGCCGTAAGGTGAGCGGAAGTTTGCTTTGTGGAGGGCTTCGGCGATTTCCTTTTTCTCTTCCTTGGAGCAGAGATTGGTGGACATGAGCGCCTGGGCTGTCTCGGCGGTGGCTCGCTGGGCGAAATTTACTAGATAGACGGGAGCTTTATTCTGCTCTACAAGTTCGGCTACTTTTTCTGTTAGAGGGATTTCGGAGTAGTCAAACTCTAGTGGGACGGGGCGCTGGTCTGACTGGACTAGGGTGGTTTCTGCCTTGGTCAGCTCGGTGATGGTTTTGCAGAAGAAGGCGGTGTCTCCGATGGTGGCAGACATTAGTAGGAAGCGAGCTTGGGGTAATGTGAGCAGGGGAATCTGCCATGCTACTCCACGCTCAGCATCTGAGTAGTAGTGGAATTCATCCATGATGACATCGTCGACTCTGGCTTCTGCTCCTTCGCGTAGTGCGAGATTTGATAAAATTTCTGCGGTGCAGCAGATGATGGGGGCGTCTGAGTTTACGGTAGCATCGCCCGTGATCATTCCGACATTTTCCGCACCAAAGGATTCGCAGAGTGAGAGGAATTTCTCATTCGCTAGCGCCTTAATGGGAACGGTATAGTAAGAAGTGCGACCTTCGCAGAATGATTTATAATGATGCGCCAGAGCTACTAGAGACTTACCTGAGCCTGTTGGGGTATTGAGAATGACATTACTCCCAGCAAATAACTCCAGAATAGCCTCCTCCTGATGATCGTAAAGTTCGATCTCAGCCTCGATGAGTAGATCGAGAAAGTGATTGAGAATATCATCGGCGGAGTAATCTCCAGTAGGCTTGGTGAGTAACATGCCGAGAGCTTCGGGGGACTAGGGCATTAGGTCAATGGTGATTCTTGCCTAGTTAGATTTCTTGGCATGAATTAGAGAGCCATTTTGCGTATTGTTGTTCGGAGATAGCGCTGGCTGCTAGTCCTACAGTTTGGCGAAGGGCGTCTTCTTCTGTGGCGATAAGTCGATGACCGTTAGCTGCTAGAAATGTGTAGGCTGACATGAAGCCGGTGCGTTTATTTCCATCGATAAATGGATGATTTTTAACGATGCCAAAGGCGTAAGACGCTGCCATTGCATAGAGGTTTGATTGCTCGTAGTGAAATAGCTGCTGTGGTCTAGCGAGCGCGGATTCTAATAGTCCTTCGTCTCGCACACCATCGGAGCCACCAAAACGGCTTAAGAGTTTATCATGAAGTGCGAGTGCTACTTGCTTTGAAATCCATGTTGGTTCCATTATTTAGCAAGTTCTGTAAGAGTATTGTGATAATCTTTCATTCCTTGATCAACAATGTCCATCATATCCTTAAAGTCTGGGTTTGAGGCAGAGATCTTTACAGATGAATCCTTTGATTCTGTGATATACAGAGCGGAGCCCTCAGAGACATTAAGTTCCTGAAGTGCTTCTTTTGGAAGTATGATTCCATAAGAGTTACCGATTTTTCTGACTTTAGTTTCTAGTGTCATGTATAACATATGTTATAACATCGGTGATTTGTCAAGTGGGTAATACGAGTTAGGGTGGCTTATGGGCTATGGTTGTGGCTTGGGATTTTAATTAGGTTGGTAATGCATGTGTCAGGCTTTCAGCCCTCTTCTGGTTAGGGGCTTTTATACCCATGGCTCGCTTCGCAGCACCATGGGCTGGAATATGTGTCAGCCCGTTGGGCCTTAAAGCTAGAAGTTGGCACGTGACGTAAGCCTTGTTTTCTACTTTCTACTTTCTACTTTTCCTACCAAATTGATCTTCGATAAATACTTCGCAGAGATCGATGGTGGCTTCGATGCCTTTCTTGTGAGTGCGCTCGGTGCTGTGGGATGCGGCTACGCCTGGTCCGATGAGTCCTACACGCATGTCGTTGCCTGCTCTTAGAGCGGCTGAGCCATCTGATCCGTAAAAGGGATAGACGTCTTGCTTGTAGGCGATGTTTTTAGCACGGGCTAGGCGGACTAGTGATTGGCGCATTCTGTAGTCGTAGGGTCCGGTGGAGTCTTTGGCGCAGATGGAGCAGGAGACTTCATTTCCTTCGCAGGCATCGCCAAGCACTCCCATGTCGATGACTAGTAGGTCGCTGATGGTGGGCGAGTATCCGCAGGTGCCTCCGTGCCCGACTTCTTCGTAGTTAGAGAAGAAAATTTCTACGGGGACGTTCTTGCCAACGTATTTTTTAGCGAGCTCCATGAGGACGAAACAGCCGGCTTTGTTGTCGAGGAAGCGTGACTTGATGAAGCCGCTTTCCTTTTCCTCGTAGTTGACATCGAGACAGATGATGTCGCCGATGCAGATGCCTAGGGCGTCTATATCTTTACGGTTGTAGACTTCTTCATCCAGCCTGATGTGCATGTTTTTGAGGTTGCGGTCAGTCTTTTCGCGGCTGTTGTTGGTGTGTGATGAAGGATCGTTGAGGAGAATGGTGCCGGTATAGATTTTGTCATCGAGCGTGCGGATACGGACGTATTCGCCCTCTGCTCCTGTGAGTGAGAGACCGCCGAGAAGTGAGAATCCTAGTGTGCCATTGCTATTGATTCCAGAGACGATTGCTCCGAGTGTGTCTACGTGGGCGGCGATGGCTAGAGTTGGCTTGTCGCCGAATGAGCAGCGCACGGCACCTTTGTTTGTTAGCTCTGGGGAGTAGCCGAGATCTTTTAGGTAGGCGACGATGTAGTCGCAGGCATCGTAGGTGTAGCCAGATGGCGAATCGATTTCGAGGAGTTCTTGCAATGGCTGGTAGCTGATCTTTGACATGCAGAATCTCTATAAACTTTGGGGGATAAGAGCGACCTAAAAATACTCTTATGTATGAATAACCTGTTTAGCTACTAGGGACAAATGACTTGACCTATAGGCTTAAATACAGTTTATATAAGGAGTAAAATAACATGATTCAACAACTCACAGCCTTAATTCTGTCCTGCCTGATGCTAGTGGTTTCTGCCACTTCGCAAGTTGGATTGCGTTTTTGTCTCTGTGAGAAAACGATGTTTATGAGCGAATGTCCGTGCGAAGAGGCTCCTAATGTAGATGTAGCTAGTTCATGCTCATGCTCTGAATCATGTGATGATCCAGTAACTGAAACAGAGTATCCTTGTGATGACTGTGACTTAACTATCGTTTTGGAATTTGATGAATGCGTTCCGCAGTGGGGAAGTGATTTTAAGGTTTCTAGTGAGATTTTAGATCTACCATTTCAATCTTTTGTATTAAGTGAAATACTTAGCCCTAAAGCTAATGAAATATTACTACTTGAAGTAAGCAGAGGTCCACCGCCTGGACTACTTAGAGCCTCCACTCCGCTCTACCTCAGACACTCGGTGTTCTTGATTTGATAGATATTAGAATGTAAAATAGGCTCATTTGTAGCCAGCATTACAACTTTCCAATATCAAATTTAAAATCATACTACCCATGTCATTAGACGACCTCACATCATCGAGAAATAGTTCTCAAACTTCTACTCAAACTTCGAAACGCAAAAAATCCTATGCCTGGCTATTGCCTGTTGGCTTAGTCTGTGGATTTATCGTGGTGCTTGCCTTGCTTTTCGGTAAGCGCATGTTGCCAGCAACTCCTGTGAAAACTGCGCCAGTGATTACTATCCGTGCTGGTGAAGAGCTCAAACAAGTTTCAACTGATAAGAAAGTAACGACTATTGAGACTAAAAGGGGTGCTCTGCAATTTCAGGCATCTGGATGGGTAGAGCCAGATCCTTATACTGTTTACATTCCTACTCTAACGAATGGAGTGGTGAAAGAGGTCTTCGTGTTAGAAGGTCAGCAGGTGAAGAAGGGTGAGCTTTTGGCGACTCTGATTGATGACGATGCAGAGTTAGATCTGCTATCTGCGAAGCAGAAGTATCTAGCATTCGAGAAAATGATCGTAGCGCACTGCACTGAACATGCTATTATCGATGCTGAGGTGATAGCCGCTGATGGGAAAATTGCAGCTCTTAAAGCTCAGTTCAATGAAGCGAAAGATGCCTCAGATCGTTTGAGAAAGTTATCGAAAGGGACTGTCTCTGCTAAGGAGATAATCAAAGCTAAACTGATCACAGACCGACAGGCTGCAATATTAGTGGAAGCTGAAGCTCAGATCCCTCAGCTAAAAGCACGTAAGATCCAGATAGATGCTCAGAAGCTAAATATGGAAGCTAATTTGAAAGAGCTAGGGATAGCGAGCGATCGTGCTCAGCTTGCATTAGATAGAACTCAGATTAAGTCTAATATTGATGGTGTTGTGCTTCAGCTGCATGCTGCTCCAGGAAAGAAGCGGATGCTCGATATGGATGATCCTATGTCGGCAGTGATAGTGGAGCTTTATAATCCGAAGAAACTGCAAGCTAGGATCGATGTTCCACTGAATGAAGCAGCAGCACTTTCCGTAGGTCAATCTGTAGAGATGGTTTCTGATCTGCTGCCTAACAGAACTTTTAATGGAAAGGTGACTCGTATTAACGGACAAGCTGATCTACAGCGGAATACGCTTCAGGCTAAAGTAGAGATCCTTGATCCTGATCCTAGATTACGTCCAGATATGTTAGTGAGGGGGAAGTTCTATTCTGCGGGTGATTCTGCTGAATTAGCTACATCTAACAGCTCTCAATCAGGTCGACTATCGATCTTTGTGCCAGAGTCAGCATTAGTTAGTGACTCTGAGGTCTGGGTCGTAACCACAGACCTAACAGCTGAGAAACGTAGCATCACACTCGGTGATCATTCTAAAGAAAATCACCGAATCGTGCTGGATGGTCTGCGCTCGGGGGAGTCGGTCATTCTGCCTCCGCACGGTAAATTAAAGCCCGGTGCTCGCATTAAAATTATCAAATAATATCACCATGAAAGACAATCTCATTTCTATCAAATCAGTTACTAAATCCTTCACGAAAGGGAAGACGACGATCACTCCGCTAGAGAATCTCTCTCTGGATGTGCCTCGTGGTGAATTTCTTTCGCTGATGGGGCCATCGGGCTCAGGTAAGACTACATTGCTCAATCTTATTGCAGGGATCGATACGCCGACCTCTGGTGAAATCCTGATCAACGGTGAAGATATTTCTCAGCTATCTCGTGCTCAGCTTACAAAGTGGAGGGCGGTACATGTGGGTTATATTTTCCAGCTTTATCATCTGGTTCCTATCTTATCTGCTTATGAAAATGTGGAGCTTCCGCTACTATTAGGGAAATACAGTAAGGCTGAGAGAAAGAAGAAGATTAATGCCGCTTTAGAGCTTGTAGGCTTGAGTGATAGAGCTGACCACCGACCGTCTGAGCTGTCTGGTGGTCAGGAGCAGAGAGTGGCTATCGCTCGGGCGATTGTCCATGATCCGGATCTCTTAGTAGCAGATGAGCCGACGGGGGACCTAGACCGAGAATCTGCCGACTCTATTCTAAATCTGCTCAACTCCTTGGCTAAAGATCACGGCAAAACTGTCGTTATGGTCACTCACGATCCTAAAGCTTCAGCCGCTGCTCACCGTGCGCTTCAGTTAGAGAAAGGTCAGTTTTCTAGCGAAGGTCATTTACTAAACACCTCTACCCAATGAAGCTCCTTACCCTAGCACTTAAAAACCTAACAAGAAACCGTCTACGTTCGTTGCTTACCGTTCTTGGTGTAGCTGCTGGTATGTTTCTCTATGCCTCTGTGCAGACCATGCAGCACTCGCTTTCGGTCGCTACAGAGGGAAATGCGAATGATACGACGCTGGTGGTTTACCGTGAAAATCGTTTTTGCCCAATGACATCAAGATTGCCTGAGCACTATCTAGCTACCATTGAGCGTATCAAAGGTGTTAGAGAAGTAATCCCTATACAGATAGCTGTGAATAACTGTGGAGCATCTTTAGACGTGATTACTTTCCGTGGTGTTCCGCCTGAAACTCTGAAGCAGTATAATCCTAATATTAAGGTCATATCAGGTTCTTATGATGACTTCGTAAAGCAGAGCGATGCCGCTCTCGTAGGACAACATTTTGCAGAGCGCAGGGGATTAACTCCTGGAGATAAATTCGAGGCAGTAGGTGTGAATGTCACTGTGGCAGGAATTATCTCATCAGATTCTCCACAGGATGAGAATGTAGCTTACGTGCATCTTCCATTTCTCCAGCAGGCTTCTAGAATAGGTCTTGGAATCGTCACTCAGTTCAATGTGAGAGTAGATTCTGCTGATCTGTTAGAGCCTGTGGCCAGACAGATAGATGAAACCTTTAAATCTGATCAACAACCTACGGACACCAAGCCGGAGAAAGCATTTTTTGCTGAGACTGCAAAGCAAATGATCGAGCTGATAGGCTTCACTCGTTGGTTAGGGCTCGGTGCAGTTGTTGCTGTGCTAGGTCTTGTTGCCAATGCTGTTTTACTAATTGTTAGAGGACGAGTAAAAGAAACTGCAATCTTCCAGACTTTAGGGTTTTCCCGTATGGCTATCGGTCTGATGGTAGTCTTTGAAGGCGTTCTGCTAGGCTTAGTAGGTGGACTCATCGGTGTTCTTGGGGCTATGGCGTTCTTCCATTTCAAAGCATTCACTCTAGGGAACGAAGGTCTAACATTAGCACTCTCGCCTTCAACTACTGTTCTGGTATCAGGACTAGTCGTAGCCGTTGCCCTTGGTCTTCTGGCCTCACTTTATCCAGCTTGGAAAGCTACCTCTAGACCTTTAGTCCAGTCACTTAATTCATAACATGTTACCTTTTACATACGCTCTTAGAAATCTTTTCCGTGATCCTGCTCGTCTGCTCCAGACAGTGGGAGGATCGGCGGTTGTGGTGTTACTTCTTATTGCTGCGGTGGCGATGAATCAGGGGATGGACTCAGTGCTGTCTTCTTCGGGATCACCGCGAAATGTTATTCTGATGGGTAAGGGTTCTGAGGAATCTTTAGAGCGTTCGGAGGTTAGTATTGATGCCGAGTCTGCTGCCGCAACATCCATTTCAGGAATAGAAACCAAACTCGGAGTCGCAGCGATCTCTGGAGAAATCACCTACCAAGCACCTATCCGAACTAGCTCCGGAAAAGAAGAGCCAGCTCTGCTTCGTGGTGTTCTAGAGAAAGCGTTGCTAGTCCATACATCTGTTAGATTACTAGAAGGAACATTTCCTGGACCAGGCGAAGTTATGGTGGGGGATCTTACTCACCGTAAACTTGGTGTGGAGAAGGAAGAATTAGCGGTAGGTCAGCAACTTTACTTTGGAGACTCGGCTATGCGTATCTCTGGGCGCTTCACCGCACCAGGCACTGTGCTAGAGTCAGAGATTTGGTTTGATAGAAATGATCTTTCATCGCTCACTCAGCGTGACTCACTTTCCTCCATCATTCTCAGATTAGAAAATACAAATGCTGATGATGTAGAGCTATTCACATTCCAGCGCAATGACCTAGAGCTAGCAGCTATTCGTGAAGATAAATACTACGAAAAGCTCAGCATTTTCTACCAGCCTATCCAGATCATGACTTGGGTTACCGCCGCACTTGTCGGAGCTGGGGCTGTCTTTGGTGGTTTGAATACTCTCTACGCAGCCTTTGCATCACGGATTAAGGAGATGGCTACGCTTCAGTCTATCGGTTACACTCGCACGGCACTTTTCGTCTCGCTGATACAAGAAAGTGTACTTGCGACACTTTCTGGAACATTATTGGCATTCGTCATCGCTTACTTCTTACTGGATGGTCGCACAGTTCCATTTTCCATTGGCACATTCACACTAACTATGACACCGTCAGTAATATTCACAGGTCTGATAGCAGGCATATTACTTGGCACAATAGGGACGCTGCCACCAGCAATACGCTGTCTACTCCCATCATTACCCAAGGCTCTCAGATCCAACTAAATTTAATAAAAAAACTAAAAAATATGAAACTAAATCAATTACTAACAATAGGTCTACTCGGTCTAACGGTAGCATTAACATCCTGCTCGGATGATAAGAATGACACCACGGCTGATAGCGAGCTTAATAAGCAAGATAAAGAACTCGCTTCGCTCACTGCCATTCTACTAAGCGAAGAGCCCGCGAATGCTATCGACATCGTGGACATGCGTAAAACAGCTGCTCCAGGAGATCCTGTAGTCTTCACTGGCAAAGCGATGGGGGGGCACGATATATTCCTAGAAGGTCGTGCTATCATGATCCTAGGTGACCCTAATAAAATCACCTCCTGTGATCTAAATCATGGTGAGAACTGTTCTACTCCATGGGACGTCTGTTGTGATGACCCAGAGATAATCAAATCTTCCATAGTCACAGTTCAAATAGCAGATGCAGATGGAAAACCACTCAAGACTACTCTGAAAGGACTTGGGGGAATTAAAGAACTAACTAGTGTAGTAGTCACTGGTCAAGTGGCTAAAGGATCTAATAAAGATAACATGATCGTGAATGCAACTGGTATCTATGTGAAACCATAATTGTTAAAAAATGGCTAAACACCTTAGTTGATGTTTAGCCATAGAATATAAAAAATTACTTTTCTCCTAGGTGAATCAATTTCTTATTGATGAATTCTTGGATACCCAGATGGGAAAGTTCACGCCCGTAGCCTGAGTTTTTTGTGCCTCCGAAGGGTAGGTCTTCTTGAGAATTAGTAGGCTGGTTTAGGAATACCATGCCAGTGTCTATTTGCTCAGCAAGTCTTTGACCTCGCTTGATATCTTTTGTGTGAATCGAGCCACCTAGTCCGTAGGATGAATCGTTGGCTAGATCAATGGCTTCTGCATCGCTTTTTACACGATAGACTGTGGCTACAGGACCGAATAATTCCTGATCAAAACTAGGCATATCTTTGGTTACACCGCTGAGGATAGTGGGGTTGTAGAATGCGCCTTCACGATCAGGTCTACTGCCTCCACATACTACGGTAGCACCAGCATCGACGGTCTTCTGCACACTCTCAGCAAGCCCTGCTGCTGCGGCTTCGGTAGAGAGCGGACCTAGGTCAGTGCCTTCTTCCATAGGATCACCGACTTGCATGGCTTCTACTGCTTTCTTGAAGCTTGCTAAAAATGTGTCGGCTACTTTATCATGAACGATGAATCGCTTAGCTGCTACACATGATTGGCCATTGTTTACGAAGCGACCTTTCATCGCCATTTTCACAGCACTCTCTATGTCGGCATCTTCTAGGATGATGAATGCGTCATTGCCTCCTAGCTCTAGCACTGAGCGCTTGAGGTTTTTACCTGCATGTCCTGCTACTGATGCGCCTGCTTTTTCACTGCCTGTAAGAGAAACTCCAGTAATCTTATCGCTTTCGATGATTGTAGGCACGAATTCTGAAGGAATGTGTAAGTTGGTAAATACTCCTTCTGGGAATCCGCAGTCTACGAATAATTTTCCAATCTCAGTGGAGCACTGTGGGACGCATCCCGCGTGCTTAACAAGACAAGTATTACCAGCCATAATGTTCGGAGTGGCGAAGCGGATTACTTGATAGAATGGGAAGTTCCACGGCATCACTCCTAATAATGCGCCGATAGGTGCAGATTGAATGTATGCGTTGACCCCATCTTTCTCCAGAGACTCATTAGCTAAAAATTCCTCAGCACCGTTTGCATAAAACTCAGTGATGCCAGCACAGAAGTCTATTTCAGAAATAGCTTCCTCAAGTCGTTTGCCCATCTCTAGTGTGATGATTTTGGCGTATTCATCTTTGCGCTCTCTGAGAGTCGCAGCGAGCTTTAGCATCTTATCTGTTCGTTCTGAAAATGTAGTTTTGCGCCATGATTTGAATGCGCTATCCGCTTTTTCCACAGCATCCATCGTTTGTTCTCTACTCAGAGGCTCATACGATGTTAGCTCTTGGTTTGTGGTTGGATTAATCGATTTTATACTCATAAGTAGTAATCATCGGACAGGTAAAAGTATTGTCTAATTTTTTCGAGTTTTGCTTTAAGTAACCGTCTTGATAATTTGTAAGGTAGAGTGTAGAATGATTTTATTTAACTTGACTTAATTAACTATGTATTAAGATTAGAACTTAATAACTAAAGAACTTTTCATGAATTTAATTAGTTTAATATTAATACTTTGTGCGCTCATGCCGTTGTCTGTAAACGCGCAGAACGATGATGTGAAAGCTAGGTTACAGGCTATCGCAAATGATTTCGATGCTCTGCCTAAACCTGAGAGGTCAAAATTTACTGAGCTCAAAAACAAAGCGTTCGAAGCTAAAAGTAACGAGAAATACTTGACGTGTTTGATAACAATCATTGATGCGCAGGCAATTTTCGACAAGGACACAGACCTATTATTCTTAAAAGGACTATGCTATGCCCAGATTGAGGATGTAGATAATGCGATTGAGCATTACAGAAGGGTATTAATTATTAACCCTACTCATATGTATACTTTAATGAATATGATCGAAATAAATTACTTCGCTGGACGATACAAGGATTCGATTAGATACATAGGTAAGGTTCATGATGCTCTATTAAAAGCTAAACACGAAGGTGATTTTACGTTGTTAGACTTTAAGCATCTGATAGCACTAACAAAATTATCTAAACTTTATCCAGAATATGAAGAACAGCTGGAAAAAGTAAGAGAAAAATTCACTTATATGGATGACTCACCTTATTACTATTATGCAAAAGCACTAGCTTCACTGGATGAAGGAGCAAAAGAAGAGGGACTGTTCTCGATCTATACAGCTTATTATATTTTTGAGGAGCGAGAGACCATTAAAGAATGGAATAAGGCGTTAGTAGATGCTGGTTACATTGAAGCATACGAAATTATGTTTTCTGTCCCTGAGTCTGAATAAAATACTTGGCTGAGCTTAGAGTAGGGAATCCTATATACATACATCGCGCTGATGAAGTAAGACAGACATGTGAGGGAAAGGTATTCTCTCGAAGAGGCGCTCAAGAATGGATCGAATCGAGCATTTGATGAAATATAGCTTAATAAATACACTTATAATCATCCAGTAATTAAAGAATTGTCTAATTTCTTACGCTTATTTGTGAGGGTGAGAAGGGTTCACGGACATGGAAATTATTGAGATAGAATCTCATCAAGTGAGGTTGTTTGAGGGTGATAGAATAATGCGTAGTTCTGCCGTAGGGGTGCAGTGACTGAGTGGCAGGGAGTTACTGGATGAAAGGGTGAAATCCTTTTCAGGTAAGCTTTAGGCGCTGTGTTACACTATTTTTGTATTACGCAAATGTTTTTTTGCCTTTCTTGTTTTTCATATTGCCAGTGGTTGGAGAATTTAGTTACTTGGTGCATCGAAATAAGTTCTAAATAAGTCTTAAAAAGAGCTTGTGAAACTTTTCACAAGCCTCTATAAGCACAGCACGAGAGCACTCGAAAGCACTGATACGTTATGGCTAATTACTTTCCACGTTACACAAATATTTTACCACTTAAAATCGCAGTTTGTCTAGGGACGCTTGCATTAGGAGTGGTTGTTGCCTTCACTTATTATGGGTCTCCTAAGGCTCAGGTAGTGGGCTATATGCCGGATCAACCGATCCCTTACGATCACGAACTTCACGTTACTCAGCTGGGTCTCGACTGTCGTCATTGTCATAGTTTCGTAGAAAAGTCAGGGCATGCTAACGTGCCTACTGCGAATACATGTGCTAACTGTCACCACGAAACTAAAGGTGGTATCAAGTCTGATAGCCCACGTCTCGCTCCACTCATGGAGGCGATCGATAGTGGTAAGCCGATCCAGTGGGTTCGCGTTCATAAATCACCAGATTACGTTTACTTTAATCACTCAGCTCACCTTAATAGAGGTATCTCTTGTGTGGAGTGTCACGGTCAGGTTGATGAAATGAGAGTGGTGTTCCACGCTGAGCCGCTCAGCATGGGTCAGTGTCTCGACTGTCACCGCGCTCCTGAAGATGCGCTTAGACCCTTAGAAGAAGTTTTTAATCTGAAGTATAATGCTCGTGATTACATCAGTAAGAATGAGACTGCTAAGAATATTCTCGAAGATTATGTGGCTGAAAAGAGCCTTGACGTAGATTTAGATGATGAGCACGGAGCTCAACTCGCAATGGGAACAATGCTTAAAGATCGCTGGAATGTGCGACCTAAGGAAAGCTGCTTCACTTGCCACAGATAACACCCTTTTATTTTTCACATCGAACAATTTCACCTGAAATGAGTAAACGCAAATGGAATCACCCCGAAGCTTCTAAGGAAGAGCTCGGAACTAAAGTGTGGCGAAGCGCCGGAGATCTTGAGGACACTCGTCAACTGCGCGAGTGGGTCGACAGAGAGTTCCCAAGAGCTTCTGAAACAATGCGCGAAGATGAGCGCGAGAATACAAGAAGAGATTTCTTGAAACTAATGGGTGCTTCTACGGCACTTGCTGGATTTGGCTTGGCATCATGCCGCCGTCCTGAGGCTCTCATCGTTCCTTTCACCGACTCTGTGGAATGGACTATCCCTGGAAAGCCTACTTACTATGCGACTTCTATGCCTTCGGCAAATGGAGCTGTATCAATAGTAGCTACTAACTATGAAGGGCGCCCTACTAAGCTAGAACCTAACAAAAATTTCCCTAACGGAAAAGGTGGCGGAGCTGATGCGATGGTGCAGGCTTCTATCCTAGGGCTTTACGATCCAGCTCGCTCACGCAACTACCTTTCTGAAGGAAAAGTAATCAAGAAGACCGACGCTGAGAAAGCGCTCACTGACTATGTGAAGTCTGGTAATGTAGGTTTCGTATTCGGTGAAGATGATTCACTCACTCGCTCAGCAATGATCGAGAAACTCCGTGCGAAGTATGCAGGATCTAAGTTTTATGCTTATGAAGCTCTCGCAGGTGCAGGTAAGAAAGCATCAGCTGCTGGTATTTTTGGTAAGCACGTTCAAGTGAAGGCAGACTTTGCTAAGGCGAAGAAGATTCTCGCTGTTGACTGTGATTTCCTAGAGCTAGACAAGCAGGGAGACACTAAAGCTTTTTATGATCGTCGTAGACCAGAAGGTCCTAATTACGATGCAGATCCTCTCGCTTACCAAGCTGAGCTAAACAGACTTTACGCGGTAGAGCCTACATTCACTGTTACAGGTGGAATGGCTGACCATCGTGCTCCTCTAGCTCCTAGCCAGATGGCTGCTTTTATTGATGACATTGCAACTGTTATCAATGGTGGTAGCCCTAAGAATTTCACTGGAGACAAGGCTTTCTGGGTGCAGGAATGTGCTAAGGATCTTGCTTCAGGTGACGGAGTTGTCCTTCTTGGCAGCCGTTACGATAAGGAACTTCACGATGCAGTATTTGCGATTAACTCGAAGATCGGTGCTTACGATAATGGGCTTTTAGTAGCTCGCACTCAGAAGAAGCATGCTGAGCTTGGGTCTCTAGAAGATTTAGCTAAGGATGTAGCTTCGCTCGACACAGTAGTCCTCATGACTCCTGCTAACCCAGTGTATGAGAATCCTGTAATCGGTGATAAGAAATTCAACGATCTAGTAACTGACAAGAACCTCGTTCACCTCGGTTGCGAAGTAAATGCCTCTGCAAATGCTGCAAACCTTCACATCCCAGCCGCTCACTACCTTGAGAGTTGGAGCGATGGTTTCAGTGGCGACGAAGGAATCTACACAGTTGTTCAGCCAATGATTCTCCCACTTTACGGTGGAATCCAAGCACTAGAACTCCTCGATGCACTTTCACAAGACAAGATCGTTCTTCACGATTCACTTTCTGACGACACTGCCGTTTCACCAGCTTATAATGCGGTGAAGGGGACATTCGAGCAGTATGTGAAGTCTTCATCAGACGGATTTGCTAAGAAGACGAATTGGATGGAGTTACTCCGCACAGGTTTTTCTGCTGATCTTAAGTATTCTGTTGCTGGCAAGGGCAATGCTCCTGCTGCGGCACTTAAAGTTCTTCCTGAGCCTACATCTGCGAAAAATGCAGACCTAGTATTCTCAGCTGACTACTCGGTTCTTGATGGTCGATATGTAAACAACGCATGGCTCCAAGAAGCTCCAGATCCGATCTCCAAGCTTACTTGGGACAATGCGATCTACATGTCACCACAGACAGCTAAAGACCTCGAACTTTACGATGAAATCGTAGAGCTAGAGAAAGAAGAGGCTGCATGGTGGGCTGCACTTGGAATCGATACAGACAGCACTTACAAGAAGACTTCAGTTTCTGAAGACGGAGAAGGTCCTAGCCTATTCGGTCCTATGGTGAAAGTCACTGTTGGCGGCACTTCAGTCGAGGCAGTAGTCATCGTAGCATTCGGTATGGCTGACAATGTAATCTCATTCCCACTCGGATACGGTCAAGGCTATGACGAGTTCTGGAAGGGTGATTTTAATGGCGAAGCGATCGATTATAAAGAGTCTCCACAAAATGTTTCCTCTGTAGGTGTGAACCGCGGATTTAACTCCTACCCTCTAAAAGGATCTTCTGATTACTTCGCAGAAGGTAAGAATGTAAGCATCGAGAAAGTCGAAGGGAAGCGCTACAAGCTAGCGAGAACGCAGGAACACCACGCTATGTATGGTCGTTCACTCGCTCGTGAGATTTCCACACTAGAAGTCACTAAAGATGGTGGTTTCACACAGGACTACGACGCGCAGCTTAAGAATGTGAGCAAGCAGGGAATGGATTCCCACATGCCGCAGAATATTTCACTCTACAAATTCCAAGGCAAGAGCGTAGCGATGCCCGGAAAGAGAGAAGATGAAGAGCAACTCTGGGATAAGTCTCACCAATGGGCGATGTCTATCGACCTCAGTACATGCACAGGCTGTAGTGCCTGTCTCGTAGCTTGTCAGGCTGAGAACAACATCCCCGTAGTAGGAAAAACTCAAGTAGCTATGGGACGCGAAATGCACTGGATCCGCATGGACAGATATTTCGCAGAGCCAGGTAGCGCAAACGTAGGTGATCTCGATTCTGAGAATGCTAAAGAGAACGAATCTGACGAAGAGAAAAAGAAACGAAAGGCAGAAGCTGCTGAAGTGATCAATCCATCTAAAGATTGGAATACTCCACTCGAAATGATTCCTAATCCGGTAGCTTGTGTGCAGTGTGAGAGCGCTCCATGTGAGACAGTTTGCCCGGTGAATGCTACAGTCCATACAGAAGACGGACTCAATTCAATGGCTTATAACCGTTGTATTGGAACACGTTATTGTGCTAACAACTGCCCATACAAGGCACGTCGTTTCAACTTCTTTGACTACAACAAGCGCAACCCACTACTCGAAAAGAACCTTTATAAAGGACCACTCGGAGAGAAGCAAGAAGGCGACTCTAAGCATCTTCAGCGTAACCCGAACGTATCTGTTCGTATGCGTGGTGTGATGGAGAAGTGCACATACTGTGTGCAGCGTCTCCAGGCAGCTAAGATAGATGCGAAGCAGAATGTGAAGAAGGCAGTGCAGAAGACAGGTAGACCATCTATCGAGTTCACTGCGACTAACGAACTTCTCATGGCTCCAGCGAACAGTGTTTCTGTAGCATGTGAGGACGCATGTAGTGCAGGATCTATTCTCTTCGGTAACCTAATGAATCTTGATGATAAGATTCAGAAGACGAAAGCGATCAGAGAAGAAGACAAGGATCTCGAAAAGAACATCCAGGGAGCCTACGCAAATCCAAGAACTTACGATCTACTCAACTACATCGGAACTAGACCTCGAACATCCTATATGGCTCGTGTGAAGAACCCGAATCCTGATATGGGAATTGTGGCTAAGAAGGTAGGACGCGCAACGATCCACATGCACTAATTAGATAGTTAGTAACCGCATTTTTACAGAATTTAAGAAATTTAGAAATCAAACAAGACAATGGCAGATAACGAAAACAAGGCAGAGCAAAATGATGGCAGCATCACTCTACCGGTATTTGAGCGTGAAAAACTCATTCTCAATGGTCGCTCCTACGCTTGGATCACTGATCGAATCGCAGGCATCGTGGAAAAGCCACAGCCTATGCTTTGGTGGATCCTCTTCATACCATGTGCACTGATCGCTCTGATCGGTGTAGTTGGCGGTCTTACTTACCTAGTATCAACTGGTGTCGGTGTCTGGGGTAACACGAACCGCACGATGTGGGGTTGGCCGATTGTTAACTTCGTTTTCTGGATTGGTATTGGTCACGCGGGAACATTGATCTCCGCGATTCTATTCCTTACCCGACAAAACTGGCGAACATCCATTAACCGTGCAGCGGAAGCGATGACTATCTTCGCGGTATGTTGTGCAGGTATCTTCCCAGCGTTCCACGTCGGACGTGTATGGATGGCTTGGTTCCTAGCTCCTATTCCGAATGCGAATGCGATATGGCAAAACTTTAAATCTCCGCTTTTGTGGGACGTGTTTGCGGTCTCCACTTACTTTACAATTTCCCTTATCTTCTGGTATCTAGGGATGGTTCCTGACCTCGCTACGATCCGTGACCGCGCTAAGCCTGGCATCCGTAAATTCTTCTACGGTATATTCTCTCTAGGTTGGAGAGGTGGTAACCGCCAGTGGAGTCATTATGAGATGGCTTACCTTCTTCTCGCAGCACTATCTACACCACTCGTTCTTTCGGTTCACTCTATCGTTTCATTTGACTTTGCGACATCTACTGTCCCAGGTTGGCACACGACTATCTTCCCTCCATACTTCGTGGCAGGTGCGATCTTCGGTGGATTCGCCATGGTGATGACTATCATGATCCCAGCGCGTTCTATCTACGGACTGCACGACATGATCACGATGAAGCACATCGAAAACATGTGTAAGATCATTCTCGCTACGGGAACGATCGTTGGCTACGCCTACCTAATGGAGTTATTCGTAGCTTACTATTCAGGAGCTAAATATGAGATGGAAGCCTTTAAGCTACGTATCATCGGTCCATATTGGTGGGCTTACGTGAGTATGATGTTCTGTAATGTAATTGCACCGCAAGCCTTCTGGTTTAAAACCTGTCGGGAGAACCTTTGGATCGTCATGGGCATCTGTATGCTAGTGAACATAGGTATGTGGTTCGAGCGATTCGTAATCATCGTCACCACACTCCCACGTATGTGGCTGCCTGGTGATTGGAAATACTATGAAGCATCACCAGTGGACGTCGTTACATTCGTCGGCACCATCGGTATGTTCCTCACACTCTTCCTTCTCTTCCTACGCTTCCTACCATGTATCAACATTGCAGAAGTGAAATGGACACTACTCGAGAGTGACGCACACTTCGATGATAAGCAGGCACATCCTGATGCAGGAACTAGATCAGAGCCAGCTTACCAATACGAGGTAGCTAAGAACAAAAGCATGGAATGCTAATCAAGTAAGCCAATAACAATTTAAATAATTTAACAACTAACCAAACCACAAGACAGTGAGCACATCAGTAAAAAGAGTTTACGGTTACTTAGCCGAATTCGAAAGCGCATCAGCACTCTATAAGGGTGCAGAGAAAGTGCGTGATGCAGGATTCAAAAAGTGGGATTGTTATTCACCTTACCCAATTCACGGTATGGATGACGCGATGGGCATGCGCCGATCCATTCTCCCATATTTTGTATTCTTCGGTGGATCAACTGGTCTACTCACTGGTTTCAGCTTAGCATACATTACACAGGTAATGATTTACCCTACGATCGTGCAGGCTAAGCCAGCTAACATCTTCACGACCTCAGCATTCTTCCCGATCATGTTCGAGCTCACTATTCTATTCTCAGGCTTTACAGTGTTATTCTGTCTACTAGGACTCATGGGTCTACCTAGACTAAACCATCCACTCTTCGCTAGTCGACAGTTCCACCGCTCTACAGATGATGGATTCTTCATCGCTATAGAAGCTCGCGATCCTAACTTTTCTGCAGAGGAAACTAAGGCTCTGCTTGAAGAAGCAGGAGGCTCTAACATCGAACTCGTAGAAGAAGAGAACTAACTTTTTAGACTAACTATTATCATGCGCTATTTCTTTCTCACCTACGCTTTCTTGATCGTCTTCGTGATCAGCATCTTCGGTTGCCACGGCGATAAATTCAGCAATACTCCGATCCGTATCTTCCCTGACATGGATGACCAAGACTATATTGGAGCTCAATCCAAGTCTGATTTCTTCAGCGATGGCATGGGCTCACGTAAGCCAGTCGCTAACACTAATCCTATGGGGCACAGCCAGAACACTGAAGTTTCTGAGGAACTCAATGGTTACGGTAACAAGACAACTTATCTTCATACAGGACTCATCAATGCTACTAACTTCGGTAAAGGACTCCCAGAGGAGCTCGACCTTAAAGGCAATAAAGAGAACACTACTGCACTACTCACACGTGGTCAGGAAGTCTACAACTTCAAGTGCGCAGTCTGCCACTCGAAGTCTGGAGATGGTAAAGGTATCGTTACAGAACACGGATTCATCGGAATCGCAGATCTTAGAGCAACACAACTTCCAGAAGGTAGCATTTACGATGTTATCGTAAATGGTAAGGGCAAGATGGGTCAGCAGGGAAGAGACCTCACACTCTATGACCGCTGGGCAGTAGTAGCCTATGTAAAGATGCTCCAAGAAGCAGCGAAGTAATTTTTCAATCAACCAATTTTAACAATCTAATTTTAATCAACCAGTCCCATGGCACATAACGTCACATCTAAGGACATCCCACTCAACGGGGAGAAAATCGACTCAGCACACCTGGCTCGACCTAAATTCATCGCGCTCGTCGTCTTCATCATTGGAGCGATTGCAAGTGGTTTCCTATTCACCAATGATACTTTTGGAGCTGGCTATGCCTATTCATGGGTATTTGCCTTCATGTTCTTCATATCGTTGACACTGGGCGGCGCATTCTGGATGATACTTCACCATGTCACTAACTCTGGGTGGGGTGTTTCAGTCCGTCGTCTGATGGAAAACTTAGGTTTTGTATTCCCATTCTTCGCTATCATAGCGATTCCACTTCTTATTCCTAGCGTTCAGAACGACCTCTACGAATGGATGGTCGAGCACCGTGAAGTTATGGTTAGTCACGAAGAAGTAGGTGGTCATGCTGCATCTGTTTATGGCAATGCTACTCACGCACTTCATTTAGAATCAGCAATTGCTAAAGCACAAGGCGCTGAAGGTGCAGATCATTACGCACACCTTCTCTATGTGAAAGCTTGGTATATGAATCTTCCATTCTGGCTCACTCGTGTTATCGGATTTTTCCTTTTACTTGGTGCAGGTATTTACTTCCTCCGTAAAATCTCTATTGCTCAAGACACTGACCCTAACCCAGGGATCAAGCGTCTTATTCAGGCTCGTAAACTTTCCTGTATTGTCATGCCGATCTTTGCTGTAGTAGCAACATTCATAGCACTCGATTTTATGATGGCACTCGACTATAAGTGGTTCTCCACTATGTATGGTGTTTACTTCTTCGCAGGCTGTGCATTGAATTCAATGGCAATCCTGATTCTTACTCTCACATGGCTACGTTCTAAGGGCTACCTCAAGGTGGTCACAAGCAAGGAACATTACCACATCATGGGTAAGCTCATGCACGCTTTTGTTATCTTTTGGGCTTACGTTTCATTCGCTCAGTTCATGCTCATCTGGTATGCAAATATCACTGAAGAAACTTCTTACTTCCTTCTCAGAAACTCTGACGAATGGTGGATCTGGAGTCTCTCACTTCCATTCCTACACTTCGCTCTTCCATTCGTGCTTCTTCTTCCACACTATGCTAAGAAGGTGACTAAGATCGTAGTTCCTATCTGTATTTACATTCTAGTAATGCACATTGTGGATCTCTACATCGCGGTCATCCCAGAGCGTGGTCCATCACTCACACATGGTCAGGATCTATTCGTAGGTCATGATGCATATCTCGGTGACATCGTAGCATTTATCACGGTAGGAGCATTCTTCCTCTTCCTCTTCCTTAGAAATATCGGCAGCGCGAATCTCTACCCGAACCGCGATCCACGTCTCCTAGAGTCAGCCAATCTTCATAACTAATCATTCACTCACTTTACCACTTCAACCATTACTAACATCATGGAACCTAACCAACGCGACACACCGCTTCGCCGCTTCACTACCTTCTGGTGGGCACTAGGACTATTCGTAGTCTTCGCGATCGCCAGTTTCTTCATCAGAGGCTGTGTGCATAGCGATAAGACAGATGTAGACACCGCTCGTGGTAAAGAAAGAATCATCAAGCTCGAAAAGAATAAAGCAGCTGAAGCAGAATCTATCAAAGTAGATCCAGCAACTCTATTTGAAAAAGCAGGCGGAACGCTAAATTTCACACCAGCTGACTCAGGTCAGCCACACAGCAAGCAGTTCGGAGCCGCGGCTGACAAAGCACCAGTAAAAGAGGAAGAAGCGCCAGCGGAAGAAGTGCCGGCAGCTCCAGCAGAATCAACCGACCCTGAATAATCAGGAACCCATTTTTCATACTAAATCAACACCGATAATTTCATGTCAACAGAAGTTAACAGCCCATTCCTAGAAGACACTAAGCTCAGAGCGGACGTAGATCGTTCACTCCGTCACCCAGTGATGTTCTTCTTCACTAGCGGAGCCGCTTGGCTAGCCGTATCATTGGTTCTTGGAATCATCACTTCGATCAAAACTCACGCACCTGGATTCCTAGACTGCACTTCATTTTTCAATACTGGACTTACTATGCAGGCACACATGAGCACACTCATCTACGGATGGGGAGCACAAGCTGCTTTCGGTGTCATCATCTGGCTAATGGCTCGTCTATCTAGACAAGAGAGTAAACGCTCAGGAATCATCCTAGTAGCGGGGCATATCTGGAATGCCGCTATGACTTACGGGGTCATTAAAATTCTCATGGGTGAAGGATCAGGCATCGCTTGGCTCTATTTCCCTACTGAAGTTACAGCAGTACTTATCGGTCTCTACTTCTTCATCGGTACATGGTCTGTGATTGCCTTCCGTGTTAGACGTGGGGGACACATCTACATTTCCCAGTGGTATATTCTAGCATCACTTTTCTGGTTTCCTTGGGTTCTTCTTACAGGGTTCCTATTCTGTCAGATTTATTTAGGCGAAGGACATCCTATGATGATCACAGCAACAAGTGCATGGTTCCGCTCAGCATTACTTCTACTCTTCTTCACACCTGTAGCGATCGCTAGTGCATACTACATTGCTCCTAAGGTAACAGGTCGCCCAGTCTACTCTTACAATCTCGCTATCTTCGGATTCTGGGCACTTGCGATAGTCGGACCTTGGGTCGGAATGCAGCGTCTCATGGGTGCTCCGATTCCTTCATTCATGCCTTATCTTAGTGCTGGTGCAGCGATTCTTCTGCTTATCCCAGCGATTGCAGTGGCTATTAATATTCTTAGAACAGCGAAAGGTAGCTCATCAGCAATGGCGCACTCACCATCACTACGCTTCACAGTAGCAGGTGCAGTAGGTCTTCTACTTATGGCTGGTATCGGTGCTCTCATCTCACTCCCTTCAGTAATGAAATACACTCAGTTCTCTACTGTGCAGTATGGATATGAGCTGACAGCAATACTAGGATTCTTCAGCATGTGTATGTATGGTGCTATCTACTTTATCGTTCCTCGTGTCACTAATCGCGAGTGGATCTCAGTAGGTCTCATTCGTCAGCACTTTTGGTTGTCAATCTACGGAGTCCTAGCTATAGCACTCATCTACACCATCACTGGTGGATTCATGCACGGTGACATCATTGAGAGACCTGGTGAGGTAGCAGCTACTGCTTACTCAAGACTCTATCCTTATGCTATCTCACTCACTACTGGATTCATATTCCTTCTCATCTCGACTTTCTTCTTCTGTGTTCACCTACTACTTATGTGGCTCAGACTCGGACGTCGCAGCAGTCATCCTACACTCCTAGTGCGCCACCCACATGGCAGCCCACACGGACCTGAAGGAGATCTTGATAAACTAGCCGAGCTCGACTCGAACCTCTCAGCAAACTAATTTCCATTTAACCACCAACTTTCACTAGAATCCGATGACAGTTAAGACATTTTTCTACGGACTTTCCGCCAGTTTCGCCATTCCTTGGCTAATTATGGTCGCAATACCCTACGGTAGTATGAGCAGCATGCCCAATGTTGAGTATGATGAGAACAAAGACGAAAAGACTGGGACATTCCAGCCCCTCCACAGCGGAAGATTGGGCATTGGCTCTATGATCTACGCTCAAGAAGGTTGCACAATGTGCCACTCTCAGCTAACACGCCCTACCTACGCAGGAAATGATGTTTTCCGTGATGGTCAAGGCGGCTTCAAGGCAGACCCTGAAAGAGGGGACACTCGACGTATCACTAACTACATGGACTTCGATGGAGAAGACATGGCAAACATCGGTGAAACTCGTATCGGACCAGACCTCGGTAACTTCGGTAGCCGTGTTTCTTCTAAAACTGTAGAAGAAAATGCTGTACTAGCTAAAGAACTCGGAGTAGATGTATCTGAACTCGGTGATAATGCATTCAATGGAGAGCTTTACGTATATCAACATCTATTCGATCCTAGAAAGTTCATCGTCAATGCTAAGAAATCTAACTGTCCTAAGAACCCACGTTTCTTCGAGAAAAAGAAAATCTATGGTCAAGGTGCAGTCGATGCAGTATTCGAAAAAGATGGCTACCAGTATGTGCCAAATGACCGTGGTAGAGCAATTGCAAGCTACCTACTCAATCTCAAACGTGATGGAGATGTGCCAGTGAGCATGATCTACAACAAGGCAAAACTACTCAAGCCAGCTCCTGCTCCTAAGAAGGAAGAGAAGCCTAAAGAAGGTGCTGAAGAAGCTAAGTAATATTTTAAATAACTAACAACGATTTTAACAACAACATGTCTGTTCAACCAATCGATCCTAAAAAACCAGATCTTGAGGAATCTACCAACGTGTCTCTGCAACATGCAGACGTCATGCGCTCAGCAGGTGCTGCATCTCGCGAGAAGCAAGTCCGCGAGAACGGTCTAGAGCCTGTCTCGATGTGGATCTTCATCACAGGTTCCATCATCGCTATCATTGCAGGTAGTGTTCTTTTCAAGAGCAGTAGCCTTCTAGAATATGATTCATTCGTAGCTTCTGGCTATACACAGAAAGATGATCCAGGTGGGGCTACTACTGTTCCATCTGCTGAAATCGAATCACTTTACATGTCGATGGGTAAAGCTAAATACACTGGTTGTATTGCTTGTCACGGTGCAGATGGTAATGGAACTCCAGGAGCATTCCCACCACTAGCAGGAGCTAAGTGGGTCAAGGAATCACCAATCATCCCAGCATTTGCTATCATTCACGGAGTTAAGGGTGCTATCGAAGTTCAAGGTTCTACCTACAATGGTAACATGCCATCTCAAGGTGGTGACACAATGGGTGATCTAGAGCTAGCAGCGCTAATTTATTATATTCAAAATAGTTTTGGAAATAAGGTAGGAGTGCTTTATACTCCTGAACAGATTGGTCAGATCAGAAAGCTTAGCAATGAGCGCTCTGAAAGCGGTCAAGTTACTGCTGCTGAACTCACTAAATATCTAGGTAAGAAACTTGATGGAGACAGCTTTGAGCCAGGCACCATCGTTAATAAGAAGACAGGAGAAATTCTCGAAGTTGAGTAATGAATCCGACATTAATCATTCAATTTTAATCACTTTTACAAGTTAAACAACGTATAATTTATGAGCGCTGACGACCATCACGATCACCACGATCCGCCATTTTGGCAGAAATATATTCTATCTACAGACCACAAAATGATCGGTCTGCAATACGGCATCACTGCCTTGCTATTCCTCCTCTTCGGATTTTTCCTTATGATGATGATGCGCTGGAGTATCGCTTATCCAGACGAGCCCGTACCGGGTTGGATGAACTGGGTATTCAGTGATACTTGGAAAGGTCGCTGGCTCACCGATGGTAAAGTCACTGGTGAGACTTACAATATGTTCGGTGCTATGCACGGAACTATCATGGTTTTCCTCGGTGTTGTGCCACTCGGCTTTGGTGCCTTTGGTAACTACGTGACTCCGCTTCAGATCGGTGCTCCAGACATGGCGTTCCCTAAGCTTAACTGTGCTTCATACTGGCTATACGCTATAGGTGGTCTCATGATGTGTGGATCATTCTTCTTAGAATCAGGTTCTGCTAAATCTGGTTGGACGAACTATCCGCCACTCTCCGCATTTGCCGACTCCCAACACCCGAATCAATTTTTCACTGGACAGACTCAATGGTTGCTCGGTCTCGTGTTCTTGATCTCGTCTTCCTTATTAGGCTCGGTCAACTTCATTACTACGATCATTAACCTTCGTGCCAAGGGCATGACATGGATGCGTCTTCCGTTCTTTGTATGGGCAATGCTTGTCACTGGTTTCCTTCTGCTCCTAGCATTCCCACCACTCGAAGTAGCTGGTATCATGCAGGTAGTCGACAGAACATTCGGATCATCATTCTTCCAGCCTAGTGGACTAGTTTCTGCAGAGGGTATCGAAGAAATAGCTGGTGGCGGATCTCCGCTACTCTTCCAACACCTCTTCTGGTTCCTTGGTCATCCGGAGGTATACGTTCTACTTCTTCCATCCATAGCATGTGTGGCAGAGATCATCCCTGCTAACACTCGTAAGCCACTCTGGGGTTACAAGTCGATGGTATACGCAGTTATCGTTCTAGGTTTCTTATCCTTCATCGTATGGGCTCACCACATGTATCTCACTGGTATGGGTAGCTCAGTATCCACTTTCTTCCAGACGACTACCGTCCTGATCTCAATTCCATCCGTCGTATTGATCACATCTCTACTCATATCACTATGGGGAGGCTCGATAAGATTTACCATGCCCATGATATGGGCTTGTGCATTCTTGCCAATGTTCGGTATAGGTGGTCTTACTGGACTGCCACTAGCATTCAACCTGGTAGATCTCCATCTTCACGATACTTACTACGTGATCGGTCACTTCCACTATGTGGTTGCTCCAGGTATCCTCTTCGGTCTCTTCGCAGGTATCTATTACTGGTATCCTAAGATGTATGGTCGCTACATGAACCGCACACTCGGTCATCTCCACTTCTGGCCATCACTGGTCTTCATCAACCTCGTATTCTTCCCGATGTTGATCCAAGGAATGGCTGGTTTCCACCGTCGTTGGTATAATGGTGGTGACTCCTACATGGTGCCAGAAGGTTCAGAAAACGTCTTCGGTAACACTGTTAGAGAATTCATCAACCTCAACGAACTCATGTCTATCTCAGTATTCATGTTGGCTCTCGCTCAGATTCCATTCATCATCAACCTCTTCACTGCTTGGAAGATCGGTAAGAAAGTCGAAAGTGATAACCCATGGAATGCTACTACTCTAGAGTGGGCAACTCCAACGCCTCCAGGACACGGTAACTTTACATTCGATGTCGCTGCATACCGCGGACCTTACGAATACAGCCGTCCAGACTGTGAGGAAGATTACTATCCACAGTGGCATGAGCCAAAGGAGAATACATCAGCTGATCTCGATGCTGGCGTTCAAGAAAAGAAAGAGCATTAATTTTCTCTCACTATAAATTCAATTTACTAAAATAATAACAATTTAAGACAATGGAAATTCCATATATCGTAAATGCCCGTAAAGATACTGGCCTAAACAACTCTAAGATCGCCATCTGGTTATTCTTAGCGTCAGAGGTGATGCTCTTCGGCGGACTATTCTCATCATACATCTTCTTGAGAATCTTCGCAGACTATCCATGGCCTGAGCGTGTGCTCCCAGTATTGCCAGGTCTGATTAACACATTCATCCTGATTGCTTCCTCAGTTACAGTTGTCTACGCGTGGGCAGGACTGAAGCTTCGTAAGTGGAATGTTTTTGCCATTAACATGACTATCACTCTTGTCTGTGCCGCAGTCTTCATGGTCTTCAAAGGCATGGAGTATAATGCAAAATTCCACCACCAAGCTGTTCAATATAATGACTGGTCAGTAGTAGATGGACATACGCATTATGAAAAAGACGGACACGGCGGTAATTTCTACGCTGTGAACGCTGATACTGTAACATTCAAACTTGCTAGTTATTATGACCCATATTTAGAGGAAATACTTAAGCGTATCGAGGATGCTAAGGCTGAAATAAAAATTGCTGATAACTATATTAGCACTCAAGTAAATGATGCTGAAGACCAATTTAAGGAAAAACTCATTGCAACAAAAGGTGAGGAAGTTGACGGCGATAGACTAAAAGAAATCCTAGCTGAAGCTAAAGATTACTTTATTGAAGCCAGAACACATAACCAAGAGGTGAGAACTGAAGCGCTTCGTCTAGCATGGAAACAGTTCCGCGCCAACAAAGATAATAAATACACAGAATTTGCAGATAAGTCTCACCACGAGCCAGAAGTTAAAGAGGCTGTTAATGCTCTTCATGCTGAACTTGTAGCAGCTAATGCTACTGGTGATCTTATGAATACTGGGGATTCAATTGCTATTTCTCTCGATGGAGCACTCATCAAGGTCGACCCAGATTGGGGACGTATGAATGGCAAGAAAGAAGGAGGTGAAAGCCTTGTGAAGCTCAAGGATAGCACTACTATAGCAGGTATCGCTGCTGATTCAGGCATGGAGCTAGATGTTGATGCTATTGACTTCCAGCACATGGTTATGAAGCTGAAGGAAAAGGTAGCTGAAGGTGTAGAAGATGCGTCAGCTATCGAAGCGGCTATCGCTAAATCTCCGATTCTTAATATCCAAGGAAAAGAAGGTGACCGTATTCGCAACCTATGGAAGCTCCATGAGAAGTGGGTAGACTTGTTCACCCAAGAGCTCGTAGAAGACTACGGATTGGACGAAGATGGTAACCCTAATCGTGTTCCTACAGAAAGAGACATATACCGTCTAACATGGAAACACATGGTTGCTTACAAGCGTATCCAGGATAATAATCTTGAGTTCACTCTAGCAGAAGTAAAAAATCAGCTTCCTAGTATGATCGAAGGATTCGTTGGCGCTGATCACAAGATCTTCAACCCTAAAGATGATTCAGGTAAAGTGATTCCAGAAGATAGTCATTTCCCAAGTATTACTATCCCACGTGAGCAGATTCGTTTCGAGTCAGTATTCTCACCTAAGATGAATAACTACTACGCTATCTACTTTACTATTACTGGTCTTCATGGTTTGCACGTTATCGGCGGGGCGCTTGTTTTGGCCTATTATCTCTTCTTCGGACGCAAGATGTATAATGAGAATCCTGAATGGCTCGCAAACCGTGTCGAAGTAGGTGGACTCTTCTGGCACTTCGTAGACCTCGTATGGATCTTCGCATTCCCGATCTTCTACCTCATGTAATCTTTTTCTAACCTATCTAAATCATTAATTTAATAACGACTCATGGCTGACTCACCAGAAGCAATTAAAAAATCTGTTAAGCTCTATTCATTTATCGGGCTAGTACTCTTCGGATGTACTCTTCTTACTGTAGCTGTAGCGACCTTTCCGGCACTGGATTTCGGTGGCCACGGATTCGACTACATGGATGCGATTATCGGTCTTGCTATCGCTACATTCAAAGCGAGCTTAGTTGCGGTAATTTTCATGCACCTTAATCACGAGAAAAAAGCAATCTACTGGATTTTCCTAGGAGCTATATTTTTCGCTATTTGCCTTATCTTACTCTTCGCTCTAGCATTCTTCGACCCGATTACATTTGACGGTCTCATGCCTAAATTCGGGCAAGGTTAATAACCAAAAACCAAATACAATTATGTCTCTTCGCGCTTTCCACCTCATCTTCATCACTATCGCTACACTGTTCTGTATCGCAGTCGCGATATGGTCTCTACACTTCAATGCTGAGTCGAATGATCTAGTGCTGAAAACCATGGGTTGGACATGTGCAGTAGCTGCGCTAATATTACCAATATACGGAGCCATATTTTTCAAGAAATCAAAGCAACAGCATCTAACCACTTAAACTAATTAGACCATGCAACTTCTCAAACTTAATCTCATAGACCTAAATCTTGCATGCCAAGCATGTAGAGGAAATTTCCTAGACGATGGTAAAGACGCAGCAGGATGGGCTATATTTTTCATGCTTATGATCATTATACCTATGCTAGCAGCTGTAGGTTTCTTCATCTTTCGTATCGCTCAGCGTCAAAAGGCTCATGCAGATAGCAGTTATGACGATCCATTCCTTTCAGACAACAATTCAAAAAAATAATTATCCATGTTTATACAAAACATCTTAACTAAACTAGCCGTATCCCCATTCTCCCCAGCTGAGTGGATGGGATTACCTGAGAATGGCTCATTCCACGGTGATGAAGTAGGTCACTTGATCGACGTCATCACATGGTTCATGATCGTTCTCTTCGTAGGTTGGACACTGTTCTTTCTACTATGCTTGGTTAAGTTTCGCCAGAAAAAGAACCCTCAAGCATCTTACCAAGGAGTAAAAAATCACGCTTCAACTCACCTTGAGATTGGTGTGGTTATTATCGAAGCAGTGCTACTACTCGGCTTCGCTCTTCCACTGTGGTCAGAGCGTACAGATGATTTCGATCAAGCTAAGAAAGAGAACGCAGTTCGTGTCAGAGCAGTTGGTTTCCAGTTTGGTTGGAAATTCCACTATGCTGGAGCTGACGGGAAATTCGGCTTCATTGACCGCACACTTGCTAAGTCTCAAGGTGATCATTGCCTAGACCCAGCAGATCCAAATGGCTTTGACGACTTTGTAACAACAGAACTCAAGATCCCAGTAGATCGCCCAGTAATTCTTCAGGTAACTTCTACAGACGTAATCCACAACTTCTCTATTATCCCGATGAGAATCCAGCAGGATGCGTTCCCAGGAAAAGACATCCCAATGTGGTTCACGCCGATCAAAGAGATGGAAACATCTGTAGTCTGTGGACAACTCTGTGGAGAAGGACACGCCCGTATGGTAGGATCACTCAAAGTTATTCCACAAAAGGAATTCAACGACTTCATCGCCAAGCAGAGTAAAACAGCTGCTGACAAAAAGAAGTAATTCTAACTACACACATATTTTAAAATACCATGGGTAGCTTGCAAAAGTTGCTCATTTTTATTGCCCTATCTAGTCTAGCTTATGTCTACAGTTCAGCAGAGGATTAGTTTTAGACTAAGCCTGAGTGTTCACAAAAGTAATAGCTCTAAAATTCACATTCAGTGGTCATATATCCTCAAATCCAGACATATAGGGATGCAGCTTTTGAACTTTCTGCGTAATTGTATGATATTGGTATTTAGTCGATGAACAAAATATTAGATTCACGCCACTTCTGATAGAGGTTAGGCTCTAACATGCATCTCATTAAAAAAACTATTTCTCATGGAGTAGCAATAATCTCTGTGACTCTTTCAACAAGAAATCCGTATCCATAAACGGATCAGCTGAAATATCGGACCACAGAATACGTCCTTCTGGACTAATGAGGAAAGTGCCGTGAAGGTCTTCTTTTTCAAAGTCATCATACGCCCCGTAAAGCTTGAATGTGCTCTTTTTAGGATCTGCGACCAGCAGGAATGGGAAGTTCGTTCCTTTTTCAGAGCCATCATAGTTATCCTGTGATTTCTTAAGACCGGCAACATTATCTGAGCTGATAGCTAAAATCGGGATATCTACTTTCTTAAAGTCTTCTGATCTTTTAGCTAGCGCATTAAGCTGATCCACGCAGTGAAGGCAGCCATGACCGAGATAGAAAACTATAAGAAGTGGTTTGCCGTTATAGCTGTTCAGGGAGATCTTATTATTTTCTTGATCAGGAAGGGTGAAACTGGGTGCGAGAGGTGGACTCCAGTGGATGGGTCCTAGCGTGTTTAATGCAGGTCGTGTGCCGAAGTCAGCTGGAGCTTGATAAGTTAATTTCCATTCTTCAGGTAGATTGTATGCTTTGGCTATAGGGATCAAGCGTTTGAAGGGATCTACGCTCAGGTCAAGCTGAGAAGAGTTCTCGCGTAGTAGCTTAAAAGCTTCTTTGGCATCATCTAGCCGACCAAGCTTATGAAGTATTTCTATACGAGCAGCGAGAGGTAGGGCTTGGTTTGTCGGAGTGTTTTTAGATAGGTTGAGTGCTTGTTTAGAATTGCCTAGAGCTAGAGAGCGAAGAGCCTTTGCGTAATGAGGACGTCCAGATTTAGTTAGTGCTTTAATAGCGGCTTTCTCATCTCCATTAAGTGCTGCTAGCTCACCTTTGAGTTCAGCTTGGGTGTGTTTGATTTTTTTTACCAAGTCGCTGTGGGCTTTATCTTTATCAATAGCAGTGAGGATTTTTTTAGTTTCTTTGGCAGACTTTTCGTCTGCTTTAGCTTTAGCCTGAGCGTTATCTCTCTTTTTCTTGTGCGTCATCTCTGCCTTCAAAATAAGTTCCGCTAGTTGTTCAATTGTCTGAGTAAGTTCGGCTTTATTATTTAAATGAGATTGAGCAATACCGATGAGCCTGAGACGAGCACGATCATATTTTGGATCGCCTGAAGCTGGGAGCCATTGAGTTTCAGCATAGCTTAGAGCTTCTTCCCAGAGCTCAAATTTCTCTAGAATTTCTATCAGACGCTCTCTTCCGTAGCGGTAGGAATGAGCCTTCTTTTTCAGAGTATTAAACTCAGGGTGCCTTGGGTTTGCTAAAAGTGACTTTGCCATAGCGAGAGAGGAAGATGCATTACCGAGATTAATCCAGTTACGTGCTAGCCATTCGTTGTTGTGAGCGTAGTTATGGATCTGGTCAGGTAGAAGCTTGTGCTTAGCCATGTGTGCATGGTCTATGCGAGCCGAGGCTTGCTGATGCCATGCTGCGTCTTGGTAGCGCTGCAGCTTCGAGTAAACATGTCCTGACATGTGCCACATGTGAGCTATAGATGGAGCGGTAGTATTTAAGATCGCAGCGGAGTCTAGTGCCTCTGAGGCTTTCCGTTTATCCCAGAGATGGATACGGTAGTGGTGTGCAGGATGAAGAGGAGATTTAGCTAAAACCTGCTGTAGTAGAGCGTCGACAGCAGTATAGCTAGTGATGGGATTCCCTTTGCGAGAAAACTGCCAGAGAGTTACAGCTAGAATGGCTTTTGCTTCTATGTCATCTGGATGAGCGAAAATGATTTCTTCTAGATCGTTGATGAGTTTCAGCTGATTTTTCTTAGCATCTTTTTCTTTGCCATTATAATAGCTAGCATAGGCTATAATATAGAGAGTTTCACGAGAACTCGCTTTTTTGATTAGGCTTTCAGCTTTCTTTATAAATTCAGTCGCTCGTTTTTTATTCTCAATATTCGCCATCGCCATTCCCCAATACGCTATAGCGCAGTCGGGATCATGAGCAGTGATTTGTCGGAAAGAACGCTCTGCTTCGTAATACCAAAATCCATGCAGCTGACCTAAACCCTGATTAAAATAAGCCTGTCCTTGATCCCAGCTGGAGGTGATAGGAAAGTGGACATTACCATTACCTTCGAAAAGAGGACTTGCCTGACGCGGACCTTCATTGAAAGCAGCTCCTTGATGTGAATGTCCAGGAAGCGGAGCCTCTTGCGCAGGTAGCTGTATTATAGAAATAAATAGAAGTAGAGTGAATATACTTAAAGTGGATGGTTTCATATACAACTTTTGATACGTGGGTGTAAGATTTTAGAATAGACTAGAATAGCGTTCTTTCAACTGGGCTTGCCATTTTTCGAGGAAGGCTAGATCTCGGGCTGCTATTTCATAGACTTGACTATCGATCGCCCCTGGAAGCGTATTGAGTGTTTCCTCCTGTGCAGTCTCTAACAGGTCTATCTGGATCGAGATATTCTCCTGCATCTCAACCGAATCATTTTCAAGCAATGCCTTCGTCAGCACAGAAGTAGCCTGCTGCTTCTTCTTTATAAAAGCATCCACTTTTTGAATCAACTCGCCCGTGCTCATGAAATAGTTCATAAGATGGTTACTCACAGAACCTCGTTTCTCGTAGGTAATAGAATGAATATCTAACAGGTGCTTAATGCGTGAGGATGGATTCCGCAGTGTTTTCTTAGCAATATTGAGCATATCAAACTCTTCCTTTGAGCCTCCTTGATCAGGGTGTGCATCTGCTGCAGATATTTTATAGTGATCATCTAGCAATGCTAAATCTATCTTGGGAGAAGGGGCTATGTTGAGTAGTTCGAAATAATTATTCATGGCAGAGGTTATTCTTTTTACGATTATTTCTACAAATGATGTCCAACGCTCTAGAGGATGCAAACAATCCCATAGTGGCTGTCATGTGAGTCACGCTTCCAAAGCCAGAGGCACAATTCAGGCGCAATCCGGATTTCGCCCCGTCTTTATTTTGAATAGGGGACACGCTTCCATCGCATTGCGGATAGACTGGATCATCTATAGAGTAGATAGCATCAATCCCAAATTCTTTCATCCCTTTTCGATTATCGGTTCCACCAGGGAAGCCATATTGTGAGCGAAGTGCGTAGCGGATTTTTGAGAGTAGGCGGTCATTAGTTACCTCTATGATGTCACCGATCTTAATTTTCGTAGGATCATGTTTCCCTCCTGTACCACCACAAGTAATGATGGGTATACCACGCTTCGCACAACTAGCGATAAGGTGTGTTTTTTCTTTCACCTGATCAATACAATCAATCACACAATCATAAGGGACGGAGAGTAATTCATCTGCATTTCTTGAGCTATAAAAGGTGTTTATCTTAGTCACGTTACATTCAGGGTTAATAGCTGCTACTCGCTCTGCCATCGCTTCCGTTTTCTGTCTTCCGAAGTTCCCATTCAAAGCGTGAATCTGCCTATTAGTGTTCGTCACGCAGATATCATCAAGATCGATCTTAGTAATATTCCCTATACCTGAACGAGCCAGGGATTCCACTGCCCAAGACCCCACTCCACCGATACCGATAATAGCAACATGAGCTTGGCTAAACCATTCTAGTGCATCTTCTCCATAGAGTCGTCCGACTCCTCCAAATCTATCTTTATCCATGGTGTTAAATTTGTGCCTTTGAGAGAAGTTAAATACAGTGGTCGGCTAATTCCGTTATCTTTGTTAATCCTTATCTAAAGTGACTTCTACTTACCAGTAAAAACCTAGTTATATAGGATTTCAATATGATTAGAAATGTCTTTAATCTACAAGAATAATCAGCTAGAAGCTAGCATGCGCAAACGAGGAACAGAGCATATCGCACGCGATAATAAACATAGTCGAAAGCAAGATAATGGCAGAGACCAAGAATCGCGTGGCGTCAAAGGTGGCGGAGGATTAGCCAAGGGTGAAGAAGCCCTCGCATCCCTACTCACTAAGAGCTCAACTCCCTTTGTCCTCATCATTGACTGCGTTACAGATCCCCATAATTTAGGTGCTATCCTCAGAACTGCGAATGGTGCAGGTGTAGACGCTGTCATCGCTCCTAAGGATAAATCAGTAGGTCTAACAGAAACTGTCCAGCGTGTCGCCGTAGGTGCTGCTGAGAGCACACCCTTCGTCCGTGTCACTAACTTAGCGAGAACGATGAAAAAGCTACAGAAAGACTACGGGATGTGGCTCATAGGCACTAGTGATAAAGCCACTCAGTCTCTTTACCAGACTGACCTCAAAGGTCCTACTGCCATCGTCATGGGAGCAGAAGGATCAGGTCTGAGGAGACTGACAGAGGAGAACTGTGATGTTTTAATTAACCTGCCCATGGCTGGAAGTGTAGACTGTCTCAATGTCAGTGTAGCTACAGGAGTTTGCCTTTACGAAGCAGTGCGCCAGCGAGTCATCTAATATCGTCATGGAAAATCAGTCAGAGTCCAGATTCATCCTTGCTTCAGGCTCTCCTAGGCGCAAAGACTTGTTAGCTGAGGCAGGTTATAAATTTGAGATCTTCCCATCTTCAGCCGAAGAGATTCACACTTCACAAATACCATTGGCAGAGCTTTGTGAAATTAATGCGAACTCCAAGGCTCGAGATATAGCTAATCAATTTCCTGACGCTACTATACTTGGAGCTGACACATTAGTTTACATAGATCAGACCCCACTAGGAAAACCTAAAAGCAAAGCAGAAGCGTTTCAGACACTGCAGCTTCTTTCAGGTAAAACCCATCAGGTCTGCACAGGTTTAGCGATTATCCCACCAAAAGATTCTGAGCATTCAGAAATCACTATCCATCAGATCACGAATGTCACGTTTAAAACTATTTCGGATGAAGAGATCCAAGACTATATGGAAAAGGTCGAAGTCATGGATAAAGCGGGAAGCTACGCTATCCAAGAATGTGGTGAACTCATTATTGAATCAATAGACGGAGACTATGAAAATGTAGTAGGACTCCCTCAGAAACTAATCTTCGAGCACCTAGAAAAATTTAAGATTCTACCATGCTCAGTGAAAAAGAAAATCCCAGAAGGACACCGCTACCCACTACTATTCAATCCTCACGCTAGAAGCAAAAGGGGAAGGAGAGCGCTTAGATTCCTCATGTCCAATGCCAAAGACTTTGTCCTCTACGCTACTAGAGACATCGACGACGCTAGACAGCTAGCCGCAAGATTTGCCGAAAACGACGAACCTGTAATCCTCGCCGCAGGTGGAGATGGCACATTAAATGCAGTCATCCAAGGACTGGTAGGAACGAACACCGCACTAGGTGTTCTCCCAGCAGGAACTATGAATGTCTTTGCCCGTGAACTTGGCATCCCAGTGCCCAATTTACAAAGCGCTAATTTAGATAAGGCACTGGAAGTAGTTAAGAAAGGCTACATCACAAACGTAGACCTCTTCACAGCCAATAATAAACCCTTTGTGCAAATGGCTGGTGTAGGATTCGATGCTCAAGTCATCGAAGAAACCTCCCTTGAATCAAAAAAGCTAATCGGACCATTAGCTTACCTAATGAGTGCAGTAAAGCTCCTAGGCGATAACCCACCCAAGATGACAATTCGCCTTAAAGACGGCAAGGAAATCGAAGGCGTTGCCGTGCTAGCAGGTAATGGAGAGCTCTACGGAGGACAAGTCAGACTCTTTCCCAAGGCCGACAATACTGATGGTCTCCTAGATATCCTAGTCTTCAAAGAAAAAGGTTATAAGCTCGTCGTGGATTCTCTCAAAGGTCTCGCTGGTGTTCTAGATTTAGTAAATTCTACAGTAGAATACGTCCAGGCTGATTCATTCACTGTCACATCTGATAGAGAAGTACCTATTCAGGTCGATGGCGAATATCTTGGTAGAGCAAAGGAAGTCAGCTTCGCACCCACCGAGCATAAGTTAAAAGTCCTTGCGCCTCAGCAGCCTGTCGGCGGATTTACAAAGTTATGGCTAAACTGGGTTCAGAAATTACCCCGTAAAATAGTGGGTGACAGAGCGAAATCTTAAAAAACTCTAAAATTAGGCTTGCACCTTTCCCCAAAATCATTAGTTTCCTGCTCGCTACGAGGTAACTCAGTAGAAGAAAGATAACTTAAGTGGAGCGGTAGCTCAATTGGTTAGAGCACCGGCCTGTCACGCCGGAGGTTGCGGGTTCGATTCCCGTCCGCTCCGCCACTTAAGTCGTCTCATTCTTCAAATAACTGTAAAGATCTCACTAGCAATTCTAAGAGTGGAGCGGTAGCTCAATTGGTTAGAGCACCGGCCTGTCACGCCGGAGGTTGCGGGTTCGATTCCCGTCCGCTCCGCCACTCTTAGATCTTTTTGTTTAAAGAGGTCTCGTTTTAGTTTTCCTCAGTTTGCTATAAAGATAGATACTTACAGCTATCCATATCAGCGTAAAGGAAACCAGCTGAGTAGTGTTAAGTTGCTCATTGAAATACAAGACTCCTAACAGGAACTGACCAGTAGGGGCTATAAACTGTAGCATCCCGATCAGACTGAGCGGAATACGTTTAGCAGCCTCAGTAAAGCAGAGTAGAGGCGCAATAGTCACTGCACCTGTCAGTAATAAGGTCACTACGATTCGAGGTGATCCATCTCCCCACACACTGACCTCTTCGCTCTGCATTAATAGATAGATAACTCCAAAAGGAGCGATAGCACCTGTTTCGATAATCAGTGATGTAAATCCATCGGACTGTAACCGTTTTTTAAATACGCTATAGATAGCAAATGAACAGGCAACACCTAGAGCTGACCATGGCAGAGAACCTAATCCTATTCCTTGCATAACTACTCCAACGGAGGCTATTCCCACAGCTACGATTTGAAGCTTATTCATCTCCTCCTTGAGGACGAAGTAGCCAAGAACGATCATCATCAGCGGTAATATATAGTAGCCCAGCGAGACCTCAACCACACGGTCATTATTAGTAGCCCAGACATAGCAAAGCCAGTTAGTCATGAGAAGAAGCCCCATAAAAACAGAGCTGAGTAATAACTTAGGTTTAATAATTTTCTCCTTTACAAGAAACAGCCTTCTTCGCACCAAAATGATAATAAGTAGCGTCACAGTGCTCCATATAACCCGGTGTGAGGTAATCACACCTGGAGGGATAGAACTAAGTGATTTCCAGAAAACGGGTAATGAACCCCATAGAAAAAATGCAGTGATGCCAAATAGAATTCCCGTTCGTTGTTGACTAGGCTCCATAATTCTAACCTAGCAATGCCAAGTATTCGCGGTTGCCATCGGTTCCAGTAATAGGGGAGTCAGTCACTTGAATCCACTCTCGTCCTAGATCCTGAGTCACGAAGTTATGAATCTTATCCTGAGCTTTTTGATGTAGCTCAGGATCTCTCACGATACCACCTTTACCGATCTCATCTCTATTCAGTTCGAACTGTGGCTTAATCAGACAGATAATTCTGCCTCCAGGCTTGAGCACACTAAAGAGGGGAGGTAGAATTTTAGTCAGAGAAATAAAGGAAACATCAGTTACAGCCAAATCTACTTGTTCACCGATGTCATCTGGCACCATATAGCGTGCATTAAATTTTTCTTTTACGATGACTCTAGGGTCATTACGGATCTTCCAGACCAGTTGATTCGTTCCCACATCAATCGCATGCACTTTCACTGCTCCACCCTGAAGTAGACAGTCAGTAAAGCCACCTGTAGACGCACCGCAGTCGAGACAGGTCAATCCTTTAGGATTGATCTCAAACTCTTTTAATGCACCCTCCATCTTAAGTCCACCTCGGCTGACAAACTTAGGTTTTTCGCGCACGGTTAGGTCCGCCTCAGTATCAAGTTTAGTGCTAGGCTTAGCCACTCTAACCGTGCCGGTCATTACCTCACCAGCGAGAATCAGACGCTTTGCTTGCTCCCGCGAATCACATAATCCACGTGCTGTTAATAGTGCGTCTGCTCGTTCTTTAGCCATAGGTAGAAACTAAGCTTAGCAAGAGGATAGGCAAAGCGAAATGATACATTATAGTCAATTTTCTTACTACTATTTTAATTCATGCCACATTTCTTGCAATCCAACACAATTTATAGCAGTCTAACCTTATGGGGAGTGAGCTAAGAGATATAACTGTGAATGAAGTTCTGGTGCCGTATGCTGGCGAGCAAATTCATGAATTAGAAATAGCTAGATGGCTAGTGGCTGATGGCTCACAGGTTGAATATGGGGATGAAATAGTGACACTCAAAACTGGTAAAGTAAGCCAAGAGATTATTGCAGAATTTACAGGTGAAATTACTATCCTAGCGGAGGAAAAAGAATCTTTAGCATTTGGAAATATCCTAGCAGAAATTCGTAGTAATGAAGAAGACCTTAGGGATACCGCGAAGAAAAAGCTAGAGCCTTCTATTACGAAAGTAAATTCAGATAAACCTAGTAGTTCTTCAGCACTAGTTAAGCTCGTAGTTCTTGTGATTCTTGCATTTGTACTCGTGAAATATGGAGCTCCGCTGATGAATCAAATTTCAGATAAATCTACTGAAGTTTTCGATAAGAAAGAGTCTGGGAAATCCAAATCAAAAGAAGAATCGACAACTACTAAACAGCCTTCCGTTACTCCTACTTCAGAGGTCCGAACTACTGATGGCTACGCAGCATGGGAACCAGATGTTAGAGAGCAGATAGAATACTGGATCGGTGAGGGCATGAGTTACAAATTACTGAGTATCGACGTCAACGATAGCAAAGATATCATGGAGATCAGATACAGGACTCAAAATAAAGAGGGACTCAGCTCCCGAGAAAAAATGGTTTTGAAGAAAGATGGTTTCGGAGAACGGTTCATCTATACCGAAGGTGACAAAGAATTCCTAGTTCGCCCTCCAGAATAATTCCCACTATGAAATACGCTCAGTTAGTCGATTCCTTCATCTTATTCCTAGCTACTGAGCGCGGACTGTCTGCCGCTTATCAGCTATCTGTTAGGCAAACGCTAGATAAGCTGGAAGCATGGATGGAGACGAAGCATTACACTGTCCACGATATAGGGACAGACGAACTCGCTGCATTTCTAGGTTCTAGAAAGAAAGAGGGTTTAGCAGCTTCATCTCTAAGAATCCATGTAGTCCATCTAAAAGTATTCTGGCGGTTTATCTCTGGCAAAAACTACGTCGTCGCAGATGTTGCCGAGCCTCTCATCGCTCCCAAACCTGATGCTGTGCTACCAGATTCTCTCCACGAGGTAAGTGTGAGCAATTTACTAGACTCCATCGACCACATGAAGTTCCTTGGTAAGCGTGACCAAGCTATACTAGAACTATTCTACGCCTCTGGACTCCGACTATCAGAAGTATGCTCCGCAAGACTAGAGAATCTAGACCTAGATGATGGCTTTATCAGAGTAACAGGTAAGGGGAATAAGACCCGTATAGTCCCAGTAGGAGATAGAGCAAAAGCGGCGATAGAGCGCTACGTGAAACTAGAGCGTCCCCAGCTAGTGAAATCCAAAACCTCTTCAGAAATATTCTTATCTGTTAGAGGTGGACGTCTCAGCCCTGAGCGCATGAGAACCATCGTTAAGGAGCGAGCAAAAGCCGCAGGCATAGACTCTAAAATCTACCCACATCTTCTACGTCATTCCTTTGCCACTCATCTTTTACAAAATGGAGCAGACCTTCGAGCTATTCAAGAAATGCTTGGTCACGCGGACATTTCCACTACCCAGATTTACACCCACGTAGACCAAAAACGCCTTAGTGAAACCCATAAAAAGTTTCACCCGAGAGGTTAGAAAATAAATATGAAGTATATCTATTTCCATTGAATAAACTATCAATCCGATTAGTCTCAACTATATGTTAAAACTAAAGTTACTCGGATTCCTCGCATTCTGCCTAACCTTGGCATCTTGCTCTACCTCGACTCTCTATTACAAGCCGCTGACGCAACGCCCATCGATGCCTTGGGATGACAGCTCGTCACGCTACGGTGGATACATTGAGAGGTCTAATGGGAATGGCAGCTACGAAATAGCTTTCGAGGCATATAACAAACCTGACCGTCAGGCAGTGGCTCACTTTCTCATGCTACGCGCTGCAGAGCGCACCTTGATCGATGGTGAAACACACTTCTACGCATCGCTACCTAGTGTCTCTAGCCGAGATGAAGAAAGTTATTTTCCCTCTTACACTATCCCAGGTCATTGGGATACTGTCAGTGTTAGACACTGCGTATATAACCGTAAAACTAAGCAGGAAGATTGCCACTACGACGACGAGCAAGTCTGGTGTCCGCCACAGTATGTTCCACCGCGCTATGTCACGAACTACATCCACAAAGGCAAGCTGAGAATTAACTATAGCGGTGGTGCAAAGCGATTCAGCGCCATAGGAATAGCAACCTCAGCTCTCACTAATACGAAGCCGTATGGTAAACCTAAGCTGGATCCCAGAGCTCTATCTAGATTACCAGCGGTAGTGCAGTAATCTTACTTAGCATCATAATCACGCATCAGCTCTACAGCGAGCTGTATGCTTGTTGTGAGACTTTTCTGTGAAATGTTAGAGAAGTTATCTCCATTAGTATGCCACCATCTATTAGAGGGTGAAGCAAAGTCGCCAATGATATCTATCATAGGAACCTTAGCTATTTCATTTACAAATAGATGGTCATCAATGATCGATCCTCCCGCAACACCGAACTGATCATCCAGACGATGCTCTTCTACTATTTTAAAGTAACTCTTCATCAATCCATAAGGACTATCTCCAGGGATTTTCACAGAGAGATTTCTATGTCCGATCATGTCTAACAGGATTCCAAACTTCGGACGCTTGCTATAGTTTGAGTTGGTAGAAGTAACGTCTTTATTTAGGTAGCTGGAATAGTAGAGACTACCATAAAGCCCATCTTTATTCGGCACGATATCACGTTTTAAAGCTTCCTCACCATCGAAGAATACTAGCTCCACACGAGCTGCAGTAGTTGCATCCACCTTAGGCAGAAACTCAGCGATCTCTAACAGAGCACCGACACATGAAGCCGCGTCATCAGCACCCACAAAACCATCCATCATCTTAGACTCATAGTGAGCCGCTAGTAGAATCTCAGGAGAGTTAGATGCTGAGTGTTCATCAGATCCCACTTTCTTTCGCGCTATAATATTGGTGAAATTTCTTTTGCCGTATGGAGTGTTAGCTTGGAATACTTGCTTCTTCACAGTCCAGCCATACTTGGCGAGCTTACTAGAAATGTAATCCTGAGTCTGCTTATGAGCCTCAGACTCGATAGGACGCGGACCTAAATCTACGATAGCCTTAGTGTGCTTATAAGCCTGCTTTCCGAAAGGCCAGCCTTTATAACTGGAGAAAATCTTGACGTCCTCAGAGCCAGTAGAAGCTGATGGGGGTAATTTTGCAGGTTCCTTACAGCTATTCAGAGCTAAGTAAGTAAATCCACAGAGTAAGACAGAAATAATTGGGAATGAAGTGATTTTACGCATGATTTATATATCGATACCCTAGGAGAAATCTTCATTTTTCCAAGTGCTATTCTCTCAAGCTAGAAGAAACTCATGGCATCCATATCGAATACTACAATGACATCCTCTGGCGGCGGAGTTTGTTTTAAGACTCGAGCTACATACTGCGAAAGTCCACGAGCAGAGTTAGACTTTAACATGAGTTGATAGCGATATTGACCGTGTGCTTTGGTAAGAGGAGATGGCATAGGTTCTCCCATCTCGATTTGTGCAGGTAAGTTTGCTTTGAGGCGTTTGTGCAGATTTTGTAATGTAAATTCAGCTCTGCGCTCGTGCGTAGAGCGTGTTCCTAGCATCGCTACGTGAGTGAATGGCGGATAACCAAACTGCCCCCGAAACTGCAACTCCTGCTCAGCATAACCAACGTAATCATGATGCCTAGCAAACTGGATTGATGGTGAATGCGGAGTGAAAGTCTGAATGACTACTTCACCTTCCAACTCTCCACGACCAGCTCTACCAGCGACCTGAGTGATCAGCTGAAACGTCCTTTCTCCAGCTCTGAAATCAGGAACATGTAGACCTAAGTCAGCATTCAAGATTCCTACTAAAGTCACATTCGGGAAATGGAGACCTTTCGCGATCATCTGAGTTCCGATAATAATATCGATCTTCTTTGCTTTAAATTTAGCGAGTGTATCACGCAGCGCATTCTTCCTACGCATGGTGTCAGTATCGATCCGAGCTATTCTTGACTGCGGAAAGACCTTTCGGATCACTTCTTCTACCTTCTCAGTGCCGTAGCCTTGTAGCTTGATCGCCTTGTCACCACAGGCAGGGCACTTGTTAGGAGTGATTGTCTGGTAGCCACACATGTGACAGATAAGCCTCTCATCACCGCGATGATACGTGAGTGGAATAGCACAGTGTTGGCATTCACACACATGACCACATGGAGGACATTGAAGTGCTCTCGCAAATCCTCTACGGTTTAAAAATAGTATAACCTGCTCACCTTCCTTCAGCTTAGCCTCCATCGAAACACGAAGTTTATCAGAGAGAATCGCTAAACGGCCCTTCTGCTTCTGTGCCTCGATCTTCATATCCATCACACGGATGATCGGCATCGTTTGATTGTCCACTCGCTGCGTCATATTTAGCAACGTGTATTTTCCTTTCAACGTGTTCTGATAAGTCTCCAGAGACGGAGTCGCGGAACCTAGCACGATACAGCAGCTTTCTAGATGAGCACGGAGCACCGCTATATCCCGACCATGATAGCGGGGCGATGTTTCCTGCTTATAGGTATTCTCGTGCTCCTCATCTACGACGATGATTCCTAGATTTTTAAGTGGGGCAAAGATCGCCGAGCGAGCACCGATCACTATCTTAGCTTCACCCTTACGGATTCGATGCCATTCATCAAATCTCTCACCCTGGGATAAGTGTGAATGTAGAACTGCTACTTGATCTTGTAGGGCTGCAAATCGTGACTTGAACCTCTGCACCGTCTGAGGTGTTAGAGAAATCTCAGGCACTAGGATCAAAGCTGATTTCCCCTGATCCACATGATGCTGGACAGCTTGTAAATACACTTCAGTCTTACCTGATCCAGTAACACCATGTAGCAATATTGGCTTTTTAGTTTCACCTTCTTTAGGTTCCTTTAAAATTTCTGTTAGAGCCACCTCCTGCTCAGCGTTAAGCTTGAGAGGGGAGGTCTCCATAAATTCCTGATCTTGATCCGGATCACGTCTCACCGCTTCAGATTTTAGAGAGACAAAGCCTTTCTTCTCAAGTGATTTTACCGAAGCAGTCACCGAACCTCCGCCCAAGTCTGCAAGAGAGATCTGCCCAGCTGCAGCTTTCACTAAAGTGAGAATAACATGCTGCTTAGGTGCCCGTTTCTTCAGCTTCTCCAGCGCCTCCTCATCCGGCATGCTCTCTAGCACCACTACCTTTCGAGTCTTCTCTGAGTGAGCATCCTGCCTCACAGATTCAGGTAGTAATGCTCTCATCACCTGCTCCATAGGCGTCCCATAATACTCTGAAAGCCATTTACCGAGCTTCATCAGATTAGGAGTAATCAGCGGCTCAGGATCAATTAGTGAATGCAGCGGACGCAGAGTAAAATTAGTCTGCGGAGCTGGACCTACCTCTAACACCGTCCCAGTAGAATTCCGATTTCTCAATGGAATACGCACACGGCAACCCACAGCCACCTCACCGAGGGACTCTGGAATCGCATAGTCAAAGACCAGCTCAGACGGTCCATCGATCAGGACCTTAGCCGCATTCATCTCCATACACCAAGTTATGTCCAAGAATCTATCCTAGGTAAAGAACCAAGAAGAAAAGAAGATCCTTGTGCTACAGCCTAGAATTAGCGACCATTTACTATGCTTAGATTACTTTATTGTTTCCTGCTTATCACACTCTCACTTGATGCTAGGGCATTCAAAGAATTCGTCATCATCAAGAACTGTGAACTAGAGAAAGATAAATTCACTAACGATGGCGATAGTTTCAAAGTCAGATTAGGAGGTGATAAAGGAAAGCTCATGGTTGTCCGCCTCTACGGAGTCGATTGCATGGAGACTAACGACAGAGAAGACTACATGAAAGCAAGGCTTCGTGAACAAGGGTTTTACTTTGGGGTTCAAGGCAAAGATGATAATTTTAAAGTCACCCTCAAACTTGGCAAAGGTGCCACAAGTATTGTTGAGAAAGCACTGCAAAAACCATTCACAATCAAAACCAAACACGTTAATGCGATGGGCAAACAATTACGATACTACGCTTACGTGATAACGGCCGATGGTAAAGACCTCGGAGAGCTACTAGTGAACGCAGGTTTAGCCCGTATCTACGGAAGAGCAGATGATCTACCTAATGCACTCATGCCATACGAATACAGGAATAAACTAGAGATAAAAGAAATCCTAGCCATTAAAGCTAGAGTCGGAGCCTGGAAGTGGACTAACTGGAGAGAGTTTGAAAATGAGCGTGCTGCATACCGTAAACTGATCAGTAAGTTGAATATCAATGTCATGGAAAATAACCCTGCCAATGTGGATTTGATCGCTTTTCGATCTGGTGTGAGTAAAAAGATCGCTCAAGCAGTTTTAAAGGAAAAAGATAAGGCTGTTTTCAAAAATATGAGTAATCTAGACGATCGTGTAAAAGGTGTGGGAGGAAAAACCGCTGATAAATTGGCTAAGGTTCTTGTGTTCGAGTAACGCTAATAAGATAAATACTTAGTAACCTCAAAATGAACTACCAAAGATAAATCGATAGTTCAGAATGAGGCGAAATTTATTCTCTACTTTCTATTCTCCCAGCTTATAAGCCATGATTTTGTTATCCATCATGTGAGGAATAATGAGAGTATTGGTGTCCTTATCAAATACCAGGTCAGCTGTGCCTTTGTTGAAGGATAGTGGCTGGGATACTTCGCCTGATTTGTTAGCACGATAGTAGACCTTCCCAGATATCCAGTCGCTTATGAAGAGACCATTCTGTGAGAATGATAGACCGTCTAGGTTTCCAAGTGATTTTGTTAGCGGTGTGATTTTCTTACTAGTAAGATCAAGGCTGAGTAGCTTGCCAGGGTTCTTGGACTCTTTGGTTTTAGGATCTAGATCGTTGCCCCAGCTGCCGACTAGCAGCTTATCGCCATGAATGAGAACTCCATTAGGTGAATCAAGTTGCTTACCTTCCATAAAGAGAGATAGCTTGCCCTTCTGGAATCGATACAGCTGTGATTTCCCAAATGTGTTTGCGATATAAATGTCTCCAGTTTTCGTGTCTGCAGTAACATCGTTGAGGAATGTAGCTCCCTCAGCTTTATGCTTGGCAATAACCTCACTTTTTTTAATATCGACGATGACGAGTGTGTCTATATCTGCAATATAGAGCTTACCATCATGCATCGCCATTCCTTTAGGTGCATCGAGTCCAGGAACCCATTCTTTCTTCAGAATTTTTCCATCCATGGAGACTTTAGAAATATAGCCATTGCCATCTTTCTCAGCACCAGGCCCATTGACATTAGAAACATAGAGAGCTTTGTTAGCATGATCGATGACGACCGATTCTGGATTATCAAAGCCAGTGGTCTCATAAGTCATTGTCAGCTTATGAGGAAAAGGAACGATTGTTTCTTGAGCTTGAGCGAAGGTAGTCGCCATGGCAAGACCTGCGCAAATAGAAGTAAATGATAGTTTTGTCATAATGATTAGATTAAGGATCACCAGGCTAGCTATCGGATAAAATTCAGCAAGTCATATAGCTTGGATATTTTCTGCTAATATTCCAACCAAAATAATAATAAAAGGTCTGTTCCTTAGCGGGTTTCTTGAAAATTAGAACGAGTAAAAACCGTGATATAGGGGCCAAGAGGAAGCTGTAATGAGGAGATTGGTTAGCGCGTGATAAATGATGGGAGTCCAAAGGGAGCGAGTGGCTATGTAGAGAGGAACTGCTAAAATGCCAAAGGCAGCTACGGAGAGGCTTCCATACCATCCGTAATAATGGATCAGCACAAAGAAGAGCGTGGAAAGAGCAATGGACCATTTGTAGGGAAATCGATTGCGAAGACCACGGTAGAGAAAGGCTCGGTAGATGATTTCTTCTGCGATGGGAGCAAAAATGACTGCCGAAAGAAGAACGTAGATGAGCCCGCTTACGCCATCCTCTGTGCTTGAAATTGTTGCCCAAGGGATTTTGCCTAAAGCATTAAAAATACGAAAGAGGATTTCCTGATAGATCAATGCCAGGCTCATCATTCCTAATATGGGCTTTAGCTGAGGTGCTGTGTCTAAACCTAGTAACGGGGCTACATGACGCCAACGGGTTATAAAGTAGAAGATTAAAACAATAGGGATTAGAAAACGCCATGCGCCATCTACAAGTATTTCGAAAAAATTTGGAGCTAGCATCCATATTGAATCGGGCAGGAGATAAGTGAGGGTGAAAATGTTTGTATCAACTAACCCAATTCCTAAGATAATCGTTAAGAGCGTTTGCCAGCTCCATTGCCCAACGATGGGACGAGCCTCCGCTTTTCCTGCCGTATTAAAAGTGCGCAGTGCATGTCCAATAAAAGGGAAACCAATGAGGAACACGCTAAAGGATAGATAGGGAGTCAAGAGACACAGGCGATAGACAGATGCATCGCTATCACGATCATACTCCAAGGCTAGCTCTGTAACCTCATCGAATGATTTTTTAGACAACCTCAGAACCTCGGTTTCCCATGACCAGAGAATGTCGACCTCCATATTCTGCTCCAGAACTTTTGTATCCACGCGAGTTGGATCTAGCGTATGCCATGCCTTAAGGTATTCGTAAGCGAGTAGGGCCTCATCATCCAACAGATTTTCATCTATACCTTTCTCAAACTCGCCAAGTATTTCTTCAAGAACTTCTTCCGTAGGCTTGTAATTGAAGAGGACTTTAGATAGCTCAGATTTATTTTCCAGTTCACGAGAGACTCTAAGCTCAACATCTGCTTCACGAAGCAAGGCGAAGCTATGCTCGCTGGCGTAGGGAGGAGTCGTATAACCAAAGACTAAGGAATATACCCAGCAAATAGTGACGATCCCGAGTAAAATACTGGAAACTTTTCTTGTGCCCGTTTTTTTATAACTTCGCATGTGCTGGGAGGCTATTTGAGAGCCTTAAGAAATAATAAAAGGTCTGTCCCTTAACGGGTTTACTCTACCTTGGATTCATCTTCTACCCTTGCTGCGGAGGCACAGTCAAAGGGAACAGGGACACCAGTGGAATAGAGCTCGTTGAGTCGAGTTTGTACTTCGTCTCGGCTTGTTTTACCAATTTTGACTAATCCAGGCATTACAGGATTAGTGAGGACATAGACGATACCTTGTTCTGATGAGTCCATAATTTTATTAATACAATGATACTAAGGTAGTGGTGGCAGTCCTAGCTCCTTGAGGAATTTGTTGTGTTTGTCTGTCATCTTACGGATGTCTTTTTCTGCTGCTACGATATCTGAATGGGTTTTCTTTAGGTTGATAATCGGCTCGGGCTTGGCAGTGCTGACGTAGCGGGTGATGTTGAGGTTGTAGTCGTTTTCGATGATCTCTTTCATCTCGACTCGACGAGCGTAGCGTTCGATTTCTTTGGGGCGTTCTATGTAGGTTTCGATGATTTTTTTGATATCATCAGGTTCCCCATCCTCACCGATTTGAAGGCGGTTTTGGCGTTTATCTTTGGCATAGTGCTCACTAGCGTTGATGAAGAGAACATCATCAGGTTTTTTACACTTCTTTAGTATGAGGATACAGACGGGGATACCAGTAGAATAGAATAGGTTAGCAGGGAGACCAATGACGGTGTCGATGTGTCCATCATCGAGGAGCTTTTTACGGATCTTGGCTTCTACGCCGCCACGGAAGAGGACGCCGTGAGGGAGGATGATAGCCATGACCCCATCGTCTTTCAGATAGTGGAAGCCGTGTAGGAGGAAGGCGAAGTCAGCGGCTGACTTAGGCGCAACTCCGTGGTTTTTGAAACGGATGTCTTTGGCTGTTTCTTCTCCTGGTGACCAGCGTAGGCTGAAAGGAGGATTCGCAACCACGGCATCGAAGACTGCTTTTTTCGCTGGGTTTTCCTCTTGGAATGTGTCCCATTCATTATCTAGAGTGTCTCCGTGGAAGATCTCAAACTCGGCATCCTTGACTCCGTGAAGGAGCATATTCATGCGGGCGAGGTTGTAGGTGGTGATGTTCTTTTCCTGCCCGTAGATTTTACCAATCGTTCCACCAGCTTGCTCGATTTGGGTTCGGATGTTTAAGAGCAGGGAGCCTGAGCCACAGGCAAAGTCGAGCACCTTGTCGAGTTTCTTGCGCTTGCCCTCTTTAGGCTCTTGGCTATCGAGAGTGACGATAGCGGAGAGTATGTTAGAAATCTGTTGTGGAGTGTAGAACTCGCCAGCTTTCTTGCCTGAGCCAGCTGCGAATTGCCCTATCAGGTATTCGTAGGCATCGCCTAGAGCATCACGATCGGTGGAGAATTGTTCTAGCCCTTTTGCTATTTCACTAATGATGTTGACCAGCTTTTTGTTTCTCGCAGAGTAGTTTTTACCCAGCTTTTCTGAGCCAAGGTTTATTTCGGAAAAGAGACCGTTGAAGGTGCTTTGGAATGATTCGGTTTCGATGTATTTGAAGCCCGCTTGCAGGGTAGTGAGGAGTTCCTCATCTTGGGTGCGTGCCATTTCGGCGATGTGGCTCCAGAGGAAGTTTGGCTGGATCACATAGTGCACCTTGAGTCGCATCTGTTGCTCGAAGTCTGGGATATCTGCTTCGTTTTCCTCATACCAAGTCTTGAGTGGGGTGAAGCGGAGGCCTTCGCCTTGCTCTGGGTAGTCGCTGCCGAGTTCTTTCTTCACTGCTTCCACGTAGTTATCTGAAAGATAGCGGAGGAAGAGAAAGGAGAGCATGTAGTCACGGAAGTCATCCGCACTCATCGCACCGCGGAGCTGGTCTGCGATGTTCCAGAGGATTTTACCGAGTTCTTTTTGTTGTTCTGTAGACATGGGAAATTAGGAATTAGGAATTAAAAATTAGGAATTACTCGATGAGTTTGCGTTCGAGTTCCGCTATGAGTTCTTCTTCCGTTGGAAGAATGGTTCGGTATTTGGAGGCGAAGAGTTGCTCACTTTCGCTAAGCACGGAATATTTAACCATTGCTTCATCTTTGTCCGCACAGAGGATGAGACCAATAGTGGGATTGTCATCTTTACCGCGCTTGAGATCATCAAACATACGGACATACATGTCCATCTGCCCAATATCTTGGTGAGCGAGTTTAGTCGTTTTTAAGTCGATAACGACAAAGCACTTGAGTAGATAGTTATAGAAAACTAGATCTAAGTAAAAATGGCTGGTTTCAGTGCTGATTCGCATTTGACGAGCGACGAAGGAAAAGCCTCCTCCCAGTTCAAGGAGAAATTTTTGCAGATCATTGATCAGTGCACTTTCAAGATCTTTTTCTCGAACACTGGGATCCTCTGGGAGGTTTAGAAATTCTAACACATAGGGGTCTTTTAGGAGATCCAGTTTTGAAGCTCCCGTAGTTGATTGGCTTTCTTCTGACAGGTTAGTCTTGTGCTTTTTATTCGTTAGAATACGCGCGTAGGTGTTGGTTCTGATTTGGCGTTCTAATACTCTTGAACTCCAGTTTTCTTTAGCACAAGCGGAGAGGTAGTATTGGCGAGCTTGGGAGTCTTCTACTCGCATAATAGTGCGGTGATGTGTCCAGCTTAATTCTCTACGCAGTGCGTAGAGAAAGTCCTCTTTCCCATAAGTTAAATAAAATTGACGCATGTTCCAGAGGTTTGCTACTGAGAATCCTCTGCCAAGCTCCTTTGAGAGGTATTGAGATAGGTGCTTTACTGTTTCTTTGCCATACTCCGCTTTATCCTCGCCACCTTGCTCCTCCTCTACGATCCGCTTCCCTATCAGCCAATAGGCTTCCACCATCGCCGAGTTTACGGCTTTAACCGTCTTGCTTCGGGCTTGATCGAGAATCTGGCGAACCTCGGTGAAGAAATGGTTGTTAGTTACATTTTCGCTCATAGCGTTTGGGGACTTCGGGATTGTATGTGTGTGACAGGTTGAATTTCACATCTATTCTTCAGAGAGTTCTGAATGACTCGTGGAATCTGAGAGAGGAATGAATTCAATTCGACAGACAGCGTCTGTCGAATCTTTGCGGTATGGTCTAATTCCACAGACAGTGTCTGTGGAATTGAGGGGTATTCTAGAAATAAACGACGGCAAAGCTCCAGATTGGTGGGGTGTAATCCGCTTACTTGGAGGTTTTTGGCTACTTCTTTAATAAGGTTAGTGCCATATTCTGCCCGCTCATCTCCATTCTGTTCAAATTCCACAATGTAAGCACCCACGAACCAATTCCGTAACGTCAGCCCAATGTTCGCCGATTGCTTGACGTGGCTCTTTAGTGAGCCGTCAAGGTCGCGGAGATCGGTGATGAGCTGGGTGAAGTTCATGGATTATTAGGTTCTCGGCAGATGGAGGACAAATTCATATTTAATCATAAGTTTGTCCAAAATTTCTATTAGCATTTCTTCATTGTCTGAGACGAGATCGTCACTTTCATAGTAGTAGATATTTTTGTGAGAGAGGCTATTTACAATATTGGTAACTCTATTGGCATCATCTATTCCTATTTGTTCTAAGACGTAACTTACACGACCTACACCCAAGAAAGACGATATATTTTCCAGAACTTGTCGTAGTAGTGCTAGATGGAAGGCTCTTAGGTCGTTTTGTCTGCGTGCCGTTTCTAAAACTTGAAGCAACCTAAGGTGATAGAGGAAAACATCTTTCCGGCAGGTCTCTAATTTGACTTCTCCTGATTTTTTTGAAAGTATATGCATCTTGTATTTACCTTTCAGTTTAGAACTTAATTCTCCTTTTCTGAGCCAATCACTTAGGATGGAAAAGAGCCCCATGTGATGAGTCGTTAAAATGATTTTTCGATCTTCGTAGTGTTTTTCAATAAGGTCAAAAATAGTAGATGCTGTGATGAAGATATTATGGTCGTCTAAACTAGATACTGGATCGTCTATAAAAATATGCTCAGATTGATTGTCCGCCAATTCCTCAACTTCGAATAGGCTAAGGTAAAAGCACCATAAAAAGATTCGTTCCTCACCTCGAGATACTTTGATCGTTTTTCGTTCGGTATCAGGATTGTCAGAGCGTTCAGAAAACTCAATGGATTGAATGCCTTTTTCAGAGTCTTCATGTTGATTAAATCGGTAATCAAAGTTAAATTTAAACCTTTCAAGGTGTTGTTCAAGGTTCTCCTCGTTTAGGAAGCCGTGAAAGCTGTTTAGGCTACTTTCTTTTACTAGAAGCTTGATTTTTCCTTCGTCATTATCATCTCCATTATCCCAGGTGAAAAGGTCTTCACTAAGAGCATTGTAATAAACGCCTACATGATTTCCTTCCTCGTCTTTTGTCAAATCCTTGTATGCTAGCGAAAGCTGGGTTTTGCCTGTGCTATTAAATGCATAAATAAGTTGAATGTTTTGTTCACCCGAAAGCAAAGTTTGGGCTATGTCATTTAGTTCGGGCATAAATTACTGTGGAAAGAGTTGTTGCATGAGTCCTTTTTTGTGGGTTTGGAGGACTTCGATGCTTTTGGTTTCGGCGGTGATGAGGGCGTCTAGATCGCTGAGGCAGTCGGCGATTTTTTGTTGTTCGTTGGGCTTAGGAATAAGAGTTTCGATGTCTTCAATCTGATAAGAGGATAAATTTGGAGGGTCATTTCCTGAGATTTGTTTTTCGATGGCAGAGGTGAGACGTGATGTTTGTAGAAGATAGTATACGAAATCAGATTTTTCTTTTGGGAGTATTTTGCCGACTCTTTGATTTAGTAGAGCTCCATCATATATTGAATCAACTTTTGCGATTTTAAGCTCGTGATCTAAAAAGGGGCGGGTCAAGGCGACGACGAGATCTTCAGCTGAAACTATAAACCTACTGTGTTCCTTTGTATGACCTTCAGGGAGGAAGGATGGGCTTGAAGGGCTCATCTTTTGAATTCCAACATCAGCGATTTTAAGCCACCTAGCACCTGAGTTACAGCTGTCGTTACTTGAAAATGCGTATCCTTGAAAAATAGAAAAAACATCCTTAAGCGCTGTAGCTATCCAACCCCCATCATCCTTAAACTCGGGGAAGCGGAGGTTGGGGGTGGTTTGGTCTTCGGGGGGGAAGAGTTGTTGGAGGAGGCCTTTTTTGTGGTCTTGGAGGGCGGTGAGCTTGCTGCGGTGAGCGGTGAGCAGTTCATCCAAGGAACCTAGGCAATCGGCGATTTTTTGTTGTTCAGGCTCAGAAGGAGGACATGGTATTGGAATACGCCTGACGTTATCCAAAGTTAATTTAGGTGGAGCGGCGCCAGTGACGAAAGGCGCAATATCAAGCATCACCAAATAGTTCTCAATAAATCGTAATTCGAGCTCTAAAGAACTAAAAACATGTGCGTGATTATTGACCCAATATTTTCCCTTTACAATAAATGCGGTGGACTCGAAAGAACCCCATTTTGCTCCATCTTCACCGATTAATAGTTTTGGGGTGTCAAAAATAAAGTCATTTACGTAGTCTACTATTCCACTAGCTCCATAATAAGGAACACTACCTTTAACTCTATTAATTGCAGTAATTGGCCTTCTAGCATTGTTGTGACAGGTTGTCAGAGAACCAAGTTTTTCATGTATCCAATCCCCATCATCCTCAAACTCAGGAAACCTCAATTGCGGCTGTAATGTCTGTGCTGTTTTCAATTTCTAATTCTTAATTTAAAATTCCTAATTCACTACTCTCCGTATCCAGCCAGTCCCGAGATTTCCTGTCCGCCCGCTCGCTGATTCAACAGAGGAACCAGCTCCTTCATCAGAGAGTGCTCCGCTTTACTGCGTGCTTTCCAGCCGAGTTCTAGTGGTGCCATGAGGTCGGTGAGGAGTTGGCCGTCGAAGACGTGGCGGTTGAGGATTTCCTCGACGAAGTCGTTGAGGGAATCGGGTGCGAGCTGGTGAGTTTGGGCGATGGTTTTGAGTCGCTGATTGCCTGCTTTGGTTTTGAAGGTCTGGAAACCATTGACGATGTCATCCTTGGAGCGGCCTTGGCCGAGGTCGAGCTGGTTGATGTATTGTTCTAAGAGATCACGCTGATCTGCGAACTGGGCGTCTGAGGCGATGAGGGAGACGAGCTGCTCACGGGTCATCTTTTCCTTGCCTGGGGCTTGTCCATCTGCCTTGGCGACGAGTTCCATGATGTAGTCGTAGTCAATGGTGGCGGAGGCGAAGAGGACCATCTCGAAGTCGAGGTCATCGATCTCTGGTGATAGAGTGGCAGGGTCTTCGCTGTCACGCTGCTTCTTGAGCTTGTGAGCAGTGTCGATGTAGGCGCCCTTGAATGCTCGGTGAGTGTTGAGTGGCAGGGCTTCTTCTATGGCTGCCTTTTGCTCGGGTGCGAGGCTGGTGTATTGATCCAGCTGGGTTTTGAGGCGCTGGACTTCTTTAAAGGTCTTGATGAACTGGGCACGGGCGGCATCGCCTTTGAGCTTGGGCACTTCTTCGGGAGCACAGGTGAGACCTTGGGAGCTCATGAAGTCCTCTAGCTGCTGGACGGCGGTGCCGAGTTTCTCTATCACGACGGGAGCGGCTTCGACTAGCCAGATTTTAGCGGCTTCTTCCTTTTGCTTTTCTCCAGAGAAGAGCTTGATGGCATCATCGACATTGTCCTCCTGTTGGCGGAAGTCGAGGATGTGGCCGTGGGGCTTGGAGTCATTCAGGATGCGATTGGTGCGCGAGAAGGCCTGGATGAGTCCGTGGTATTTGAGATTTTTATCAACGTAGAGGGTGTTGAGGTATTTCGAGTCGAATCCAGTGAGTAGCATGTCGACGACGATGGTGATATCGATCTTGTGTGCGTTTGCCTTTGGCTGGGCTGCACGGAGGTCTGCTAGTGGGAATTTCTGAGCCTTGATGCGGTCTTGGACATCTTGGTAGTAGGCATCGAACTCGCTGAGGCGGTGATTGGTGCCGAAGTTGGCATTGTAGTCCTTGAGAATGGCTTCGAGGGCTTTCTTTTTCTCGTTGGGTTGCTCTTGGTTATCCTGGCTTTCTTGAATTAAGTCTTCTTGGAGTTGCTTGATGTCTTTGCCGTTTTTGTCCTTAGGATTGGGAGGCACGGGTGGAGAGAAAACGCAGGCGATATTGAGGGGCTTGAAGTCGGGGTCGGCTGCTTGTTTCTCCTGCTGTATTTTCTGAAAGAGCTCGTAGAAGGCGATGGCGTCATTGATGGAGGCGGTGGCGAGAATGGCGTTGAACTTGCGGTTGGCAGTGCATTGGTCGTGCTGGCTGAGGATGGCTTCGATGACAGCTTGCTTTGCGAGTGGTTCGCCAGATTTAGGAGGTGGGGTGTTGCCTGTGGTTTCTGGTTTAAAGTAGTCGACATGGAACTTGAGGACGTTCTTGTCTTCGATAGCGTGAGTGATGGTGTATTTATGCAGCTCTTGCTGGAAGGTGTCCTCGGTGGTCTTTAGCGTAGCGACTTCTCCATCGATCTGTTTGGCAGTGGAGTTGTCCTGGAAGATGGGGGTTCCGGTGAAGCCGAAGAGCTGGGACTGTGGGAAGAAATTCTTAATCGCCTGATGGCTCTCTCCGAACTGTGAGCGGTGGCACTCGTCAAAGATGATGGCGATACGTTTGTCAGAGATAGGAGTGAGGATTTCCTTGTAGGTCTGCTTATTGCGTTCCTTTCTGCCTTGGTTCCGTTTGCTGGTTTCATCTAGAGCGAGGCCGAGTTTCTGGATGGTGGTGACGATGACCTTATCTGCGTAGTCGTCTGAGAGGAGGCGGCGGACGAGGGTGTGGGTATTGGTGTTTTCCTCCACACAGTTTTCTTGAAATTTATTAAATTCCTCACGAGTCTGTCGGTCGAGGTCTTTGCGGTCGACTACGAAGAGGCATTTATCGATGTCTGGGTTGTGCTTTAGAAGGGTGGAAGCCTTGAATGAGGTAAGTGTCTTACCACTGCCGGTGGTGTGCCAGATGAAGCCGTTGCCGCTGTTTTGTTCGATGCATTTGACGATGTCTTGCACTGCATAGATCTGGTAAGGACGCATCATGAGCATTTTCTTCTCACTAGCGACGAGCACCATGTAGCGGCTGACCATGTGACCGAGGGTGCACTTAGGGAGGAAGGTCTCAGCAAAGCGATTGAGATGGGGAATGGGGGCATTATCCCGATCTGCCCAGCGGTAAACGGGAAGGAAGACTTCCTTTGCATCAAAGGCGAAGTGCTCGTTATTGTTGTTGGCAAAGTAGCGCGTGTCAGTGCGGTTGCTGGCAATGAAGAGCTGCATGAAGCACATGAGAGTGTTAGTGTAGCCATTGCCAGGGTCTTTCTTGTAATCGACAACCTGCTGCATGGCGCGGCGAGGGTCTACATCGAGTGTCTTAAGCTCTATCTGGACGCAGGGAATGCCATTGATGAGGATGATGACATCATAGCGGTGAAAGCTGCTGCGGGTGTTGATGCGGAGCTGGTTGACGACTTCGAAGTCATTCTTGCACCAGTCCTTGATATTCACGAGGGTGAAGTTCAACGGTGTGCCGTCGTCCCGCTCAAAGCCATTGCGTGTGCGGAGAGTCTCAGAGGCCTGATAGACGTCTGGTGTAGTGATCTGAGCGAGGAGGCGGCCGAATTCGCTGTCGGACAGGGTGACGGCGTTGAGCTGGTTAAACTTTTCACGGAAGTTAGCTTCGAGGGCTTGGCGGTCACGGATATCTTTACGATAGGTATATTTAAGGTCTTGGAGAGTACCGATGAATCCGTATTCGATGTCCTGTTCCTTGACTACAGATATAGTGCTATCTAACTGTTTGTCGTATGTGTAGTCTGAAGGCGGCATATAGTGGATATTGCGGGTAACAATAGGACTATAAGGTTTTAGCTTAAAGATTAAAGCTTAATTAGCTTGTCTTGAAGATGATTTGACAAGGAGTTTGGAAACCCCTTCTATTCTTAATACCCCAACCAAGGTCCGAGCCATTTCTCAGCTGTATCGATATCCCATTCTTTACGCTTGGCGTAGTCTTCGATCTGATCTTTTTGGAGGTTGTCTAGGGCGAAGTATTTGGAGTCTGGGTGGGAGAATAGGAGTCCGGAGACGGCTGAGCCGGGGTGCATGGCGCAGGACTCGGTGAGTTCTACGCCGGTGCTTTCGGTGGCGTTGAGGACCTTGAAGAGGGTGATTTTCTCTGTGTGGTCTGGCTGGGCTGGGTAGCCGGGGGCAGGGCGGATGCCTTGGTAGATTTCTTTGATGAGTTCGTTGTTGTTGAACTGTCCAGGACGCTCGATTCCCCATGCGATTCTGGCACGGTGGTGGAGTAGCTCGGCGAAGGCTTCTGCTAGGCGGTCGCCGATGGCTTGCACCATGATGGCGGAGTCTAGCTCGTGCTTGGCTCTGAGGTCTGCTGCCCATTCGTCAGCACCATTGATTCCGACAACAAAACTCCCTACGTGGTCTTTAGCTTCTTTATCTGTGGAGACGAAGTCGCTGAGTGCCCAGTGTGGGTTTTGGTTGTTGTTGGTCTTGGCGTTTTGCTGGCGGAGGGTGTGGAAGGTGGCGTCATTTTCGGGGAGAATGATGTCGTCTCCATCTGCGTAAGCTGGGAAGAATCCGTAGATGCCATTAGCTGTGAATTTCTTTTCAGTGATGATTTGCTCTAGTAAGACGATTGCGTCTTCGTAGAGTTGTTGTGCCACTACTGCGGCTTCGGCATTTCTTGTTTTGAGGACTTTGGTCTCTCTGTCCCATACTCCGCGGAGTTCCCATGCGTGGAAGAATGGAGTCCAGTCGATGTATTCTGCTAGCTCGCGGAGAGATTGGTTTTTGATCTCTCTGGTGCCGGTGAATTCTGGCTGGGGTGGGGTGTAGTTGTCCCAGTCGATTTTGACTTTGTTCGCTCTGGCTTTCGCAAGGTTGACTGTTGGCTTTGACTTTTTGTTGAAGGTGTCGCGTAGTTTTTCGTGCTTGGCGTCGTTGTCCTTGACGTATTGCTCTTTGTTCTCTTCTGAGAGAAGTGTGGTGGTGACAGGGACGGAGCGTGAGGCGTCTAGGACGTGGATGATAGGTCCGCTGTAGTGTGGTGCTATCTTTACTGCTGTGTGAGCAGGTGAGGTGGTGGCTCCACCGATGAGGACTGGGAAGTTGAGTTCACGGCGTTCGAGTTCTTTGGCGATATTCACCATCTCGTCTAGTGATGGGGTGATGAGTCCAGAGAGTCCGATGATGTCGCAGCGCTTTTCGATTGCTGTGTCGATGATTTTATTACCGGGAACCATGACGCCCATGTCGATGACTTCGAAGCCATTACATGCGAGTACTACGCCTACGATGTTCTTGCCGATATCGTGAACGTCTCCTTTTACAGTAGCCATGAGGACGCGTCCTGCGGTCATGGTTTTCTCTGCGTCGATCTCTGCTTCTGCTTGAGTAAGGGAAGGGTCTTTAGCGATGAGTTCTTTGGCGATGTCTTTGACTTTGATTGCTTTCTCAGCTGCCATGAATGGCTCCAAGTAAGCTACAGATTTTTTCATCACACGAGCGGACTTGACCACCTGTGGAAGAAACATTTTTCCCGCTCCGAAGAGGTCTCCGACGATGCCCATGCCGTCCATGAGTGGTCCTTCGATGACTTTGAGTGGAATCTTGTATTGCTCTAGAGCTTCGGCAGTGTCTTCAGTGATGAAGGTGTCGATGCCTCTGAGTAGTGCGTGTTCTAGGCGTTTCTCTACAGAAGTTTTACGCCACTCTAGGTCTTCTTTTTGGTCTTTCTTTTTGATGCCTTTGAATTGCTCGGCGAAATCTAACAGTCGCTCGGTGGCGTCTGGGTCACGGTTGAGGAGTACGTCTTCTACGTGCTTGAGCATGTCTGGTTTAACCTCATCGTATACTTCTAACATACCAGCATTGACGATGCCCATATCCATGCCATTGAGTCCGGCATGGTAGAGGAATGCGGCATGCATGGCTTCACGGACGGGGTTGTTACCTCGGAATGAGAATGATACGTTGGATACTCCGCCAGAGACTTTCGCTCCAGGGAGGTTTTCTTTGATCCATTTAGTGGCTTGGAAGAAGTCTACAGCGTAGTTGTTATGCTCTTCGATTCCTGTAGCGACGGTGAGGATGTTTGGGTCAAAGATGATGTCCTGTGGATTGAATCCGACTTCGTTTACGAGGATGTTATAAGCACGTTCACAGATGGAAATTTTTTCCGCGTAGGTGGCTGCTTGACCTTCTTCATCGAATGCCATGACTACGACTGCTGCACCGTATTTCATAACGGTCTTAGCGTTCTTGCGGAATGCTTCTTCGCCTTCTTTGAGCGAGATAGAGTTGACGATGCCTTTGCCTTGGAGACATTTTAGACCAGCTTCGATAATTTCCCATTTGGAGGAATCTACGGTGATTGGGACTTTGGTGATGTCTGGCTCGGATTGGACTAGCTGGAGGAAACGAGTCATCATTTCTTCGCCATCGATGAGTCCATCATCGAAACAGATGTCGATGACTGGAGCACCATTTTCTACTTGCTGACGCGCTACTGCTAGGGCGTCTTCGAGGCGACCTTCTTTAATCATTTTTCTGAAGACAGGTGAACCAGCTACGTTGGTTCGCTCACCGATCATGAGGAAGTTTTTCTCGGCTGAGTGGTTGTATGGCTCTGTTCCCGAGAGGCGCATGAGCGGCTCGATCACTGGAATCTTACGAGGTGGCACGTCTTTGACAGCACGTGCGATTTCAGCGATGTGCTCTGGTGTGTTTCCGCAACATCCGCCAGCGAAGTTGATGAAGCCTGATTCGGCAAAGTCCTTGAGACGATGATACATGTCTAGCGGTAGGAATGGGAATCCCGTTTCTGAAAGGGCATCTGGCATTCCAGCATTTGGGTAGCATGAGACGAAACATTCTGCAACTGAGCTGAGTTCTTCGATGAATGGGCGCATCTGCTCAGGTCCTAGCGAGCAGTTGAGCCCTATTGCTAGTGGCTTAACGTGGGCAACGGCATTCCAGAGAGCTTCTGCTTTCTGGGCTGAGATCATGGTTTCACCACCAAGACCTACTGCGGCTGAGATGATGATAGGGAGATAGAGGTCATCTTCTTCGTAGACGTCTTGGATGGCGACTAGTGCGCACTTTGAGTTGAGTGCATCGAAGATAGTTTCGACCATGAGGATGTCTACTCCACCTTCGATGAGTGAGCGGATTTGGCGCTTGTAGTCGGTGTAGACTTGGTCCCATGTGACGGTTCGGAATCCTGCATCATCAGGATCTACAGCGGCATTATTAAGACCTACGGTCATTGGTCCTATGGCTCCAGCAGCGTAGCGTTTGATGCCTGTTTCTTTCTCTACTTCGTCACATGCTTGACGTGCGAGCTTTGCGGATTCGAAATTGATTTCGTGGGCTAGATCAATGAGGAATTGGTCTTCGATGACGCCTTGATAGAAGTCTGGGTCTTTACGAGCTCCGTCACCTTTTTCACGTGGATCTTCTACGAAAAATTCTGACTGGGCTATAGAGGTGCCTGAGAAGGAGTTGGTCTCGATGATGTCTGAGCCTGCTGTTAGAAAGCGTTTGTGGATGTCTAGGATAACATCTGGACGTGTGAGTGAGAGGATATCGCCATTATTTAGAATGTCCTTATCGGTGTCCTTAAAGCGTTCGCCACGAGCGTCTTCTTCAGAGAGTCCATAACCTCGGATCGTTGTTCCCATAGCTCCATCTAGCACGAGAATACGTTGTTCTAAGGCTGCGGTGAGTTCTGCGGTGGCGTCTGGTCTTACTTGTGGCATAATGATGAGAATTTAAACGTGAATTATCCAGAAATCAAGCTTCATATCGACACATATTGATTTGTTGATGCGTTTATTTCTGGCGGAGAATTTGAAGCACACGACGAACTGATTTTGGGTCGTCCGTGATGTCGTGATTAGATGGGATGAGGGTTTCAGTGCCAACTTTATTGAGACTAGCGCTCTTGTAGGTGACTACTCCATCTGTGTAAAATCTAAATGCTGGAAGTCCTATATCGCCTACGAGTGAATGAACTTTCAGGCGTTTCGGTAGCTTCATTTTATTGAGTGCTATGAGTGCTGGATTATTGGGTTGAAGTTGGTAGACTGCATTTTCACCTTCATTGAGAAGTCTTAGAGTATCCTTAGAAAGCTTCGACTTCTGCTTTGGTCGTATAGCTTTGACAGTTCCTTTGATTAGAATATTTGGTATGTTGATTAGTTTATTAGTACACCATCCTACAACTCCACTAGCCATTTTAGAACCACGGTGTGGAACAGATAGGAAGATCACTTGATTCGGTTCAGTCAGAGGTTTGTAGTGAAAGAATGGATGGATTCTATTGTGCTGTGCTTCTGTAAGAATTTTCGGACCTAACTTGCCTAGATATGCATCAGATAGATGATTCTTAGGTTTGGAAAGTGAGAGTCTGGTGATGAGTCCTCCCATGGAGTGGGCGATGATGGTAGTTTTGCGAAGATTGCCATGAGATCCTTGTGGATCGAGTTTTTTGATGAGCGAGCGGAATGAGGTTCTGAACTCTTGGGCAGTGGCAAGCCATGGTTTTCCAGTGGGGTAGTAGTAGTGCCAAATCTGATATTTATTATAGAGATCAGGTTGGGACTCTATTTTCTCTGCCATGTCCATGAAGGTTTTCGGAGATGAGAATATCCCGTGAATCATGACGATAGGAATTTTGGTTTTATCGTAAGGACGCGATAGATAGAAGCCTTGAAGATTTTCATATTTTTGAGGGTTGATGAGTCCTAGAAAGTCTAACGCGCGGTTATTAGGATCATTTAATATGTGATCAATGACGATGTTATGTTGAGTCTTGAGTGGTTTGCCTCTGTAATTACTGTTGTCTCTGGGATCAAATAGGCTGATGTCTATGTTGCCTGTAGCAGATTTAGTGACGATTAAGGTTCCGGGGTAAAGATTAGATTGAAAAGCTGTTTCAGTGATTGGTTTAAACATCGCTTTCCCTGTCTGCACGACCACGGGCAGACCTATGCCTTTGGTGCGTTGGGGGAATGTGGAGATGGAAAAGCCACTGATGATTTGATCAAATGACTTTCCATAAGTGTGCTTATTATTGAAGGTGACTTTCTGATTAGGAGACTGTGTGGGATAGCCAATTGCAGCCCACTGTTTCAGAAATTTGCTAGTCTGGTGATCGGTGAGCAGAATGTCCTGCTGATCGATATCGTAAACTGCGCTTTTTTTAGAGACGAGAGATTGACTATTTTGGAACGAACAAGCCGCCAGATGAAACATCGTGACGGCTAGAAGTAAAATAGTAGATGGAGTTTTTAGCGTGATCACTGATTAGTAGCTACGCAGTGTGACGCGCGTTGGGTCGTAGTAGTCGTTGGTATTGAAAATCCAACCCGGGTTTTTGTTTATCAGTTGGTAGTTGGTAAGACGAAACTCTGGGAGGAATAAGTTAGAGTTTGGATCGTAGGCTTTTCTACCAGTGTAGCTACCATAAATTTTATATTCGTAGTTTTGATCATGCCCGTAACGGTTGTTGCCAGATCCATTTTCAGGGAGTCGATCAGGTTGACGCTTTCGATCTTCGTTGATGAGGACTAATTTAGATGATTTATATGACTGACCAGGTTTACGAAGGTATCCCCAGAGACGAGTTTTTTCGACATAGTAGCGGCGACCGTAGTAGAAATTTCCTTTTTCTTCATTAGCGATCTGTGCGCTTCTGACTGCTGGAGTAGGGAGAGGTCCAAGATTCCCAGGTCTCCCTGATATAGCTCCACCTCCTGTGCCACAGCTAGGTAGGAGCGAGGTAGTAGAGAGAGCGAGTAGGGTGAAAAAGGTTTTTCTTAGTTTAGTCATTTGATTTTCAGCAGCCAGTCTATCGTTAATAATCTTTAGTCGGAAACAATGATCCGAGTGCCTGATTTAGTCTTATCGAACATGAGCTTAGCCCAGCTAGGCTGAACACGGATACAGCCACCTGATGCAGTGTAGCGCTTTACGCTTTTAGAAGCATGCATACCAATGCCGTCGCCAGTGAGACGCTGCCAGTATGCGAGTGGTGATCCTACATATTTGTCATAGGAGACTCCTCGGCACTTCTCGTAGCGATGACCGCCACAGACTCTTTTACCATTCTTGTAGAGAGTCCCATAGATATTAGAGCGTTTATTCGCTTGTCTATCATGAAGCTTAAATGTTCCATAGGGTGTGCGTTTGCCAGATCTTCCAGTAGTGCAAGGTGTGTCAACTAGTACTTTGCCTTCCTGTCTGAGTTGCATACGCTGGTTCTTCACACTAACGTGGACACTAGTTTTGCTACGATCAGCGCTATCTAGTAGTTCTTTGTTAGTGAATGTCTCGTAGGTGTCTCTGTAGTCACTACGGGTTGAAAATTTCTCGTATGATGACAGGCTGTTAGTTGTACCACAGCTAGCTAGAACTGCCGAAAGGGCGATTAATGATAGTCTAAGTAGTTTCATAGTAGTTATATAGAGTTAAATACATGAAACGGATTATCTACGGATGGTAACGCTAGTGCCAACACGAGTCTTAGCGTAGACTGTAGGGACAACTGAGCCAGGAGTTCTAATGCATCCGTGAGATGCAGGGTAGCGAGGCACTCTGCCTTTGTGCATACCGATACCGTCACCAGTGAGTCTCATCCAGTGTGACATAGGAGCTCCGCGGAATTCACCTCCCTCAGGGACCTTGTCTTTACGTGAATCAGCACCTGATTTTACTACACCGCCACTAGAGTTTAGGATTGTTCCGTATAAGTTTGATCGCTTATCAACGATTTTCTCTGTGATGCGGAATGATCCATTAGGTGTAGGATACTTGCTACGACCTGTTGACACAGGGTAGTCCATAGCGATTGTTCCATTGTTCATCAAAAAACCTCTCTGTAGACTCTGGTCGATCACGACTTTAGAGTTAGATGAATTCGTGCGTGATAGTAGATCCTTATTCTTATAGACATTAGATGTCTTAGGATAGCTTTTAGAAGCTTTGAAGTGTGCGTAAGATCCAGACTTGTGTGGATTGATATATACCGCTTTAAGTGCTTTTTTAGCGATTGGGTTGGGAACTGTTGGGCTAGCAGTCGGTCCACAACTAGTAAATGATAAAGATACAGTTGCGAATGATATTAGTAGGCTTAAATGCTTAATAGTAGACATGATATAGATGCGTTGTAGTTCAGATTTGGGAGGTGAATCTGAACTTTTTGTATTGTTGGATAGATTACACTTAGTATTAAGAGTAATTTTTATCAACTTTATTCAGTATTATTTGATTTCCCAGATTTCAACTACGCGGTTTTCAGAAGCTGGTCCGAAGCGGTCTGTCTGTCCTAGATATACTGCTTGAGCGGCCTGGAAACCTTTGGCTTTGGCGCCGAGTTCTTTAGCTACAGAAGTCGAGCGGGCTGAGGATAGTTTCTCATTAGCTGCTGCACTTCCAGTCTTGTCTGCATATCCTACAATTAGGAAGTAGGAGTTTTCCCCAGCTGCTTGAGTTAGTTCAGCTATTTTTGCTTTGTCTGCACCAGAGAGATCTGATTTTCCAGAGCGAAACTTAATTCTAGCTTTAGCGTCTGCATTATTCTTTTTGGTGATTTGCTCGTAAGCAGTGACCACTTCTTCAGCAGATTTGCCTTCGAGTGTCTTTAGATCAGCTAGAAGGTTTTTTGCTTTGTCAGGAAGATCATCAGTAGATTTTACGAAGACGTTCTTCTGTGCTTTGAATTGATTTACCTGAGCAGTGAGCTTAGTAATTTCTGCACTCTTGGTAGCTAGCAGTGCTTTTTGAGCTGTGATAGCGTCAGAGAGTTGCTTGACTTTGCTGTTTGAATCAGTGTTTGCATCTGCACCGTTCTCTGAATTAGCGCTAGCTGTTTTCATTTGCTGGTTAAGCTTCTCTAGGTCAGCTGTTAATGAAGCGTTCTTCGTGTTGAGCTCTTTGATAGTTCCTTCTAGAGTTGTTACTTTAGCAGATGAGTCATTATCAGGAGTTACTGGCATAGCTGCAAGTTGCTTTTTAAGATCTAGATTAACAGTTTTGTTTTGCGCTAACTCTGATGTGAGAGCATTGATTTTAGCTTCAAGACCAGACGAGCCATTTGTCGGCATAGCAGCTAGCTTAGTTTGCAGATCATTAGCTGAGTCTCTAGATGCATCAATTTGCCTCTGAAGGTCGCTTATTTTCTTGTTCAATCTAGCTTGAGCATCTTCGTGAGTTTTAGAGAGGTTGACACCTTCTGCTCTGAGAGCATCATTGTCCTTTTCAAGGGTTGAGAGCTCTCTGTTTTTGAGCTTTAGCGCATCCATCTGCTTCTGTAGTTCTGCTACGCGAGCATTACCGTTATTGGCGGAAGTTGCATCTCCTGCTATTACTGGAGTGGTGATTTGGGAGTCGTTACCAGTAGTGTCACCACCCATAGAAAATGGACTAGTGCATGTGTTAGTAAGGAATCCGAAAAATAGTAGACCGCCTACTAGGGCGCCGCCTACGACTACTTTGTCTGTTGTTGATGTATCGCTCATTTTGTTTGATTGGTTTTAAGTAAAGTTATTTATTAAGAGGGTGTGATGTGCTCACTTAGTCACATCTAAAAAACTAAATCCCATTTGTAAAGCATTTGCAATACTATGGAGTTATTGATGACGCGAGTATTGCTACATTGCGCTCTCCTTTTCTGATTAGATGTCTACCTAGACTAGAGTGGGGGAAGTCTACTACTAGTGTGGGTGACTTCCTGAATTTTAAATTCTTACTGAGTGTACTATCGATAGCGTAGAAGGATTGCTCAGGGATTTTGACCGTTCCTGTAAGGATTCTACCACCCCATGGGTCTACATATTTTATCTTAAAAGATGTAGCTTCTGGAGCTATTCTACCTGGTATTTCATAAAGAGTGACGAAGTGACCGTGGACTTGCTTCCAGATCAGAAAACCACCCATTGACCTCTGAGTGAATCGCTTGATGGTGAGGATCGGAGGGAAACCTTTTAGCATCGAGTTACGCAGCTTTTTATGGACATCTTGGAGTAGTGTTACGTTAGCTTCATCACTAGGGTTGAAATGAGTGTAAACGCTTAGCTGTGGTAAATTAGTGCGTCTTGAGCGCTGGTAATCATTTGCCATATCGCATAGATCGGGAGTGCTGATACCGTTGCGCTTATCCCAGCGGACCATTCCATTATGACGGGAAATGTGGATACCGAAGCGATTTACAAGATCTGTGAACTTCTGCTTATTGGTAGAGTCGATATTTGCTCCTAACTTATCGTAGCCTACGTGCCAAGCGGGAGAACCAAAGCGGTAGGCGTTCATCAGAGATGTGGGACCGCAGCCGTTCTTATCGATGACCCTTTGATTTACTGCTTTAGCTTCAGTGGTAGGTGCGGTGACTGGACCATCTGGAATAGATTGAGCACAGCCGGTGAATGCAAAAGTGAGTGAGGCAATGCTAGTGCGAAAGATTCCACCTTTATAGATAGCACGACTGACATGTGAAAATTTAGTAAATCTGGTCTTTTGCATGTATATATTATGAATTCATTTTTCTTAAGGTGCAATATTAGATTACTAGAAAACTAGTTTTTAAGCCTCAGAGAGCGAATATTTTGCAGAAATAAAAGATTAGAATTTACGCCTCAATGACTTTGGTGCAGATCTAGTGTATGGCATTTGAGATGAGTGAGAGATTAGCTAATGGAGGGTTCGATTTTGGGGCCGTCCTTGGTTGCCGTGTATTACTTAAAAATAACGCCCACTACCCATGGTTCGTAATCGTTCCTGAAGTGGAGAATGACGTCGAAGAACTTACGGATCTGAGTATTGAAGTATACGAAGATGTTATGCGTCTAGCGCTTGGGTTAAGTCTCTTTATCAAGGAACACTTCGAAGTCGCTAAGGTGAACCTAGGCTGCGTAGGGATCGTAGTGCCTCAGCTACATATTCATGTGGTGGGAAGAGCTAAGGGAGACCCTGCATGGCCAGGTGTAGTTTGGGGGTGCTCAGAGAAAAAAGCTTATGATGATGAAGAAGTCGAGAGGATCAGAGAGCTTTTTGATTCAGGAGAGCTAATGGGATTATTTAGCAAATCACAATCCAGTAGTAACAAATGATTTCAATTAACGACGGATTTGGAGAGGCAGGTGCTCCTGGAGGTGGAGGAGCTGAGTATGAAGAATATTTAGCAGACGAAATCTCTGATGTATTTTCAGAGACAGGGCTCCTATCAAAGTCGTCTGGCTTCGCTTACCGCCCACAGCAGCAGGAAATGGCAGTTGCTGTAGCTCAGACTTTAGAGCAGAAAGGTGTTCTTTCTGTAGAGGCTGGAACAGGCGTAGGGAAGTCATTGGCTTATCTTATACCAGCAGTGAAATTTGCTATCGAGCGCGACCGTAAGGCCGTTATTTCTACCCATACGATCAACCTACAAGAACAACTGATAGGCAAAGACCTGCCCATTGTGAAGCAACTTATAGGCAAAGAGTTCGATGCGGTTTTATTAAAAGGCAGAGGTAATTTCATCTGTCCACAGAGGCTACGCAGAGTATTAGAGAGACCGAGAGATTTATTTTCATCCAGCGAGACTGAGGAGCTCAAAGCCATCGCTGACTGGGCAGAGGGGACTAATGATGGTAGTCTGAGTGACATGGATTTCGAGCCTAGCGGTAAAGTATGGAGCCAGGTTTGTAGCGAGGCGCATGTCTGCACGCGTAAGACTTGCGGTAGGGGAGATGATTGCTTTTATCAGAATGTTAGAAAGCGTGCAGAGAAGGCTGAAGTTATTGTGGTAAATCACACACTCTTTTTTACCTTATTCGGTCAGGAATTAGAAAGTATCGAGTTAGGTGAAAGCCAAGACGATGGATTTCTTTTCCCAAATGATTTCGCAATCCTAGATGAAGCTCACACTATAGAAGATGTAGCGGCTAAGCAACTAGGTTTAAGGCTCAGCCATGCTGGACTCTGCTTTGATGTTCAGCGTCTCTATAATCCTAAAACTAAACGTGGATTGCTCAAAACTTTACGAGCGGGTGAGGGGATGCAATGTGCAGAAGAGTTACTAGCTAGAGCGGACGATTTTTTCGATGAAGTGGCTGAGGCGGTAGAGTTTGGTCAGTATTCGCGTGAGTTTAGAGTTCGGAAAGAAGGCTTCGTAGATAATACACTGGCTCTTCATCTAAGAGATTTTTGGACATCTGTGGAAGAAGCAGCAGAAAAGCTAGAAAAAGATAGCGCAGTGCGAAATGAACTCATGGACGGAGCGCGTAGGATGCGTGAAGTGCACGGAGCATTAAAAATGTTTTTAGATCAAGAAGACTCGCAGAGTGTCTATTGGGTAGAGAAAACTGGCAGAGATGGTGATAATATGGTGCTCCAGTCAGCGCCTATCAATGTAGCAGAACGCCTCCGGAATACGATGTTTGGTAGAGGTAAAACATGCGTTCTTACTAGTGCCACACTTGGTGCTGGGGATGATGACTTAGGTTACTTCCGCCGTAGAGTAGGAGCTGAGAAAGGTCGTGCATTGAAGATTGGTAGTCCATTTGATTATCAAAAACAGATGGAAGTCTACGTTATGCAGAGTATGCCTGACCCAGGCACTGAAAAGTATGAAGGGCAGCTAATCCACTGGATTGAGCGCGTGCTTAAATACACCGAGGGTAAGGCATTTGTTCTTTTCACCAGCTACCGAGTCATGCGTAATGTGGCGGAAGCGATGGAGGATTATTTCGATGAAATGGGCTGGCGCCTACTGGTCCAGGGAGATGGAACTCCGCGTCACCAGATGGTAGAAATTTTCCGCGAAGACATTCATAGTGTGCTATTCGGCACTGATAGTTTCTGGGCTGGAGTCGATGTTCCTGGAGAAAGTTTATCAAATGTAATAGTCACTCGCTTGCCCTTCAGCGTCCCAGACCATCCACTCATCGCTTGTAAGATAGAAGCGATCGAGGAAGAGGGAGGTAATGCCTTTATGGAATATTCCGTTCCCGAAGCAATAATTAAACTCAGACAAGGGGTAGGAAGACTAATTAGAAATGAAAATGATTCAGGCATGGTCGTAATTCTGGATAATAGGGTTGTCACGAAGCGCTATGGAAAAATGTTTTTAGACGCATTACCTCCCGCTCCGATCAAAATTGTTAAATAAATGACGAAATTAGTGACTGTTTTTGATTGCTTGTTGTCTATAGTAGTGAAGCTTATATAAATTACGTGTAATTCCATTAGGGCAACGCACGGATTAAAAAAACTAAACATTATAAATTCATGAAATTAAAAAATATTATCGTAATCGCAGGAGCAGCATTCGCTTTCACATCATGTGAAAAAGCTAAAGAAATGACTAATGATGCAGTAGAAGGCACTAAAGACGCAGCAGGTAAAATAGCTGACGAAGCTAAGGAAGTTGGCGCTAAAACAGCTGAAGTAGCTAAAGATGGAGCAGCAGCAGTCAAGGAAGGTGCCGCTAAAACTGTAGAGGGAGCTAAAGAGCTCGGAAGCGGAGGAATAGAAAAAGTCAAAGAAGGCGCTGCTGCAATGAAAGATGGAGCAGCTAAAGCAGTAGATGCTACTAAAGAAGCTGCTGGCAATGCAGTGGAAAAGACTAAGGAGCTAGGCGCAGCAGGTGCTGAAAAAGTTAAAGACGGTGCTAATGCAGTCAAAGACGGCGCAGCGAATGCAGTAGAAAAAGCAAAAGAAGCAGCTGGAACTGGTGTTGAAAACACTAAGAATGCAGTGGAAAAGGCTAAGGCAGATGCAGCTGAAGCAGTAGAGCCTAAGTAATTATAAAAATTTAAATAATCTCTTTATAAGAAATATTAAGCCTTGGGACTGGAAACAGTTCCGAGGCTTTTTGTTTATAGCTCTGCTACTCACGTAAATTTAAAGTAGAGAGGATTGCTATTCTACAAATGATTTACCCTTTAATCTCCATCAGCATCTGAGCATTGTTAGAGAATTTCTTGAGGAAGAATGTGAGTCTTTCCATCGCTTCTTCTGGTCGGTGTCCAGCAAGACCGCGGCGGATGAGATGGATTTTGTGAAGGCTTATTTCTGGTAGAAGTAGTTCTTCTCGTCTAGTGCCTGATTTGAAAATATCTACAGCAGGATAGATGTATTTCTCTGCGATTCTTCTATCGAGAACTAGTTCCATATTACCTGTTCCCTTAAATTCTTGAAAGATAGCATCGTCCGCACGAGAGTTAGTGTGAACTAGAGCAGTCGCTACGATAGTGAGTGAGCCAGCTGTGCGAGTATTTCTAGCAGCAGCGAAGATGCGGCGAGGCATTTCAAGTGCACCAGAGATAATACCACCAGACTGAATTCCTCTGCCTTTTCCCTTCTTGTCACCTCCCATAGCGGAATTATAAGCACGGGCTAGACGGGTGATGGAGTCCATGAGGATGAAGACGTGTTCTCCAGCTTCTACCAGGCGCTTAGCACGCTCGATACATAGTTCGGCTACACGGCAGTGGTTTTTAGCGCCTGAGTCATTGGAGCTAGCGAAGATTTCTGCATCGGGAAGTTTGTGTTTAAATTCTGTTACCTCCTCGGGACGTTCGTCCACTAGTAAGATCATGAGGTGCATTGTCTCATCATACTTATCTTGAATAGCTTCAGCCATATCCATCATGATGGTAGTTTTACCAGAGCGTGGTGGGGATACGATGAGTCCGCGTTGACCCCTTCCTACGGGAGAAATGATGTCTAGAACACGAGTGGTGAATTTCTCAGGCGTGGTTTCAAATGAGATTTTCTTACTAGGATTCACTGCTTTGAGTTCTTCAAAGTGTGGCAGCTTACGAGCTTCATCAGCTGGCTTGCCATTCACTTCAGCTATTTTGAAAAGTTGCAGACCTTTAGGTCCCTGCTTGGCTTCGCCATGAATCCATACGCCGAGGCGTAAGCCGAATGTACGGATGAGCTCTGGTGTCACGAATACATCATCAGTAGCCTGTACGAGTCCTTTATCAAGTGTGCGTAAAAAGCCAAAGCCCTTAGGAGCTAGCTCCAGCATGCCATTAACCTCTACAGGATCTCCTGTGAGTTCAATTTTCTTGGGTGGATGTTGGTGCTGGTGTTGATTATTGTTATTGTGCCTAGGACTGCGGTTACGGCGGTTGTTTTGCTTACCCTGCTTGTTTTGTTGGTTAGGGTGTTGGCTTTGATTGGGGTTCTGATTAGGGTTAGTCTTCGCATTCCTAATCTTGCCGCGTTTGACAGCATGTTTCTTTTTAGGGTGATTCTTATGTTGGCTTTGATTTTGCTGTCCTTGACTTTGACCTTGAGGCTTTTTTTCTTCAGCCATCATTGCCGCTCTGGCTTCGGCTTTTAGTTCTGCTTTGATCTCAGCTTTGATCTCAGCCATCATCGCTGCTTTAGCTTCAGCCTTGGCATCTAATTTAGGAGCCGGAGCTTTCGCAGTAGCTACTTTTTTAGCCGCTTTTTTAGCAGTCTTTTTTGCTGCTTTCTTAACAGTCTTTTTTACAGCTTTTATAGCAGGCTTGTTCTCTTCTGAGTTAGTAGAGTCAGAAGGGGGGGCGGATTTAGAATCGCTCATAGGATAGGTGCAGGGTGTGCAGTGTATTATAAAATGATAAAAGTTCGGGAACTGATGATTTTAGATGTTCTTACATCTCACTCATAATAAATACATTTCGGTTAATCAGGATTGTTGGAATACACCAGCTAAAATAATGATTAGGGTCGATATGATTCAGAGTAAATCATATGGTAGGCTAAGTAAATGTGCCACCAAGTCGTTCAACAAAAAGATTTCTACCATCTTACCATTACTTGGCAATACTTTTTTTATCAGGGATATTTGGTAGGATGGAAACATCGGAATAATGGAGCGTTGTTATGAGGGTGTTAATAGTGAAAGCTTTATTTTTTATAAGGTCCTTCGGGTCATCTCTTGTAGGAGACGTTTATCGAACTTTATAACTGATTTTAGAGCCTCCAGTGACATCGAATATGGTTTTGAAGACACCAGATCAATGGAAGAAGACACTTTTAAAGTAATTATAGAGCAAGAGCACACAGGAGGAGAGGTGAGGTATAACTCAAATAGTATGAAGGCTATCAATCTGTTTAAGGAAGTTGTTGCCGAGATTTGACAAGTAAAGTTTCGCAAGTTTTGACATTTACGGCTTGTCGTAAGTGGGAGATCTAGCGATGTTACTTTCAACTATGAATACAGAAGTACTCACTAACACAGCAAATGAAGCGCGTGGATTAGCTATAGATGCTGTCCATGCATGTTCCTCAGGTCACCTCGGATTACCACTCGGCTGTGCTGAGATCGGAGCCGTCCTTTTTAGCGAAGGCCTTAATTTTAATCCAGTAGATCCTACATGGCTCAACCGTGACCGTTTTATCCTCTCAGCAGGACACGGCTCAATGTTCATCTACAGCTGGCTGCATCTCAGCGGCTATGATGTATCACTTCAGGATCTCAAGGATTTCCGTAAGTTACACAGCAAGACTCCAGGTCACCCAGAGAACTTCGAGACTCCAGGTGTCGAAGCTACTACAGGTCCACTCGGTCAGGGAATCGCTAATGCAGTAGGTTTCGCTATGAGTGGTAAACGAGCTGCGGCTCGCTATAACACTGCGGATCACGAAATTTTCAATCATCACGTAGTGGCACTCCACGGTGACGGATGTCTCCAAGAAGGTGTGGCTCGTGAAGCTATTGAATTTGCAGGACACAATAAACTTGATAACCTTATCCTCATCTATGATAGCAACGACGTTACTCTAGATGCGATGGCAGATAAAACTCAGGGAGACGCCTCTGAAGCTTACTTCGGCTCACAGGGCTGGGACTTCGAGACTATCGATGGACATGATCTTAATGCAGTAGCTAAGGCAGTTGAAGCGGCTAAGAAGAACGATAATGGCAAACCTACAGTGATCATTGCTAAGACTCTGATCGGTAAAGGTATCCCAGAAGTAGCGGGCACAGCTAAAGGTCACGGTGAAGGTGGAGCGAATTTCGCTGAATCTGCTAAGACTGGAATGGGTCTCCCAACTACAGGTTTCTACGTTTCTGATGAGACTACAGCACTCTTCGCAGCTAAGGCTGATGAGAAGAAGGCTGCTCATGCTGAATGGCAGAGCACTTATGATGCATGGAAGGCAGCTAACGCTGATCTCGCAGCTGAGCTAGAAGGTGGAATTAATACTGAAGGTCTACTTGCTAAGGTTCCTGAGTTCGACTCTGACTACGCAGATGCTACTCGTGGCACTGGTGGTGTGGTTCTTAATGCAATCGCTAAAGAAGTCCCACAGATCATCTCTGGATCTGCTGACCTATATGGTTCTACTAAGAACTACATAGCAGACGGAGGAGACTTCTCTTATGAGAACCCAGAAGGACGTAATATTTACTTCGGTATCCGTGAGCACGCTATGGGTGCGATCTGTAATGGTATCGCATACGATGGTCTGTTTCTCCCTAGTGGAGCTACATTCTGTGTGTTTGCTGACTACGTAAGACCAGCTGTTAGACTTGCTGCTCTTGCTAAATTACCGACTACATTCATCTTCACACACGACTCTGTGGGAGTAGGAGAAGACGGACCTACTCACCAGCCTGTCGAAACTGTGAGTGGACTACGCGTAATCCCTAATCTAGATGTCTACCGCCCAGGAGATCCTGAGGAAGTAGCAGCAGCTTGGGTAGGTGCAGTTGAGAGAAAAGACGGACCTACAGCACTCATCCTGACTCGTCAGAAGATCGGTAACCACAGCGATGTGCCAGTATCTGTTAGACGTGAAGGCGCTCTCAAAGGCGGCTACGTTCTTAAGAAAGAAACTGGTGATCTTAAGCTAGTGCTCATGGCATCTGGCTCTGAAGTAGATCACATAGTGAATGCTGCTAAGGAACTAGGGGACGGAGTTCGCGTGGTTTCTATGCCTTGTCTGGAGCGCTTTGATCGTCAGAGCTGCGACTATAAGAAGAGCGTGTTACCTTGTGACGTGAAGAACAAGATTGCTATAGAGGCTGGAGTATCTGGTCTCTGGTGGAAGTATGTTGGATCAGAAGGTAAGGTGCTCGGCATCGACCGCTTCGGTATATCAGCTCCTGGTGACACAGTCATGAAGGAACTCGGCATGACTTCGGATGACGTTGTCGCTGCTGCTAAAGAGTTACTCGGCTAATCTTAGTTTTAATCTAACTAATATATTTATAAGCACTCTGCTCGGTGAGCAGAGTGCTTTTTTATGTTGTTAGAGTGTAGCTAATAGGTTGTCATTCTAGATTTTGACGAAATAGTCCAAAAAATACGGAAAATGTTCATGACATTTTTTTGATTTCTGTAAAAGTAATAGGCGATCAAGTTACGTAATAAAACAATATGTTTTTCAGAGTAGATTTAAATTAGATTTTAAGTAATATTATCTCCAAATATCCGTATAAAAGTTAACGCAATTTTTAAATAACTAACAACATTCATGAATATTAATAAAGTAATCACGCTCTCATCAGCGATTCTAGCCAGCACAAGCTTTGCTCAAGCAGCTGCAGATCACCTGGTATTTGAGGCAAAAGGAAAAGCCAACGGTAAGCATGTCGTCTTACTAGCTGGCGACGAGGAATATCGCTCAGAAGAAGCAATGCCAATGCTGGGACAAGTGCTCGCAAATAATGGCTTCAAATGCACAGTCCTATTCTCAATGGACAAACACAACAACTTTGTAGATCCTAATAACCAGAAAAGCCTCTCTAATCCTGAAGCTCTATCATCAGCAGACGCTATAGTGATGTCGCTAAGATTTAGAAACTGGGAAGAACCAGCCTTCGAAAAATTCAATGCCGCATTCGAAAGCGGTGTGCCAATAGTTGCTTTAAGAACTTCGACTCATGCATTTAAAATCGATGATAAAAAAAGCAAATATCATAAATATTCATTCAATTCTAAAGTTGAAGGATGGGAAAAAGGTTTTGGCAGACAAGTACTAGGAGAAACTTGGGTGAATCACCATGGTGTTCATGCTAAGCAAGGAGCTCTAACAAGCCCTGAGAAAAAAAATGAAGATCATGCTATACTCAATGGCGTAGGACCGATCTTCGCTAGAACAGATGTTTACGGTGCTAACCCGCTCCAGCCATCTACTATCCTACTTCGTGCAGCAGTGACTGACTCACTTGATCCCGCTTCTAAGCCTATCGAAGGAAAGAAAAATGATCCGATGATGCCAGTAGCTTGGACACGTGAATTCAAGCAAAAAAATGGTAAGACCAATAATATCTTCACTACAACACTGGGCTCATCAAATGACTTTCTTGATGAAGATCTCACAAGGCTGGTAGTTAATGGTGTTTATTGGGGATTAGGAATGAATGTCCCTAAGAAGGCAGATGTGACTCCTCAGAGCCCATTCGAACCTACATTCTATGGTGTCAGAGACGCTGCAGAAGGTCCTCTTAGATCATTTAAGAAGTACCAAACTCCTGAGGATTTAATTAATTTAAAATCTACTCCAATTTTCATAGGGCCTAAGTATCCTGCTGTAACTGCTGGCTCTCCACCAAAGTCACTTGAGGTTGTCAAGGACATGCGCATCGGCTTCATCGGTGGTGGTCTTGGTTCACGTATGAATCTCAATAACCACTTTGAAACTGAACTCCAGCGTCGCTACCCTGAGAAAAATCTCTACATCCGTAACTGGTGTAAGGAAGGCGACACTCCTGCATTCAGACCACACCCATCTCGCGACTCTCACTGGGTAATACCAAACGGTCAAAAGCTGGTAAAAAAGGAATTCAATAAAGGTGGCGGTCGTGGTCACTTCGAGACTCCAGATCAGTGGATGGATCGTCATAACATAGACACGGTAATCGGCTTCTTTGGATACAGTGAAGCATTTGATGGACTTGGTAGAATAGATGGCTACAAGGCTGAGCTAAGAGCATTTATTAAGCACACACTAGGTCAAAATTATGCTGTAAATTCTCCACAATTAGCAATCGTATCTCCAGCAGCATTTGAAGATCTTTCTGCTAAGAGAGACCTTCCTGATGGAACAAAGGCTAATGAATTGCTAGAGGCTTATACTACAGCAATGAAAGAAGTTTGTATGGAAGAGGGAGTAATCTTTGTAGATGCTCACACTCTTACGAAAGCACTATATGCTTCTACTGAAAACGACCTTACTTCAAATGGTCATAACCTGAACAGTGAGGGCTACGTTAAACTGGCTCCTCTGCTAGCTAACGGATTATTTGGCGAAAAAAATGTCAAAGGAGATGCTCAGAAAATTCATGCTGCTGTAACAGAGAAAAACCGTATTTGGTTACTCGACTATAAGATTCCTAATGGAGTTCACGTTCACGGTAGAAGATACAAGCCATTTGGTAATGTAAACTATCCTGATGAATTGAAAAAGACTCGTGAGATGACTGCAATCAGAGACCAGGCAATCTGGGCAACGAATCAAGGTATGGACTTCGACATCGCAGCAGCTGATGCCAAGACCACTAAACTAAAGCCAGTGGCATCCAACTCAGACAGACCTAACGTTTACGTTTCAGGTAAAGAAATGGAGCAGAAAATGACTCTTCCAGAAGGTTACAAGATGGAGCTATTCGCAGATGAGAAGATGTTCCCTGATCTTGCTAATCCTTCACAGATGGCATTTGATAATAAAGGTCGCCTCTGGGTGAGCTGTATGCCTAGTTACCCACAATATAAAATTGGTGATGAGCTTCCTAACGATAAGATTATTATCTTAGAAGATACTGATAACGATGGAAAAGCTGATAAGCAGATTACCTTCGTTGATAAGATTGTTACGCCGATGGGATTTGAAATCACTGAGCATGGAGTATTTGTATCACTACAAAACGACCTCGTTCTTTTCAAAGATACTGACGGTGATGATAAGGCAGACGAGAAACACATCGTCCTCAGCGGATTTGATGACCACGATACTCACCATGCAATCTCTAGTTTCTGTGCTGATCCATCAGGTGCATTCTTCATGGGTGAAGGAGTATTCCTCCACTCTAACGTAGAGACTCCTTATGGACCTGTTAGAGGAACAAATGGTGGCTTCTACCGTTTCAACCCTAATAAGAACAGACTCGAAAGAACAGCTCAATACGGTATTCCAAACCCTTGGGGTATTGCGATTGATGATTGGGGGCAGAATTTCTTCCTTCATACATCCGGATCTAAATTTACTTGGATGCAACAATCAGCTGTTAAGCCACGTTACAACGTAAATCTCAGCGCACCAGACTTGCTCACTAGCAATAAAGTGCGTCCTACTTCAGGTGTAGAGTTCGTTTCCTCTCGTCACTTCCCAGATGAAGTCCAGGGTGATGCTATAATTTGTAATAACATCGGCTTTGTAGGTGCAATGCAGCACTCAATGGCAATGGATGGTGAAAATGGTTACAAGACAGAGTTTCGTCACGAGCTGTTCAAATCATCTAACCCATACTTCCGCCCAGTGGATCTAGAATTCGCACCAGATGGCTCACTCTATGTAGTGGACTGGAGCAATGTTTTGATCGGGCATATGCAGCACAATGCACGTGACCCTAAGCGTGATAAAAAACATGGAAGAATCTATAGAATCACTTATCCATCACGCCCTCTCGTGCCAGTTGCGAAGGTAGACGGAGCTAGTATCCCAGAACTACTAGAGAACCTCAAACTTCCTGAGATCCGTACTCGCTACCGCACTCGTAGAGAGCTACGTGGCAGAGATGCAGATGAGGTAGCAGCAGCACTTACTAAGTGGGTAGCTTCACTTGATAAGGCTGATAAAGGCTACGATCACCAGCTTACGGAAGCAATGTGGGTATCATGGGGAATCAACAAAATTGATTCTGCTATCCTAGAAGCAACTCTGAAAGCGAATGAGCCTAAAGCCAGAGCAGCGGCTACGAGAGCAGTCCGCTACAATGCAGACAAGCTATCTAATGCTGTAGAACTACTCAAGGCATCTGCTGCAGATCCACATGCGCACGTCAGACATGAAGCGATTATTGCCGCATCATGGATGGGGAAAGAAAAGGGTCTAGAGATAGTCTCTGTATTCGAAAATACACCTACTAATGAACATTCTATGGATGCGCATAAATATGCTAAAGCTCATCTCAATGGTGAGCCGGCAAAAGTAGAGAAAGTAAAGTTGGCAAAAATCCCTGAGCATCTTAAAGACGCTCCCAAGCAGATAAAGAAGTCTTACCAACATGGCGAAAAAGCATATCGCGAGGAAGAAAACTGTGTGATTTGTCACGGCTTGAAAGGCGAAGGCAATGTGCTCACATTAGTACCTCCACTGGATGGTAGTAAGTGGGCTACCCAAGACAAGACATTGATTACCAAGATAGGTCTTCATGGAGTCATGGGTGAAATCGAAGTTAATGGTAAGAAGTATAACTCTGCAATGGCTGGCTACAATGGTCGTATCGATAATAAAGAGTTAGCGGACATCCTAACTTACGTGAGAAACGCATGGTCAAATAAAGCTGGTGATGCCATTACTAAGGAAGACGTAGATAAAGTCCAAAAAGAGACTAAGGCTCAAACTAAGCTGGGACCTTATAAAGGATCTGACCTGTTGAAGGCTCACCCTCTGAAATAATCTGGAATCAACCAAACTATCTCATCCCACGTCGCATGTTAATGCTACGTGGGATTTTTTTTGATTAAGTAATGTGTTCAAAAGCTAAAATAGTTAAGCAGTATTTATTGATTTATTATAATAATTTTTTCTTAAATACAATAATCTGAATGTATCTATAATGCTTCTTGCTATGGGTGGGTAGAAAGGGTAATTATTAAAGTATGGCATAATGCACTCTGCATGATCTATTTATAGTTTTGTATTTAATTGTTGCCTACTCTCCACATGATTATCAAAACCTCATCTGCCATTGAAAAGCGATTAACTAAAGAGAAGGGCTTCGCCCTAATCTCTACTGTTATCATCATTAGCTTACTGATGCTTATCGCAATTAGTTTACTAAGTATTTCAAGCATAGAAACTCGATCATCTTCGAATCGTGTTGCCCAGATGGAAGCTGATGCAAATGCTCGCCTAGCATTAATCGAGGCAATCGCTAAGTTACAAGAAACCACAGGTCAAGATCAGAGAGCCACAGCTAGAGCAGCTATTCTAGAAGACCCTGACAGCACCAATGTAATGCTTAACAGAAACTGGCTTGGCGTGTGGAAGACAACTCACAGCTTTGGAGCTAGAGAATGGCCAATCATCGGTAAAGCTCCCGATATTAAGAAAGTAGACGAGCCATATAGTTATAAAGGGATTTACACTGATCTACGATACCAAGAGTCAGATCTGAACTCTAACAAGTGGCGAGATAAGCTCAGACTTGCTTGGCTGGTGAGTATTAGAACTGCTGATGTTAACACGAACCTAGATCCCAGTGATCCTAATGGGAATGCCTTAGAGATTCTAGGTAGAGGAACATTAGGTAATAGCTCATTAGTAGACGAGGACAGCTATTTACGTGACAGGGTCGTGGTGGAAAAGATCAACGTAATTTCTAACAATAAGCAGGGAGCCTACGCGTGGTATATCTCTGACAATAGTCAAAAAGCAAGCCTCAGCCTTGGACTACCTAATAGCCAAGATACGATCAAAGCTCTGGCATCCAGTGCTCTAGATAACCCTAGTGGTCTGTTTTATAGTGGAAGCAAACCTTATAGCGATTATCTAGCTAATGCTGCTGGCGATATTGAGAAGATAATTAGTCACCAGACCTCTGCTCTAACAGCTGGTTCTCAGAGTAGTCAAAAAAAGATTAAAGCTGCACTGAGTGCTCAAGTTCATCACTTCACCACTGACTCGGGCGGACTCTTCACCGATCCAGTCTATGGCGGATTTAAAAGAGATCTTACACCACTTCTATTTGGTGAGCCTAGCCAGAGGCGTGTTGATTTCTCTCCTCCTTATCCAGAGCTTGCAGATTATTCATTTAGTAGTAGATACCCGATTATTCCAGGTCAGAGGAAAGCTGCTCAAGGACCTTCATTTGCAGCTCTGAGAGATTGGGGTAAAATGAAGACCTCAGCGAGTAAAGTCAATGCACATCTCACTACACCTAATTCAGCCACTAGACTAACCCCCATAGATGGATGGGTCTACGGCGTCTCAGATGGAAAAAGTTTTAAAGCTTCTGAGTGGGCGGAAGCTGTGCCCAAGCTAAGACCTGTGATGACCGATTGCCGTTTTCACTATTATTTTAGTTATACAGTATCAGGAGATAATCAGAAAATGCGGACTCACCTCATTCCACGCGTCTGTATCTGGAATCCCTATAATGTAGCCATGGAGGTAGACCCAATGACCGTGCTTATGCCGAATCCTTTTGGCGCTAAAGACTTAGGGACGGGAGATAATACAAAGCCAGTTCACTTTTTCTTTTCTGATGCGGAAGTAGCTCGTCTGAAGTTACTCTTCCCGACTGTAGCTAATGTTCAAAAGTGGGTAGAAGGTCGTATCTACCTCAGAGGAAATGAAAATGGACTTTTCCCATCAGATAGATTTCTCGGTTTTACATTAGTAAAATCGACAATAGAGCCAGGTGAGTGCCTAGTCTTTTCTCCTCAAATAACCACAGTAGCAGAAATTTCCCAAGGGATAAGTATTCAGTATTACAATGCGAATGATATTTCCCAAAACACACTCAGTGCCAAAGAACCTCAGGGTGAAGGTCACTTTGTCCATGACTATGATTCTAACTATCTAAAATTGAAGTCTGTTAGTGGTTCAAAAATTAACTTGGCTTCAAAAGTTTGGAAAGAAATGAAACTAGATGAAGTCACTAGATACGAAGGTTGGGCTACAATAGAGGATGAGCTGACATTCATACTAAAAGCAGGAGCCTTGGCGACATCCGCGACAGAAGCTAGTAAGCTCCTGACGAATCTCCAGGTTATTTGCCATGGGAATGGGGGCACCTCTGTTTATGAGTTTAATTATAGAGGAGACAGCTGGGGGGATAGTGGCGCTGCATTCGGTAATCTAGCACTCTTCTCTGATGCACCTAGAAAGGACGCTCCGAGTCTGCACCAAATCGGCAGCAAACTACTCTGGCTAAATGAATCTACTACAGAAGGTAATGACAATAATTCTGTCCCGTTGAGAGTCAATACCTGGGACTCAGGTAGCCTAGCTTATAATCCGAGTATTATTGCCAACTGGAATGTGAGACCACATCTGATTACTCGCTCACCGTCATCGCCAGTGGGAAAGGTCGCTGGTAGAGCTTCATGGTATGCTGTCAGTGAAGGAGCATGGCTGCAGCAGTTCGCCCCAAAATCTCCCCAAGATTTCAATGACTCTCCTAATTTCACTAGCGCAGGCTATTTTACCAAGCCCGCTCTCACCCTAGCCACCGAGATGGGAGTTCCTGCCAATATGATATTATTCGCCCTCCCAGACCCTGACTTTGGTGCATTATCTTTAGGAAGCCTACGCCACGCTCAGTTAAGCCCATTCTCATGGCACCCTACTTATATAGTAGGTAACTCTCTAGCAGACTTTCACTCCCCATTTGATGCTAGTTCACATAGCAAATACTTTGAAAATAGCTACAACGATGGAGATGTGAATACAGGCTGGGAGTATGCCATAGGTGGTGGTTTTAGAGGAGATCCATATTCTCATGGAGCTCGTGTGAAGTCAGTAGAAGCTGAAAGTTTAATGCAGATAGGGAGATATAAAACTTCAGTTGAACTCAATGGTGTTAAAATCAGTCATGACGATGAGCACCTAGTCTACGATATAAGTTTCGAAGTAAATCAAAACCTATGGGATCATTTCTTCTTCTCGGGAATGAAGATAAATGCCGCTGGAGACGGGTTCGACTGGGAATTTGATGAGCCCGCATCTTTGAACCAACTGCGCTATCAAGTAAGCCAATCTACTAATATCAATCAAGGCAATATAGAAGGTCTCCTAGAGTCTTCACTCGACCATGGATTCTGGCTCAATGGATACCTCCTCAAAAATAAAGCAGCCTTTAATGTTAATTCTACCTCGGTAGAAGCCTGGTCGGCATTTCTATCAGGACTAAGAACACTAGATAGAAATGGCACCATTGCTGGGGATGATTCTATTATTTCTAGGCTAAGAAATCCATCAGGAGCAGCTACTACGATAGATGCAGAAGTCGGGGCACCGGGTGGTTGGGCGGGAGCGCGTAAGCTTGCTGATCTTGAGATATTTACTCTCGCTTCACATATAGTCAGAGAGGTGAAACTACGTGGACCATTCATATCTCTTTCAGATTTTGTCAATCGGCGCCTAACAATTAAGGCAGATGAAACCTCAAGGCGAGGCGCTCTAGAATCTGCGATCATAAAGTCTGGACTTAACAAGCACTTCAACCAAGCCCCCTATCTAACAGTGACTGGCTCGCAGAGTGATAATAACCACCCAGACTTTAAACCTGATCTCGACAAGCAAGCTGAAAGTAAAGCATGGGGAATCCCTGGCTTTATTACCCAGTCTGACATTCTTGAACCGTTCGCACCTGCCATGACTGTCCGTGGAGATGTCTTTGTGATCCGGTGTTATGGAGAATCTAGAGATAGCGGAGGTAATATCACCGCGACAGCCTTTCTAGAAGCCACTGTAGAGCGCACTGCAGAATACGTAAATAGCATAGCGGTAGAAGCGACGAGACTAGCACTAGAATCAAACCGAGCCACTGACCCCACTCTGAAACTAAACTACGTAACCGGAGAACTAGAGGAAGGTAATCTCTCAGACTTGAACCTAAGGTATGGTCGTAAATTCATCATCAAATCAATTCGCTGGATGAGTAAAGAAGAGATCTAACATACTATGAAAATAATATTATCACTCATATTAGGATATGTACTAACAAGTATCTTAGCGTCTGCTCTAACTACCAAACCAGAACCTAAAAAAAAGGAAAAGTTAGAGCCTCCCAAGGCACATGTCACCGTCATTGCACTAGGAGCAATCGCTAAAAGGCGTTTCCATATTCCAGAAAAAATTAAGAAAAATAAAGCAGGAAAAGAAATAGCAGAAAAGGGAACTCCGATACTCATACCACCACTAGAAGGTGAGTCTCCTCCAGCCACACTTTATTATAGAGAGAAGAATGATGACAAAGAATACGCAAAAATCCGTATTGGCTTCAACAATCCAGCCAGCATAAATGAACTTAAAGCAAATAAGCAGTATCGGCTCTACCGTAGAAATGAAAAATCTGGGAGCGACTACAATCAATATATCACTCTCCCAATGATGGCAGAGAATTCACAGGCACTACTATTTCTCACTCAGAAGAGCAAAAGGACTAGCCGTTGGCTAAATAAACCAATCACGAACAGCATAAATTTAAACTCTAAAAAACTTAAAAATGCCAGACTATTCATGAAAAACATCTCTTCAGAGAGAGTCTACCTAAGAATCGGTGATGCGGATCAAGTAGTCTTAAAGCCAAATGAAGGATACGTCTTCAAAGGTGAAGAAACTCAAAACATGATCAAAGTTTTAGCGGGTAAAGGCAGATCAGGAAAAGTCTTACTCATACGAACTGGAATCCGTATCCCGCCAGAAAATCTCACGACCTTTGCATTCTATAATGCAGATCCAGCGACTAACTCAGGAAAATCCGTTGGCGTCTGCCGTGTAGTTACTACGCGACTTAAATTCTCTAAGCCTGAGAAGAAGCAATAGTGGGACATTCCAGCTTGACTCGCTAGACGAAACTCATAATACTTAACCAAAGCTAAGTATCGTAAATTTATGAGTAAAGAAGAGAAGCCAGAAGCAACACTACGTGACATGTATTCAGATTACTTTCTGGATTACGCCAGTTACGTAATTCTGGAGCGTGCAGTTCCTCACGTAGGGGATGGTCTTAAGCCAGTGCAACGCCGCATCCTCCACTCGCTCAATGAAATGGACGATGGCCGCTATAACAAGGTCGCCAACGTGGTGGGTAATACCATGAAATACCACCCACACGGTGACGCCAGTATCGGTGCTGCAATGGTCTGGATGGGGCAGAAAGACATCCTCATCGATACTCAGGGTAATTGGGGAAACGTTCTAACTGGCGACAGTGCCGCTGCACCTCGATATATCGAGGCGAGACTCACTCCGCTGGCAAACGCGATTACGTTTAACCCGAAAACTACCGACTGGACTTCGAGTTATGATGGCAGAAATAAAGAGCCTGTCTCCCTTCCGATGAAGTTCCCACTTCTCCTTGCACAGGGTGTAGAGGGGATTGCTGTAGGACTAGCGTGTAAGATTCTACCACATAACTTTATTGAACTTGTCGATGCCTGCATCGCGGTACTGCGTAAACAAACCTTCGAGCTAGTTCCGGACTTCCCAACGGGTGGTATGATGGACGCCAGTCTCTACAATGACGGTATCCGAGGCGGCAAAGTTCGTGTCCGTGCTAAGATCGATATCGTAAATAAAAAGCTCCTGCGTATAACGGAAGTTCCATTCGGTGTGACTACCGGAAGCTTGATGGACAACATCGTTAACGCGAATGAGAAGGGTAAAATTAAGATTCAGAAGATAGAGGATAACACTGCTGCAGTCGCTGATATCCTAGTCCACTTACCTGTAGGTTCCGACCCAGAGATGAGCCGTGATGCACTCTTCGGGTTCACTGACTGTGAAGTAGGTATTTCGCCTAACTCCTGCGTCATTGTAGATGGTAAGCCGCTCTTCATGGGAGTGACAGAGATCCTCAAGCACAATGCTTTCATTACCAAAGATCTGCTCCAGCTCGAACTAGAAATCAAGCTGCGTGAACTCAGAGACAAGTGGCACTTCAGCTCGCTAGAGCAGATCTTTATCGAGAACAGAATTTATCGAGATATCGAAGAATGTGAGACATGGGAAGCAGTCATAAAGGCAATCGATGATGGGCTTGAACCTCACAAGAAGAAACTTTTAAGAGAAGTCACTGAGGAAGATATCGTCCGACTCACTGAAATTAAAATTAAGCGTATCTCTAAATTCGACAGCTTCAAAGCAAACGAATTCATCAAAGGAATCGAAGACCAAATAGAGGAAGTAGAGAAGAATCTCAATAACCTTACTCGCTATACCATCAAATACTTCAATGATCTCAAGAAGAAATTCGGTAAGGGACGTGAGCGCAAAACTGAGATTGGAACATTCGAAAAGGTAGATCGTACACAAGTAGTAATGGCGAACGAGATTCTCTACATCGACCGCAAAAGTGGTTTCGCTGGTTGGGGACTTAAGAAAGAAGAGCCGATTGAAAAATGCTCTGATATTGACGACATGGTGGTCTTCTCTACCGATGGTAAACTTACCGTTTCCAGAGTCTCAGAAAAATCATTCGTGGGCAAACGCCCTCAACACATCGCTATATTCAGAAAAGACGAAGAGAAAGTCTACTCCATGATCTACCGCGATGGTAGAGACGGACCACTCTATGCTAAGAGATTCAAGATCGGCGGTATTACCCGCGATAAAGAATACGATCTCACAAAAGGAACTAAAGGCACTCGAATCATGTATTTCATCATCCATGATAATGAGGAAGAAAGCGAAGCTAACGCTGTAGTGGTGCACCTTAAGCCTGCACTCAGACTACGCAATCTAGCGCGACTATTCCTCTTCAGTGAGATAGCCCTAAAAGGCAGAGCAGCTAAGGGTAACATCGTTACGAAGCATGGTGTTGATAGAGTAGTGAGAGCTCCTAAGGATCTCAATGATGAGTCAGGCTTCTCTCTAGAGTAGTTGAAGCATAGTTCTTACGAGTTCTATATGACCTATCCAGCATCCTTCAACTTAGCTCTCAAGAAGACCGACAATAAATCGGAAATGAAGATCACTATAGTTCCTAACAGAATATAAAACACCATCGCATCATAGCGGAAATTAGCACTCTCAATGTGGATATAATATCCCAATGAACTAATCCCTAACATTCCCAAAACTGTAGACTCACGAATACAAGTCTCCCATCGGTAAAAGATATAAAGTAACTGTCTGTTAGAGCTAGCTGGTAGAATCCCAAAACCATACGCCTGCAATCGACTACCAGAGTTCAAATGGATATGCTTAGCCGTAACTTGATTATTATTCTCAATAATCTCTCCCCAGAGCCTACCAAGAATCCCAAAATTATGCAGTGCTAACGCAAGCACCAATGGCCAGACTCCAACGCCAAGTATACTGAGTAGAAGATACGCTAAAATATACTCAGGAATAGATCGGGATACGATAAATACAAAACGAGTAAAATGCCCAACCAATGACCAACCAAATTGGTGTAATTTAGTCATCTTATTATAAGGACTAGGTGTGCGGAATGGATGATGATTAGCAATCGTCCGGCTAGCCCAAGGAACGATCATGTAGCTAAATAAAGCAGCAAGCAATAGAGCCATTGTAGCGATGATCAAAGTTGAAAACAGAGCTTCAGCTCCATAAGCAGTCCATAAATCAGAAGCCCATGGGATTGCATCAACGAAGTTTCCCGAGTCTTTCACAGGTTCAGGAATGATATCTTTGAAAAACTGCTGAGTACGCTCCCATCTAGTTAGGTGAGAGTGATAAGTATTCAGCTCGGGACCTACGAACCAAGCAAGGATAGAGGTGAACCCTAGACTAATAGCGATCCATTTCAAGAGAGGCCATGACGGGGCATTTCTCTCCAGTGCTCTGACGCTATCAACCTCACTAGCTAGATCTGAGGTAGGTGCAATATTAAGGCGCTTTCTAATCGCTCGTCCTATAATATCAAAGATAACAATCGTAATGATCAGTAAATACAGTGCAGTCCAGACTTCCCCGTAGTAAAGATTCTGGAAGGATTGCTTGATAGAAAGCCCTATCGTTTCAATCCCTACAAATCCAAGGACAGCAGAGGCTCTAACAGCACATTCTAGTCGATAAAAACTATACGTAATGAGATCGGGGAGGGCCTGAGTGAAGCGCGTGCTGAGGAAAATTTGCAAACTATGAGCACCTGAATAAAGCATGTGATTAGATGCTGTATCATCCTGCTCATCGATAATTTCAGAAAAGACCTTAGCTAATGTCCCTGCGAATGGCAGTGCTATAGCGATACAAGCAGCAAGAGGGGAGTCACCAATCATGGAGAAGAATAACAACACCCAGATCAACTCATGAATAGAGCGGATGAAAGTAGTGAAGAATCTAATAACTGTAAAAAAGAAACCAAATGTAAGCTTCAATGGCAGAGATAGATTAGCCCTAGAGGAATGATCTTTCCACCATGAACGAGATGAGATTAAGCCTAACAGTAGTCCCGCCGGAACGGCCAACGACATAGCGATGAAGGCATAGCGGAGTGTATTGAGAAGGTTTGTTCCTAGTCTGTTTAGAAAAGAAGTAGCATCTGCTGGGAGAGAGGGATTTTGATCAGTAAAGCTGGGATTTAAAGCGGCTGAAAAAAACTTGCCAGCAGTCTTCCAAGGTTGAGATCCGGGACTATGATTAGTGAATTGAAAGCCGAGTTCCTTGAAGCAAAATACAAAGAGGAATAGGAAAAGGAGTAAGACGAACTTTCTCCAGCTCCAGAAGCTATTCTCTAGATGGAGCTGCTCATTCATCTGTATAATCGAGATTGTAGAGCGCATTAAAATCTCGCTCAGTGAACTCTGTAGAGAGCCCATCGTAGCTGACAGATCCAGCTCGCATCCCGATCAGACGAGGGAAAAACTTCTTAGCGTATTCGAGATTATGAAGTGTGCAAATTAGGGTGAACCCGTGGTCTCTAGCTATGCCGGTGAGGCAATCTAACAGAGAGTGAGCACGCGTAGGGTCAACTGCAGATACAGGCTCATCAGCTAACAAATAAGTAGCGTTCTGAAATATAGCACGTGCTATAGCCACACGTTGCTGTTGACCTCCAGAGAGTGAATCAGTTCTGTGAAACATCTTATCGGTAATCCCTACTTCTTGTAGAATAGTATAGACCTTATCGAGGCGCTTCTTACTAGCAAACGTAAGGTTCTTAAGCGTAGTGAGAGTGTTTTCCTGACCTACAGAGCCGAGTGAAACATTCTGACTTACTTTGATATTAGGTATCAATGCGAGATCTTGCGGAATGTAAGCAATAGATCTTCTGATCGATTTTAGTTCCTTAGAATTGACGGAATTTAATTTTTTTCCATCAATCTTTAAACTCCCTGAGGTTAATAAATTCTCAGATGTTATGGTCTTCAAAAGAGAACTCTTACCCGAGCCTGAGGGACCAATGAGAGCTACTTGCTCACCAGATTTGATCTCTAGTGAGCAATGATCGAGAGCCTTGGTAGAACCAAAACACAAGGTAGCATCATTGAATTGAATCATTTAGATGATTTAAAAGGTGATCGCTTACTTGAAGCTCACTTTTTCCATGACTTGAGCAACACCTTTGAATGTGTCGTTAGTGACTTTCACGAACTTCTTGCGGTCGAGAGCTTTAAGAACAGCAGGGTCGTCACAGTTGAGAAGTGCATCTTGGATTTTATCGAATATATCGTCACCGAATGTTTCTTTGAGAGCTGGGTGAGCAGTGAGGTTGTAGTCAGCAAATGGAGGTGTCTCCCAGATGATCACTGCATTGTCTGCTTTACCTGCTGCCTTCATTTTATCGAAAGTAGAGAAGTTAAGAGCACCGGCTTGGAACTCACCATTGTTTACCTTTTCAGCAGTCAGGTCATGTGCACCAGAGAAACCGAATGGCTGTGTGAAGAACTCTTGAGGAGTCTTGCCAGTAGCATTCATGAGGAAGCTAGTAGGCATGATGCATCCGGATGTAGATCCAGAGCTACCATATGTGAACTTGAGATCTTTGATACCCATTGGGAATTCTTCTCCACGTGTAAGACCTGTAGATTTGTTAGCGATGAAGTAACTCTTGAATGCAAGATCAGCCTCACCAGATACAAGTGCCTCAGCACCCTCAACAGCATTACGAGCCTGCACACCGCTGACTCCGCCGAACCATGCCACCTGGACATCGCCTTGCTTGAACTTAACTACAGAAGCTCCGTAATCAGGAGAAGCTACAAATTCGACTTTGATGCCGAGCTTCTTCGCTAGATAGTCTTGCACTGGCTTGAAGCGCTCTGCCTGTGCAGTGGTGTCCTTATCAGGAATAGCAGTGAAACGTAGCACTTTATCAGAAGCGTCGTTAGTAGTTTCTTCTTTATCTCCACATGAGGAGAGCCCAAAGATAGAAGAGGCGCCAATAGCGGCTGCCATAAGTAGTTGTTTGGTGTTCATAGTATATTTTTAGTAATTATTAAGGTCGTGTAGAAAACGACTTAGTCACCGCTAATGTGTCGTAAATGCAACAGATGTCTAGCGGTTTTTTGACACAAATAAGCCAGCTAAACCCCATAAGGCTTGCTGGCTTTAGTTAAGATAGCAAGGGCTGTCTAGTGACCGTCATCAACCGTCACTATCAAGGCATGAATTACGCCAGGTATCCAGCCTAGTAGACAGAGAATTATATTAATGATTAGTGATTTACCTGCACCGCTTTTTATTAAAACTGCTATTGGAGGTAAAAGGACGGAAAGGATAATTGCTACGATTTTATTACTCATGATTTTGTGTATTTAATTTAGTTCGAAATGATTGATTTGAATTAAATGCACAACATTGGGCACTTGCTTGCACACTACAACTGTAATGACTTCCGTCAAGAGGGCTAATTTTATTAGCGGATATAACGATTCTTAAGGTTCTTAAGAATGTCCTGTAAATCCTTGGTTCTCTCTAACAGGTATTTAAATTGCTCTGGGGAGAGACCTGGCTGGGATAGAGCTGCTCGGACTGCTGCTTCTTCACGTTGGTAGTGAGAATTTATAATCATGGAGGCCGCTTCAGTAGCAGCTTGGATGACGTTTTCTGGAACGCGGTAGGAGAGGGTTTGCTGAAGAGCTAGGGTATCGGATGCTTCTAGAGTATTAAGGTAGGCAGCGATGCCGCTGTTAGAACTAGCATCTGGCTTGCGTGAAAGAATGGTACTGAGTAGATGACCTCCAGTGGTTTTACTTAGAGGTTCGTGTAGTGACTCTAGCTGCTCACGGAGCCATTCTTGGGCTTCGTTTGATGAAAGTGCGAGAGAGCAGAGCGCTGCGACTGAGCTGTCTAGTGGGGTAGGGTCTACTCGGTCATGACCTTCTTCAGCTAGGGTGGTTTCTTTAGTAAACTTCCGCTGGCGGCTTTGCTGCTGAGACTCCTTAAACATTGTAGTGCGGAAGTCTTGCTGTCCTATTCCTAGTCTAGCAGTTACCAAGTTGATGACAGTGTCTTGCGCTACCTTATTAGAAAGTAGGTTTATTTTTGCTGCGAGATCGTTTGAAAGTTTAGTTTTAGTCCGTATATCATTAAGGTTATTTTCACGTGCCTCGATATTAAGTTGCCATTCGAAATACTCTTCGGCGTCATCGACTAGCTTTTGAAAAGCTTCGACTCCGTTCGCCTGAATGTAGGAATCAGGATCTTCACCCTGTGGCATATCAATACAGCGCACATGGAGACCAGCGGGAGCTAGATGATCAAAGGCTTTACCCATAGCTTTATAACCAGCTCCATCAGCATCGTAGCAGAGAACTACTTCGTTGGTGTAGCGCTTGAGTAGTTTTGCATGTTGCTCGGTGCAGGCGGTTCCTAGAGGTGCTACAGCGTTCTGAATACCTTGCTCATAGCATGAAATGGCATCGATCTGACCTTCGCATACTAGAGCGAATTTTGCCTTAGTCATGTGCTTTCGTGCCTTGTCTAGGCCGAAGAGTGTGCGTGATTTATCGAAGAGGGGAGTTTGGGGAGAGTTGATGTATTTTCCTGTGTTAGGATCATTAACTAGCTGCCGCCCACTGAAGGCAATGATGTCTCCGTAATCATTATGAATCGGGAACATGAGACGATTCAGGAAACGCACCCAAAGTCCTGCAGCAGGGTTACGATCGTCTTTCATTCCAGCAAGTCCTGCTTGGCAGAGTTCACGGCCTTTGTAGCCTTTTTCTTTTGCCCACTGGAGGAATAGTCCTGCATTATCTGGCATCCAGCCGACCATCCATCGTTTAGCCATCTCTGCATCAAAGCCACGGTTCTTTAGATATTCACGAGCATGAGCAGCTTGGGGTGACTTACGGATCATCTGGTGCATGAACTTCGCTGCGTCATTGTGTAGTTGGATCAACCTAGATCGCTGACGCTGGCGTTTTTCTGCCATAGGATCATGCGCTGTTTCCATGATTGGGACACCTGCTTTTTCCGCTAGCTTTTTGACCGCGTCACTAAAAGGAAGGTTCTCGTATTTACGAACGAATGAGATAGCATCACCACTCTCACCACAGCCAAAGCAGTGAAAGAATTGTCGTGCTGGGTTAATGTTAAATGAAGGTGTCTTCTCGTTGTGAAACGGGCAATTACAGACGAATGCAGAGCCTGCCCGCTTTACTGGGAAATAAGCCCCAATGACATCCACGATATCCGTAGCGTCTAGAACAGCCTTAATAGTTTCCTCAGGTATAATTGCCACGCATTCAGTGAATGTGGATGGTCTCCTGATGTCAAGTGCGGGCTTCAAGAGATGAATCTTTTCTTTGGCTAAAATTCGATTTTTTCTGATAAGGGAACTTCTGGAAACCAGCTATATTTATTCTTCTGCAAAAGAGTTACAGTTTAATCAGACAAGCTTTACTTGCAAACTTTGAAAACTAATAACTAAAAAAGCAATATCTGAATTTTTCAGAAGTTCCCATAAGCACCTGTAAGCACCTGTAATAACCTAGCTGTCTATTGGTCAGCTACCATAGACATCTTTCTGTAAATTGCGGTAGCTATACAGCTTTTCTCCTGTCTTCATACCTCCCGTCGAGTGCATAAGACTAGCTCTTTTCTTGCGTTCTTTTTGAGTGTTATCATCTTTGGTGCGAAGTTTTTCCTGCATACGCTTGAAAAATCCATTCACAAATGACCTGCTACCGATCACTGCACCATCGGTAAAATACCGTGTCTTACACCGTAAGATCTCAGCCCTACTGAGCTTACCATTGTTCTTAATAATTGTATCTATTTCTTCTCTACTGTATCCATTTCGGCGCTTATGGCTTTTACTTTTACGTTCACCACGTATTGGGGGGCTATTCCCGTCAGATTGCTCTCCCTCTTCAGCTAATAGTATTCGGTATTTTTTCAATACATGAGCATTATCACCTCGATCAATAGTTAAGATACTTTTAGCTCTCTCATTCGAGCTAATTACTTCAGAGGTATCATCCTCTGCATATAATATCTCATAGCCATTTACTGCGTGATCATCACCTGCGACGGCCTCAGCATAGCTGCACCAGCGATAACGCATCGGGTCATCTACCATTCCTGCCCTAACAGGATTAAGGTCGATGTATGCTGCCACCATCCTAGCGGCACTCCCAGCACTTACCGCTGTAGAGCTATAGCGATCTTCCCACAATGTGCCTCGTCGACCGTGCTGCTTATTAAACCATCGGCTAAATCCTTGCTTAAGAGCCTTCATGAACTCTGACATATTACCCATCCTCCGGGTGTATTTTTCCATATACTCACGTCTAGCTTTAGGAGCCTGATTTTTATTCAACCTTTTTAAATGCTGCTCCACAGACCGTGCATAATCCTCTGAATAAATTAGCCGCAAATGCTTAAGAAATTGCTCGTCCTCCATCTCAATCACTTCATTCTGAGGGGGAACCTCTAAAAGGATATGGAAGTGATTAGACATCACACAATACGCTAGGACATTCACTCCACAGAACAATTCATACCTGCGCATTAATGCGACAAACATTTCCCGCTCTTCATCTCCTAGAACAAAATTCCTATCTACGACACGACTTACACAATGCACTTTAAGAGCCACATCAGGATTAAATCCCGCTAAAAATAAACGTCTATTTCGATTCATAAAGCATTGGTAACAAATAGTGAGCAGAAGGTAAACGTCTTTCTTTTTTATAAGCCTGACTTACTATATAAAAGCCTAGGGAGGGGGTGGACTGGGTGAGGTATAGCTTGGGACTTTTGAACTCCCTGCCCTGTTGCTGGAACGGTTGAGGTTGAGTGATGCTTGCCCAGAACCCTGCGACCGTGAACCCCTCGATGGTGGATTGTTAGATGACTTTCTTGGGGTGCTTGCTAGGGTTTATCTCCCGTTCCCCGGGGGGACGGAAGGGGCGAAGTCCCTGGGGGGATTTAGGGGGACTTTATGGGGTTAAGCTAACTTAGCTTAGGCGGGTTTGGGGTGGCAACCCCAT
>CALAJT010000035.1 GCA_937923145.1 uncultured Rubritalea sp. | reverse complement strand
GGGTTAGCTACTGCGACTTGTTCGCTTTTTGTCTGAGCTATCACTTTTTGTCTGAGAGTGAGCTATCTCTTTAGAGTTAGTCAGGGATTTTTTTTGAGGTGAATTATTTTTACTCACTCGTTTCTTGGCTTGATCACGCTCTTCATGTTTTTTTTCTAGTCTCTCAATATAATCATCACGTTGAGCTTGCTCTTTGAACCAAATTACTTCAACACTATTAATGGAGTCGGCAGGCGTATCATAAAAAGCTATTTTCCCTGCTAAACGTTGAGAGTTCTGAACAAGTCGAAGTGTAATTGCCCCTCTATCTGTTTTGGTCCGATCATCAGCTTCATATGTTAAAGGAAGTATAAGATTACGAAAACTTCCTTGAACATTGTAGTTTTCTCCAGAGTCGCTTCCGCTTGTGCAAATTATCGTCCCATTTACTGTATGACCGTGCCTTTTTAGAGAAACTACCTCTAATCGACTGGGATCCGTAGGGTAACAACTAAACCATTTACCTTCGATTTGAACATCTTTGTATACTCGCTCTTCGAACCAAGGAATTATTATATGTATCCAAAAAGCACGGATGACGACAACAAGGAATGTAACGATCAGACCTGATATTAGTCCTGATGTGAGATTATCTAGCATAGTATATTTTGAGCGAACGTCCTAGCATAGCTAACCCTGAGGAGAGGGCGAACATAGCTGAACGTTTAATGGTTATAGTTAGATTTGAACTTCGCGACTCCTTCGCCGATGGGGTTAGCTACTGCGCCTTGTTCGCTTTGTTTTGGTTGATTGCGAGTCGCAAGAGTTCATAGTCCTCGAAGATGTCTTGATAGGATTCTTTTACATCTATCCCCAGGTCTAGTCTTGGCAAAGGTTGTCCTCCTTGACCAGCCGTGATTTCGTAGATCTGAGCTGTGTATCCTGAATGAGGTCCGGAGAGAATCATTACTTGTTCACCTGTCTTGTGTGGAGCACCGTTAATGCTTCTACACAAAGGGTAAATAAACCATGATAGACATAAAGCACCCAGGAAAAACCCAAGACCTGAAAAAGCGGTGTAACATATAAATAGTAGAGGTATATTAGACCAACTATCTAGTAAATCAGAGAAAATACCACTATGGGAAAACTCTATCGTAAGAGGAATCCATATAGTTATAGTTGCAATTACCCAGCAAATAGTTTGAGGGTAGGCGCACATTTTGTGAAGTGTATGAAGCATTAACGGGGTGATTTTTAAGCGAACGTCTTAGCATAGCCAACCCTGGCGGGAGAGCGATGATAGATTTTTGTTTAATGGTTGTAATTGTGTGGAAAACTTAGCAAACAGGCGCCGCCTGGGGTTGGCTACTGCGACTTGTTCTGTATTTTTATTCGCTTGTTCATTTCGTCTTCCATTTTTTGCCCTTCCTGTCTCACTGAAATATAATTTTGCACTGTTCCTTCGTGCATCCCTAGTTCTAATTCTCCACAAATTTTAGCAATGGTGATATAGTCTAATCCATTCTCTCCATCATAGGAGCTAGGTTTAATAAGTGTGCTGCTACATCGGAAACAGACTTGAATGTAGTTAATTATTTTACCGTCTTTATTATAGAACAGAAATATATGATGTGGAATATGACAGTCAGATTTTAGTAGGTAGTATACAGGATTGTCACCATATACACTTTCAAGTAAGCGGTTGACTTGAGATGTGGATAGTTTTGCTTCTTTGATCTTAAACAGTTCTAGTTTTTTTGTATCAATTACACCATCGTCTTTTATTAAGGATGTTCGAAGCTTATGATGTGGTTTCACACTGTCAAATCTATAACCAATAACAAGAGTTGTATCATCCAAACCGTATTGTTCTAAAAGGTTAATGTTTGATTCTGAATTTTTTGTAGCCTTGCGTTCGGAGCAACTTATGCAAATTAGTGTAAATATTAGTAGTATGATTACGCGTTTCATTTTTAGCAGAACGTCCTAGCATAGCCATCACAGACGGAGGGCGAACATAGACTTTGGGTTGATGGTTTAATTGAGTGAAAAGTTCGAGATTAAGGCGCCGACTGTGATTGGCTACTGCGGCTTGTTAGGCATTTTTATTATTGGATTCGCTGAGGCTTCATTGGGTTTCAATTCAGCTTCATCGTCTTGGATATTCACTGTCGAGAGTCTGTCAGATTTGCATATCTTCGGCAATCAAAACTTCTAAGCAGCTCACTCTGTAATGTGGTTTCAACAGGGCTTTCATCATGCTAAGAGCATTGCCATGGTGAACTCAATACCTGGCATCAAGCAAATCAGATTTCCCTAAAATGGTAGCAATCTTAGGATAACGTCATAGCATAGCCACCATGGACGGGAGGGCGAACTTTGCTACTGAGTTAATGGTTATAGTTGTGTGAAAAGTTGCGGATTAAGGCGCCGTCCGTGGTTGGCTACTGCGACTTGTTATCCCTTTTTGGTTTTGTTGTCCTAGTTAGTCTCGTTGTCTTGGATCTGCTAGAAAAGCTTCTTTAGTGCTGGAAAGAACCTCCCCTTTTGGATTAAGAGAGACTTTAAATCCGTCTTTCAAAGCAACACATAACATCATCAGTTTGCCATCTCCATGATAAGTTTTGATCATTACAAGTTCTCCTGTATTATCATAAATAGGAATATCGGATTGCACTAATTCATCGTTAGATTCTTTATAGATGTCGTATCTTGCAACCTTACCACCGTCTCCTATAGTATATTTTCCTCTGTATGTGATTGTCCCATCTTCTTCTTTGAGTAGAAAGTCTGGTTTTGACTTTAAATCTTCAAAAGTAGGAGCTCTAAATAGCTCTTTTTCAGGATTAGCCTTTTGTTCTTGCTGCTCTTCTGCACTGAGAGGCATTAAGAGTGAAGTTAATGTTAGTATGTATCTTAGAGTGTTCATTTTTAGGATAACGTCCTAGCATAGCCATCCTAGACGGGAGGGCGATGTTGGACTGTGGTTTAAGTGTTTAGTGGTGTGAAAACTGTGGTAACAGGCGCCGTCTGGGATTGGCTACTGCGACTTGTTCGGCATTTTTATTGTTTATGTGAAGATCCATCGAATTATGGTAAATAACCCGATGGGAATAGATGCTACAACTAGAATAATAAGTAAAGGTCCTGTAACTGACCAAAACACATCACTAGACTTTGGCTCATTATCTTGTGTAGGGAAGTCCTCGAACCCCCATGCTATTAACTCTGATCTGATTGGTTCTGGAAATTCTCTGATTTTCATCTTTTGAGCTGACTTTGGGAATTGACTTTGAATACTCCCAAACTTAGTTCTTTTGTAACGATCTAGAAACTTAGAGATACACTTTTGTGCTTTGTGACTTCGATCACCAGCTAGAAAATAGAATCTACCAGCGACCAAGTCCTCCCTCATCTCTATGAGTAAGTTTGCAAAATCTTGATAGACCTTCTGATCAAAACCGCAGACACGGACTAAACTCTGATAGTGTTCCCGAGCAAGCCACAAATCACCATTTATCATCGCTTGTTCGATGTTTTTAGGTGTTGATTTAGCTTCTTCTTTGGAGGTCATATTTTTAGCCGAACGTCATAGCATAGCCATCCTAGACGGGAGGGCGAACTTAGACTTTTGTTTAATGGTTATAGTTGTGTGAAAAGTTGCGGATACAGGCGCCGTCTGGGATTGGCTACTGCGCCTTGTTCTCCATTTTTATTGTGTTTCATTGTTATGGGCTTTCAGAGAATTTTTTATCGTATGCGTCTACATGATCGGGAAATTCTTCTTCGTAAAAAGGATAGGGAACTCCAAGAATAGTTATCTCATATCCGTCATCCTGGAAACCACAAATTGAAGAGCCAGATACATCTGTAATCTCGACACCTTCTGGATTAAATACCTTCAGACCTTTAATGTTTTGAGTATCAATTAATCCAAATTCTTCTTCTGTCTGATTGACTGTTACACTGTGAGCTTCACAATACTTCTTGAAAAACGAGTAGGGGCATTCAGTGATCGAGAAATTTAGCTTACCACTAACTACCCCCATTGGAGGATCGGCAGTCTCTAATAGAGTCTCTGCGATGGTATCTCCATTTAGTTTAACTTGATAGGTTGAGCTCATATTTTTAGGAGAACGTCCTAGCATAGCCATCACAGACGAGAGGGCGATGGTGGACTTTTGGTTGATGGTTATAGTAGTGTAAAAACTCCGCAAACAGGCGCCGTCTGTGATTGGCTACTGCGCCTTGTTCGCTGATTTTATTAGTTTTTGTTTATTAGTTCCAAGGTTTCATTCTTCCATTATTGAGATCGTTAGAACTCTTACACAGTAATACGATAATAGTCATGGGAGCTAAGAAAAATCCAAGGGCGAACCAGAGGATTGATGATCTTCGTGTATATTGAGCCCATAGTGAGCAAAATGCCGCACTTAGAAGCAGGATTAATCCAGGCTGATTGAATTTTGTAGTGAATTTTTCTGCATGTTCTTTCTTCTCCTGTTTACGGTAAAACCTTTCTCTTTCTATATCGTTTTGTAGCGTTTGTTGCTTCTCTTCTAGATACTTAATGTGCCTCTCGACTTCTGTTAGTTTAGCTGGTTCATCTGCTTGAGCAAAGCATAGAGAGGTAGAACTCAGTAGTAGAATTGTGATGAATCTAAGCATGTTATTTTTTAGCGAACGTCCTAGCATAGTCATCACAGACGAGAGGGCGATGGTGGACTTTGGGTTGATGGTTATAGTAGTGTGGAAACTCCGCAAACAGGCGCCGTCTGTGATTGGCTACTGCGACTTGTTAGGCATTTTTATTATTGGATTCGCTGAGGCTTCATTGGGTTACAATTCGGCTTCATCGTCTTGGATATTTCCTGTCGAGAGTCTGTCAGGTTGGCTACTCATCGGCAATGAAAACTTCTAAGCAGCTCACTCTGCAACATGGTTACAATAGGGCTTTCATCATGCTAAGAGCACTGCAGAGGTGAATTCAATGCCCAGCATTAAGCAAA
>CALAJT010000034.1 GCA_937923145.1 uncultured Rubritalea sp. | reverse complement strand
CTGCGCCCCTAGTAAAGCTCTGGCGACGGATGTTGTATTCACTGTGCTGCCTGCGTCAGAGCTGCCTGTGATAAAGACTGCTCCAGTCTGAACATCGAATACAGCTGACACGTCAGCACCAAGATTAGAGTTATCAAAATTCTGAAAACCTATAGAACTGGAATCTCCTACAATACCACTAGTGTTTGTGAATATTTGGAATACATCCAGCACATTGACTGATCTATTATTTGTTCCAAACTTCAGTGTGGACCCTGTTCCGAGAGTTACTTGTCCACCGCCTACATCTACAGTGAGATCGACTGATGCAGCTCCATTTACTCGTGTTTCGATCAAGCCACCTGCGAAATTGCTCACGCTAAAATTACCTGCACCTCGTAGAAATCCGCCTCTGCCATCATAGCCAGCGACTGTCTCGTCTCCCTGGAGAGTAAGGGTACCAGCATTGCTTACAGAGCCAGTGTCTGAAAGTGAATTAGCCACAGGAAGGAGTTCTGCGCCGTTAGCAATAGTTACATTAGCAGCATTGCTTCCTGTAAGAGTAGTTACACCAGAAAGCACATTTAAGTCTCCAGTAGTAGCACGATTTATAGCAACTGCGCCATTTGCATTGATGGCACCATTGAGGAGATCAGAATCTACTATCGCTCCATCATTAAGAGCAAATGTGTTTGCAGTGAGACTACCAGCACCAAAGATTCTTGATGAAGAGACATAACTAGCGACTGTTTGATTACCAGTGAGTTCAACTTCCCCATCATTGGTGAGAGTGACGTTATTTCCTAGTCCACCTGCATCTGATTCAAGTTTAGCCCCATCAGCAACGGTAATATCACCTGTAATAGTTCCTGTTCCATTGTTGAGTAGAGTGCCTGCGCTGAGTATTGTCTCAGCGGAGATATTATTCAGGTTATTCACTGTGCCGGCTCCATCTAGAGTGAAAGTTCCCGTGCCAGATACTGGTGAATTTAAATTTAGAGTGTGAGCGGCATCTACGACAGTCAGCTTTAAACCTTCTGTAGTATCTAAACCGCCATTCAAGAATGTGTAATTATCTGCTTCAATAGATATAGATGAAGGATTAAATACACCGTCAAGAGTCACTTGGCTACCTACGTCACCGAAGACTAAAATAAAGCGATCTTTGTAAACTAAATTTTCAGATCCAGTTTCATTAGCGAAATTTCTGTTAGTGAAATTCCAAATTCCATCTCCTGAAGTAATAGCGCCATCCTCTGCAGGGTTTCCTGCATCCCAGAAAAACGGTCCTGAGTTCACGATGAAATCAACCTCATATCCTAAATCGAAATAAGCACCTAGTGTCACGTCAGATAGATACTCGTCTACTCCTGCAATACCAGTGAGGATTTCATTATCAAACGAACGTCCAAAATAAGGGGAATTGGGATTAATACCACTCAAACCTGTACCTTCATCCCAGTGACCACCAGCTGTTCCCGCACCACCTGCGTCTTCAATAGGCACAAATGTTGCAGTTGGTGAAAAGTCTCTTTGAAATTTCTCAAGTCCTTGTTCTCCAATGAACTGACCATCCCCATCAATTAAACCATTCTGAGTCCACAGTGTCCCTATACCGATGACGTGACCAAACTCATGAAATATGGTCGCTCTGAGCTCCTCATCAGTTTGATTAGCAAATCGAGTGTTAACATGAACAATACCTGAGCTAGCAACTTCAAACCTTCCAGCTCTTGCTGTATTTGTAGGTCCGGCAAACGCTAAAGTTCTAGATGTTGGATCCAAATCACCAGCTGAAATGCTCAATACAACTGCATTCGGAGCATCTGTAGGATCTCGGTAATCTAATAATCTAGTAGCATAATCATCTACCACCCCCTGGACTAATCCAGCCAACCGCTGATCGACACCACTATCATTTATTCCACCTGAAGTAGCGTCTTGGTCATCTCTATAAGTGCCAGCATCAACCTGAACATAGTTCACTTGAAAAGTGACAGCTGCATTCAAGTTCTGTAACAAACTTATTGCTCCGATACTAGCGACTAGCCTTATAATTTTGTAATTTGATTTCATGTATTTTAAATTGAAGTGTTAACGTGTGATAGGAGTATAAGAACCTGACAAATCACGACCAAGACTATCTAGCCAGATCCATGAGCGATTAATATCAGTTAGAGTAATTGAGCCTGTTGCTGAACCATCTAAGTCTCCGCCACTCAAGTTGTAGATGAGAACACCTTGCGATGAATTATCTAAACTGTAATTGTATTGGGTACCTCTAATAGATAAGATGTTAGATTTAATCTGGAACGCTAGGATATCAGAACTCTCATTTAAACTACCCTCATCTCTAACAACATTTAAGAGGAAATCGCCAATCACGTCATCATCTACAGAAATAGTAGAAGAATCGTCTGAATCTCCACTGTCACCATTATCACAGCTCCCCATGCAGAAGAAAGCGCTAAGACTGATCATGGCCATTGAAAAGTTTTTTATATGGGGGTTTTTCATTATTTTAAGTATTGTTAACTCTAACAACATATATAATTTTTTACAATATGTTATTAAATTGTAAGTTCGTTTCTATCTGTGTTGTTTAACATGTCAAGCTAACGCTTCATATAGTTGAAATGAATAAGTTACTATAAGTAAGTATTTAAGAGTTCATAACTAGCGCTCACTTGATAAGACTCACCTAGTTCACGGGAGCGGAAGCAATCATTCCATTAGACCCTTTTTCATCCAAGCTCATGATGAGATCGCGGAAGGCCTCCCCCATCGCGCCAGCTGTGAGATAGCGCTTCTCTATAAATGGATTCATCGATCTATTTAAAATTTGACGAAACCTAGGGTCTAAACTGTCGAATTTTTTATAATCAGTATCGTTAGGATTAGGTATCTGCCCAGTAAGCATAAAATACATCACACAACCTAGAGCATAGATATCAGCACGATGATCTACGCGATCAGGGTCATGAATCACCTCAGGGGCTATGTATCCAGGACTACCCCAGATCACTTTATCTTTTACTGGATCATGCTTATCACGGGCTAGCCCAAAGTCTGCTATCTTAGGGTTAGCATAAGCATCTATGAGGATATTCTCAGGTTTCAGATCCCGATGCAGAATATTTGCCTCGTGCGCATGAGCCATCCCCTCACAAACTCTCATCATGACCTGAGCTGTAGAGAGCGGCTCCGCTCCTTCTGCTCCTATAGCCTCATAGAGTTCGAGTCCATGGACATATTCTATAATGATAAACGGTATTCCCACTACCTCACCGTAGTCGTAGATCTTGAGTAGGTATTTATGATCTAGCACAGACATAGACTGCGCTTCTGCTAGATACTGCCGATAGAACTCCTCCTCCCCAAATGTCTTACTAAGTAAAAGTTTAATAGCTACATCGCGATTGAAAAAAGTCTGATGCGCTTTATACACTGCTCCCATACCACCATAACCCAGAATCCCTTCTATCTGATAATCAGGTAGATAAGCACCTACCTCCTCAGGAGTAGGGACATAAAATGTAGGTAATGGTTCTTCTGGCATAATTAAAACTGACTGCGACTAACGAATTCTTACCATAATCCGTATTTACCGAATTGTAACGCGTAAAGACCCATGAGCAGATTCGATACACCATGCATCACGATACAGGCTGCTAAACTCTTAGTTCTTACAGCTACCCAATACATAAGAGTTCCATAGATTACCGCCCCTGCGTAATCTACAGGTGCGTGAATAAATACAAATGCTAGCGTGACGACTCCATAAGTAAGCCAACTAAATTTACCGAAAGGGACTTTCCAATAATTACGATCCATGTCTAACAAGAAACGCATCAAGAATCCTCTCCAGAAAATTTCCTCTACTAGAGCTACCACTACAGCAGCTCTTAGAAAACGAAAGATCACCGAAATCCAATAACCAGATTCTGTCCCTAGATCAGCAGGGTTGAACCCTTTAGTGCGCTCTTCAAAACCAATATGCTTAAGCCACCCCACAGTGTCTTCTGTATAGCCTAAAGCAGTATACAAATGAGTCGGGAGAATCCAAAAGCCAATCCCTATCACACCCAGGATAGCGCCAAATATAATGCGTTTATCCCACTTTAACTCATAGTGCTTCCAGAAAAAGACCACCATCCCCCCACAGATCAAAGTCTGAATCGGATAGAACCAATGCTCTGGCCAATGTCTCCACCACGGGGCAATGTCGTGCTCCCAGAGAAAGCCACTTTCACAAAGTATCGTGAAGAGAAAACTTAAGCCCATGAAAGATGCCAGAGGCACTACGTGAGCGTAAGTTTTATTTTCTCTAATCTCTTTTAAATTCATATTACGACAAATCATTAACGAAATTCTCCATTCGGTTCATTGCTTCCTTTATCTGGTCCATACTAGTGGCATAGCAACAACGTAGGAAGCCCTCTCCACTGGCACCAAAAGCATCACCAGGGACTGCTGCAACGTCAGTTTCTTCGAGAAGTTTCATGGCGAATTCCTTACTCGACATACCGAATTTTTTAATATCAGGGAACACGTAAAAGGCTCCACCTGGTAGATGACAATGTATACCCATAGCATTAAGTCGCCTCACCATATAGTCACGACGCTCGTGGTATGCCTGCTTCATGATTTCCACAGACTTCGCTCCATTTTCTAGAGCTTCTATCGCTGCGATTTGACTTATGATAGGGGCACAAAGCATTGCGTATTGGTGGATTTTCATCATTGCCTCGATAAGTGGAGCAGGTGCACAGGCATATCCTAGACGAAACCCAGTCATCGCAAATGCCTTAGAAAAACCGTGTAGTAAGATACAGCGTTCTTTCATCCCAGGAAGCGAAGCGATAGACACATGTTCGGTGTCGCCATAGATTAGTTCACTGTAAATCTCATCTGTTAGGACGATCAGATCATGCCTAATACAGAGCTCTGCGATTTCTTTTAAATCTTCTAACGGGGCGATTGCTCCCGTAGGGTTAGTAGGGAAATTAAGCATTAACACTCGGCTTTTAGGAGTGATTACCTCAGCGAGTTTATCAGCTTTAAGTGCAAATCCATCCTCAGCACTAGTCGCTACTGAAACAGCCGTGCCGTGCGCCATCACGATGCTAGGGCTATAAGACACATAGCATGGTTCGTGGTAAATCACTTCATCGCCTGGATTCAGTAAAGCACGTAAAGAAATATCAATTGCCTCACTCACTCCCACAGAAACCAATATTTCAGAAGCTGGGTCATAATCGACCTTGAAAAAATCACTTACATAAGTGCTAATCCGCTTTCGTAAATCGAGCAGTCCTAGATTCGATGTATAGCTAGTCTGACCTTTTTCTAAAGAATAGATAGCGGCTTCACGAATATGCCAAGGTGTAGCAAAATCTGGCTCCCCTACTCCGAGAGAAATCACATCGTCACGACCCTGTACTAGTTCGAAGAAATCACGGATTCCTGAGCGTGGCACAGCAGCTACTTGGGTAGAAATTTTAGAAGTATAGTCCATTTAGAATAATAGTTATGGAGCTACTGAAAGTCGTCCCTCTGATTCTTCTGCTTCAAACAAGAATCCATTTTGCTTGTATGTCTTAAGTCGGAAATGCGTCGAACTAGATAACACCCCATTGATCGTGCTTAGCTTTTCAGAGACAAATTTAGCTACTTCTCGTAGATCAGAACCTTCAACTAATAAGATCAGGTCAAATCCCCCACTAGTAAGATGACAGGACTTCACTTGGTCAAATTTAGCGATACGCATCGCTAGGCGGTTAAACCCACCGCCACGTTCAGGAGTCAGCTTTACCTCGATAAATGCTGCTACATCAGTGTCTCCAGATAGATCTGGGTCTATCACAGTCTTGTATCCGAGAATTGTACCACTCTGTTCCAGCTCTGCAATTCGAGATTTTACTTCTTCAGTAGACAACTCTAGCAAGTCAGCTAACTCTCTATGAGTGTAACGTGCTTTATTACTGAGCAACCTCAGTAAAGGATCGATCTGGTGGTTATTTTCCGCTGACATTCCTAGATATCTACAGTGAAAGAATGCAATGTGCAATAGAAGAATATGCCAGATTTAATCAGAATCTAACATCTCAAGAATCCGCTTACTATCTAACTTCTTAAAACTCATAACCACTAACATAAGAACTATCTACCATTTTGGTAATTAACTTAGTCGGTAACTCATCTACCATATAAACCCTATTCCAATATTTCTTATTCATATGGTATCCAGGCTCAACAGCCTCTCAGCGGTCACGAAGCTCGACCGCCTCATCTGGATCACACTTAAGATAATCCTAGCAGGTGAAATATTAGGATTAGTAGCTATCATGAACTGAGTAAGACCCACTGAAAAATTATATTCCACATTACTTTATTTAGAGATTACATGACCTTTCAAACTCATCTTCAACAAGACAAATTATCACTTAAGCCACTCCAAAAGTGATAAATAATATGAGCTATTTCATAAGTCATTTATAGTATTCCGATCAGACTAGTCACTAGAGAAAATTTGCCTTTCTTTTTAACCGAACCTCTATTAGTTTTCCGACATGAGCTGCGCTGGACCTAGAATGAAGATGGACCCTACACTCCACACGGATAAGAAGCCGTCGTGGATTAAGGTCAGATTACCTAACAACCCTGTTTTCTGGGATACTAAGTCGATGATTAAGGATCTCAATCTGGTGACTGTCTGTGAAGAAGCTCAGTGCCCTAACCGTTGGGAATGCTGGGGTCAAGGGACTGCTACATTCATGATCGCAGGTGAGAAATGCACCCGTGCTTGTGGATTCTGTGCAGTGAAGACTGCTAAGCCTGACGCTCTGGAAGCAGACGAGCCTACTCGCGTGGCAGAAGCTACTAAGCGCATGAAGCTCAAACACGTCGTGATTACAGCTGTTGCCCGTGATGATCTTAAGGACGGCGGTGCTGAACATTTCAATCATACTATCACTGCTGTTCGTGAAGCAAACCCTGGGATCATTATCGAGGTCTTGGTACCTGATTTCAATGATCGCGACTGGGCTCTACAAATGTGTATGGATGCACGTCCACATATCTTTAATCACAATATCGAAACCGTGGAACGTCTTACGCCACTTGTGCGTAGCCGAGCTAAATACTGGCGTTCACTCGCTGTGCTGAAAAAAGCTGGCGAGATGGTAAATGGTAAAGTTTCTGTCAAAAGCGGTATCATGTTAGGTCTAGGAGAAACTCACGAAGAGATTCTCAAGGCTATGGATGATCTACTTGATCATAATGTGACAGTGCTTACGATGGGACAATATCTCCGCCCGACACCACGTCACTTACCAGTAGTTGAATACCTCAAGCCTGAATATTTTGATGAGTTGAAGCAGATCGCTCTGGATAAAGGATTCCGTCATGTAGCGAGTGGACCACTAGTTCGCTCTTCCTACCATGCAGCAGACTTCCGCCCTGAGCTAGATGTTCTAGATGATATCGAAGCGGATCTACGCGGAACTGCTGAGCTAGAGCTGAAGCCAAGTGATCTGCCGATCCCTGGAGCTAGAGCTAATATAGTTGATTCAACGTTAAAGTCATAAAATAACTAATGGCAGAGAATGACAAAGTAAGTCTCTTCGGGAAGCTTTCGCCTATTCTCATCCCAGTATCTCGCTTCTTAATTTACGTTATATTTATCTTCTCAATAGGTATCTATGTATATGATAGACAACTCTATTCCGATGTCGAAAAATGGAATTATGTAGTAGCTGAGGATTTTAAAATAGAGGATGAAGGGTATACCACATTCACTGATAGTGAAGCTGGGAGAAATGCATTTAGATCAGGAGCTTCCGCCGCTCGATATAGCTATACCGTTGAAGGTAGAAAATATGAAGGATCTGTAGTTTCGCCAAATGGATCAAAAGAGCTAACCGCAGAGATCCACAATCAATCTGAGTCTGTGAAAAACGAACCAACAGAACGCAAAATTTATTACAAACCTACTAATCACTCTGTATCCGTTCTCTTCCCAAACAAATACACAGGCTATCCACCTCTCATAATTGCAATATGTTGCGTTGCAATTATCCTATTTCGTTTGTTCAGAATATTAAAACAAGCTTAAGGACCATTCCTCCGTGCCTTCAGAACAGGCTGGATTTTTGTAATCGTTCCATGAGTTAAAACCCATGGCTTTGAAACTATACTCCCTTCAGGAGTGAAATTCACATCAAGGGCTTTTATGTGAATTTAAGGCTCTGAATGTAATGTTTAAATAGAATAACCAGAGCGTCATTTCAGTTCTTAATGATCGTATAATTGTAAATCTGCAACTCAACCAGCCCAAACTCCTACTAGAATTCGAATATCACAACCACAGCTTTCCTGAAGGGAGATAGGCTTCAAAGCGCAGGAGCTACAGCCCTATGAACTGTATTACTCATTTTATTACCGTGCTGGAGGCACAGCGGGACTTTAACCAGCTCTTAACATCCGAATTAAAAAAAAGCTCTCTGAACATACATTCAGAGAGCCTTAAAATTGTTAGACCTGAGCTTTTAAATTACGCTTCGTCCAGACCTTCTGAATGGCTACCTAAGATAAACTCTAGGTCTTCCATTTCAAGGTTGCTTGCGAATCCTTCGTCTCCTAAGACGTTGGTAACAAGTGCGGTCTTCTGGTGCTGGAGAACTCGGATTTTCTCTTCCACTGTGTCTCGTGTGAGGAGGCGGTAAGCGATAACCTTGTTCTTCTGTCCAATACGGTGCGTTCTGTCAATCGCCTGATTCTCAACCGCAGGGTTCCACCATGGATCGTAGAGGATTACGTAGGAAGCTGAGGTGAGGTTAAGACCAGCTCCACCCGCTTTGAGTGAGAGCATGAAGACTGATGGATCTTTCGTAGTCTGGAACTTCTCGATCTCTCCCTTACGGTCTTTAGTCTGTCCTGTGAGGTAGTTGTAAGCTCTGCTTTCTGTCTCAAGGCGTGCCTTGATAATATCGAGCATGGATACGAACTGTGAGAACACGAGCACCTTGTGATTCTCTTCGCGTAGTTGATCGAGTAGATAGAACAGTGCAGTCATCTTCGCACTTTCTTCCTTGAGGAACTTCGGGTCGATTAGACCTGGGTGACAACAGATCTGACGGAGTCTCATGAGACCCTGAAGGATCGCGAATGAGTTCTTCTTCACTGCCTCATCAGAGTCAACACCAAGAAGTGCTTTCTGAATACGCTTGAGCTCGTTCTTATAGAGTTCTGCTTGGATTCCTTCCATGACAGCGAATACTTCTTCCTCTGTTCTTGGTGGAAGATCTTTAGCCACTTGAAGCTTAGTTCTTCTGAGTAGGAATGGGCGAAGTCTCGATGCGAGTCTCTGCTGTGATGATGGATCTTTACGCTTATCGAATCTCTTCTTGAAGTAAGCCTTAGATCCAAGAACACCAGGCATTGCGAACGCCATAAGCGACCACATGTCCATCAGACGGTTCTCAATCGGAGTACCTGTAAGGACCAGTCTATTGGTAGCATTAAGCTCGCGAGCTGCCTTGGCTGCCTTTGAGTCTGGGTTCTTGATTTGTTGACCCTCATCAAGAATGACGGTGAGCCATTTGATTGTATTGAGGTCTTCTCCACATACACGAAGTTGGGCGTAGTTGAGAACTACAAGATCAAGTTCATTCTGAGCTTGGTCGATATCGAGATCGTCTCTGGTGCGCAGAACACGGACTCTGAGTTCTGGAGCAAATTTCTCCGCTTCAGTAGCCCAGACGTCGAGCACTGACTTAGGACAGACAACGAGAGCTGGTTTGTTGTGAGAATTTTTCTCCTTCGTATTTTCCAGACGAAGCCAGAGAATGTAAGTGAGTGACTGAATCGTTTTACCTAGACCCATGTCATCCGCAAGAATACCACCGAAGCGGTTCACAGCGAGGTAAGCTAGGAAACGGAAGCCTTCTACCTGATAAGGGCGAAGTGTTGCCTGGAGACCATCTGGGACCGGAGCGTCGATGTCCACTTGGATATCTTTCGCTGTGTCCTTGATGCGCTTCCACGCTTTCGGATCGAACACCTCTGCAGCTTTCGGGTCTGCTAGCTGGAGTGCGTGCATGCGGTGAGTTTCACCAGAGAGATCGAATGGATCTAACCCGAGTCTTGTCACTGCATCGCGTTGGTCGTCGTCTAGCTTTATTTCTAGTCTCATCCAGCCACCATCTTCCATACGGACGTAGCCACCACGAGCTGCTACTAGCTGACGGATCTGAGCTTTAGTTAAGTTCACACCTTCCACATCGATCACGATACGTAGGTCAAACCAGTCAATATCCTGATTCACCACCTCGAATCTAACAGCAGCTGACACTGGGTCTGCTAAGAGTGTCTTCAGTTTGAAGTCCATTTCGACTTCGACTGACTTCGGCATCGCCTTCGCCCACTCAGAGAACTTCTCTGGAAAGAGCTTGGTAACGCGTGTCTTAAATTCATCTAATTTCTCATCATAAGTAAGCCCCATTTCACTGAGTAATCCAGGCACAGGATAGAGATCTTCACGGGCGAAGCGCAGCAGTTGCTTACCTTTGACCGGCTTTTGTTCAACTAGCTCCCAACCATCTTTAATAAGCTTCTCTGTGCGGCGATCTTTCTTTTCGAGTGCTTTGATATCGATTACAAGGTGCTCAGTCTCAGCAGCAGTAAGCCCCTGCTCGATGCGCATCTGGAAACGTGGATAAAGATCGAGATCTACTACACGTTTTTTAAGAGAATCAGGTAACTTGGCTCCCACTTTGCGAAGAAACTCTACACCTTCTAGACTGTCTATGACCTCTTTAGGGATCATATAACGTGGCATGACTTCAGTGTCATTGAGCCATCTAGCTGGCCCAGGGAATACAGTCTCATCTGACTGGTAAAGTTCTTCACGACCAGGAAGTAATCTCACTGAGTGAGATACGTTTTCGCCTTCTTTAGTAACTAACTGAAGAGCGAATGCGTCTGGGTGGTAAGGATCATCTTCACAGATCCAGCTAATCTTACTAGTTGAGACTTTGTAAACTCTTTCATCGAGGTTGACGATATATCCTTTGAGCGCCTTCTGGCGGAAAAGGCGGTTCATGAAGCGGCATGCCTCTTCAGTATCGAGATCCATTGTTGAGGCACCTTCTTTGCTATAAAATGCTAGGAAATGCTCCCAGATCACCTGTCCTGGTGCATCCATACGGAGAGCAGCCATTTCAAAGAGTCCTAAAAGGCGCTCGATATCGTTCTTCTCGCGAAGTTGTAACCAAGCGTTCTCACCTTCCTTCACCTCTACGCGAGCTTCATTAATTGTGGAAACGATACGGAATTGCACGGTAAGAGGCTTTTCCTGTGGTGGACGATCATTGACTAGTTCAATGCGGTCATACCATTCTGCGACTTCACGTTCCTTCTCCCAGTCCTGCATCTTCTTCTGCACGGACTTGAGATCAGTAATAGCAGCCATGAAATCTGGGTATGGAAGCTTCTTCTTGTAAAATGCGTAAGCTAGGTAATTCCAAAATTCGATAATATCGCCTGGAGGTATTGGCCAAAGCTCTAGTGGCTCATAACTGACTATGTCCCAACGTGGGTTCAGCCGCACCATGTCGTGATCGTGGATTTCTCCTTCGATCACGTATCTACGATAGCGTTTCTCAACTTTAGTTACAAAATCGGCTTCCTTGTCATCCAGTTCACGATCTAGTTTTTCCTCGATAAGGTCGATCACTGGTGTATCGTCAAATTCATTTGGTGACTCAGGTAGGTCTTCGCCACGGTGCATACGCTCCATCATGGTCGCATACATACAAGCACCGGCAATAGTATCGTCATCAGCTGTGCAGCTACCGAACCAACGATTACCCTGGAGCCTGAGACTTGTTCTGTAAACACCTGTCTTGTCCTCTACTCTTCCTTGGATAAATAGATGGTTACCGAAAATCTGGGTGACTGCTCCGTCTTGCTGGAGATCATCACCACGGTTACGAGCTTCCTCTGGAAAGCTATTTAGGAAATTTAATGTCGCTCTATCTGGATTCATGCGATTTGTCTTCTTTGTATTAATTGAAATTTTATGCGACTCAGGCTAGAAATCGATTTCTATCCACAGGCGCAAGCGTCTTGTCCTCAAATAACTTTCATCAAGAGAGGAGTTCGATGTTATAGCCTAAAATGTGGACCTGGCAAGATAAGATTGTGTCTAATTTCAAAACGATTACTTAATCTGGCTTACTCGTTTTTCTTAACGGTACTGAAACCCTCATTAAATGTGCTTTTAAGTCAGAGATAATTATTCCTGACGCTAAGGTTTTAGATGTGTTTTATTAAACGTGATCTATCAACTAACTAATATTGACAACCATGACATTGGAATCAACCTTTCTAACAAAAACTCTCCTTTTAGCGGAAGCTACCCTGCCATGCTATTAACTTTGAAATTCATTGATCACTCCGATAAAGGATTCCAGATACTGAGCAGCTTTCGCCTCCCCTACACCCTTAATTCTCATCCCAGCCTCTGCAGAGTTCGGGCGGAGTCTGGTGAAGTATTCTAGCGTTTTGTTAGAGAATACTACATAAGGTGGAACTTTCTGAGCTTTCGCTATATCTGCTCGAAGATCCTTGAGAGCAGCGTATAGCTTAGGGTCAAATCCGAGTTCCTCTATCTCTACGTCTAGTCCTTCCTTTACCGGACTATCATTGCGCACCTTATTCGGCCAAGCCATGCGGAACACACTTTTCCCATGCATTACTTTATCCCCTAATGGTGTGAGTGTGACGAGCGGATACTCTCCTTTCTGGGTGAAAATAAGTCCACCATCATGAAGATACTTGAAAAGTTCATTTAGATAGGCTGTGCCGAGTTCTTTGAGTAATCCATAAGTACTGAGAGTGTCTAATCTACCTTTCAGGATATCTTGCGAACGGCTACCCATGAGCATTTGGACGATCTTCCCTCTACCGAACTTTCCTTCCCACTTGCCTCCGACTTGATTGCTCATTCTAGCAACACCACTAAGAGCTTTTCGGACTTGGAGTATCTCTACATCGCTTCCTTCTCTAGCATCACCGCCGAACTGGCTTTGGCAAACATCGCAACTCCCGCATGGAGCCGGATTCTCTTCGCCGAAGTATTCCATGATCCATTGCTGGCGACATTGACGAGAGTAACACATCTCTATCATCGAGTTAAGCTTCTCAGTATCACGGCTGTTTTTCTCTTCCAGAGCAGCACGATCTATCGGGATCTGCGATGTGAGGATATCTGGCTGGAGTAGTCGAGTCCCTCTCATTCTGGAACCAGCGATATCGTAACGCTCGATAAGTCTGTTTCTAGCTAACACACCGAGAGCACTCCCCACCGCCATGCCATTCTTGACCTCCGCACCTTCTTTAATTCCATCTAGAGTCTGCACTACCTCGAACTCTCTATTAGCTTGATTGAGAAGATACTGATAAATGGCGCAGATGTCCTTATAGCTAGGATTCACACCCTCGATAAAGAATTCTTGGGTTCGAGTGTCAGCGTAGTTGAAGAAAAGTTCGCACACAGCAGCCTCCCCATCGCGACCAGCTCTGCCCGCCTCCTGATAGTAAGCTTCCACACTACCTGGAATCTCGAAATGGATCACAAATCGAACATCAGATCGATCAATTCCCATACCAAACGCATTCGTGGCAATGGCAACATCGACTTCTTTATTAATGAACTTATTCTGAGTGTTCTCACGCTCAACATCGCTCATCCCACCATGATAACCGATACAGTTCACTCCCCAGTCAAACAGCATCTCAGCCGCTTCCTCGACACGTTTTCTAGTAGCGCAATAGATAATCCCAGTCTTATGCTGCGCTACGATCTCACGGATACGCTTGTATTTTAAAGTGTGTTTCTGAGTAGCAGTGATCGCTAGTGATAGATTTGGGCGAGCAAAGCCGCTAACCATCTCAAAAGGATTCCGCAATTTCAGAACCGTCAAAATATCCTGTCTAACAACTGAAGTAGCAGTAGCTGTGAGAGCTATGCACTGAGGATTACCAATACGCTCCAAAGCCTGACCTAAACGCATGTAATCAGGTCTAAAATCATGCCCCCACTGGCTAAGACAGTGAGCCTCATCTACAGCAAAAAGCGAAATATCAACCTCCTTAATCGCATTCACAAAGAAATCCGAGCGAAAGCGCTCAGGAGCGACATAGACTAACTTATATTCTCCCCTACGCATCCGTGAAATACGCTCTCTCTGTTCACTAGGACTAAGAGAAGAATTGATCATAATCGCAGGAATCCCCTTTGCCTCCAGCGCATCCACCTGATCCTTCATCAGAGCGATCAAAGGACTCACCACCAGCGTCACCCCAGAAAAGCACATCGCAGGCAACTGATAACAAAGCGACTTACCACCACCCGTAGGCATCACCACCAGCCCATCATTCCCATCCAGAATCTTCTGCACGACCTCATCCTGACCATCCAGAAATCCGTCGAAGCCAAAATGTTCCTTAAGAGCATCCAGAGGCTGTTTTACTACATCGCTCATCTACAAGATGGTTCTAAGCAAGATAAGCCAATATATCAAAACAATCTTAAACCTTTCTCTATACAATAATTCTATGAAGCAAAATTCACTCAACAGAAATTCGTCGCGTTGACAAAAATTTGATCACTGTCCATCTTTACCTTAGTTTTTCTCTGTTGCTTTGGAACCTTTTTTACTCTGCTCTTCCGACAGGGTCATCCGATTCTCTCATTATTCTCAAGCTCGTTTTCTACCTCTATAGAATTAAATGTAATAATATTACTTTGTTGACCTAGTCACTTTAATTACTAACGCAATCACAAGCCCCAAAATCAAGAGTCCACAAATAATGAAATTATGGTTCAATGAGGGTGAGTGTTCAAATTTAGTTGGTGTAGATGTTTTGTCAGGAGGAGTTTCATTCAATTTAGTAGGGACAACTGCAGGAAGATTCTTTGGTATGATTATACCTAAACGCTCTTTGGGAATAATTGTTTCTCTATTTCCTGTCTCTCCAGATAAAACCCTTTTATTCCATGCCTTAAATGTGATATAGAGCTTAGAAAGCTACTTATCATCATACATTCCAAATGATATCTGCTCGGTATCCATATCATAGCGAAACTCATCAAAAATGAGCGTGAGCTTCTTTCTCTCCCAAACCCTAATATCTCCCTCATCAGATGGATGAACTGAAGGGGGTCGCAAACCTGCAGCATAAACATCTTCTAGAGTCATTTTTTTTCATTGCCTAGCTCAACTCGCTCTTGAGAGAGTGCCAAAGATTGTAGGCATATTAAAAAATGTATATAATTACATAATTTATGGAACATAGCTTATAATGTGAGGGTGAAGTGGAAGGTCATTTCCCACTATGTTTCAAGATAGATTTCTTCTCCAGGCCAAAATTTACGTGCATGAAAGTCCCTACCCCGAACTTCTATATACTCTAAGTTAAGAGCTTCATGCTGAATAGATATTTTTGTATACCACTGCAAAATTATACCAAGACGCTTGTTTAAAAGATTAATTGTTTTTAATTTTCATAGTGTTGATAGTATTTAAACTGCAACTTTAAATTATGATTCAATCACCTCTAACAAGCCAACCAGAAAACATAAATTAATTAGAGCGGAAATCCAGCTATTCAGATTTGCTCTATATTCTACCCCATCAAATCCCCAATAGAACCAAAATCAGGCACCATTAGGCGTTTATATAGTCTAGTTGCTGAGCCGTCGGTTAGGTTGGCTAGGTAGTCGCAGAGGAGTCGGTTTCTGACTGTTTCATCTGGGGCTCCCTTCATTTCTGCGTAGATGTCTTCTGGGAGGAGGTAGTATTCGTTCTTGTTCTCTCCGAGTATCTGCCAAAGTTTACTCAGCAAGTGATCTCCTTTGTGTTCTAGCTGATTTAGCTCAGGTGATTTGAATACGAGATCGTAGGCTAGTTTTTTGAATTCGCTGGTCTCTGAGATGACTCCTTCTTCTACTACAAGTTTGTATTTATAGCGATTAGAGACATCGCTCATGAAGTTCACGTCTTCTTCGATTTTAACACTCTGGATGTATCTGCCGATGCGGTTTCCAACCATTAGCTCTACACGGTTTCCTCTGATGGAGCGTAGTAGGTCACCTATAGGGGATCCTCTTTCCATGCCACAGCCATTTTCTTCTGCCCAGTTTTCTACTCTTTCGATAGTCAGGAAGCCAGCTCTAACACTGTCTGCTAGATCATTCAGAGAATAGGCGGTATCGTCAGCCCAGTCCATGATCTGACATTCTATCGAGCTAAAGGCATCGCGTTCTTTACCTGGGAGGTAATCGATTGGGAAATCTCGTCCACCATTCACCCAATCCAAATACTTAGACTGCTCATCATAGAGGAAATGATTCTTTGGTTTCTTGCCGTCTTTATGGACTAGTTCTGACCAAAGGGTCTTGTATTTGAGAATGGAGTCTACGAATGCTCGGCTAGGATTCATGCCTGTCTTGCTAGCACTGAAGATTCGTTCAGTAAGGAGACGTAGCGTCTGAGCATTACCCTCGAAGCCGCCATGATCCATCATTAGTCGATTTAGCGTTCTCTCCCCAGCATGTCCAAATGGTGGATGCCCTAGATCGTGTGAGAGGCAGGCAGCTTCCACTAGATCAGAATCGATGAAATACTCATCACTGAGTATTTTACTCCTAGTGTTGAGATAATTACAGATCGAACGCCCTATTTGAGCCACTTCAAGCGAGTGAGTTAAACGTGTTCTGTAAAAATCATATTCGCCACTCCAGAATACCTGCGTCTTGCTCTGTAATGAACGGAAAGTAGGGGTATGCAGAACGCGGTCTCGGTCTACCTGAAAGACTGAGCGATACGTTTCATTTATATCCTCTGTATTCAGGCGCTCAATATCGAAGCTATTATAGAAGGTATTTTTCATGGTAAATAAAAACGGGTTCTAAAAAGAACCCGTTTGAAATAATATTTTGATCTAGGCTTAAGCGTCGTATGACTGCTCGACGCGCTGAGCGACATCACGGTACCCGTAGTCGACCTCGTAGATCTGTTTAAAGCTATCTAGTGCAGCTACTTTATCATCCATCTTGGTGGCAATAAGACCCATTTCGTAGAGTAATTCTTTCTTAGTTCCATCCATGCCATGAAGGTCTGCAAGAGCTTCCTTTAGCTGTCCTAAAGCTAGGTCATACATTCCTTTGGCATCGAATGCACGTCCGAGTGTAAGTAGGACGCGAGTTCTGATGTGTGGGTTACGTTTAGCCTGCTGAAGATGCGGAATGGCTCCGTTATAGTCTCCCGATTGAAAGAGTGCGTTACCAAGATCAAATCTTAGCTGTGGGTCAGTTGGGTTTTGATCCACTCTAGCTTGAGCATTCGTGACCGACTCAGCTGAGCGGTCTTTTTTCATTTTAGCAAGCTGGGTTTGAAGTTCCGTGTTATCAGGATCTGCTGCTAGTTGAGCTTCTAGTTCTTTAACAGTCTCATCAGCAGCTTTATTCTTCATCTGCTCTGCTTTATTCTTAAGTGTGACATCTTTATTACTACACTCGTAAGCCCAGTTATAGAACACGTATGAGTCTGGCCAGTATTCTAGATCTTCGTAGATACGAGCGATCTGCTTTACGGTATTAAGATTATTTTGATCCTGATTATAGAGTTCCATTAGTCTGGTCAGCTTTTCCTTCATCTGGTCTCTCGTCATCGCTGTGCGCTCATCTTCATCAGCGGCAGCATTGCCATCTTTGTCTTTTGTTACATCTGATATAGAAGAATTATCATTCCACTTATCCTTCAGCATAGATGCTCTAGCAGTAGCGTCTTTCTGACCTTTTACCGCGTAAATATCAGTACTGTCGAACTTCACAATATCAGCATATACATCCGCAGCTTTACCTGGAATATTACGTGCTAGGTAGTATTCAGCTAACTTGTGGAGTAGCTTAGTATTTCCGCCCCCCCCTTTGCGCACAGTCTCGAGTGCATAAGTAGCAGTTTCTTGAAGATTGAGACGCATTGCGGTGTCAAAAAGTATGTCATTGAGCTGATCATTATAAGGGTCACCAGCTAATTCCTTTTCCAAACCTACTAGGGCAGCTAGAGGCTCTTTCTTAGATTGGCTTTGTAATTTCGAGCCCGAAAAACCGCCAGATATCATCTGAGTAAGAGCGTTGCCCTTCTTTTTGTTAGATCCTGCGTTCACTTTGACAGCACACTTACGCGCTAGTCTACGAGCCTCTACGAATCCTGGTGCATCTTTAAGAATAGCTTGGCATAGACTAATCGCATAACTGTGATTTTGTAGTTCCACGGCACTAATTGCTTTCAGCCATAGTGTCTTATGTTTTGGAGTTAGCTCAGCTTCTTGAATCTCCTGTGTTTGTTCGCTCATAGATGTAAGTTTAAATTAAATATAGATTTCAAAAGGTATTTAGATGTAGGAATGATCTATTACATTAATTATGATGACAAGTTCGTACATTATGGCAAGCACACGATACAAAAAAATATAATCCGCATACTTAGTAGTTACATAACCCTCTTGCTATTGATTTCAACTTGCCTTATCCACATCGAAACCATCTAAAATTAAGGGTAGATGAAATTTGAATTATATTAGATTCTTTATCTACACCTTAAACCTTAAAGCAAATTCACTCTCTCGTAGATCATTCCTGATGAATGGGCGCTGGGCTAGATCTCAAAGTAAATGATACTCTTTTCAAATCCATCCGTTCAAGAAGTGTTCAATTCTTATCCTGAAAATGTTAGGGCACCTATGCTAGCTCTTCGAGATCTAATTTTCACCACTGCTCAAAGTATGGGAGTTGAGAAAGTATTAGAGGAAACTCTGAAGTGGGGTGAACCAAGTTATGTCTGCCCAGAGGGATCTACTCTGCGCATCAACTGAAAAGATAACGATCCTTATAACTACAGATTACTTTTCCATTGCCAGACAAAGCTTATAAGCACTTTCCGCGAATTATATCCTGACTTTAATTATGAAGGAAATAGAGCGATTCAATTAGACTTATCTAGTAATCCCGATCTTTACAAACTATCTCACTGCATCGAAATGTCGCTGAACTATCATTGTATCAAAGACTCCCCCCACTTATGAAGATTGAATAACTATTCTCATATTTAAGGAGCAGTTTTATCTACGCCGACGCCGAACTTATTTATCTAGTCTATATTCTATAGCTTGAGATACTTCATAGCTTGCTCCATATCTTTGTCGCCACGTCCAGAAAGATTGATGATTATGATGGAATCCTTAGGCATGTCACCTGCTACTTTATTTACATAAGCTAGTGCGTGTGAGCTTTCTAAGGCTGGGATGATTCCCTCGTTGTATGCTAGATCTTGGAAAGCTGCTAGGGCTTCATCGTCAGTGGAGTAGCTATAGTCTGCTCTTCCGATGTCTTTGAGATATGCGTGTTCTGGTCCTACAGCTGCGTAGTCGAGACCAGCACTGATGGAGTGTGTGAGTTCTATCTGTCCGTCATCATTAGCTAGTAACCATGTTTTAGTGCCTTGAAGAACTCCTAGTTTACCACCTTGGAATCTGGCTGCGTGACGTTCAGGGACGATACCATCGCCCCCTGCTTCGACTCCCATGAGAGCCACTGATTCATCGTCAATGAATGGGTGAAAAAGTCCGATCGCATTGGATCCACCTCCTACACAGGCGACTAAGAGGTTTGGGAGCTTACCTTCTCTTTCTAAGATTTGCTCTCTGGCTTCAAGCCCTATTACGCGATGGAAATCTCTAACCATCATTGGGAATGGATGTGAACCTAGCGCTGAGCCGAGAATGTAGTGGGTGTGGTCCACTGTGCCGACCCAGTCGCGCATTGCTTCGTTGACTGCATCTTTGAGAGTAGCCTGCCCAGATGTTACTGCTCGAACCTCTGCTCCTAGAAGTTTCATTCTAGCGACGTTAGGCGCCTGACGTTCCATGTCTACTGCTCCCATGTAGACTATACATTCCATCCCGAATCTAGCGCAGACTGTTGCTGTAGCAACTCCGTGTTGCCCTGCCCCTGTCTCTGCAATGATACGTTTCTTGCCGATTTTCTTGGCTAGCAGGATTTGACCGAGTGCGTTATTGATCTTATGTGCTCCTGTGTGGAGAAGGTCTTCACGCTTGAGATAGATTTTAGCTCCACCTAGTTTTTCTGTCCAGCGCTGTGCGAAATAGAGTGGGGTTGGGCGACCGCAGTAATTCTTGAGTAGATCATTGAGTTCAGCTTGGAATACTGGATCGCTTTTGGTTTTCTCATAGATTTCTGCTAGCTCCTGTAAAGGCGCCATCAGAGTTTCAGGCACGAACATGCCTCCATAGGTGCCGAAGTGGCCAGAAGAGTCGGGTAACTGGGTAGTAGTGCTCATATCTTTATGCTCATTAGCTACGACAGGATTACTAACAACTCAAGTCACAATACAAATTAAATAAGGTTTACCTTTAGCTACACAGTGTTTCCTAAACGCCTAATTTTTCGATAATGCGGTTGTAAAACGGGAGTAGGATATAGCAGATACCTGCGACTGCACATATCACTCTAGATTTCCTAAATGCTGGAAGGATGAGAACTACTGGGGACAGATGGATTAGAAGTCCTCCAGTGTTTTTGACAAAATCTTTTCCTGTGAACCCTGACTTAAACAATGCTTTTTCTTCCTCTGTCCCAACACTGTATGTACCGTAGAGGTCGTAAACTACATAGCTAGCGAAAATGGATCCTGCTACAGTAAATACAAGGGAGACCATCTTTAATAATGGTGCGCTACCCATGTCTTTCTTTAATACACCAAATCCCCCTAGCCAAGCCATACCCCAGGCAGCGCCTGTAGCTAGGAAGCTAGAGATTAGTAATATATTATTCATTTCTCTATGATGCGGCTTCAGTCTGCCACTCGACATTAGTAGCGTCACCCCAGAGGTCTTCTAGTGCGTATAGCTCTCTCATATCTTCTAGCATGATGTGAACCATGACATCTATATAATCTAGGACTACCCAGCGAGCTTCTGCTTTCCCTTCTGACTCGTGAGGAGATGCTTGATGCTTTTCAGCCACGTGACCATCTACATCACGTAGGATTGCCTTGAGGTGTGGCATGGATGTTCCGGAGCAGACTACGATGAAGTCTGTAAGCGGAGAGAGTCCCCTTACATCCATAACACGTATATTTTCTGCCTTGTTTTCGTCTGCTGCTAATGCACACGCTTTTGCTAATTCTATGCCTTCTATCATGATTTTACTTTGAATATTTTATCTGAAAAGTTTGACTGGGAAAGATTAAACAACTATTTTTTCATTTAATAATTCGTCTATCAGATGTGGGAAATCCTTAACGCTTTGGTAAACTTAAAAACATCGTCATATCGGTTAAGAAGAAAATGGTGGAGCATAACGGAATCGAACCGTTGACCTTCTGCATGCCATGCAGACGCTCTACCAATTGAGCTAATGCCCCTTAATCTCTAGGAGTTCGCTGATGAATTATCCCGAGTAGCTGGGAGATGCAAGTATAAAGATGGGCAAATCGATGATTTGAGTTAGGTAGCGCTGAATTTAAGAATGCCCAGTTTGGAATCCTTAGTTCCTATTCTGATTCACCTAGTATCTATATTTCAGCGCGACGTGGTCTTGGCTACCAGTTATCGCTCATTTTCCATTCTCTCGGGTCTCGCTGGCCGAAGCTATTGACGATTTCTGCTGGGAAGAAGAGGAACTCTTTATCTTTCTTGTCTTGTTCTGCCAACAGGGAGAACTTTACGAGTTTTCTTTCTGAACGCTTTTTAGTAGTCACTGTGATGTCAGCTATGATCGCTATATTACCGTCTTTTTCAGGGTATACTTTAAGCAGCCCCGGAACTTGGAAGACTGCGAATGATTTGCCCGCTTCTTTCTTGTAGCTGACAAACTTAGTTTTATAGCCTAACTTCTTCTTATTATACCATTCATTACGCTTAGTCTTGGAAGTTTCTACTTTTAATCTGTGGACGACCATGGATACATGCTCGTCAGATTTACCTTCTGCTTCGATTCTCCATTTAAATGGACCTTCTAATTTAGCAGAGCCTGCCATGTAGACCATAGCAGACACACTGAAGCCTGCTTTACCACCTTCGGGTTTTACTCCGCTGGAAACTTTTGCGCCATTGACAGTTACAGATGCGCTGGTGTCATAGGTGTTACTTTTGGTGAAAATATGACCGCAACTCGATAATAATAAGACTACAGAAGCGGTAAGGACGGTTGTTATTTTTTTCATAATTTGGAGGGTTATGGTTGGTTAATGTTTAGTTGTTATAATGAGGATTTAGAATATCAAGTCTCGCCTGATTTGCGAGAGAATAAAGATTTCACGTCTTCTAACATGATGTAGACGCTAGGGACTAGGATCAGAGTGATAGCTGTGGCGAAGAGTATTCCGAAGCCTAATGAGACTGCCATCGGGATCAGAAATCTCGCCTGCATATCCGTCTCTGTCAGCATTGGCATCAGTCCTGCAAAGGTGGTCAATGAAGTAAGCAAGATTGGTCTAAATCTTCTGGCTCCAGCTGTCCATGCGGCTTCTTTGGCTGACATCCCCTTTTCTCTCTGGCGGTTTACGTAGTCTACAAGGACGAGTGAGTCATTCACCACTACACCTGCTAGGGCCACTATTCCGCAGAGTGACATGATGCTTAGCTCCATACCTAAGAGCATGTGACCGAGGACGGCTCCAACCATTCCGAATGGGATTACGCTCATTACGATGAGTGGCTGGATGTAGGAGCCTAGCGGGATAGCCATGAGGATGTAGATGATGAGTAGAGCGAAGAGGAACTTGACAAACATTTCTCCAATACTGTCGTTCTGGTCTTTTTGTTCACCGAGGTAATCCCAAGTAATTCCATTGAACTTGGTCGCTAATATATCGAGGTGCTCGCTGGTGAAGGTGTCTGCCACGGTTTTTGCATTGGCTACATCTCGGTTTACGTCTGCGGCTATTTTGATAGCACGCCTGCCGTCAACTCGTTTGATCGATGAAAGTCCCCTATCAGCTCTTCCATTGATCACTTGATTGATCGGGATCTGGTCGCCATTTGGGGCGGTTAGTTTTATGTCGTTAAGGGTGAGTAGAGATTTCCTGTCTTCTTCTGGGTATCGGACCAGGACTTTCACCTCATCCCTACCTCGTTGGATGCGCTGGACCTCGATACCTGCAAAGATGGCTCGAATCTGAGTGGAAATACTGCGCAGTGTAAACCCTCTGGCTTTACCGAGTTCAGTGATACTGTCCTGGTCATAGACGATTTCGTATTTTCCTGGTCTACGGTCGGTGTTGATATCTTTGACACCTTCCATTTTAGCTAGCTCATTGGTTAGGTAATTAGCGGCTTTTTCTAATTCTTCAAGACTGTCTCCGGCTATTTCTATGTCGATGGCGTTCCCTCCTGAGCCTGTTTCTTCTTTGAATGATAACTCTACCACGCCTGGGACCATACCTATTTCTTCTCGCCAGGCGTTGATGATCTGGGCGGAGCTGTAGTCGCGCTCTGATGCTGGGCAGAGCTGTAGCGTGACCTCTCCTATGTGACTGCTGACTGAGTCATTACCGAATCCGAATCCTGTTTTGAATGGCTGAGTACCTGAGCTGGATAGGAGGTGTTTGATGATCGGGTTGCCTTGCTTATCTTTCATCTTTTCGCCGATTCGGTCAGCTGCATTTTGCATACGTATGATGACGTTCTCTGTGACTCCGAACTCTATTCCTACTGGCATCACGAGTTTTGCTGATACTACTTCCCCTTCAACTTTAGGCATGAACACGAATGGAACACGACCGCTAGATACGATTCCCATGACGACGATGAGCATGGCAATAAATGACGCCCAAACTACATACCTCCAGCGTAAGCAGACAGCCAGGGCGGGCTTGTAGTAGTGCTCTATGAACCATTCCATACCATAGGCAATCCTGCGCTGCAGTTTAGTTAGGAACCCGACAGGTCTACTGTGATCCATGGGTTTTAGAAATGCAGCGTGGGCTGGAAGAACTAGTTTTGACTGGATGAGGGAAAAGAATAATACGGGGATGACTACTAATGGAATGTTCGGCCATATTTTACCGCTAACGCCGCTGAGTCCTAGCATGGGAGTGAAGGCTGCCATAGTTGTTAGAATACCGAAAATGACTACTACTCCCACTTCGTGAGTTCCTTTCCAGGCAGCATCTCTAGGGTGTTCTCCAGTCTGAATACGAGTGTAAATATTTTCTCCGACTACGATAGCGTCATCCACCACTATTCCTAACACGAGGATGAAAGCGAAAAGTGAGATCATGTTAATGGAGATATCAAAGTGCGGCATGAGCCAGAGACCACCAGCGAATGAGACTGGAATACCTATAGCTACGAGTAATGCTAATGATGGGCGCAAGAAGAGTGCGAGAACAATGAATACGTAGAGTAATCCCCACATGCCGTTTCGGGAGAGTAGATCCATTCTCCCCTCTAACAGCACACTCATGTCATTCCATAGTTCTAGCTTCACACCTTCTGACAGCTGTGTTGGCGCTACTCTTTCTAAGTAGTCTTTGACTGCTGTAGCTATCTTAGTGGTGTCTTGATCTCCTGTGCGGAATACGTTTACTAGGACAGCTTGGCGTCCATCGAAGCGGGTGCGAAGGTCTACGTTTTTGAATGCATCGCTCACCTCTGCAAGATCTTTTAGTTGAACACTAGACCCATCTCCACTGGTAAAAATGACGACGTTCTCGAAATCTTCTGCTGAACGAATTTTCCCTTCAGTGCGGATCACTACTTCACCAGTTTGTTCTCTAACAGATCCACTTGGAAGGTCTAACGATGCATTTCTGAGAGCCTCGGCGACTTGCGCTAGAGTGAGATCGTATTTTTCAAGTTTATCTTGTGAGAGCTCGATACTTATCTCGTATGGACGAACATTTGCTAGACTTACTTTAGTGATGTCAACTGGTCCACCTAACATCTCGGTGATTTTGCCAAAGCCTGTTGCAGATGGAGGCTGGTAGTTAAGTAGACCGTCTCGGACTATCTCCGCCATTTTGCGTAGCGTCTTTTCGTCAGTGTCTGCGGAGATTGCTATGGATAGGACTTGGGCAGAGAGTATAGCTTCACTTACTACAGGTTTTTCTGCGTTTTCGGGGAGTTCTGGAATGGAATCGATGGCGCTTTTGACATCGTTCATCACCTCTCTAACATTATAGCCATTTTCTACTTCTACGGTCATCGCCGCTAGACCTTCTGTAGCTGTTGTGGTGTAGCGCTTGACTCCTTCTACATTGTCAGAAACAGCTTCTTCTAACTTCAGAATCACGCCAGTCTCTACTTCTTCAGCAGTAGCATTTGGATATGGAACTTGGACAATGACTGCATCAAGTGCTGTCTCGGGGAAGATTTCTTTTCTGAGCTTAAACCAAGTAGATAAACCTGCTAGAAGCACTACCAGCATGAGAAAGTTCGCAGCGACGTGGTTCTCGCTAAACCATTTAATGACTTTACCCATTTTTTTGTTTAACAGGGTTAACAGAGTTAGCCTTCTTTTGCTCTTCTAGTTGCATGCCTTCGATAGGCACTGCAATTGGGCTGACGATAACTTTTGAACCATCTGTTAGATCGCTTTCAACATAGATATGATCACGCTCTTCTCGAATGATTTCTACTTGGAAAATTTTAAGTTTTTTATCTTTATCTAACACCCAAATCCGATCGTTTTCGCGTATTGCAATGCGTGGGATCTTTATTACATCGTCTAGTTTTATTCCTTTGATTTTCGCGTCTAAGAATAGCCCTTTGGGAGGATACTTAAACAGTCCCTGTTCTTTGTTAGATGCTATATTTACGACCATCATCATGGAGAATGTTTTACTATCTATCCCACCTTCAAATCGGCTTACATTTCCATCCCAGCGCAGTTCACGATTACCTATTTTAGTAGTGAGTCTTGCAGTTGACCCTACACCGTTATTCTCTGGAAGGAAACTGACGGTATCTAAAGATACAGGTAAACGGACTTCGAAATTTGAGACTGAGTAAATCTTAGCGATCTTGCTCATAGCGCTCAGGTAGGCACCGTCATCGATAAACTTCTGATCAACAATGCATCGATACGGAGCTCGGATGATGGTTTTAGCTACGTCACGGTCAGTCTTTTCTATAGTTGCTTCAGCGGCAGTTATTTTTGCTTGGGCACTTTTGATTTGTGGGATGCGCTGGACTAGTTCGGATGCTTTTTTGCCTCTGCCTAGTTTGCTCCAGTCTCTGATCGATTGTTCTGCTCTGGCTTTTTCTTGAGCTAGCATTAGCTCTGCATCCGCTAGTGAAGACTTGGCGTTGGCTAGCTGGGTTTTGTAGTCTGCGTCATTAACTCTAACAATAATCTCACCTTCCTCTAGGATATTACCTACTTCCAGATTCGGTGAGACTTCTGTGATAGCTCCGGCGATCTCGCTGATGAGTTCCGTCTCAGTTGCAGGCATAACTTCACCTTGGAGTTCTATTGTAGGGCTGAAATCGACTCGTTTAGCAGGTATGACTGTTACCGTTGGTAGAAATTGTTCTACTTCTGCTTTCTGGGCCTCAACCTTATTCGCTAGTAAGTATTTGTATCCTGCTAAACCGGCTATGATAATCATTACTGTCACGATGACGACCATCACCGTGTTAGCTTTGCGCTCTATTGGCATGGTATCCTCTTGAGCGAAATTTTCTTGATCTTGTTGTTTCATATCTAAAGTTATTTACCCAGTGGTTTAAATTCACCACCTAGAGCTAAATGTAGATTCACTCTATTATCCAATTGCATTCTACGCAGTGTGACGACCTGTGATGCGATTTCTATCTTGCGTGTTTGCGCAGTAAGGACAGTTAGGGCGTCTGCATTGGCATCAGCGTAATCTCGTTCAGTTGAGCTTGCAGCATCCTTTGCTAAGGTGAGTGCTTTCTGCATCTGTGAGATCCTTCTAGCTAACCATTTATCAGCGGCGAGTGCAGCTTCTACTTCACCAAATGCGTTGAGCACTGTGGAGTGGAGCTCTGCTAGAGCTTGTTTCTGCTTGGAGTTTCTAATTTTGATCTCTCCCTTAACCTGACCACCTGTGAGAATGTTTTGGGAAAGATTAGCACCGAGTGACCAGATACCGAATTGACTACTCGTGATTTTACTAAGCTGATCAGTAGTTGTCCCGGTGCTACCTGTGAGTTTGAACGATGGATAGATAGCACGTTTAGCCTCAGTGATTCTTCTGCCAGCACTCGCGAACTTTCGCTCCGCAGCGAGTATGTCTGGTCTACGCATGAGTAGTTCAGATGGCAAGCCTGCTGGCGGTCTTGAAGGTAGTTTCGGTAAAATCATTTTACCTCCTATGATACCTGATGGGTAACGACCTAAAAGAAGTTCGAGTTGACGCTTCGCCGCATCTACTTCTCCTTCTCGCTGTGCTTTATTCGCTAAACTAGTGGCTATATCTGTCTCAGCCAGTCTCAGATCTGATGCATTCCCGCCTTCTCCAGTTAGAGCTAGTTCAAATTTACTTCTGATAGATTCTACTGTTCTTTTTCTTACCTCATGCGCTTCTGATGCTAGCAGATTCTGTTCATTAGCTTCGCAGAGATTAAACCATGCTTTACAGACACGAGCGGCTAGTGAGCTCTGTACTGAACTGCGTTCCATTTCGGCTGCTTGTGCATCTGCTACTGACGCCTCTACTCCTGCACGGACGCGTCCCCAGAGGTCAGGCTCCCAATTCACCATCCAGTCGATTCCGTAGGTATTATTCGTCTGTGAGCCTCCGAATGGGAAGCCGATGAATAGGTTTTTGCGTCGTTGACCGTCGAGACCAATTGAAGATTTTACTCTTCCAGGAGCCCCTGCTAAATAAGCTGTTTGCTCCGCTTGTCGCACCCGCTCGCTAGCTACTCTCATGTCGGGATTAGATGAGATAGCTTCAGCTACCAGACGATTGAGTTTCCCATCACTGTAGCGCTTCACCCATGCTCGATCTACTCCCCCTCGGGCGTATGAACTAGCTGTCCAGCTGTCTGGAGCTAATTTCTTCATAGTTCCCATTTTCATATCGGGAATAGTGAATTTACCGCAACCTGAAAGCACTAAAATTCCGATGGCTAGCACAATATTACGCATCAACTTCACCTTTCATTTTATCAACAGGAGAATCCTGTGCCAGAAGTCCGCCTTGGCAAAAATCAATCATTCTCTGAAGTGTTGTTTCTAAGTTAGGTGTACCGCAGCCTCCATTGGTTATCTCATGAAATCTTTCTTCATACATTAGCGTGTGAGCTACGACTCCGAAACTAAAGTGGAGCCTCCAAAGAAGGACTTTTGCAGGTAGTTGAGGAATGGTTTCCTGTAAGGTATGAGTGAATTCCTTGAGCATAGCCACAAATTCTTTCACTGCTCTCGCTGGTAAGTCCCCTCCTCTGTCTGACATGCAACGACCACTAAGCTTACAGAATAGCGCCTTGCTCTGACCGCTATTATTCATCACTGTTAGAAAAGGTCTTATAAAGGCATTTAGTATAGATTCGATTGAAATGGGCTTACCGTTAGAAGACTTTTTAGAATCTTTCAGTAGCCGCATTCTTTCCTCAATCACTGGTAGAACGTGCTGGACGATCACTTCGTCGATCAGCTGTTCTTTATTGCCGAAGTGGTAATTTACCGCAGCAACATTTGCACCAGCTAGAGCGGTAATTTCTCTCAATGAGACTGCCTCAAAACCCTTCTCTGCAAATAATGCATTCGCTGCTGAAATTATCTTACGCTTAGTTTCCTCACTATTTTTAGTAATTGCCATAAATAATCTGTGTTTCAAACAACAGATTAAAACAACCGCTTGATTATGCAAGTGACTTATTTAAAACAAATGTTTTACAGCAGCCCACACCACTACAACACTTTGTATCTAAGGAACATAGAATTTATTATCCTCGTTATTATCTTGAGGATCTCTGACCTTAGTTCCTGATGGAATCCCATCTACGTCTACCATGTTCTGAGTAAATGGATTAAAGACAAATCCGGGTCTTCCTGGGACATGCTTTGCGGTAGGTGTAGATGCTACTACTGGAGTAGGATCTTCTGGAGGGTTATTGAAATCTTGGTTATCGATAGGATCAGGCAGAATGTCCTCGCTAACTTCTATTGGTGTAGGAATATTCATCGGATCAGGGATAGGATGAAATTCTTGCAACGCAGGATCAGAAGCGCATGAATTTAATAATAAGACTGAACCTATAGCACCTATAGCACCTATAGCACCTAAAGCACCTAGTAACGAGAGTGGTATACTTGTAGCAGACTTTTTATTTGGTCTGTTATCATGACAATTGTTTAGTTGTGAGTGAGGAATCTGCATAATGTCTTTTTATCTAACACATAGATAGCCTAGGTTAACTGACTAGGCAAATATATTTGAATGAATAAGGGGTCAATTTTAATCAAGCTATACGGTAAGTAACTAGAATAATTGAATACCTATTTTCTTGAGTAAAAAATAGCTAAGATAAAAAAGAGCCACTGTCCCCAGTATGTAGACTAATAATGCGATCCAGAAATTCACACCTTGTTTCAGTAATTTACTCATTACCAGAAACATCGGTAGTGTAGGGATGACATACCAGAAGGTGTAATAGGCATGGTTCGCTACACGCGTTAACTGTTCGCTACCTTTCGCTTCCACGTGGAGCCAGATCATTGCTAGAATTGTAACCATGGGTAGAGCAATTAGGAGTGCACCTAGTTTATCGCTACGTTTTCCTAGTTCTGAAGCAGCTACTACAATAGCGGCTGTGATAATATATTTGAGGATTATTGGCATCGTTACTTGTGTTATGACGCTTATTTAGTAGCTTATTCCATCTACCTTCACAAATAATTTATGAGATCTATCCAATATATCACTCTTGCCTGCTCCGTACTGCCCCTACTTATTTCTTGCGGAAGCCCCTCTGCGCCCCTAGCGCCTATAGTCCAATCTCAATCACGCGTAGGGCAAGCCGCTCCCGTAGCTAGAAATAATAATCTCCTACCTCAACTGAGCGCTGCTGACAAACGTAAAATTGGTAATAAAATTTGGCAGAATGAATCAGGTAGAAAAGTTAGTGGTCTCACGGCTTGGAATGTGGGTGAGGAATTTCCATCGCTCGGCATAGGACATTTCATCTGGTATCCTAAAGGTTACCGCGGTCCGTTCACCGAGTCGTTTCCAGCATTTGTACGCTATGCACAACAAAGAAATGCTAGAGGAATACCTGCTTGGCTGCTCGCTACGCCGAATTGCCCTTGGCAGACACGCGCAAGTTTCTTAGCAGACACGAATAAACCTCAACTTTCATCTCTAAGAAATTTCCTAGCTAATAACGTAGAGCTTCAAACAGATTTCATCATGTTTAAGAGCCGCTCAGCACTACAGAACATGCTAGCCATCACACCTGCTGGAGATCGTGAGCGCATCAAGTCTAATTATGCGAAAGTAGCCAGCACCGCTAATGGCTCTTATGCTCTCATTGATTACGTAAACTTCAAAGGCGAAGGCATCAATCCTAAGGAACGCTACAAAGGACAAGGTTGGGGGCTTCTACAAGTCCTCGATAATATGAAGCCAGTCGGCTCAGGTCCAGTGGCGGCACGTGAATTTGCAGCTAGTGCGAAAAGAATGCTTAACCGCAGAATCGCTAATTCCACCCCTTCTCGCGGAGAGTCACGCTGGAGAGCGGGTTGGCTGAATCGCTGTGATACTTATGCTAGAACACTCTAACATTTACTAACAAAGTAATCTAACTTGCATATTTAAGACTCTCTGTAAGCACCCCTAGTAGTTAGGCTATGAGCCTGCTAGTATTTGTATTTATGTTCTCTAAGCAATACATTCTCTCCGTGTTTATCATCGTGCTTGTCAGTGCAGGTTGCTCTCAGTTGACTAGCGAGATCGGGAGTAAGAGCCAGAAGCGAGCAAATCTTAATGAGGATAGATCTGCAGTCAGAGTTCCTGGCTCGTGGGAAGCTGCTTCTAGAGGCACTCACGCGAAGATTTCCACTGGTTGGCTAAATGAATTCAGCTCCCCTGCCATGTCTAGGCTGGTGCTTGAAGCAGTGAATAATAATCCTAACCTGAATGCCTCTGCAGCAAGACTGAGAGCTACTCGGCAAGGCACAATAGGATCTCGTGCTGCCTTACTACCTAGAGTGAATGGCTCTAGCTCGGCATCGCGCTCTCGAAATGGCAATGGAGATAATCCACGCAGCTACGGGACTTCTCTAGATCTATCGCTAAATGTATCATGGGAAACTGATATCTGGGGACGATTAAAAGATTTGAGAAAAGCTGATTTAGCGAACTACTACGCCTCTATAGAAGATTACCGTGGGGCGCGGCTCTCGCTCGCTGCTAATACTGCTAAAGCTTACTGCGACCTCGTTACTTCTGAACAACTATTAGACTTAGCTCAGGAAATACTGATCTCTTTTGAAAAAAACAGAGACATCATAGAGCGCAACTATAAAGCAGGAGTTCCTGGCACGCGAGCGATCGCTGTTCAGCTAAGTCGCACAAATGTGGCATCAGCTCAGCGCACTATTAAAAGTAGGATGCTTCAAAGAGACCGTTCACGCAGAACTCTAGAAAGCTTGTTAGGTCGCTACCCTGGTGCCTCATTAAAAACTTCAAGTTTACTCCCTAATCTAAAGTCTTCAGTTCCAGCTTCTATACCTGCCTCTCTAGTAGAGCGCAGACCTGACCTTATCGCGGCGCAATACGATGTTTACCGCAGTGCTAAGCTAGCAGATGCGACTGCTAAGAATTTACTCCCCTCAATTAGCCTTGGCTCTCGTCAGTCAACTGGAGGAAATGAAATCAGTAATCTTTTTAACCCTCAATTTTTAGCTTCTAACATCGCGGCATCACTTACTCAAACGATATATCGAGGTGGTCAACTCAAAGCAAATGCCCAAGCCGCACTAGAAGAGAACAAAGCCACTATCTTCAACTATGCTAATATTGCTATCAGAGCATTCAGAGAAGTAGAGAATGCTCTTGATGCTGATCAGTCACTTCGTAAGCAGGAAGAATTTCTTATCCAGGAGACTAAACAGGCAACCTTTGCTGAGCGCTCCGCTGAGCTTGACTACTCCGAAGGTATAGAAAACTCAGGCATCCTAGAAATCCTAGAATCCCAGCGTAGAGCGAATAATGCACGTGCCGCTTTGATCAATATTAAAAATAACCGCCTTCAGAATAGAATTGACCTTCATCTCGCTTTGGGAGGTGATTTCCGAACTCTACAGAGCAAATAAATAGCTTCGATCGTGTCAGTTCCACATTTTTTCCTTTAACAATGCGCGAATAGAGTTCATTCATTAATTAAGACACCGTCTGTTCAATCAAATTTACCATATGAAAGTAGCACTTTTTGGAGATATCCACGCAAATCTAGAGGCATTTGAAACCGTAATCGCTGACGCAGAAGCGGAAGGATGCGATAGCTATGTATGCCTAGGCGATGTAGTAGGCTACAATGCAAACCCATCTGAATGCCTAGAGAAAGTCCGTGCCATGGGATGCCCAATAGTCAAAGGCAACCACGATGAAGATGCTGGTGGAGATCATTCTCTAGAAATGATGAATCCTGTAGCAGCTCAGGCTCTAACCTGGACTAGAGAGCAACTCACTGGTGAACAGCGTGAGTTTCTAGCTAGAATGCGGATGGTGCGCCAAGTTGAAGACTTTACTATCGTCCACTCTACTCTCGACCAGCCAAACGTCTGGAACTACGTCACTAATAAGTTCGACGCCATGTCTAACTTCTCCTACCAGTTCACACAGGTTTGTTTCCATGGACACACCCACGTCCCACGCGTATTTACTCGTGGTGCCCGTGTGCAAGAAGTCAATCCGGAGTCTATCGCTATCGAAGACGGGATGAAGTATTTCATCAATGCAGGCTCAGTAGGTCAGCCACGTGACGGAGACTGGAGAGCATCTTATTGTATCTACGATATGGATAAAAAAGTCATCTACTTCCGCAGACTAGAGTATGACATCAAGACTACTCAGCAGAAGATTCTTGATGCAGGCTTGCCTGAAGCACTGGCTAATCGCTTGGCTGACGGTCGATAGCTATGTTTTAATTATTTCCTGTAGGGCACTTCTGGAAACCCTTGGTTAGATTTTCATTTTTAGGTATTTAATTTTTTTTCGTAGAAAGTAGCTTCAAGGTATGAACTACCGTAAGCCATCCAAGAACCACGATCTTTTTAGTGCTTTATCTAAGAAACGAGAT
>CALAJT010000033.1 GCA_937923145.1 uncultured Rubritalea sp. | reverse complement strand
ACCTACATAGACAAGGTCTAGGTCAGACTCTGCACGCTGGTCGAAAGTAGGGTTCACTACGAACTCACCTTCAACACGACCGATACGCACTGCACCGATAGGACGCGCGAATGGGATGTCTGAGATAGAAAGTGCTGCGGAAGCACCGTTCATTGAAAGGATGTCTGCATCATTGATGCCGTCAGCTGAGAGCATGAGTGCTACGATTTGTGTCTCGTAGAGGTAGCCTTTAGGGAAAAGTGGGCGTAGAGGACGGTCAGTCATACGGCATGTGAGGATCTCCTTTTCAGTCGGGCGACCTTCACGCTTGAAGTATCCGCCTGGGAATACACCAGCAGCGAATGCTCTTTCTTTATATTCTACTGAGAGTGGGAACCATGATTGTCCGTCTCTGATTTTAGTAAGGGAACACGCAGTTACGAGAACTGTTGTTTCGCCTGATCTTACTACTACTGCTCCGTCTGCGAGCTTTGCCATCTTACCTGTCTCGAATGAGATAGGGTTAGCGCCTACATTGGCGGTAACTGTTTGTATGTTTAATTCCATATTGTTATTTTCTTTGTTCTGTCGTCCTCGTCCACCGCTACCTTTTTCAGGTTCATCCCGTATGGATAAATTTGATAGTCACTAGACACTTCTTTGTTTCGAGCTTGGAAACCTTTTCCTTAGCTCAGGAAATATGATTACAGACGATCTGTCCTCTCATTCCCTAAAGTAAAAAGGCCACGGATTGAACCGTGACCTTTAGAAAGCTGTTTATCGGCGGAGACCTAGGTCTTCGATAAGCTTCTTGTAGTTGTCTTCAGATTTAGCTCTGATGTAGTCAAGATGCTTGCGGCGCTTTGCTACCATTTTGAGTAGTCCGCGTCTGCTAGATACATCCTTCTTGTTCACCTTAAGGTGCTCAGTTAATGATGAAATTCGTTGTGTTAATACTGCTACCTGGAAGTTTGAACTTCCTGTGTCTTTTTCGTTTTGCTTGAAGTCAGCAAGATTGATATCGCTCATATTCTTTATTTTTTGAATGTTAGTGTGTATTCTGGGTCAGCAAGAAATAATACATTTCGAACCAAACCACCCTACATGGGCACGGTGTCTTCACTCGAAGACATTGGCAAAGAACCATAAACCGTCCGTTTTGCAAGCTTTTTTTGTGTTTGATCGGTAATATGAATAGAGCCATTCAACCTTTAGTGAGCCTGCGGCTCGTCAGAAGTCAGAGGTTGATTAGTCATTGGTAGGATTCATTGCTGGCTTACGCAAGATTGTGAATCTTTGGTGAATTTGGTGAATTTGTTATCGCATTCTCTTACTTGGTCGAATGGATTTTCTAGGTGGTCTGGGTGTTGTCTAGACTAACTAGAAACATTGTGAGGAGAATTGGAATGAGCATCTTTTACAGATGTAAGTTAGTTATGGAGCGTCCCTCTGCTGATGGTATTTCTTCGCGGAATTCATGTTTCATGTAGAATGAAAAGCGGAAAACTATTAGGATTACAATAGATGTGGCTATGAGTGGGAGTCGTCTTAAAAAAAAATTCCTGCACCAATCTTTTCCTGCACCAATCGTTAGCAGTTTTGATTTTTTAGAACAACCCAACAATCTTGCCATCTTCGCTAATGTCTATTTTATCTGCTGCAGGAGTTTTGGGTAATCCCGGCATGGTCATAATGTCTCCACAGATCATGACTACAAATTCTGCTCCGGCGGAGAGTCTTACTTCGCGGATTTTCACAACGTGATCCTCAGGCGCTCCTAAAAGTTTAGCATCGGTGCTGAAGCTATACTGGGTTTTGGCTACGCAGATTGGGTATTCGCCGAAGCCGTCTGTTTGGAGTTTTTTAATTTGGTTTTTGACTTTGGTATCAGCCGCTATGCCGCTAGCTCCGTATATTTTCTTGGCAACTGCTTCCATTTTGTCCCAAAGCGTGTCGGAATCTTCGTAGGCAAATTTAAAGTCAGCTGGGACGGTTTCAATAATTTCCACTACTGTGCGTGCTAGTTCTTCTGCCCCTGCTCCGCCATTTGCCCAGTGATCTGCTAGGACTACTTTGACTTGTAGGTGAGCTAGTTTATGAGTCACGAGATCGATTTCTGCTTGGGTATCAAAGGCGAATTTATTTATCGCTACAATACATGGTAGCCCGAAGTTCTCGCGTATGTTTCTGACGTGACGCTCTAGGTTTTTGAGCCCTTCTTCAAGTGCTGTTAGGTTTTCCTCTTGGAGAGCATCTAACTTTATACCTCCATGGTATTTAAGAGCTTTTATAGTGGCTACGATGACTGATGCATCTGGCTTCAACCCTGATTTACGACATTTTATATTAACAAATTTCTCAGCACCAAGATCCGCACCGAATCCTGCTTCTGTAACTACATAGTCTGCTAGTTTAAGAGCAGTTTTGGTTGATACTATGGTGTTACATCCGTGGGCTATATTGGCGAATGGACCGCCGTGAATAAAGGCGATATTTCCTTCGAGAGTCTGGACTAGGTTTGGCTTAAAAGCGTCTTTTAGCAGTACTGTCATAGCTCCGTGAGCATTAAGATCACGTGCACGGATTGGTTCGCGCTTTCTAGTATAAGCCACGATGATATTACCGAGTTTCTCTTTCATTTCAGCAATACTGGTGGAGAGACAGAAGATCGCCATGACCTCACTCGCTACTACGATGTCAAAGCCGTCCTCACGTGGATAGCCATTGCCGACTCCGCCGAGGGCGACGTTGACTTGTCTCAGTGCACGGTCGTTCATGTCGACTACGCGCTTCCAGACTATTCTACGAACGTCGATTTGTTGTTCATTACCGTGGTGGATGTGATTATCGATGAGGGCTGAGAGAAGATTATTGGCTAGACCGATCGCGTGGAAGTCGCCTGTGAAGTGAAGATTTATATCTTCCATCGGGACTACCTGTGCGTATCCGCCTCCAGCTGCACCACCTTTCATACCGAAGCATGGTCCTAGAGATGGCTCGCGAAGACAGACTACAGCATTTTTTCCAATTCGGTTAAGACCATCTGTTAGACCCACAGATGTAGTAGTCTTACCCTCACCTGCTGGGGTCGGGCTGATGGCTGTGACAAGTATAAGTTTACCGTCTGGTTTATCTTGGAGTGAGTCGATGTAATCAAGTGAGAGCTTAGCCTTATAATGCCCGTATGGTTCTAGGTGCTCGTCTGAGATATCGAGTTTTTCCATCGCTAATGGTGCGATACGTTTCATCTCTGCCTTTTGTGCTATCTCAATGTCGGTCATGAATTCATCAAATCACAGCTATCAGAATTTCACAATTTTATAACTATGGTAAAAGCTATTTTCAGGGTGATTATATTGATTAGAATCTTAGTTGCTATTTTATTAGTCTTCGCTAAAGCTTCATTCACAATATGATTCACATAGAAACCATCAGCCTACCTCATGATCTCAGCGAATTCACTGAGATCATAGATGTTCGGTCGCCGGAAGAGTATGCGATGGATCATATCCCTGGAGCTATTAATCTACCTGTCCTCGATAATGAGGAAAGGAAACGTGTCGGGACTATCTACAGAGAGAATCCTTTTGAAGCCAGAAAACTAGGTGCCGCTCTTATTTCTAGAAATGTGGCTAATCATCTGGATCAGCGACTACAAAAGAATGGTTCTGATTATAGTCCTCTACTTTATTGCTGGAGAGGTGGGATGCGCTCTCGCTCTATGACTCTAATTTTAAAGTCTATAGGTTGGAATGCGAATGTAATCCAAGGTGGTTATAGAGCTTTCAGGCAGACGGTTGTTGCTGATCTTGAAACTTATTTTACTGATAAGCGACTTGATTTGAGAGTCATTTCTGGACTCACAGGAGTCGGCAAAACAAGACTTTTACATGCTATCCAAAAAGCTGGTGGACAAATTCTAGATCTAGAAGGTCTTGCGAATCATAAAGGATCACTGCTAGGTAATCCACACAGAGATACACAGCCGACTCAAAAGAAATTCGAGACCGACCTTTGTGAAGTAATGCATAAGCTTGACCTAGATCGCCCTATCTATGTTGAGGCTGAGAGTAATAGGATCGGTAATGTTCACTGCCCTGCAGGCTTGTGGACTGCACTAAGTTCAGCCAAGGTCACGCATATCGATTTACCTATTGATGAACGTATTATTTTACTCCGTGAGGAATATCCACATTTTCAAGATGAACCAGATAAGTTGCTCAAATTATTAGATGTTTTAGTCAGACTACGTGGTCATGATCAGGTAGCTGAGTGGCAGAATCTCGTTCAAACTGAAGACTGGGATGGATTTGTTAAATCAATTTTAGTGAATCACTACGATCTCTGCTATCGCCAGCCAGGAGATGAGAAATCTAATTATCAGTCAGTCACTGGAACATTACAGATAAAGAAAACTGATAGCATCAGCTATGGCAATGCAGCTAGCGAGATTCTAGAAATGGTGCGATAGTATTCAGCTTCGCTTCACAGCTCCCACGACTGAGGAAGTTACCGATCATTTCTAACACATCAGGCTCACTTGCTATAAATGTATGGTCTGCATCCACTACTTTAAATTCTTTTATACCTAGCAGATGACCTTTCTCCACGGAGACTATGCCATCATTGGAAGCATCTAACAGCTTTCTGAAAAATGGGATTGCACTGCGCTACCCCATGATAATAGCGGCTTCGATATCCTCTGGAAATTGTTGTGAATGTTGCATCATCTTCTCGCTGGTAAGAAACCCACTGGCGGGACCTAACACATATCTAACAGGTGAGTTACTGATCCAGTCCATAATCTCACTACCTTGGTGTGGTGGAGCAAGCATGACTACACGTCCTATTTTTGCTCGCTCATCCTCTAATAAAGCTTTTTCGACTAGATGTTTTAGTATTACACCGCCTAGTGAGTGTGTTACGAAGTGAATCTTCTTTCCCTCATCCAACCATGGTTTTACTAATAAACGGACACTTTCAACTATGTCTTCTAATTCATAACGGAATGATGCGTAGGGTAAATTTACGGTGGTGAATCCTTGTTCGTTGAGGTGATTCGCTATCGGCTCCATAGCCCAGATACTTCGCCAGAGTCCATGTAAGCAGACTACAACTTCGGATCGCTTTCCTTCTTTCACTCGTGGTTTGTCCCACGGTAATGGTGGAGCTAGGACTTTTAGTCGTTTTACTCCATTGATTCCTTTTATAAATTTCATTAAACTCATTCTAGGTTAATGTCACTGTTTGGGAAATTGATTATGAGAGAGTAAGTATCGACTGAAATGATACTTACTTAGGCACTTGAAGTGTGAACTTAGGAATAGTGACTGCAAATGGCTCACCCTCGGTAGTTTTACCATAGAATGCACCTGCTACCTCAGCTGTGTGAGCGATGACATGATAGCTGTTGTAAGTGAATTTATCACCTGGAGGCAGTATTGGAGTTGCTCCTACTACTCCGTCCCCTTCGAGGACTACACAGTCATGACCTATTTCATCTACTACCCATTTTCTGCCTAAAATCTGGATTTCCTGATCGGATTCATTATAGATCGTCACGAAATAGACGTAGGGATATGGTTTATCAACTGGTGACTGAAGAGATGGCATGTAGACGACATCGTCCACTTCAACTCTGACTCCATCAATATGCTTGTATTCCATGATTATTGGATACGCTTGCTCATTACTAAGCGTATGACAGCGATAGGCAGAATAGAAATTCCAGCGGCAGCTAAAGCAACCTTCCAGCCAGGATAGACTCTTGCACGATTCCTCTCTAGACCGACCAGTGCGCTGGAGACCACTTCGGCCTTATCAACGTAAAATTGTTCTCTACCAGGAAGCTTATTATCCTGATCTGAGCGCATAGCTACTGATCCGAACTCAGTGTGAACAGGTCCTGGGCAGAGCGCTAGGACTGAAATATTGTCTTTTTTGACTTCTAGACGCAGAGCTTCAGAAAAGCTTGTAACATAAGCTTTACTAGCTGCGTAGACAGAGAAATCTGGGATTGGTAGAATGCTTGCTAGTGAACTAACATTAATGATAGCACCGGACTGGCGTAGCTTCATCGCAGGGAGCAATGAATGGGTAAGGTGAGTAAGAGCTGTGATATTGAGCTGGATCATTTTCTCCAGCTTACCCCAATCAGACTCCATGAACTTACCGTAGTCCCCCATCCCAGCATTGTTTATTAGCAGATCTGGATTAGCACCATAATCTAGAAGCATCTTTATAAATTCTAGACGTTTTGAAGTAATAGTAAGATCGACTACAAAAAATAATACATCCAGCTTAGGATTAATTTGTTTTAAATCCGCAGCTAGATTTCTTAGACGGTCTTCCCTCCGGGCTACCAGTATAATCTGGCTGCTAGCAGGAGCCAACTGACGAGCAAATTCCTCACCGAGCCCCGAAGAGGCACCTGTGATTAGAACTGATTCGTATTCGCTCATTAGTTGGTTATTTAAAGATTTAGATTAAGTTTGCCCTTGTTGTTGCTGAGCTTGCTCTTGGCTCATCTCTACGATACGCAGTGGCACACGTGATACGAGCTCTTCATCGATACTGATGTCTACATAGTAAACTCCGTCTTCAGGGAATTTAAGTCCTTGAAGGTTGAGGATGAGGTTACGTGTCATGAATGGCACGTTGTCTGGCAGCTCGATAGGCATGTCTGCCTCGATAGGCATTTTGTCATCTAGAGCTGTGCCGTCGGCATCTATGATGTTAACTGTGAACTTGTGGTCACCGCTATCTTCCGGAGTGATACAGAGGCGCATTGCAAGCACACATGCTGGGTGCACGAGTGGCATTGCTTGTCCTGCTAGGGTATCGAATGTACCGCTAATTACCATTTTTCCGTTGTAGTCTGCTGCGAAATCACAAAGTGTTGCTATTTGAATATCCATAATTTTTAATTGATTGATCGTTTCTTGATTCCTTTTAAACCAAGACGAAATACCTATGCCACATTATCTTCTCAGGTAAAGCCCTTAGTTGAGGTTATACTCTTTTTTATAAGTCGCTCTATATTCTGGACTCTGATTAAGCATGGAATTTACCAATCCTTTTCTGTCGATTCTGTCACTACAGAAAAAAGTTTCTCACTTGACTTTTCATGTCTCAGCGACCAAACCGTTAGCACAATCAACTAACTATTTATACAACATTATGTGGGAAGCAACCGTTAAAATATTAAGCATTCTTGGAGCACTAGGTGTATTCCTTTACGGAATGAAGGTGATGTCAGAAGGCATCCAAAAAGTCGCTGGTGATAGTATGCGTAAGGCACTAGCCACCATGACTAAGAACCGCTTCAGTGCGGTATTCACTGGCTTCTTTACTACTTGTTTAGTCCAATCTTCATCTGCTTCTACAGTACTAGTAGTGAGTTTTGTGAATGCAGGATTACTCACCCTAGTTGAATCTGTAGGTGTCATAATGGGAGCCAACTTAGGAACTACGATTACTGCTTGGTTAGTCGCATTCATTCCAAAATTTAAGATTGTTACCATCGCCCTCCCTATGATCGGTATTGGTTTACCGCTGTTTTTCACTGGCAAGAACCGCTGGAGATCATTTGGTGAGACATTGATTGGCTTCGGTCTTCTTTTTATAGGTCTTTCTCTTCTTAAGGACCAAGTTCCTACTGCTTCTGACATCACTGGTGGCGCTGCAGATACAGTTAAATACTGGATTACCTTCATTCAGGATTCACAGTATTTCTCTACTCTTCTTTTCCTCTTCGCAGGCATAATCCTCACTCTCGTGGTGCAGTCATCATCCGCTGCTATGGCTATCACTATTGCCTGTGCTTGGAATGGCTGGTTAGGAGATGATCCACTCGTCGTATTCCAGAGCTGTGCTGCTATTGTTCTCGGTGAGAACATCGGGACAACAGTGACCGCATGGTTAGCTTCACTTTCAGCCAATGTTAATGCAAAGCGCGCTGCTCGCGCTCACTTCTTATTCAACGTCATTGGAACAATCTGGGCATTTCTGCTCATCGGCGTTATTACTAATGTGATTTGGAACTCTCTCCACATATTCCCAGATTGGATGATCGATATTAAAACGAGCAAAGCTGACGGCGGTATTCCTGCTGGATTAGTTAAAGTAGCTTTCGCAGTAGCAATCTTCCACACGACATTTAACCTCACGAATATTTTACTACTTCTTCCGTTTACTACCAAGATTGCAGATATAGTACAGAAATGGGTTAAAGATAAACCAAATGGAGAAGATGCTCCTACTATCCAGTATATCTCACAAAATCTCGTCGATCTTGGAGAACTTAACATCGTAGAAGCTGATAATGCTTTGAAGAACTTCTCAACGCATTGTATCTCGATGTTCGACGGCTATGTCAAAGTCTTCGACAATCCAGATGAAGACATGTCACCTCTAGTCAGCAAACTAAAGGGGATGGAAGATGACGCTGACCTCATGATGCATGATATCACCAACTATCTGGTGCACTGCACATCGCAAGAAATGAGTGAACAAAATGCTGAAAAAATCACTGGTATGCTCCGTATCACAGCAGAACTAGAAGAATGTTCAGACTCTATCTACAGACTAGTGAAACTAGCTGAGCGTAAGTATAAGAAAGGCAATGTCCTCTCTGAAGAACACAAGACAAACATTAGAATCTTCACCACTGAAATCAAGAATTACCTTGAGTTCGCTCATGACACTATCATGAAGAAAGCAGATTTAGAGCAAGTAGCTGAATTTGATATTAAAACATCTGACTTGCGTAATCAGTTTAACAAGCTGGCTATGAAGCGTATGAAAGACGGTAATGTGAAGCTTGAAATGATCAATATTAATACCAACAATGAGCTCAGAGGCATCGCCAACTCACTGACTCACATTATACGCACATCTTCAGAGATCGCTCACTAGTATGTCGCTTGATCTTTGTGTCTAAAATGTCACTATTGCTGAAATGCAATTAATGACATTTTATTCATATTCATATAGATATGCAGACTATACTTATCATTGAGGACGAAATCGATATTGCCGAGCTCATCGGTTTTAATCTCGAACGTAACCAGTTTGTCACAGAAATGGCTCATGATGGTGAGGCTGGAGTCGAGCAGGCTTTTAAAATTCTTCCAGATCTTATTGTATTAGATTTAATGCTCCCAAAAAAAGATGGATTCACTGTCTTTAAGGAACTGAGGAATGATCCTAGAACGAAGCAAATCCCCGTTCTCATCTTGACCGCTAAAGCGCAGACGGAAGATCGTATAGCAGGATTAGAAATTGGTGCTGATGACTACCTAACTAAGCCATTCAGCCCAAAAGAACTCATCCTACGAATTAAAGCGATTCTTAAAAGGCATAACAAGGCTAGCTCATCATCTGACTATGAGTGCCCCCCATTCCGCTTTAAGAAAAGCTCACTAGAGTTCTTTGCAGCCAAAGAATTTATCGATCTAACAGCCACTGAGTTCAAACTGATGCTCTATCTCTGTGAGAGAGTCAACGCTCCGCAAGACCGCTACACACTTCTCAAAGAAGTCTGGGGCTATCACGATGATGTCAACTCGCGCACTCTAGACACGCACATGAAGCGTCTGCGCCAAAAGCTGGGTAAACATGCGAGTTTACTTGAAACTGTTCGTGGGGTCGGTTACCAAATCGTTCCTCAGTAACACTGTAATCATGCACGAAGCTCTTATACTAATCACCGTTATTTCCCTGATTTGTAGTCTCATACTATGGCGACTACTCACAGCCCAGAATAACAAAGCACAAGCAGCTTATTCTTCTCACAGAAAGGAACATAAAGGAGTGTTAACCAAAACTAAAGCAGAACGTCGCGAGCTGAGATTATTGCTCAATGCCTTTGACGACGCACTCATTATCACCAACTCCAAAGGGGTTATTCAGGTGGTCAATGAAGCTAGCAGAGCACTCTGTGACGGACGAGCACTGCGTGGTAATTCGGTGGAGTCAGCCTTCATAGATAAAGATATCTGTGAGCATATCAACAATGCGATAAATTCTACAACTCCAGCTAAGAAAAAAATAGTTTTAACTGAGTCTAGCTTTGGTTATTCATCCACCGTTACTAATTCTGCATGGATTATAGACTCTGCACCACTGCCTTCACAAGACGAAGACACACTCCACCGCATCATACTTAGAGATGTCACTACTGAGCATCAGACAGATCAGATCAAGCGAGAATTTGTAGCCAATGCTTCTCACGAGCTGCGCACGCCTCTGGCTGTAATTAGCGGCTATCTGGAAAACCTTATTGATGATGATGTCGTGGACTCTCCTGCCACAGCCCGTAGATTTCTCACTACGATCCGCAAGCATAGCGACCGTATCTCAAAGCTGATTGACGAGATGCTTACTATTTCAAAACTTGAATCAGGTGACGGAGTTCAGTTGAGCATGCAAGAGTTCAGCCTCAATGATATTTTATCAGATATTACTGATCGATTAGCTCCGATGATTACAGCGCAGAATGCTACTATTAATCGATCCTCTAGACCACCTGAGATTATTCTCACAGGCGACCCTTTCTACTGGGATCAAGCTCTATTTAACCTTATAGAAAACGCCCTCAAACAGAATACAGAAAATCCTATTACGATCGATATCTCTGCTGTCCAGACTGATGACGCACGAGTAGAAATCCAGATCACTGACGATGGAAAAGGAATTCCATCGATGCATGTCCCCTACATCTTTAATCGCTTCTATAGAGTGCAAAAACACCATTCTCAGAATAAGGTCAAGGGCACAGGACTCGGACTTTCAATCGTCAAACATGCTATCGAGGCACATGGAGGGAATATTTCAGTAACATCTGAGCCAGGCGTCTTCACTACATTTCGTATTATCTCTCCGCTTAATCATTAGTGATAGAATTACTCCTTGAGTCTCACCGAAGTCCCGCAAAAGATACATTTGAACCACTTGAAGAATATTACATGTAGTGCAGTAGGTAGCATATAGCCGATGATTGGAAAACGATGAGCATCTCTATGTTTAAGACAGTTTTTGGGAGCAAATTGCTTCTGATTACAGATCGGGCATGAGGCTCTGCCAGTAAACATGAAATAGATCAAAATCCCAATGATTACTAGCACAGGTGCGAACATTGCCCAGCCATACTTTTCTTTGTCAATCAAAGCTAACAACGGCAGAGAAAATCCGGCTATTACACAGAGGATAAAGGTTAGATAGGCGAACAAACTAAACATAAACGATCCAGCTCTCTTGTGCAGAACTCCACGAATGAAGCGTTTAGATGATGGATCTACACCAGCATTAGTTTCTCTGCGTGTGGAACGGGTGAGATCTCCTGAAGCAGTATTTTTAAGAGGCTCGATTCTGCTGCCTTTCTCACGAAAGACATCCATAGTTAGAATGTTACTTTTGTTAATTCTAGCATCTCCCTTGTCAATATGAACTTTACCACCATCTAGCTCTGATACGTTATCGAACAAAGTATTTATATCAGAAGCTTCCTCAGATTTTTGTCTCGGGCGAACAGGCATAGGTAATAATCCATCTAATTCATCTAGAGGTATTTCGGTATTTATTGAAGACCTAACCTCTTCAACAGTCTCAGCTTTTACAGTAATATCCTCATTTATATTTTGAATCACATGTGCAGGTTCTAATTCAATTTCATCTACTTCTACTTTTAGGGGTTCGGATGGGATTTCTTTCTTCTCTACTTCATAATCTGAAGTTCCTATAGTGAAATCATCACATAACATCCGAACATTTCCGCCTATTAAATCATCCACATTGATTTCATTTTTCTCAATAAATGGGGCAGAGAGAGGAATAGCAAAAGATGCTGCTAATAAATCTTTGCTAGTGACTTTAGAAGCTTCTACACCACTATCATCAAGATCTACTAAGTCACTGATTTCACCCTTAATAGGATCTAGCCATTGCTTTACGACAGTAGGTGTCGGATCTATTTCTAGAATTTCTAGGGCATGATTAGCCTTTATCACCTCATCTGTGATTTCATTAAGGCTCAAACCTTTTAGAGCCGCTACATCAATGTAACCTGCGGCTTCTAAAAGCTCATGTGCCTTTGGATCTATCTTGGCTATGTCTTGTAAACTTTTCATTCTATATGGTATTAAGCAATAGTAGATTTAATGAATAGAGATTAGGTCGGCAAGCCTTAACTTCCTGCTAACCGAGAGCTGCTCGCATTTCTTCTAGCTGGGAAAGCTTATTCTCCCATTCTCCTAGACGATCTTTCTCTTTCTGCACTACTTCAGGCTTAGCATTCGCTACGAATTTTTCGTTGCCGAGTTTCTTGCCTGCACGCTCTACTTCCTGAGCTACTTTCTGGATCTCCTTATCTAGACGAGCCTTCTCAGCATCTAGATCTACTAGCCCATCTAGTGGCATATAGACTTCACCTATAGCCGTAACCGCGGCAGGAGTCCCCTGCGGAGCTTCATAGCAAGTATCGAGTTCCATACCTTTTGCACCTATGAGAGTGATCAGCGTATCGCACTGAGCCGCTACCCAATCAGCTACTGGCTTGACTACGAATCTTACGTCTTTACTTGCGGCTAAATGATATTCAGCTTTCAAGTTTCGGAGGTTACTAGCAGTCGAATAGACGGCTGTGGCTTGCTCAGAAAACTTACTTACTTCCGCTGCTGACATTGCCGCTAGCACTGGAGCCTGATTAATCTCAGTAGTCATTACGAATTCCCCTTCACCCACATACCCAAGCTTCGCTGAGAGTTCCTCAGTGATGTGCGGCATGAGCGGGTGGAGATGTGTTAGATAGCGTGAGAGAACAGTATCTATCACTGCTAGAGTGCGTTGCTTAGCTGCATCGTCGCCTGACTTGAAATCAAACTTGATCGCTTCTAGAAACTTATCGCAGTATTCAGTCCAGAAGAATTCGTAGAGATGCGCAGTCACGTCATTGAAACGATAGCTATCATAAGCCTTATCTAGATTTAGGCTGAGTTGATCTAGCTTCGCTAAAATATCTATATGATGAGGGTCAAGCTTTTCAAGCGACTCCAAGGCCACTACTCCAGTTCCATGCATCTGGCGGAATCGGCATGCATTGTAGAGTTTGTTAGCAAAGTTTCTGCCTTCAGAAATAGTGTCTTCATCATAGCGAATATCAGTTCCTGTTGGAGCGATTCTCATTAGTCCGAAGCGTAATCCATCTGCACCGAACTTATCCATGAGGTCGATAGGATCAGGTGAGTTACCGAGTGACTTAGACATCTTACGTCCCTTGCTATCTCTAACAATGGAGGTGAAGAATACGTTCTTAAATGGAATCTGATTCTCATACTTAAAGCCAGCCATGATCATGCGGGCTACCCAGAAGAAGATGATGTCTGGTCCAGTTACTAGATCAGTAGTAGGATAGAACTTTGCTTTAGTAGCGTCATCCATAGTAGCAAACGGCCAGAGCCATGAGCTGAACCATGTGTCCATCACGTCTTCATCACGTTCCCAGTTATCACCATCTTCGGGAGGCTCAGTGCCTACATAGATATCGCCTGCTTTTAGATCAGTTACATCGAGAGATTCAGCTTCTTTCAGATCGAAAACCTTTTCTTTGCGATACCAAACCGGAATCTGGTGTCCCCACCAGAGTTGACGACTGATACACCAGTCTTGTAAGTTCCCCATCCAGTTCATATGAGTCTTCACCCAGCGTTCAGGACGGTAAGTAATATCACCACTAAGAACCGCATCAGTAGCCTCATCAGTGCACGGATACTTCAGGAACCACTGCATAGAAATACGTGGCTCTACTGGCACGTCAGCACGCTCGGAATAGCCTACGCTATTCTCGTGTTGCTCGACCTTGATTAGTAAACCTTTCTCCTCTAGCATCTCTGCCGCTTTACGCCTCGCTTGGAAACGATCTAGCTTATCTAGCTCAGGAACTTCTGGGCAATTAATGGTTCCGTCAGGATGAAGTACATCGATGATTTCAAGATCATGGCGTTGTCCTATCTCGAAATCAGCCTTGTCATGCGCTGGGGTGATTTTAAGAGCACCCGTTCCGAACTCGATGTCTACATGATCATCTGCGATGACAGGGATCTCTGCTTCTGGGAAAGGACGTCTAACTTTACGCCCAACATGCTTAGCAAATCGCTCGTCATCAGGATTCACTGCTACTGCTATATCACCCATTAAAGTCTCAGGACGAGTAGTAGAAATTTCTAAATACTCCCCTGGAGCATCTACGAACTCATACTTCATGAAGAAAAGCTTAGACTGCTGTGGCTTGGCAATTACTTCCTCATCAGAGAGAGCTGTTAGAGACTTAGGGCACCAGTTCACCATGCGCTTGCCGCGGTAGATGAGACCGTCATTAAACAGGTCTACGAACACTTTAGAAACCCACTCCGAGTAGCCTTCATCCATAGTGAACCTCTCACGATCCCAGTCGCATGAGCAGCCGAGTCGCTTGAGTTGATTGATGATGATGCCTCCGTGCTCGTCTTTCCAGCTCCAAACACGCTTGAGGAATTCTTCTCTGCCGAGTTCATGACGAGTCGTCCCCTCATCTTCGCGGACTTTTTTCTCAACTTTAGTCTGAGTAGCAATACCTGCATGGTCAGTCCCAGGTAGCCAGAGCACTTCCTTCCCCTGCTGTCTCGCACGACGCGCTAGGATATCCTGGATAGAATTATTCAGCACATGCCCGATATGGAGAATGCCCGTCACGTTCGGTGGAGGGATCACGATGGAATAGCCTTCCTTAGAAGAATTCTCATCTGCATGGAAGCACTTATTTGCGGTCCATTTCTCATACCACTGCTTTTCAACAGCCTGTGGCTTGTATGCTTTTGGTAGCTCTGACATAGTGAGGAGTGGATGCCAGAAAGCTTTATATTTGTAAAGTGCGGAGTACTAGAGTTGTCAAACTGCCGAACCTGAATATTCTCTTACATTCGACAATGACAGACACCGTTTTTATAACAAAATAAAGCCTAGGCTAGCGTAATAGACAAAATGTGCTAATATCTACGCTATAATGATAAGTATGAAAATATTTACGCAAAGCAATTATCTAAAATCGGTGAAGCGATCCGCATTAGCAACAACTGTTGTGGTGAGCAGCGCTTTTCTATTAAATACGACTAGTATCAAGGCACAAGAGCTAAAGACCCTAGAAGACTTGAAAGCACTTCAGACCAAGATACAAAATGTAGCGGCGAAAGTTCAGCCCGCGACTGTCGCTCTGACTTCAACACGAACAGGTTCATCAGGTTCTGGTGTGGTGGTGAACGAATCTGGTCTCATTCTCACTGCCGCTCACGTGGTGGAACGTAATCGTGAGATGAATGTCATTTTCCCTAATGGTAAAGTATACTCTGGAAAAGTTCTAGGTGCTAACCGAACTAAAGATGTGGCAATGGTTCAGCTGATCAAACAGCAAAAATGGCCTTATGTAAGCATCGGTGATTCCACTGCTATGCAAGTAGGCGATCATGTTATCGCCATGGGTCATGCTGGTGGCTACGACACTAGGCGCAAACCTCCAGTCAGATTCGGTAGACTGTTATCTAAGAATCGTAATGGCTTTATCACTACGGACTGTACTCTCATCGGTGGTGACTCAGGTGGTCCACTTTTCG
>CALAJT010000032.1 GCA_937923145.1 uncultured Rubritalea sp. | reverse complement strand
GGAGGCTATTTAAATCGTAAACATGATCCACCACCAGGACCAGAGTGCTTGTGGAAGGGAATTCTAAAAGTAGAATCTTACGGAGAAGCATGGCTAGCCTTTACGAGCATGAAATAAACTTATGTATAAAAGTCAGGGATTTATCCCTAGGCTTTGCAACCTTGCTCCCTTCAGGAGCTTTTCACTGGTAATGTGAAATGTTGACTAGTAACTCAACCTTAAGCTTTAGCCTTTGGTGTGCTTGCTGCTTCGTGTAGTTCCTCGGCGGCTTCTAGTGCAGCTTTGGTCTTTGGAATGACTCGGATCAGCTTCTTACAGGTCTTCTCCCAGTCAGCTAGGAGTTTTTGGGCTCTCGGGCTTCCGGTTAGTTTGAGGTGGTCTTCGATGAGGGCTTTGGCTTCGGCTTTGTCGATGTCGCGCTGGACGGGGAGGGCGGCTACCATCTCGGTGTTGATGCGGGATTGGAAGACGCCATCTTCATCGTAGACGTAGGCGGTGCCGCCAGACATGCCAGCTCCGAAGTTCTGACCTGTGGTTCCTAGGATGACGATGAGTCCGTTGGTCATGTATTCACAACCGTGGTCGCCACAGCCTTCTACTACTGCGTGGGCTCCGGAGAGTCTTACGCCGAAGCGTTCGCCTGCTCGTCCATTGACGAATAGTCTGCCTGCGGTGGCTCCATAAAGACAGGTGTTGCCTACGATGGAGTTCTTAGCAGGGTCGAATTGGCAGTTTGCGTGTGGCTTGACGGTGATGCGTCCACCAGACATGCCTTTGCCTACGTAGTCATTGCATTCGCCAGTTACATTGATCTGGACGCCGTGGCTGAGGAATGTTCCGCAGGATTGACCAGCTGAGCCGGTGAGATTGAGAACGATAGATCCGCATGGGAGTCCGTCTTTGCCGAAGTTCTCAGCGACGCGACCTGAGAGTCTGGTGCCGAGGTTACGGTTGGTGTTTATGACTGCGTAGTCGAGCTCGATCGGTCCTCTGTCAGCTAGTTCGCTGAGTTCGGTGATGCCTTGTTTCTCTTTTAAATCTTCGAGGATCTGGATGTCGAGTTCTGGGATATGGATGCCGTCGTTGCGGTCCTGCATGCAGATTCTGTGAATGTCGCTTTCCTTGATGTTGAATGCTTTCGCGGTGTCAGGGATGACGTTCTTGAGAACAGGTGCTAGGTCTACGGTGTTAGCCTTCGGGTGCTCAGGGACGTGGCGTTGCTTGAGCATTTCTGGGTGGCCGATGAGTTCATCGAGCTTTCTGACTCCGAGCTGTGCCATGATTTCACGACATTCTTCTGAGACTGCATTGAAGAAGTTGACGACTTGCTCAGGGGTTCCTTTGAATTTGGCTCTCCATTTAGGGTCGGTGGTAGCGACTCCTACTGGGCAGTTGTTGAGGTGACATTTACGGACGTAAACACAACCCATGGCGATCATGGCGATGGTGCCGAAGTTGAACTGCTCAGCTCCGAGGATGGCTGCGGTGACGATGTCTTTTCCGTTCTTCATGCCGCCGTCTGTGCGGAGGGTGACTTTGGAGCGGAGGTTATTGAGAAGTAGTGTCTGCTGTGCTTCCGCTAGGCCGAGTTCCCATGGGAGTCCACAGTGCTTGGTAGAGGAGAGCGGTGAGGCTGCGGTGCCGCCATCGTGTCCTGAGATGAGGATGTTGTCGGCAGATGCTTTTGCCACACCAGCGGCGACTGTTCCTACTCCAGCTTCGGATACGAGCTTTACGGTGACTTTGGCTCTTGGGTTGATTTCTTTTAAATCATGGATGAGCTGGGCAAGGTCCTCGATGGAGTAGATGTCGTGGTGCGGTGGTGGTGAGATGAGCTGGACTCCTGGCTGGGTGTTACGTAGTCTGGCGATGATGCCGTTGACCTTGTGCCCTGGGAGCTGACCGCCTTCACCAGGCTTAGCGCCCTGTGCCATCTTGATTTCTAGTTCGTCAGCATTTACCAAATAATGAGCGGTGACTCCGAAACGACCAGAGGCGATCTGCTTGATAGCGGAGCGTGCGAGGTCGCCGTTAGGGTATGGCTTGAAGCGTTTTGCGTCTTCTCCACCTTCGCCTGAGTCTGACTTTGCGCCGATGCGGTTCATGGCGATAGCGAGTGTCTCGTGGGCTTCTGGTGAGAGTGCACCCATGGACATAGCAGCTGTGGTGAAACGGCGGCGGATGTCTTCGATAGGCTCGACTTCTTCGATAGGCACTGAGCCAGATGCGAGTGGGACGAACTCTAACAGGTCTTTAATAGTGACTGGGTGAGTCTCGATAGTTGCTTTTACATAGGCATCGTAATCTTCACGCTTATTGTCTCTAACAAAAGTGTGGAAGTTCTTGATGACATCGGTAGTGATAGAGTGACGTTCACCAGCTTTGCGATAGCGGAAGTAGCCTGGATCTTCTAGGATGAGTGGTGTTGTGGTTTCTTCACCCTCTTCTAGAATATCTGCGTAGGCTGCCTTGTGGCGGATGATGGATTCATCTGCAATTTCCTCGAAGCCGATGCCTGCGATGCGGGATTGGCAACCAGTGAAACAAGCGTCCATGACGTCTGATCCAATGCCAACAGCTTCGAAAATCTGCGCGCCCTGGTAGGAGTTGAGAACTGAGATTCCCATTTTGGACATGATTTTAAGAAGACCTTTTTCTAGGGCTTTGCGGTAGTTGGTCATCGCTAGCTCTGGGCTCATGCCTTCGCCGAGCTTGCCTTTGACGTCATTTGCCACAACTTGACGTACTGTCTCGTAGCCGAGGTAAGGACATACAGCTGTAGCTCCAAAGCCGAACAGGCAGGCGATCTGGTGAGTATCGCGGGCTTCTGCAGTTTCAATCACGAGTGATGCTTTGAGACGTTTTTTGACGCGGTTGAGATGGTGGTGAACTGCTCCTGTGATGAGGAGTGATGGGATGGAGATGCGGTCTGAAGATGCAGCACGGTCTGAAAGGATGACGATGTGAGATCCTTCATCGACTACTTTTTCTACTTGCTCACAGACAGTCTGGACAGCGCCTTTGAGACCAGCTGCTCCTTGGCTAGCTGCCCATGTGGTGTCTACTGTACGACTCTTGAAGTTGAATTCATCCATGTTTCTAACACGGTCTAGCTCCTGCTCTAGGAGAATAGCTGACTCTAGTGCTAGCACACGTGCATGTTCAGGAGTCTCTGAGAGGAGATTCTTCTCAGCACCTAGTCCTGCAGAGAGTGACATGACTGCCCACTCACGGATAGGGTCTATCGGTGGGTTAGTGACCTGTGCGAATAGCTGCTTGAAGTAAGTGAATAGCAGTCTTGGGTAGCTAGAAAGAACTGCGAGTGGGATGTCGTCACCCATGGAGAATACTGCTTCCTGAGCGCCTTTGATCATCGGTGGGAATACCATGTCTAGTTCCTCAGAGGAAACTGCATTGGCTACTTGACGACGCGAGAGTGTGATAGGGTCTACGTCCACTGCAGGAGCGTGTGGTTCTGGTGAAACGTAGTCTTTTAGCTCAACACGATTTTCGTCTACCCAGCGTCCGTAAGGTGCTTTTTTAGCGAGGCGTTCTTTGACTTCACGGTCGAGTTCTAGCTTACCAGTGGAGGTGTTTGCTACGAGCATCTGGCCAGGTCCTAGGCGACCTTTCTCTATAATTTTACCTTCGTCGCACTCGATACAACCGATCTCTGACCCGATGTAGAGTAGTCCATTGTCTGAAAGTGCGTAGCGCGATGGGCGGAGACCGTTTCTATCTAGTCCAGCACAGATCTTAGTGCCGTCTGTGAATACGAGTCCAGCTGGTCCATCCCAAGGCTCAGAGAATGAGCGGTGGTAGGAGTAGAATGATTTTAGGTCTTCTGAAATCTCAGCATCATAACGGTATGCAGGTGGCACTAGCATACACATGGAGTGTTCGATTTCGCGGCCAGAGAGAGTGAGTAACTCTAGGCAATGGTCGAGTGATGCGGAGTCTGATTCTTTGTCACTTAGAAGATCTTTTACGAGGTGGATATCGTCTCCCCATACGTCTGATTGGTAAAAGCCTTCTCTAGATGACATCCAGTTACGGTTGCCGCGGACGGTGTTAATCTCACCATTGTGCGCAAGCATGCGGAATGGCTGACCGAGCGGCCAAGCTGGGAAAGTATTGGTAGAGAAACGCTGGTGGTAGACCACAATAGCGGTCTGGAAATCTGGGTTCTGCATGTCGAGGTAGAATGCCTTGAGCGTAGCTGGCATCGCGAGTCCTTTGTAGCCTATGAGGCGGCATGAGAATGTCGGCATGTAGAAGTTAGCAATTTCCTTAGTGCCCTGCTCGATGGTGCGGCGAGCGAGGTAGAGCTGACGCTCAAACTGCAGCTCATCCCAAGCTTCAGGCTTAGTCATCATGAGGTGCTTGATCACTGGCACAGTCTTCTGTGCCTGGAGACCGAGTTCTTCCTTAGCCACAGGAACCGCTCTCCAGCCGATGATCTCGATGCCACGAGCCTTGACAGTTTTCTCAGCGAGAGCGATGACAGTTTCAGCTCCAGATGGGTTATCATTTGGTAGGAAGAAAACCCCCACAGCGAGATCAGCAGCATCTTTAACTGTTGCGCCTAGCTTCTCAGCTTCTTGTTTGAAAAGCTTACGTGGGATTTGTGAAAGGATACCAGATCCGTCACCAGTCTTCATGTCCGCGTCGACACCTCCACGGTGGGTCATGTTACAGACTGACTCTATCGCTTTGCTGAGAATATCGTGTGATGGAATTCCATTGATATTAGCAATAGCGCCCATGCCACAGTTATCTTTTTCATTAGAAAATGAATGTAAAGAACCTGTGGAATCTGGAGTGTATTTAGTGTTGTATGGAGTCATGTCTTTATGCTGGTGATTTGAAGTGAAAATCTGGAGGGCTTTTCTGAGTGAAACTTAGTGCCTTTTATGCGTTTTGCCAAGTCGTAATTGTGTCTGCGTATAGAGCCTTTGTCTTAAGTTTGAAACTGGCATTAAAATGGTCGTTTTATGGCTGGATTAGGCTCCGAGTTATTGAGTTCCTTTATTATGATTTCATTAACTGGCGATGATCTTTGAGTAAAAAAATTCTCAGAATCTAAAAAAGTAGATTAGTGGTTAAGGTGGAATTACATTGTGAGTTTGTAAGTAGTCCTAATATCTTTTACTGATTCGGAGAGTAGCTCTTATCTAGCAGTGTTTTTCTAATCTGATAGTCTTACTGGCTACAAGTTCTGCTTGTTTCTAGCAGGTCGTATTCTGCTACAAGGCTCATTATTAGTTTACTAAGCTTCGTGCCAAGCTTCTGCATAAACTTAATAAAGCGGCTAGCTTGGTAAGAACCCTGCTGGGGAGCTACTTAGTGGGTAGTTCTTTCTTACCGTCTACGAAGGGGATCTTAAAGTCTGGTTCTATAGTGCGATTGGCATTGGCATTGGCATTGGCATTGGCGAGCCATTCTTTTTCGAGTTTTTTGACTATATCAGGGTGATCTGCAGCTAGGTCATCCTGCTCACCGAGGTCGTTTTCGATGTTGTAGAGCTCCCATGCACTGTTAGTTTTTCTGAGTAGATCTTTGCGGACTGCTTTCCATTTACCATCTCTGATGGCGATGATACCACCATAGTTATGGAAGTCCCAGATCATGAGTTTTTCACGCCTAGGGTTTTCGTTTCCAGCGAATACGCCTGCCATGTCTATACCATCTAGCTGGGTGTCAACAGGGATTTTTGCGTTGCTCACTTTAGCGAGAGTAGGGAACCAGTCAGGGAAGTAAGTTGGCGCATTATTGACGCTGCCGGCTCTGATTTTGCCTGGCCATTTAACGATACAAGGAATACGGATTCCACCTTCATAGCATGATCCCTTATAACCACGTAGACCTGCTGAGGAATTAAAGAACTCTGCGTCACAGCCACCAGTATGAAACTTAGGATCTTTACCTGGATGTGCTGCGCCATTATCAGATGTGAAAATGACCATAGTGTTTTCTTCGAGTCCGTGATGTTTGATCCGCTCTAGGATAGTGCCGACGTGTTCATCTAGATCTGAAATCATCGCAGCGTAGGCAGCTCGTGGGCGGTCATGCGGGAGGTGTCCGTTCTGGCCACGGTAGGCACCTTTGCCACCTAGTTTTTCGTCGTCCCACTCCTTAGGATAGAAATCGACCCAGACTTTAGGAGGTTGCATAGAGGCGTGTGGCTCTATGAACGGAAGATAGAGAAAGAAGGGTTTATCTTTATTCTTATCAATGAACTTTACTGCTTCCTCTAAAATTAGATCAGAGGCATAGAGAGTAGCTCGATAGTCTTCAGCATTTACGATGCCTTCTTTTTTCTCAATATGTCCGGCAATGGGATTCTTATTAATGATGACTTCTTCCTCATCGCTGTCTAGGTAGGGTGGGTAAAAGCTATGTGCGTTGCGTTGGCAGTTATAGCCGTAAAAGCGGTCGAAACCTTGCTTTATGGGTGATCCAGAGGAGTCAGATGGTCCGAGTCCCCATTTGCCAAATGCTCCAGTTACGTAGCCAGCTTCTTTGAGGACTTCAGCTATTGTTAAGGCGTTAGCTGTAAGAGGCCATTGCCCTGGAAATTTTTTACCATTACCTGAGTCACGATTTCCGCGGATCTCAGCATGGCCGAGGCGCCTACCAGTCATTAGCACACAGCGAGCAGGAGCACAGACGGGAGCTCCAGTGTAATGTTGGGTCAGTCTTACACCCTCAGAGGCGAGCTTATCTATATGCGGAGTCTTGATCTTATCCTGACCGTAACATCCTAGGTCCCCGAAGCCGAGATCATCCGCTAATATAAAGACTATGTTTGGCTTCAAGGTCTGCTCTTCCTGAGCAGATAAGATTCCAGAGCTTAGAGAGATACCAGCTACACATGAAGTGATAGCTAGTTTGGTAAATTGAATCATGAAGACACTATATGAGTCGATTATTGAGATTTCAACGAGCAAATTTCAATAAAAAGTGTCAATTTTCGTAGCCTCCAGAGCGAGGTGTTCTAGAAGTGGAAGGCTTAAAGTTCATCTGTTGAGAGCTTCTGGAAGAGAAAGAGCTAGATGGTTTCTGTGTTATTGAGACAAGGTTAGCTCTGCTTTTGCTTCTTTGCTTTGCCCTGTCTCCCTTAGCATCTCTGTTGTAATGATTTCTGGTATTATAGCCGTTAAGACTTGGATTGCGGCGACTACCGCGGTGGAGACTATTATTTCTGCTTGAGCGGTGGCTTGAATGATTAATGTAAGAGCGACTACGATTATATCTAGACTCGCCATGGTTATTACGGCTGGAGTGATTATGGCGGTTAATATGATGATAGTGGTTATTATGGTATTTATGTCGGTTTTTATCATTCTGGCGTTTCGCTAGAGCAATGGCTCCTATCGCTGCTGCACCTATTAATAGAGGTGCTATAGTGTTGCCCCCACTATTCCTATGGTTATTATCATAAGGATAGTTATTATTTGAAGCATGACCTCCTCCATATGAATTTTCGTATGCGCATGATGATATAAGAGTCACTCCTAGCAGAGCGGCGATACAACGGACTGTGTATTTACGGATCATTTGTGCTTTCATGTCTGTAGGACTTGTGCACAGAGTAGTTCTATTCAAATAATTTACAAAAAATTTGTAATATTTACTTTGTATTTACAATTTAACTTGATTTGAGTGCCTGATTTAGTAGTTTGTTATGTGTATCGCTTTTACAATGTGCTAATAATAGCCAATTAATTACCAAGATTAAACTCTAGTTATCTAGTAATTAATATAGAAATATCATCACAAATATTTAATCCTATGGAACTTACATCACAGATTCTTGCCTCGTCTCAAATTTCTAAAAGGTCTAGAAGAGGCTTCACTCTTATAGAGCTTATAGTGGTGATCACTATAATAGCCACTCTACTAGCTGTAGGTGTAGGTACTATAAAGAATGTGGCAGGAGCTAAGGGAGTAAGCACAGGAGTTTCGCTTGCTGAGGGTGTCTTCGATTTCGCTAGAAATTCAGCTAAAGTGAATGGTAAAGCTAGGGTGATGATTTATGCTGATACAGCTGATACAGCTGATACAGATGATATAGCTACGAAGAGTGAAAAATATTTACGTCAGATGGCTGTATCTAGATTAAGGGCTAAAGTGAATCCAGGTGATCCAGATGTATGGGTGATCTCTGGAGGGGGAATAACTCTCCCGCCAGACACATTCTTCAATGCTAATCTATCTGACCTATCTGATGAAGATAAGCAAAATGTTATGCTTCCCGGCTCTTCAAGTGCTAAAAGCTGCTATGTCTACGAATTTAATTCAGAGGGCGCATTAACTACTCCCATCTTACTTGGTGGACGAAATAACTATGTGAAATTTGTAATCCAATCTGGACAATTACTTCCGAATAGTGATGTTCCTAGGAAATTACCTAAACGTAATCGTGATGTAGGTGGCTTTGCTATCTGGAGGACAGGTAAGACCTCCACTTTCCGTAATCCAGATCAGATTGATGCAGGAAATCTTGATTTCCAGTAAGCTCTATTTAGACTATCAGTATTAAAAGTAAGCCCACCTAATATTTTATGAATGTATCTCACTCTAACTACCTCATCCAGCGTAAGTCAAACAAGCGCAGAGGTTTCTCACTTGTCGAAGTGATCATCGCGATCGGTATCGTAGCACTCCTTCTTACTGGGTTTCTCGGCGTATTCGGTAGTGCCCAGCGCAATATCAACAAATCACTTGGCTTTAAAGAAGCCAACATGCTTAAAGACTCCCTTGAGACTGAGATGTCGACACTCAGACAGATTGAAGCAGGGACGAGCAGTGGAGAGTATACAAGCGCATTCCACAAGGCTTATGAGATGATCGAAAACTCCACCAATGTAGCTAACGCTATCCTCGTATACCAATACAAAGCTAATCTCGTTGATAATGACCTTGACCCTGCTGATGGAATTCTCCCGGCATTCGATGGTGTAGACGGTATTCAGGGTAGTAGCTATATAACACAATCTGCAGTTAGAGTCCGTGGATCTGAAGTTTATAATAACTTCACAAATGAAGAGCTTTCTAGTAAATCTGCTGCTGGTAATGTCTATGTAGTTCGCCTCATTCAACTAATTAAAAATCCAAGTACAGGTGACTTGGAGTTATCTACTAGGCCAGGAGAAATCCAACATGAAGTAGGAGGTAGTAATGTAGTTTCAATTGACCATGATGATTATAATAAAGCTATAATTACTTTTCAAGCTGAGTTCTACAGACTCCCATCGAATGCATTCGGGTATGTAGATACTGGAAGCTGGAGGTTTGACAACTTGGGAAACCCAGTTGCAGTCGTAAACATGGCTGTTAGACGTTAAATTTTAAATCTAACTTACACAACTTTTATGAAACTTAATCTCAACATAAAATCTACATCTAACCGCAAGGGTTTCACACTCATCGAGCTACTAGTGTCAATGTCTGTCACCATGGTCATCATCGGTGTTCTAATGGCAATGACCCGTGTAGCAGTCAACGGAATGGTCACTAGCCAAAATGCGACGCGCTCCTCCCGTATTTCACAGGATATACTGGCTACTGTCAGTAAAGATCTAGAAGGTCTAGTGATTCGTTCAGGTAATGACTACGAGTGGCTAAATGTGAAAAAGAATGGTAACTCTGTAGATCAGCTTGGACCTAGTGTTAGTAAGAATATGCAAAACCCGATAGAGATGAGCTTCTTCTCAGCAACCACAGATCGCTACAACGGTGACATCGGTGGAACTAGTGATTTGGGCGGAGATATTTCATATGTTCGCTATAAATTGGTCTATAAGGATATTATCCCTACCGCGGGGGGGGCTGACTTCAGAATATTCTCACTTTATCGTAAAAGAATAGAACCTAATGATACCTTTGATGATTACCTCACTCTAGAGGAACCTAATATTCCTGAATTTGGTGATGTAGGAGGAGATGATTTCTTAGCTGAAAATATCTTTGACATGACTGTAACCTTTAATTTCGAATCGCTAGTTACAGATGGATCTACCAGTTATTATAGCTACAAGCGAGTTCCAATCCAAGTCAATGGCACTGAATTCAGGTCACTCAGTATAACTGGTAATAACGCTATTGTTACAGGTTCTGGAGATTTGACACCACCTATAAATGGAGGAGCATATAGACTTCAAAGCGCAGACATCAGTATACTAGTGCTCACAGATGCTGGTATGAATGGTCTCAGAACAGCAAATATTAGAGATGATGAAGAGCTTTCAGATTACCTCGAATTAAACGGTAAGAATTTCTCTAAATCAGTAATCCTTCCTAGACCATAATTTAGTCTCTATAGCTACTTTAACAGCTAGATAGAATGGCATTAATCAAGCTCGCGAAATTAGGTATCCAGCCAGAGATCTTCCACACTCTCCAAGGCGAGGGTGTGAGTATGGGTGTCCCATCGGTATTTGTCCGCTCTTCTCTTTGTAATCTTCACTGCAAGTGGTGCGACACGGCCTACACTTGGAATTGGGAAGGCTCTAAATGGGATCATGAGGATAAGAAAAAATACTCTAAAGACGATTATATCGTTGAGCTTGAGACTTCTGAGGTAGCAGAGCTCGTAGCTGACTACGGATGCCTAAATGTAGTTCTGACAGGAGGTGAGCCATTACTTCAGCAGCCCGCTTGGCTAGCGATAATAGAAGACTTACGTAAGCGTAACGCAGCCTACCGGTTTGAAATAGAGACTAACGGAACACAACTCCCGGATGAGCACATAGCTGCTGCTGTAGATCAGTGGAATGTCTCAACAAAACTCTCTAACAGTGGTAACTCAGCAAAGCTAAGGATAAAGGCTGACGCGATGGAGTTCTTTGCTGCGAGTGATAAGGCATGGTTTAAATTCGTAATTCAGAACGAACAAGATTTATCAGAAGTTCAGCAACTCGAAGCCGAATTCCCGATCCCTAAAGAACGTATCCTACTCATGCCAGAAGGCAGAGACGAGGAAACTCTCCAGAGTCGCAGACTATGGCTAGCAGACCTCTGCCGAGATCTAGGTTACCGCTTTTGCGACCGACTTCATATCCAACTATGGGGCAGTAAAAGAGGAGTTTAAACGATGAATTTATTCATCTAATTTTCATACCAACTTCATCAAAATTTCACGGTCATCTGCCAATGTCCGGCATGATGAGAGATAAAACAGATAGAAAGTTCGAAGTAATAGAAGCGGATCACTACGGTATGTGCTTCGGAGTCAAAGCCGCCATAGCCAAAGCACTGCAAATAGCTGACCGCTCACCTGTAACCGTCTTAGGAGAGCTAGCCCACAATGGCACTGTAAAGCAAAGCATGTCCAAGCTAGGAGCAGTCCACGGTAACATAACAGATCTGACAGCATCTACTAAGCACGTAATAATTACAGCCCATGGCGCAGCTGACAAAGACAGAAAACGCTGGGCAGAGCGTGGATATAGAGTTCTAGATACCACCTGTCCCTTGGTTCATAAAGCCCACGATGCTCTTAGAAATCTAATAGTAGCAGGCTACACACCAGTCGTAATCAGAAAAGCTGGACACGTAGAGGTGAGGGGGCTCACAGGAGACTTTCCAGATACAAAAGTGATACTCACTCTAGATGATGTAGCAGCACTAAATATAGACTCAAATAAAATAGGAATCATCTCCCAGACCACTCAGCAACTCACTCACGTAGTAGGGATAGTAAAAGCACTAGAAATCCGCTTTCCAAAGGCAGATATAAAATTTACAGATACAGTATGCAGACCCACTAAAGACAGGCAAGTAGCTCTGCTAAAGCTCTGTGTGAAAGTGGAGATAGTCATCGTAGTAGGTGGCTCTAACTCAAATAATACAGCGCAGCTAGCAGAGAAATGCCGCAAGCTAGGCTGTATCGCCTATCATGTTCAGTCAGCAGAAGAGATCCAGCAATCTTGGTTTACTGGTGTTCATAAAGTAGGTCTCACAGCTGGTACATCTACCCCAGACTCAGATATTGCCGGAGTTAAAAAGCATCTATTAGAACTCAGTAGAATAAATGCTGAGAGTAATCGTTCATGACAGATGGTCAATGAGTTACATTCCTGTGTCGAGCGTGATAAATTATAGTTATCATAAACTAGTTGAGTAAATACATACTCTTTATAAAATTTTTATTTGTTGTAGAATAAATAAAAACGCGCTCAACACCCATATTTGAGTCGTGAATTAATGATTTTTTTTAAAATTACGGGTTACATGTTTTAGTCTAAAAAAAAGTTACTTTTCTCAACCGCAATCGAACGATTTTGATGCCTTTATAAAATACCTAGCCGAAGTGGTTGAAACCACCATTTTGTAATAAAAAGTGGTTAATTTAAGAAGAATTGACAGATTACATGAAAACTAACAAACCACAACATGTTGTATTGTTAATAATTTGTTCATACCATATGAAGAGAAAACACGTTGACGCTTAAGAGTTTTTAAGTAATGATATAGACCTTGCTGGAAATTGGCTAATCATTCCAAATAAGCACTTATCACTCCCCTAAATCATACTTAACACAATCCCTATACACTCAACGTACACATGTCTAACACCACTACAGTAAAACTCGGAGAACGCACATTCGAGCTCGATACAGTAAAAGCAGAAGCAGCTTTCGCAGCCAAAAAAGTAATTAATGGTAAGGACACCATGTTCTTCAATATCCTACCTATTAAATATAACTGGGCATACGATCTCTACAAGACAATGAAGGCAAACCACTGGGAGCCTGAGGACGTGCCTATGCAAACGGACGTTCAGCAATGGCGCTCGGACGATATCTCAGACGTAGAGCGCTGGATCATCAAGATGGGCATCGGATACTTCTCAGCTGCAGAAGGAATAGTAGGTGACAACGTCCAGCACGTAGTCCGTGAAGTAGTCACAGCCCCTGAGCTCAAGCTAGTGCTCGGTAGACACGCACATGAAGAGAATATCCATGCAGACTCACTTGTCTACATGATCTCGTCACTCGGGCTCAACCCTCACGAATGTGAAGCGATGTTCGAAGACATCCCTACCATTTCTGAGAAAAACGAATTCGTAGTGAGTAATTCACGTGCAATGCGACGTGATATGGACCTCACACAGACATCCACTAAGCAAGACCTAGCTAAGAATATCTTCCTCTTCGGTCAGGTAATGGAAGGCACACAGTTTTACGGACTCTTCGGAATGATCCTCAGTCTATACAGACAGAATAAATTCCCTGGAATCGGTCAAATGTTCTCATACACACTTCGTGATGAGTCAAACCACATCGAAGTATTCCGTAACCTTCTCATGGATCTCGTTGAAGAGAACCAAGACATCTGGACTCCAGAATTCCGCGAAGATCTCCGTGCAACAATGGCAGAAGGCATTCGCTTAGAGAAGAAATTCATCCGTGATTGTCTCCCTGTGGCAGCAGTAGGACTTAATGCAGAGGAGTTCGAGCTCTATATAGACTACATCGCAGACCGCCGTCTAGAATCTTGTGGACTAGCTCCGCTCAACGAAAACCCCGTCAGCAACCCATTCCCTTGGTTAGCAGAAATGATGGACATCAAAAAGGAACAGAACTTCTTCGAAGGCACCGTTACTGAATACCAGAAATCTTCATCGCTAGGTGACGTAGATGATGATGATCTCTAGAACTTTCCAGACCTATTAAAATAAAACTATTTGAGACCCTCCCATCCCAAACCTTTATTCAAAGAAAACAATGTACCGCAACTTATCCCTAGAGGAAGATCAAGCCCTCAAAAACGTAGTAACTCTTCCACGCTCAGAAAAACCAGACTTCGCATGGAGAGAGCTGCTTGGGAATCAACAAGTCAATGTCCCTGAGATCCTCGTCCAAAATGGCAAGCAGGAAACTGAATTATGCCTAGCAGACATAGCTGATACAGTTGGTGGTGCTCTTACAGATCTTCTTCTGGCACGTCAGGCTAACGAAGACAATATTTTCAATGATGAGAATAGACATTTTGTATCAGGTGTAGCGCACAGCGTCGCTGAATCATTGGTAGAGCAAGTAGGCGAGAGTGGTAAGCTTAAGCTCACTCAGGCGGACCTCTATCTCCTGATAGAAAAAGCACTCATAGAGAATGATGCTCACGATGTAGCTAAGTCTCTTGTCTTCAACCGCGCGCTCGTCGAAAAAGGAAGCATCGAAGTCACTACCGTCTCTAACGAGCCATTCACACTTCGCCTCATCCGTAGAAATGGTAATGTAGTGCCTTGGTCAGAAACCAAGATTGAAAACGCAGTCCGCCACGCATTTCTCTCTCTCAAACGCGATGGTGATTCAGCGAAAATGATAGCAAAAGCAGTGACTGCACGTGTTCGTGATGAAGAAAAAGCCTTCATCCACATCGAAGACGTGCAAGACATGGTTCAGGAAGAACTTATGCGTGGTGGTCACTTCAAGACAGCTGAGCATTACATCCTCTACCGTCGCCAACAAGCTCAAGACCGCCTCACACAAGACCTAATCCCAGAAGAAGATCCCCAGCAGGACTCTATGGTAGTAGTCACATCACCAGACGGATCATCTGATTTCTGGGACGGGATGGAGCTCAAGAAGCGCATCCAGTTCGCATCTATAGGGCTAGAACTTCGCCTATCTGAAGCAGACATCGAGCGTGAGCTTCGCCGATCTATAGGATCAGAGATCACTAAAGACGGACTCCGCCAGACAATCACTCTCAACGCCAAAGCCCTCATAGAGCAAGACGCGGACTTCTCCCTCTTCGCAGGAAGAATTCTCCTCTCCTACATCTATGAAGAAGTCCTAGACTGGACCATCCTCAACGACGGAATTGAAGGCCTTAAGAAAGCACACGTAACAGCATTTAAGAAATATCTCAAACACGGAGTCGACATCAAGCGTCTTTCACCAGAGATCACAGACGGTCGCTATAATATCAATAAGATCGCGGCTCAGCTCGACCCAACAGCTGACCTAGACTTCGACTACCTCGGCATCTCCACACTTTATGATCGCTACCTCATCATCGATAAAACATGTGATACACAGCGTCGCCTAGAGGTCCCTCAGTTCTTCTGGATGCGTGTCTCTATGGGACTCTTCAAGGAAGACGGACCACAGAAGCAAGACTGGTGCATCCGACTCTACAACCTCTACAAGGCTCGTAGATTCTGCTCATCAACTCCTACACTCTTCAACTCTGGCACACTCCACAGCCAGCTCTCATCATGCTATCTTTACAAAGTAGATGACAGCATCGAATCCATCATGCAGCGCGGTATCGCGGACAATGCCTACCTTTCCAAGTGGGCAGGCGGACTCGGCGGATCATGGACAGCAGTTCGCGGAACAGGTGGCTACATCCAGGGCACCAATGGTGAATCCCAAGGCGTCATCCCATTCCTCAAACTCCACAATGACCAGCTCGTAGCAGTCAACCAAGGCGGAAAACGCCGTGGCTCAGGCTGTGCCTATCTAGAAACCTGGCATAACGACATGGAAGACTTCCTCGAACTCCGTAAAAATACCGGAGACGAGCGTCGCCGCTGTCACGACATGAACACCGCAAACTGGGTTCCAGACCTCTTCATGAAGCGCATGGAAGCCCGTGAAGACTGGTCACTATTCCGTACTAATGAAACCCCAGATCTACACGATCTCTACGGCTCAGCTTTCGAGCAGCGATATAAAGAATACGAGTCAATGGCTGCCGAAGGCAAAATCTGGACCAAGAAACTCCCAGCCATCGACATGTGGAAAAAGATGCTTAAAATGATCTTCGAGACAGGACACCCATGGATCACATTCAAGGACCCGTGTAACCTCCGCTCACCACAAGACCACGCAGGAGTCATCCACTCATCCAACCTCTGCACAGAGATCACGCTCAACACCTCAGAAGACGAGACAGCAGTATGTAACCTCGGCTCAGTAGTCTTAGATAATCACATACAGGAAGACGGATCACTAGACCACGAAAAGCTCAAGGAAACCATCACCGTAGCCATCCGCGCTCTCGATAATGTCATCGACATCAACTTCTACCCTACAGAGTCAGCCCGCACCTCCAACACCCGTCACCGTCCTATCGGACTCGGAGTCATGGGTCTGCAAAACGCACTCTACAAGAAGAACATGGCATTCGCCTCAGACGCAGCAGTCGAGTTCAATGACGAGTTCATGGAAGCCATCGCCTACTACGCCTATAGCGCATCGAGCGACATCGCAGCAGAGAACGGCACCTACTCATCCTACAAAGGATCCAAGTGGGATCGCGGACTCCTTCCACAAGACACCGTTGATCTCTTAGAAGACGAACGCGGAGTTAAGATCGACGTCCCACGTGGCGCTAAAATGGACTGGACCTACGTTCGTGAAAAGATCGCCAAGCACGGCATGAGAAACTCAAACGTCCTAGCCATCGCACCGACAGCCACCATCTCTAACATCATGGGAACCACTCCATGTATCGAGCCGAACTACAAGAACCTCTTCGTCAAATCTAACCTCGGTGGAAACTTCACCATCCTCAACCGCCAGCTCGTCCGCGATCTCAAGGCAGAAGGACTCTGGAACGATGAGATGCTAGACAACCTCAAATACTTCGACGGAGAACTAGACGAAATCGCCGACATCCCAGACCACCTCAAAGACAAGCACCGCACCGTATTCGGCGTCCCATTCGAATACGTCATCGATGCCGCAGCACGTCGTCAGAAATGGTTAGACCAGTCACAGAGCGTCAACCTCTTCATCGCCAAGCCAGACCTCAAGATACTCTCCCACATGTATCGCCGAGCATGGCACACCGGACTCAAGACCACCTACTACCTAAGATCCATGGGTGCATCTGGAATTGAAAAGTCCACCGGCACAGTCAAAAAAGACGTCCGCAACGTAGCAACTTCAAGTGGAATGGAAGCAACAGTAATAGCCACCACCACCACAGTAGCCACCACCGTAACTCCAGTCCCAGAAACAGCAGACGCCCTACCCCTAGTCCGCCCCGCATCCGCCAACCCAATGGAAATCGGCTGAGAAAGCTGCGAATAATCACACGGGTTCCGTGTGAATAAAGAATCACAGAAAGAAGCTCACCTCGGAAACGGGGTGAGCTTCTTTTATTAGTCTATAACTGCTAGAGTTTTTTAAATTTGGATATCCTAGATCTTCTGTTTCTTATTGAAAATAGCTGATTTTGTTAAGATTCCTCATTAATTTCTGCTGCTACAAGAGCTAAAGCTTCTTTGAACTTTTTTAGGTCATTACGTAAATCTACGTATACTAAATCAGCTAACTCTTCTGAAGTGAAACCTCCATGAGCGAAAGTGTGTCTAAGATCAGCATGCCCTGTCATATTCGCAAGATGGAATGGGATTAGTAGTGATGCGTCGTTTCTCATTGAGAAATTTCTAGTATGAGTTCTAGAACGTATTACTCCAGAAGAGTCCCTATAAAATAATCTCATTACTTGCTCATATATTCCGTAACCAATTACAAATAAGCCAGTCCATTGAATCGGGTTATTCAATGGAGAAAAGTGCATTATGACTTTGGTAAGTAATAACTGTTTATCGGCTATTACGTCGTAATGTTGTGCGCTTCCTGTTGACATGATTAATTATATATTTTTACTTATTCGTATTTCCCAAGTTCGACAACTTCGTAAAATCTCGTAATAGGTCTTGATCCATGTTTTGTTAACTCGACGTATTGTTCTGGTTGTTGATCTCTTCGCTTAATAATTTCTAGTTTCAATATCGTCCGCTCTTCGTCTGGTATTAATGCAGTATCAGTATAATTTTTACTATATAGAAATTTAGATAATGAGATTCCGATATACTCAAACAAAGCGACTGAAAATTCACCCAAATACCTTCCCTCCTGATATTTTTTAAAACTGAAATCGGGATCTGCTTGGTCAATAAGCTCAAAGGTTACATCAGCACATTTGAGCACTTTATCGATATTAGATGAGTTAAATAATTGTTCAACAAAAGAGTCTAGTTGGGGAGCAATGTGGTTATAATCACGCGCTCTATCTAACCATGTTTCTTTGTCAACTATCATAGCTAGGATCATACGAAAAAGCATATCCTCGTGATAGGCTTCCATCTGCTTAGTCTCTGACAAGGTGCTAAAAACATGCTTGGTATAATGTGCCGTCTTGGCGCAATCCTTGAACTTGTTAAACTTGTCATTGTCATACATTAAAATAAGACAATTTCTTACTTCTTGCGGTGATAACCTTGCTTGACCACTATTCAATCTATTAAAGACCTCAAATTTGATATTTGCACCAGTATGTGCTTCAAGGATACGCAAATCTAAACGTTTACTTTTAAAAATACGTTGCTGTTTAGGTGTCAGTTTTTCCCAAGTTATAGCTTCAAGAGAAGGAAGAAATTTTTGACCTCTCAAGCCCGAAGTTCCTATACGTTTATTAGCTGGCACATTATCTATATTAGATTGTTCTAGATTACACGTGAACTCTAGAACTGTTGAGAGTCTTTGCAATCCATCAATAGTCAGATACTTACCATCGCTATTAAAAGCTACATAAATAGGAGGAATTGGAAAACCTAGGAGAAGAGATTCTATAAACTTAGATTTCTGTTCTAGATTCCATCTGTAGTATCTCTGAAAATCAGGAGAGATTATCCAAGAGCCTTCGTTATATAAAGAGATGAATTCTCCCAATGACATTTTCATGTCATCTGTGAAGACCGTTTCTAGAGCCTGTGCAATTTCTGACTCTAAAGTACTCTCTGCTTCTGGCTCTTGTGCTGTAGTATCCATTTTTTTGATTTATGTAATTTTGTAAGGTATTTCTCGAATTGCTGAAACAGTAAAATGTCTACAGCGGATTCTCTCATCTATCCATTCTCTACACTCAGTACTTTTCAAGAATGATAGTAAGTTACTGCATGATTTTAGGGACTTATCGTTTGGTTGTATAACTAAAACGTGATTTTCAGCGGCATATAAAGACTTACCTTTTACAATAGCAGCACACATTCTATTTTTATCTTTAGGGCTAGAAGTACGTTTTAAGACTATGAATGGAGCTTGGTAAACAGTGCTATTGAAGGATATTTTATTGGGAGTGGTGCATACTGGTGAGTTAGTCTTTATGTCTCTAGCTGTGATGTAAGAGTATATTTCACCTTCATTAATATGTCTATGCGGTACTATTGGCCCCACACTAACTTTGAAGAAGTCTTTTATAGTTAGCGAACCTGAATCCGTGCCTTGTATGATCTCCTTTTGTTTAGATCTTTGCGTTCCTGATAGCGTAATAACATCAATGTCAGCATCTTTTGAAAATCTACCTTCTAGATTAATTTTGGTATATTTCAACTTAGACTCGATGTAATTCATTAATTTTCTATAACGAGACCCGCTTCTTATCACATCTGGTAGTATAGCAGCTATCTTTCCATTTCTAGGGAGGATCTTAAGACATTTATAGAGGACGATAGCAGCGGAGTTAGTCTTACCTGATGAAAATGGATACTCTAATGGTGCATCCTGAGGGTGAAAAGGAGGGTTGGATATGACATCAAAATGTTTAGGTAGGGAAATAGAAGAAGAGAGAAAATCACAAGTTGTAAGATTCTTAAAATACAAACTATCATCTAATAGTTCATGAAAATTGCTAGTACGTTGTCTAGCAAGTAGGATGAGTCTTTTCTTAGCAATTTTAATTAATTCAGTATGGATATCATATCCGTAGATAAAGTCACTCCAAAGTAGCAAAGTCTCATTGAGAGATTTGCTTAATGGAAAAAATCTAGCGCAACTAATAAGTAAATCTCCACCTCCACATGTAGGATCTAGAATAGGCCTAGTAAAAGTTTTATTTTTTCCGAGGATTGTTTTGGCTAAGTATGAGGCACGCTTTTTATCAGAAAAGAATATCCCGGAGTCTTTAATGAATTTTTTTTCTAGAGAATTTTGAATGTACTCATTTGCTCCGCCATTTAGATGATATTCTATTTGTTGAGAAACCTTCTTTGTCTCGCCCTCAAGATTAGATTCTTGAAGAAGTGTATCAATAAGTTCTTCATATGTGTGGAGAGAATTCATTTTTCAGAGTAGTAAAGCATAGCGAATATAAAGCAAGCACGGTTAATCTAGTCTAGAGGACTTGATTCTCTCTAAGTTAGCTTGGGCTGATGGCTTAGAGTCATCACGTCAACTCGATGATGTTAAAAATCTTCTGGCAGATTCATGTGATATGGAATACATTCAGACATGGGCAAGCCATTTGAATCTGACCGATATGCTGACACTGGTTACAGCATGAAGGATACCTCTCCAGAGGTAAATGCGATTATGTACAAACGCTTGATGGCGCTTAGAGGTGAGGAAAGAATGGAGATGGGATTCTCAATGATCACATCTGCCAAGGAAATGATCTTAGCTAGTTTGCCGAAAGAACTCCCTGAAGCCGAACGCAAAAAGATGCTCTACGAAAGATTGTATGGAGAGGCTATGCCGGAGGAATTGTTCTTAAGGTTACAAAAAGCATCTTAGCTCAGTCTTATTCAAATGCATTCAATCACAGCCAATGGATTCCGATGGGCAACCTCCTATCGCTTCCATAGCTAAAGCTATTTCTTCCTCGGTTTCTGGTTGCTTGTGAACGTAGCTGAGACCTTCGTCGTCATCTCGGGTGAATACGGTGGGGACCATTTCTCTGCATAGGTCGCAGTCGATGCAGCTGGTGTCATTGTAAAACTTGCCTGCTACGTTTAGTGGATTGATTTCTGTTTTATCTGCCATGGGTGAATCATTGCGGAGGATAGTTAGATTGACAAATTCATGTATAGTTCTTATTCATTCGCATTAAGAATGAATGATGAACAGCCCAAACATAGACCAAAGCTAGATCTCAAGGATTTGCATCTATTGCACCTGATCAATCATTTCAAAAGTATCACGCTCGCAGCAGAGGCAGTGAATCTGACTCAGAGTGCATTGTCTAGAAAGCTTCAGGCTATAGAGCTAGAAATGGGCGTTCAGCTATTCTATCGCTCAACGCGTAAGCTCAGTATTTCGCCTGCTGGGCAGCAGTTGTTAGAAGACACGGCGGCTATTCCTAATATCCTAGACTCTGCTATCCAGCGCATCTCAGAAAACTTCTTGGGATCGCAAAAGCAAATCAATATAGGTATCTCATCATCACTCTCACTCGCTCATCTACCAGGGATATTTCATCCGCAATCGAATCTACATCCAGAAGTGAAGATCATCATTTCACAGCCTAAGTCGGCAGAGATCATCCATCAAATCGCGACTAATAAACTAGACCTAGGCATTGTGAATCATCGAGCAGGGATAGAAGCCCAGGCACAAATCCATCATCAAATGTCCGATAGGTTTTGTCTTATCGTATCTACTGATGATCCGACTCCATCGTTCACCCCGCAGCATTTCAAAAAATGGGCAGCTAGACAAACATGGATACTCCAACCAGAAAGATCTCCATCAAGAGTAGTGATCGATGAATGGTTAGCGAAAAAGGGAGTCAAAGTGAAACCAAACATGGAGCTAGAAAACTTCGACCTCATGTGTCAGCTCACAGCATTGAACATAGGAGTCGCCTTCATTCCAATAAGAGCGCTTAGTGCATTCCCCCGAAAAAAACAGCTCCAAAAACTCAGCCTACAGCCAGCACCAGAGCGTAAGCTATCAGTCATCGGACCTAAGAATATCGTAGTTTCTCAGCACATAGAGGATTTTACAAAATCAATTCTCTTCTCTTAAAAAACTACCCAGCTTTCAACGCATGCATCGGTGGTGTATTCGCGATACCTCGGCTCAATAACATACCTAGAGTTACGGTGATAACGATGACGGATGAAGCGCCGATGAGGAGTTGGCTCCAGGGGAAGGTGTAGGCTTCATTCTCAAATAGGAAGCTGCTAAGAAGCGCCGTAGCGATAGCGGCTAGTCCTGTGCCCGCGATGGTGGCGATGCTTGCGAGTAGGGTGTATTCGATGGCTAGGATACGTGCGATCTGTCCCTGACTAGCGCCTAGTGTGCGGAGTAAGACGATTTCCTTGGTGCGGATTTTTCTTCCTGATAGCAGGGTGGAAATGAGCACGATGGAGCCAGTGATAATCGTGAAGAGCGCCATTGCTTGGATCGCTTTTCCTGCGGCGTCGAGGACTGACTGGACGGTCTTGAGAATAAGTGAGAGATCGATGACACTGACTGATGGCCATTTCGCAAACATCGCTTGTTGCAACTCTGCCCTAGTTTCTGGACTAGCACTGTGCGCTGTGAGGATATTAAATGCTACGTAGTCATCGACTGCTCCTTGTGGTAGGACGATGAAGAAGTTAAGATTCATACTCCTCCAGTCTACTTTTCTTAAGCTGGCGATTTTCAAGTTAATTTCTTCGCCGAATCCCTCGATCTCCATGGTGAGGGTGTCGCCGACATTAACGCCGAGATTAGCCGCTATTTCCGCTTCCATACTGATGGGGATGAGTAAGCTCGGAGTTGCAGTGGAGGCATCATAAGTGCCGATCCATTCGCCACTGACTAGCTCCTCAGTATCGGATAGCTCGGATCTAAAGGTGGAGCGAAAACTCCTCCTGAGAACCCATTTAGGTATCTGACCTTCTTCTTTCTTATTTGTATTATTAAACTGCTTCTTTTGCTCTGCTTGTTCTCTGAAAATTTCATCTACAGACTTTCCTTTGATTGACGTGAGTCGTAGCTGAATGATCGGCGCATCGGCTAGTGGAGTAGAGCCTGCTTTCTGTATGGTTTCTCTAGCTTTAGAAGTGTCTTCTGGTGGGATGTCAACCATGAAAATGTTAGGTGTATCTGCTAGCCTGTCAGGACTCAGCCATTGTAAGAGGACGTTCTGCGTGAAGATGAGCGTGAAGAGGAAGAAGACACCCAAGCCGATCGACAGCATGAAAATACTAGTCTGGTTGTTAGGTCGATATAGTGCGGAGAAGCCTTGTCGGATAGTGATCGGCCAAGAGGGGCGGACACAGAGTTTGAGAACCCAGCGTAGGAATAATCCGCAACTGAGTAGTAAACCGAATGTGACCGCTAAGAAACTCACATAGCCGCGAGCAGTAGCCAGTCCTCTACCAAGCTCACGATTATCCAGCCATGCTAGTAGAAATGCGGTAGCTGCTAGAGTGAGAATGATGAGCCAGCGGAGTGGGTCACGAAAGCCACTTTTCTGCCCTGATTCTAATTCAGCGCCCTCATTCCGCAGTGCGGCGAGAGGGCTGATCTTTCTTAATTTAAGTAGTGGGAGAAGCGCAAAGCAGACACTGATGATGAAGCCTATACCAGCAGCCTTTACGATTTCTGTGAAGACAGGCTCAATCGTGATATCGAAAGGAATGACGCCAGGTAATGATTGTGCGAAGTAGGCTGCAACAGCGATTAATCCACAGCCAGAGATCAGGCCTAGCAAGGTTCCTAGTGCGCCCATAAAGACTCCCTGAATAAAATAAATGGCAAAGGCTTTTGCCGATGTGCATCCCAGACATCTTAGCGTGGCGACACTGGTGAGGCGTTCTGAGATGTGAATATGAATAGCACCGGCAATCCCTATGCCGCCGAGAAATAATGAACTGAAGCCTATGAGATTGAGGAATAGGTAGAGGTTATTGATTGTTTTTTCGATGCGCTCACTGCGTTGTGTAGCGGTGACTGAGCGGAGTCGTTCTGCGTCAAACGCAGCTTGAAACTCATCTGATATTTGCATGTCAGCGGTTAATGCTGGCAACTTAAAATAGGTGCTATGAAAAGAGAGGCTCTTACTGCTAAGAAGTTCTGAGCCTCGAATAGTATCAAAGGAAGTGACGACGGTAGGATTCATTCCCGCGAATCCAGATGATGACGGAGGAGCTTGATCTAGTGTGCCGATAATTGGGAGTTCGAGTTTCCCTATTTTCACCATGTCTCCGATCTTACTTTGCATCGAAAGTAGAAATGACTCTTCAACAAGGACGCCACCTTTGGCATTAGAATGAACACTTTGCCAAGCATCAGCAGGAGTCGTCGCTACTGTGCCGTAGAAAGGAAATCCTGGCTCAATAGCGCGGATACTCACGAGACGAGGTTGTGGATTTTCTCCCACTGTCATCATAGTAGAGAATGAAATTTCTTTCGCCTGATCACCTCCGATCTGAGCTGTTAGATCGTTAGCTTCCTTAGAAAATTCTTTTCTAGCACTCAGCTGAAGGTCTGCTCCCAGCAGAGACTTCGACTGAGACTTGACCGAGTCATTGAGGTTATACCTGAGCGAACCAATCACGACCAGTGCGGCAACACCAAAGATGATGGAGGCGGAAAAAAGAGCTAGTTTCAGCTTCGCTGCACGGCTATCGCGGTATGCCATGGACCATGTCCACGGAGATACCAATGATTTGAAAAACGAGATCATCCTGAAATGAGTTTCCCTCCTTTTAGCTGAATGATGTGCTGTGTTTTCTTAGCGAGTTCATTGTCGTGAGTGACGATGACTAGCGTTGTGTCTAACTCTTTGTTGATCTCAAAAAGCATTTCCTCGATCAGCTTACTCGATTCCTCATCTAGATTACCCGTAGGCTCATCCGCGAATAGTATCTTAGGCTCATGAATGAATGCTCTAGCGATGGCAACCCGCTGCTGCTCTCCACCAGAAAGTTGCTTAGGATAGTGTTTCATACGAGATCCTAATCCAACTCGCTTTAGAAGCTGAGCAGCTCTAGCGCTCGTTTCTGAGCCTTTTTTACCCTGTAGCTCTGCTGGTATCACTACATTCTCAATGGCAGTAAGATTAGGCATAAGCTGAAAATCCTGGAAAATAAACCCGATCGATTCTCTCCGTAGTTTCGCACGTTGTCCCTCATCCAGATCAGTAATATCCATCCCGTCTAGACGAACAATTCCCGAGCTAGCTCTATCCAGCCCAGCACAGAGTCCGAGCAATGTAGTCTTGCCACTACCTGAAGGTCCGATGATCGCAGCTGTTGACCCCGGTGGGATGCTGATGTTAACTGCGTCCAAGACAGTCAGCTCGGAAGCACCGCTTTGATATGTCTTGGTGAGATTGGTAGTTTCTAGTATAGCGTTCATGAGAAAATCTTTGCAAATAGAGGTGGTAGCAAGTATCTAAGATGCATGAGTTTTGTCTTTTCACAAATAGCTTCTCTTACATTTCTACCATTCTTGTTTCTATGCATGGGATTATCGACATCTTTAGCAGATGAGGATGGAGAGAAAGCAAATAAGCCAAGAATCGTATTCCTCGGTGACAGCATCACTGCGGGCTATGGACTCGAAAAGTCTGAAGCTTACCCTGCACTAATCGAAAACCTTGCAAAAGATAAAGACTTACACTGGGACTGTGTGAATGCTGGACTCTCTGGTGATACTACAAGCGGGGGAGTAAGGAGAGTCAAACTACTGGTGAGGCGCCCATTAGATCTCATCGTAATCGCACTAGGAGGAAATGATGGACTTCGTGGAGTTGCACCAGCAACGACGCAGAAAAATCTATTCACCATCATCGAAACAGTGCAGAAAACTCATCCTAAAGCTTCTATTATTTTGGCGGGTATCGATGTCCCTGAAAACATGGGAGAGGCTTATAAGAAATCATTCCTAGCGACCTTTAAAACAGTAGCAAATAAGAAGGAAATAATTTTCTACCATAACCTTATCGCAGGCATAGCGGGAGACTCCAAGTTCAATCAAGAAGACATGATCCACCCTAATATAGATGGTCAGAAAGTAATAGCAGAGCAGCTATTAAAAGTGATACAAACTGCCCTTTCTACAGATTAAAGAGTTCATAAAATCGCCCCTTTTTTCATCACAAATAAAAAGCCAATACCTCATCACGAAGTATTGGCTCTGTGAAATTTCTAGTGGAAGAAAACCTAAGCAATCTCGTTGCTGTGGAATGTCTGCCAGTCTTCAAGGTTGTTGAGGTTGACAGCGTCTTTGATAGAGCCATCATCCTTAATACCGACTGCATCGAGGATTTCTCTGCGAGTCTCGTCTGTGTGGATGTAGCCGAGAACACCGTCATTGAGAGCTACTACTTTATCGTGATCTACAGAACCGCCATTTTGATCTACGATCCAAGCCTCAAGCTGAGTGTAAGTCGGCTTACTCTTCATGAAGTCTTCGAAAGTTGCCTTCTCGATGCTTAGTGCGTCGAGTACCATCTGGTCATAACCGCCACCGATAGCCGGGTATTCGCTGTCGAGTTTCCCTGCATTCTCAAGCGATACTTTCTGCCACAGACGTGGAAGGTGAAGAACGCCGAGTGGACCGCTGATGCCTGATGTGATAAGTGGAATTGTATTTTTCATATAATGTAATTTGTGATTGAAATGCTACGCTAGCACAAGTCTCGTAAGATGCTAGTGACTAGTTAAAATAAGAATTTTTATAGCATATATGTGTTAGTTCAGCTAAATTTTGCCCATGAACATTCAGTTATCCACACCAGCCTTACTATTCCCAGCTGTCAGTTTATTGTTTCTAAGTTACACGAATCGCTTCCTCGCTCTATCTGCCCTAATCCGTAAGCTACATGATCAATGGACTGAAGGTGACGCTAAGCACGTGAAGAAGATCTCACTACAAATCAAGAACCTCAGAAATAGACTTAAACTCATCAGAACAATGCAAGTAGCAGGGGCGATCAGTCTCCTATCATGCGTCTGCTCAATGGGCGCGTTATTCGCGTCATTAGAATATTTAGGAGCAGTATGTTTCGTGCTTGCGCTGGTTCTTATGGCATGCTCCCTATTTGCGCTAGTGCTAGAATCTCTTCTATCTGGTGGAGCCTTAAAAATCCTCCTAGACGAAGCCGAAGATCTGTAGTGAAAATTTGACCCATCACTACTTTACAACTCAGCAAAGCTTTTTAAATATTTGCATGAAATAAGATCAAGTGCTAGATTAGCAGCATTATGAAAAAGCTAGCTTCTACTTTCAGCGGATTTAAAGAGCATCAGCTGATCCCATTCCCATGTCATCTAAATTGGGAAGATCTAGGGCTCCGAGAGTCTACGAATAAGCATTGCTCCGAGTGCGATTGTGAAGTTCGTGATCTAACAGACATGACTTCCGATGAAATTTACGCCCTCCAAGACAAGCTTGACGGGAAGCTATGTGGCAAGATCTATAAGAAAGATAACTATGTAGTCACAGAAGTAGAGATTAACGCTCACGATTCACTTGACGAAAAACAAGCTGACAAATCTATCCTATCAATACCCTCAATTATCAGTGGAGGAATAGCGGCACTATCACTAGCCTCATGTTCTTCGACGAAAGTAACCGAGCAGAACCTTGGGCGTATCGAAGCTAAACCATTTCCTAATGATGGAGAAAGAAGACCTGTGAAATTAGACAAACGGATAGAACAGCCTCCCTGTCTAATGGGCATCATCGCTCTACCTCCTAAAAACTAGAAATCTACATTCCTATAACTTTACCGCTGTATGTCTTTAAACTTGTATAATCAGCTTGGTTAAGCTTTCTTGAGCACTATGGAAATTTGGCAGGCTATCATCGTAGGGATCGTGCAGGGATTGGCGGAGTTTTTACCTATCTCATCATCTGGACATATCGTTCTCACCCAGAAACTTCTTAATATAAGCGAACCAGATCTCGCGTTTGAGGTCATCGTTCACCTAGGAACTTTAGTCAGTGTCCTTATCTTCTTCCGTGCTAGCCTCTGGAGGCTCTGCCAGTCACTCTGGACTAAGGGGATGAAGGAAGAGCGCATGATGATCTTCTGGCTAGGAGTAGCAACTGTTCCAGCAGTGATTGCTTTCAAACTTTGGAAAGAACACTTCGAAGCTGCTTATGAAAACCCGGCTCTAGTGAGTGGATTATTACTTCTTACAGCTGCTCTCCTTTTCGTTCCTAAATTTTTTAAAGGCAAGAAAGCAAAAATTGGTCTCAAGAGTTCACTCATGATGGGTATCGGACAAGCATTAGCTATTTTCCCTGGAGTTTCTCGCAGTGGATCATCTATTGCAGCAGGTTTAGTTAGCGGAGTGAAGGCGGAGAAAGCAGCTGAATTTTCATTTCTGATGTCGATCCCTGCTATTGCAGGTGGCTTCGTTCTCACATTAAAAGATAGAGCAGAAGAAATGGGTAGCTGGGGCAAAGCTTTAGACTCATGTCTTATCCCAGCTTACATGTGGGCAGCCCTTGCAGCGGCTATAGTTGGGCTTTTTGCTATTTACCTAGTCATGGGATTAGTAAAACGCGGCAAGCTAGAGTACTTCTCCTACTACCTCATTATTGTAGGTATTGCAGGTATGATTTATTGGGGTTAAAGTGATCTGTTAGGCTCCATTAGATTGGAGAATGTCCTCGATTCTTTTCAAAATCCCATCTACTTCCCAGAGTCTGCCTTTCCCAGTATATCCACAAGCGAGCATCCCATCCTGCTCAGGGCCGATGAATGAACAACCATCTTTCTTAAGCTGAGCAATATTGCGCTGCGTAGCAGGATGATCCCACATCTTACCATTCATCGCTGGAGCGATAAGCACCGTAGCTTTAGTCGCGAGATAAATAGAGCATAGCGGATCAGGAGCTAAACCATTTGCAAAGTTCCCCAGAGTATTTGCACTAGCCGGGGCTATTACCATAAGATCCGCTTTATCAGCCAGATCGATATGCCCTGGCTTCCATGATTGCTTCTCATCTTCTAGACTCACTAACACAGGATTTCGAGACAGAACCTGCAAGGTGAGCGGAGTGATAAACTCAGTGGCAGCCTCAGTCATCACCACATGCACCTCATGATCTTTCTTCACCAGCTGTGATGCAATATCCGCCGCCTTATAAGCTGCGATAGATCCAGTGATGCCAATAATGATAGTAGCCATGCCAGTAGGCTACAAGATCACTGAGAAAAACTCAACTAAGATTCTTTAGACTTCGAAGCGCTTTTAGATTCTGAAGAACCAGATGATTTCCCAGAGTCTCCCTTAGCTCCATCTGAATAAGACTTACTACGATTATCCGTCTCATAAAAACCAGAGCCCTTAAAAATAACCCCAGCCCCAGCTCCTAGCAACCGACGCACATTTCCCGCACAGCCACCCTCAGGACAATCCGTGAGCTTATCATCAGACATCTTCTGAAAAACCTCAAACACATGTCCACAAGTCTCACATTTATAATCGTAATTAGGCATGAGGCAAAAGATACATACTTCCCCCTAACGATCAAGCTATACCAACAACCGTAAACACAAAAATTCCCATCGTGCTGGTTCCGCTCCATCGTCCCAGTTCAGTGTAATTCAGTGCTTTTCCGTGGTTCAAAAAAGCACCGCAGGTCAAAGCACCAAGCATTCGTGAAAATTCGTGCAGATTCGTGGTAGAAAAGCTTTTCCCCTAAAACTCCCTATCCAACAAATAATGCGCAATAGCCTCAAGCCTATGGCCCTTCTTCCCAAGAGGTTTAAGAGCATTCAAAGACTTCTTGGTAACTCTCGCAGCCTCCTTCTTAGCACCCTCAAGCCCAAGAATAGCAGGGTAAGTAGACTTATCCACAGCCTCATCCTTCCCAGCAGTTTTACCTAACTGTTCTGTAGTCTGAGTCACATCTAAAATATCATCTACGATCTGAAATGCGAGTCCCAGATTATAGCCAAAAGTAGTTAGAGCTTCCAGCTTAGCAGGGGTCACATTCGCAGTCATTGCACCCAGTCTTATAGAACTAGTAAGAAGAGCCGCAGTCTTCGCCTCATGAATCTGAACTAGTTGCTTTTTAGTAAGGTCTTTCCCCTCACCTTCAAGATCTAACACCTGCCCACCGATGAGCTTCTTACTGCCGCCTGTTAGAGCAAGTTCAGTCACATAGTCGCCGACAGAATATCTCTTAGCAGCAGGAGTCCTAGCAATAATAGCAAACGCCTCAGTCAATAGAGCATCACCACAAAGCACCGCAATACCTTCGCCGTAAACCTTATGACTGGTAGGTCTTCCACGACGTAAATCATCATCATCCATACACGGTAAATCATCATGTACGAGCGAATACGTATGCATGATTTCAACCGCACAAGCAGGAGCCAGAGCAGTAGAAATATCACCACCACAAGCCTCAGCTGCAGCTAAGCAAAGTACTGGACGCAGACGTTTACCACCTGCGAAAATACTATAGCGCATCGCCTTATGAATCGTAGCTGGACGCACATTCTCGCGCGGGAGTTGACGCTTCAGTTCGGCATCGACTAGCTTCTGCTGCTGTTGCAGCCATGATTTAAGATCGCTCATAAATTCAAGCTAGAGAATTTCAGCTATCTGCACAGCGTTAAGAGCCGCACCCTTACGCACCTGATCACCCACTACCCAGATAGCCAGAGCATTCTTCAGCACCTGATCCTTGCGGATACGACCTACCAGACAGTCGTCCTTACAAGTGGTATCGAGTGGAGTTGGATAAACTTCATTCTCAGCATCATCCTTAAGTTGAATCCCAGGGTAATCTGCAAAGACAGCCTGAGCTTCCTTCACATCTACAGGGTTATCGAAAATAGCAGTAATAGAAACCGAGTGCGAACGATACACAGGCACACGCACACAAGTGCAAGTCACCTTCAGTTCAGGCAGACCTAGAATTTTTCTACTCTCATGTAGCATCTTTTGCTCCTCCTTGGTATAGCCACCCTCCAAGAAGACATCCACATGAGGAATAACATTTGAAGCAATCTGCTTAGGATAACAATTAATCATATCCGCAGTAATTTCTTCACCATTAGCTATCGCTTTAGTCTGTGCTTCTAGCTCAGCTATACCAGCTGCTCCAGATCCAGAGACAGCTTGGTAAGACGAAGCAATGATCGACTGCAAACCAAATTTTTTGTGCAGTGGATACAGAGCCATTAACGAAATGATTGTTGTGCAATTGGGGTTAGCGATGATTTTCTTAGGAGCAGAACGAGCCGCCTCAGGATTGATCTCAGGTACGACGAGTGGGACATCAGGATCCATTCTAAATGCAGATGAATTATCAATCACCACGCAGCCCGCCGCTGCTGCCGATGGTCCATACTCTAAAGAAATACCACCGCCTGCTGAAAACAAAGCCACATCGATCCCGATAAAACTGTCATGAGTCAGCTCCTGAATAGTAATTTCCTCACCTCTAAAAGTCCGTTTCTGTCCCGCTGAGCGAGCTGATGCCAGCAGTGTCAACTCCCCCATAGGGAAATTTCTCTCTGCTAGGCATGCTAACATTTCCTCTCCTACTGCACCAGTAGCGCCGACGATTGCGATGTGTTTTGCTTGAGCCATAATAAAATGTCATTTTCTGACAAGATCAGGATCATAATAGAAGATTTCAATATGGCAACAATTACTGTGGACATAACCCTGTTAGACAGAGTTACGCCGAATTTTAACAAATTAAAATAATTCCTAAAATAATATGATTATTACTTGCTTAGAGCATATCTATGTATAAGGATACGGCAAATCAACAGGGAATGAGTCTCTAGTTGGATAACTACTAATAAAATATACTATGAAAATCGTTAAAATCGTATCTATCCTCAGCGCTGCAGTAGGCATCGCACTTTCAGCTTCATGTGGTTCTGCTTCAGCTCCAGCTGAGACTCCATCAGTTCCTAGCGTAAGTGTACCATCATACATTCCACCTTCTAAGTAGAGTAAAACCTTTCACTATTCCAAAAGAATATGAAATACTCTATCAAAGCAATTCTTCTAGCATCAGCAGCAGTAGCAGTATCTTTTCTAGCTAGTTGTGGATGCGGATGCGGCTAAAAAAATCTCTTCAAGAGTCTAACAGGTAACTGTAAAATTCATTGAGAAACCAACAACAATAACAAACTAACTAATTAATATGAAAATCGTAAAAGTACTCGCAATCGCACTTGCAGCAGCAGGTGTAGCAGTTTCAGCTTCTTGTGGTTCAGCTTCAGCTCCTGCTCAAGCTCCAGTACAAGTTGAAATGGGCAAGTAATCTCTTTGTTTAGAGTATAACTCTATATAAAATATTACACCAAATTCAAATCAAGGTAAGCTTTCATCGAAAGCTTGCCTTTTTTTATTGCCTTTTTTATTGCCTAAGTTTGCCAGCTTGACATTATAAGCATCGTCTAACCTATAAAATATTATGAGAACCATTAAAATCACTCTACTACTCGCGATAGCTGCTGCTATGAACTCACTCACATCATGCACGCCTGGTTGCTGCACAGGAGAAGAGGAAGCACCTCCGCTTCGACCACTACCAAACTTTAGACCACTCGGCCACGTCGACTACTCTAAGTAATATTTATCTATAAGCACTAGGCTAATCGCTAGGCGCATTCTGTTAGAGAAATAAATTTAAAATTATACTAGCCATTACATTATTTATGTAATGGCTTTTTACTCTTAAAGCAGTGAGTATCTCGCTCTATCAAGATGGTGATTTTCCGCTTCCTCGCTTGTCTTTTGCTTCATCAACTAGCTTAGGTTTTTCAGTCGTCACTTCCAGTCCTGAGGTGATTAGAGTGTCGTCTGTTAGATTGTGATCTATATCTACATCCCCAGTCGTTGATTGTTTCTTATGAGCTAGATTTTCTAACTCAGTATGTTGAAAGGTATTTACATACTCGTCTTCTAACCTCTCATCAACATATGGCAATTGACGCTGCTCTCTCGCTAACTCAGCAGCATACTCTGCACCAAACAAAAACGCCTGCATTGCAAAGTAGATCCAAAACAAAACTAACACGAGGGCTAGTGATGAGCCGTAATAACTACCTACTTCAGCATACTTCAAAAAAGTAGTTAGAGCTATCTTCAAGATACCTAAAAGAACTGCGCTAACAGTTCCTCCGCCAATAGCATTTCTAAAAGAGGGCGGTCTCTGGGGGAGCCATTTCATAGCCACAGCTGATAAAAACACAACAGCAAAGAAGGTTGCTAAAGGAGCTGAATAAGTCATTAACTTAAAGATTACTGAATCTCCGGCAGAATTCATCACTACTACCAAGATAGTTTCCACAACCACTGCGCAGGTGATAAACCCACCTAAAAATAATAATAAAATAATGCCTACACCACGGTTCATAGCTGAGGCGATAAGCGCTCTTTTGCCTTTGTGTCTAGGCGTGCCGAATATCCCCCCCAAAGACAGTCTTAACTTAGAAATTACTTTCGTAGCAGCATAGACTAAAAAGATGACTCCGATAACTGGTGAGACACCAGAGTTTGACCAAGTAATATCACTACTCAACAGCTTACTGAAATAATCAGAAACACTTTTGCCAGCTATACTATTAGCTCCGTCCACGACACTAGCCTTAGCAATCCTCTCCCCAACTATAAGTGAGGCAACTCATACACCGCATATTAGAATAGGGACTAGCGAGATCAATGAATAGAAAGCAAGAGATGCCGCAGTATTTGCGTGCTCATGTTTCCACCATCTAATGATACAGCGATAAAGTCGTTTGCCTGTTTTGTAAGTTTTCTCACGGAATTGCATTAAAAACAATATACACTAACTCTTCTGGCATCACTCGGACAAATTATATCAAATATTTATTTCGCTCTAACTAGCTATGAATAAGCACTCGAAAATACACCTTGAAAATTAAATGAAAAAAAGAGCGGAGAGATCTTGACATTATCTGTTTTTTTTGTAGATTGCGCCCCGCCTCACCTGCCAAAGGGAGGACGAGAGAAACAGAAAGCCAAGTCAGTATAAGCTTCACAGCGACTTCAGACAGGTTTCCTAGCTTCCTCGTAACAGATCTTTTTACAACACATGACTTGGACAAT
>CALAJT010000031.1 GCA_937923145.1 uncultured Rubritalea sp. | reverse complement strand
TATGACGTCATCTCATAGCTAAAGTGGTATCGAAATTTCATTAAGATATAACTTTTTTTAGTTATACCACTGCATCTTAGGAGGTCATATATGATCTCCTAAGATTGAGCGTTACTAAAATCTAGTATTTACATTTTATTCTACCTTTAGGCCAAACGTGAAGAATGCCGTTGCTGTCATACCAGCGAAACTGTAGGATAACTGGATTCTTTATATCCGGGTCTGTATATACTATTTGGATTTTAGATTTTGTTGACTCAGATATTATTTGATTAACATCTTTAACATTCTTCATCTGTATGAGTTTTGAGAGCTTAGCAGATAATTCTTTGTCTGACTCTAACTTCTTTTGTAAAACTAGGAATGGCTCTGGCACCTTATTTTCTCTGACTATCTTTTCACTTGAAGTGATTTCTTGTTTAAGTGAAGTGGTTAGCGCTGTTGAATTAGCCTCTAATCTTCGAATGGTTTCTTTTTTGAGTTGGCGAGGTGTAATTTTTGTTCTCTCTTTGGTTTCTTGAGCATAGGCTGTCGGAACTACCGTAGCTATAGCTATAGCAAGAGCAGTAAGGGTGAGTTTTAGTGCTTTCATAAATTTATTGTTTGTTAATTGTTGATCGCTCCTATCTGCCGCTGAAGTGATGACAGATTTGACGAGATCATATATAATCGACACGATGATAATATATGTAAAGATAAAAGAGTATTTAAAGATATAGTAATGTTATATTTACTGTGGCAAATAAACCAAAGATTCGGAGTGAGTAAATCCATTACTAGCGCTTTATATTTCCGACATTACAATCACACTCTATTGATCCTGCCCTACATCTATGAGGATGTCTCTAGCCTTAGCTCCGTCTGCTGGTCCGATGATGCCGCGGTCTTCTAGGATGTCCATCATGCGGGCTGCTCGGGTGTAGCCTAGGCGGAGTCTACGCTGGAGTAGGGAGGTGCTGGCTTTTTGCTCTGAGTGGATGACTTCGAGACATTTCTGGATGACTTCTTCGTCTGCGTCTGAGACGTCGTTATCATCGCCTCCGCCTGAGCCGCCTTTTTCGATGCTTTCTTGGATGGCTTTTTCGAATTTTTGTTCTCCTTGATTTGAGCAGAAGTCTACGATGGCTTCAACTTCTTCATCTGATACGAATGCGCCCTGGGCGCGTTCTAGTTTGGCTGAGCCTGGTGGGAGGTAGAGCATGTCTCCTTTTCCTACGAGTTTGTCTGCTCCCTTTGTATCAAGGATGACGCGCGAGTCTAGAGCACTGGAAACTTGGAAGGCGATACGTGATGGGATGTTTGCCTTGATGATGCCGGTGACGACGTCTGCACGCGGGGTCTGGGTGGCGATGATGAGGTGGATGCCTGCGGCACGGGCTTTCTGGGCGATACGTGCGATGTTCATTTCTACATCTGCTGGTGCGGTCTGCATGAGGTCTGCGAGTTCGTCTACGATGACTACGATGTAGGGGAAGCGCTCGGGGATTTTCATTTCTTGTAGTTCGACTTCATCCTCATCTTTTTCCTCAGGTGGTCCTAGGTCGCCGTCTTCAAGAGCGCGGGCGATGGATTCGACCATTTCTGGATCTGGTTCTTCATTTTCTTTGAGTTCTGCTTCTTTAAGTTCTTCTTCTGTGGGCTCTACTGGTTCTGGCTTAGGTCGGTCATTGAATCCATCGAAGTTTCTGACACCGCATTTGGCGAAGATCTTGTAGCGTTTTTCCATTTCGTTGACTACCCAGCGGAGGGCGGCGACTACTTTGGCAGGGTCTGTTACAACAGGGACTACTAGGTGTGGGAGTTTGCCATAGATCTGCATTTCTACGACTTTCGGGTCTACCATGATGAAGCGGAGTTCGTCTGGTGAGAACTTGAAGAGGATGCTGGTGATAATGGAGTTGATACAGACGGATTTACCAGCACCGGTGGCACCTGCTACGAGGAGGTGGGGCATGGCTGCTAGGTCGCCGATGACGGTGTTGCCGTAGACGTCTTTGCCGAGTGCGAGTGGGATTTTCTTTTTGTCGCTGGTGAATTCTGGGTCTTGGAGTAGCTCACGGAGTGGGACTGCGACTTTTTTGTCGTTAGCGATTTCGATACCTACTGTGTCTCTGCCGGGGATAGGTGCGAGGATGTTGATGCGCTCGGCTTTGGTGGCTCTTGCTAGATCGGCTTCGAGCTGAGTGATGCGTGAGACTCTGAGTCCGAGGCTAGGGTAGACTTCGTATCGGGTGATGGTGGGTCCACGGGTGATGTCTCCAGCGGTGACGTCTACGCCGAATGCTTGGAGTGTGTCTACGATGGTTTTCTGGGTGGCGATGAGTTCTTCTTTGTCTGATTCTAGTTCTTCTACTGGTTCGTCGCTATAGTCGAGCAGGTCGAATCCTGGGGTTTCGTAGTCTTCGTAGTCGTTTGTGGAGAGGCTGAGATCTGCAGGGTCTTTTTTCTTCTTTTCGAATGGTTTGTTGCCGACATTTCCAACGGGAGTTTTGCGTTGGGTGCCATCGATGATCTGGGGCTTTGGTGTCTGCCTGAGTGGCATTTCTTTCTGAGGGTTTTTCTTTTCGTCATCGATTACTTTTGCGGCTGCTACTTCGGCTTTTTTCTCTTCTTTTTTGGCTTCTTCTGCGCGTTCTTCGACTACGGCTTTTTTGGTAGCGTTTTTGTTATTATCACGCTCGGCATATATGCGTTCGCGTTCTAGTCTGCGTTCGCGTTTTGCTTTTTCGCGTTCGGTTTCTTGGCGGTTGGCGTGACGTTTGCTTTCTTTCCATTGCTGGAATTTACTCCACGCTGCTTTGCCAAACTGGATAGGCTGCAGACCTGTGAGCATGATGAGACCTACCATGTATCCGATGATGAGGACGAGAGCCGCTCCGAAGGGATTGAGTAGAGCGGCGAAGAATTTAGAGCCTACGTAGTAGCCGATGTTGCCGCCAGACTTGCTTTGTAAGCCGGAGTTCTGTGCCCAGGTGGAGCAGATTCCCATGATGTTAGCAAGACAGGCACCGATGATTACGAAGAAGACTAGGCCGATGATGACGCGCTTGGTGATCTTGCCATCTAAAAATGCGTAGGCTATTCCGAGCCAGATCATGCCTATGGAGAGGAGGAATGAGGCGATTCCAAATAGTAGTAGTGTGGTCCAGGCGATGATGGCTCCTAGGATGCCGATGATGTTCTGTGTTTCAGCGTTTTCTGGGTTAGGCGGTCCCATGAATGTCTCAGGGATATCATTGTAATCAAATGAGATGAGTGAGAGGAGTAGCAAGAGTCCTGCGCCTATGAGTCCGATGCCAAATACTTCATTAAACCACGAGGGTAATGATTTTACTTCGTCTTTTTTCTTTGCCGTATTTCTTGCCGCCATACTTTCTTTTGCTAGTTATATCAGTCTGTGCACACTGTGTGAACACTGAACATCCCTAGAAATCAACCATTTTGCAAGGTTAGAATCTTTAAAATAAAGGTTTCTTAAGTAAAGGGGTGGTTTTTAGGGGTTGATGCGATGGAGGGAGCCTTTATGAAAAGTTTTAGGGACTGTTTATAGAAGAAGTTGAAAGCTTTCTATTTTTGCATCTGCGATGTTGAAATTTAGGCAGCTGGTTAGTCTGCTGGGGATTGCAATGGCTGGGCATTTAGCGGCTTTCGCGGAGAGTATTCCATTGAGAGAATCTTCCATGACTAGGCACTGGCTAGATTGTAGCCCTAGTCTTTTTACTGCTTCTAGGTAGAGATCTGGGGCTGGTTTTATGCTGGGGGCGTCGCCTTTGCAGACTACTTCTTGCATTTCTTTTACTATGTCTAGCTTCTTTAGCCACATGTCTACCCAACGGTGGCTTGAGCTGGAGACGACTGCTATTTTTTTATCATCGGCTTTTAGTTTAGTGATGAGTTCACGGAAGCCGGGTAGGGTTTCAGCATTTTCTAGGTCATTCTCTAGGGTGATTTGTCTTTGGGCATTGATAGTTTTCCAGTCGTAGGATTTTCCTGTGAGAGATTCTAGATGCTTTTCTGGTGACCAGGTGTCGAAGTCTGATCCTATGCACTGGACGTAGGTCTCTACTTCGAGGACGTGACCTTCGTCAGCGAATACTTTTTTCCAGGTCTGGTAGATGGGCCACTCGGAGTCGATGATGATGCCATCGAAATCAAATAAAACGGCGCTGCAATCTTGGAGTAATTTTCTAGCTTTTTCAGACATGGTGCTAGACTATGTTTGTCCGCGACATTCTCAAGCGCTAATTCGTGAAAGTCGTGAAAGGTGTGGGGTTAGAAATGGGGTGGCAATTGATAAGTGTGGTCTTGACTTTTTCGCTGTGGAGTCGCACACAACACGCATGAATGTTTCCTTGAATTGGCTCCAAGACCACCTTGATCTCAGCGCATATAGTATCGAGCAGCTCGATGACTTGCTCACCTTTGCTGGTGTGGAAGTAGAGGGGATAGAGCAGCGTGGACTGAGCTCAGAGTTAGTAGTAGTAGCTCAGATAAAGGAAGCTGTGCAGCACCCTGATGCTGATAGGCTAAAAGTCTGTCAGGTGGATGCTGGTGAGGGGGGCCTCCGCCAGATCGTGTGTGGAGCACAGAATTATCGTATCGGTGATAAGGTCCCATGTGCTCTGCCAGGTGCTGACCTGGGTGGTGGATTTGTGATCAATGAAGGTAAACTCCGTGGTGTGGAATCTCGTGGTATGCTCTGTGGAGCGAGCGAGATCGGTCTTGTGGATGCGGAAGATGGTCTACTGATTTTAAGCTCTGACTCAGTGATAGGAACTGCGATGAAAGATCTAGTGGAGTCAGATACGATCATCGAGGTGGAGGTCACTCCGAACCGTCCTGATCTTCTTAGCCACACTGGAATGGTGCGTGAGTTATCTGCTCTAACAGGTATCGAGCGCAAGATGCATACTTACCCGATTTACAATACAGAGGACGCTCCAGATTTCATTAAACTCTCTGCTCCTGAGAGGTGTCCATTCTACACTGCGATTAAGATCTCAGGTGTCAATGTCGGCGCTAGCCCAGTGTGGCTTCAGACTAGGCTAGAGTCTATAGGGCTGAGACCTATTAATAACATCGTGGATATTACGAACTATGTTCTCCACGAACTGGGTCACCCGCTTCACGCATTTGATGCGGCTAAGGTAGATGGTCATCTGGATATACGTTTAGCAAAAGACGGAGAGAAATTTACTGCTCTGTCAGATGAGGAGTTCTCTCTCTCTGAGGATGACTTACTTATCTCTGACGCATCTGGAAATGCTTTAGCTCTGGCTGGTATTATGGGTGGAAATGAGAGTGGAGTGATAGAATCCACTACGAATATCATTCTAGAATGTGCCTATTTCACTCCTAGCTATATCCGTAGAACGTCTCGTAAGACAGCTCTGAGCTCTGACTCATCTTACAGATTCGAGCGTGGATCAGATCCGCAGAACGTGCTCACAGCAGCAGCTTATGCAGCGAAGCTCATCACTGAGATAGCTGGTGGTAAGATTATGGGCGAGACTCTAACAGCAGGTGATCCGCCGACACTGGTGCAGCCTGTGACTCTAGATGTAGAGAAGCTAGAGCAGCTCATGGGCGATAGTATTGAGCTAGAGAAAGCCAAGGACATTCTCACTAAGCTAGGCCTAAAGGAACTAAAAAATAATCAATGGGAAATACCCCATTACCGTCTCGATCTATCACGTCATATCGATCTTGTAGAGGAAGTGGCACGTGTGCATGGACTGGATAATGTGAACTCTCGCTTCGGTGGGGCTTACGTTGCAGAAAGTGCTATCGATCAAGCTTACGATTACCAAATGTCGGCGAAACGTCAGCTTGCGGCTCTAGGTTTCTATGAGACTCAGACTATGAAACTCATCGCTGCAGACGCGAATGAGAATACCATCGCTAAAGTAGCAGATGCACTACCTCTGAGACCTCTGATGGAGGGTGACCTGATCAGTGTGGCGCTTCCACTTAGTGAAGATCACGCGATCATGCGTCCGAGCTTAGTCCCTGGATTAGTAGCATCAGCAGCTAGAAATATCCGTCAGGGTGCTAAGGCGATTCGCTTCTTCGAGATGGGCAAGCAATTCAGAAATGCAGGTGGGGGCAAAGCAAAAGATCTCGAAGCCGAGTCACTCGCTATCCTTATGTCAGGTGAGAATGCTCCGGCGAACTGGGCGAATAAGAAACCTTGCATCGCAGATTTATTTGACCTCAAAGCAATGATCCAAGCTCTGATCCCAGGCGCAACGATTCAGTTAAAGCCACGGGAAAGGGATGGCTTTATTCTCTCGGCAGATGTAGTAGCTGATGATAAGCCAATAGGAGTTTTCGCCCAGCTAAGCCCAGCACGATGCCGGGAGCTAGACTCTAGTTTCCCTATTTTTGTAGCAGAGTTAGATCTATCAAAACTTCAGCAACTCAACACTTCAGTATCTCAGGTGTCGGATTTGCCACAGTTCCCTGGCTCTAGCCGAGATGCTGCGATGGAGGCGCCTCTAAGTCTTACGAATGCTCAGATAGAGCAGGCAATTAAGAAGCACAATGAATCGCTACTTGTTAGTTACCATTGCTTTGACGTGTTCGTGGACGCTAGTGGAGAGAAGATCGCAGTAGATAAGAAGTCGGTTGCCTACAGCTTTCACTATCGCTCACCGCAGAAGACACTTAAATCTAAAGATGTAGACAATGCACACAAAGCATTGCTAGCGCATCTTGAGAAGACACTTAAAGTTAGTTACCGCTAACTAGCAGTTAGGATTCAATAAAAAAAGCCATAATTCTAAGCTCATTGAGCACTAGAGTTATGGCTGGTTTAAAAGTATGGTTTTACTATGGGTTAGCCACTACTGAACTACCAGATTTAGCTGGCTTAAGCGCGATCTCCACAGATTTTTCTTCGAGGTCAGCTTGTGTGAGTTGGAGAGCTTTTTCATCCACAGGGTTGTAGCTCGGTGGATTCTTCTTTAGTAATAAGAATCCAGTTGCTGCTGAGCCTAAGCAGGTGAAGAGACAGATAGCGGTAAGAGTAGACTGATAAGTAATGATGCAGTTCTTAATAGATATTTTTGAGAATAGATAAGGAGTAGCTAAGCTAACCGCAACACAAGCCATGATCTTAAGGTAAGGAAGTGTCTGAACCGTGTGACCTAGTAAGATTAATAAAGCACTAATGACACTGACACTGCTGAGTGCGAGTATCATGTTACCAGAAACGCAAATGATGTTCTTACGGTTTTTTTTCTTTTTCTTAGCTTCATCGACTGCAGAGGCAGTATCCACTCTGTATCTAACAAGGTGTTGGTTAGCAGATGCAATTTTTCTTTCCTCTAGAGCTACTGAACGGGTTGCTTTCTCAATCAATTCAGCAGGTGATAGAGCTAGTTCAGAAGATCGAGTAGTTGTATCAACCTGTTGATTCTTTAAAGTCTCTATACGAGCTAGAAAGTAACGTGAAATCATTAGGTCATAGTTCCCTTGGCTCTCTTGCTCAGCGATTGCTTCGCATGTTGGCTCTAGGTCTCCTTGGCTGATTTCCTTATCAATGATATTGAATATTTCTGTATCACTAAGTGTAGTTGTGTTCATTATGGATTTAGCTGTGGTTTGGGGGAAAGCTGTTGTTAAATATTTGTGGTCTAGTCGTGTGTATTAAAATTTGACTAAGTATTACGTGATGGAAGGTAGAGTATGAGTAATAACATCTGAGTTATGTGGAATGTATAGCTCATCATCACCTGTGAAGACAAAAAATGTCATTTAATTCTAGCTCACCATCGTTAATGCTAGAGCATTGTGATGTGATAATACACAAAGTGTTAGAGAATATAGACTTATGCTGGTTCATGGGGATGAAGTTGAAAAGCTACAAAGAATTTAAGTGAACTCGAATACTTTGTGCAAATTTATATTTAAGCTTTCTGTAGTAAATTGCAAGAAGATAATAATATTTTTCAATTTAAATTAATATTCATAATACCTTGCGTTAATTAGTGATCGAATTTATATGTAATAAAAATACCTCTAAGTGCATAATACTAAAAAATATAACAGTAATTCTAAGGACTCTGACTCATCATCTGAGTTTGCTTCTATACGCTCGGTAAAGTGTGTAGATTATGAGCCTCCTGAAACTAAGTTGCCTGCTACACCATTCAATGTGAGTTTTCATCCTTCAATATGGTTTGCTTTGGCGATAATGTCTATTGTTGGTATAGTTGCAGTAACACTTCATTTTATTGGTAATCAAGAGGAAGAAAGAATTAATACTCTAGCCATTAAACTGCCAGAAGAGCGGCCTGTAAAAAAAGAGGAAGTCTTAACTCCCGAGCAGAAAGCAGTGAAGAAGAAAAACAGTGTATTTGAGAATGATATAGATCAGATAGCTAAGAACTGCGCCAGAATGGTGAATGGAAAAAACTCATTTGCTGTATTTGAACACGGTACATGTGTTTTACTGATTGAACCTATAGAAGATCCTGTATTGAGTGCTAAATCATCGTTAAAAATCTTATCTGACCCTAAAATTGAGTTTGAAGTTCAGGCGCTAGATAATAATAATTACCTGATTATTTTCAATAAATACTTGTTCTGCTGGATGTTTGCAGATCAGCTAGCAAAAAATAAAGATGCTATCATGCATGATAGAAGGCTAGAGCGAATCCAAACTGACAGTCCTAAAGTAAGATCTCTTTCGGATATGGATATACGTGTTGGGAAGCTAGCAAGGCTTTGTCTTCTAGAGGACAGCCGCAAGCTCAACATTAAGAAAATCATTAGAGCGAAGGCTGCTACTAGTAAGAAACGCCTTATTAAATAGGCCGCATTAAGGCATTTTACTAATTAATAACTTAGATCACTCAGGATCTGCGTGGAAAGATTTGTTATTAGATTAATGCGTTCTATGAATCTATTTGCACCAATATACATTTTTTTGTCACAATAGAGCTCTGAGTTGCCAAGTAAGGTAGACATTATCATCTCGAAACCGTCTATTCTAAACAACAAATTTATCTACGATGAACATACAATCTCTTAAAATTATATTCACGACAATCCTCTGTAGTATCTTTTCCATCACTCTGGTGAATGGAGAAATTACTGAAAATCGAGCCAAGGTGGACAAAATGATCAAAGATGGAAACTATAAAGAGGCTTTGGATCTGGCAGTGGAGAATTTCAAACAAGTCTCAGATGAACAGTCAGCCGATGATCTGAAGCACATAGCGAACTGCTTCCAGCGTCTGAGAAAATATGACCAAATTGATGAAGTATTTGATATTGTAGATGAAACACATGCTGAAAATAGTGATGTGCTCTATCAAGCTGGATATACTATTCTCAATGGACGTCATGACGGTGTCTGGTATGACAACGCTTATAAACGTGGTGAGAATGTTTACTCAAAGTCTCGTGGCACTAGAGCGGAATATGCAAACTCACATGACCGAGACCGCGTAAGTGCTCTACAATATTTCCAGAGAGCTTATAAGACCGCGACGGAGGCAAAGGATGTTGAGGATATGGGCAAGGCTATAGAAGCTTGGCAGACAGCGATGATTCATGGTCGCCAAGGGCCGCAGAGCTGGAAGCTTCAGATGCTAACAGATATGGAGGAGTTGCCTGAAATCGAAAGATCGTATTACCAATACAGCCAGACGCAAGGTGCACCTATGACTAAGGATGGTGACCCATTGTTCTACGAAGTCCCTGCTTCCTACCAAGCTGCGAAAAATGATGGTGAACGCTGGAGATGGCTATTATCTGAGAGAGTAAGAATCAACCGAGGCTCAAAAACTTCTGTGGACTACCAACTAGCAGCATTTCTGCGTCAGCAATTTAGTGTCCGAACTTTACAGAGTTTTAGATGGTATCACCGCATGGCAAATGAAGACAGCAAGAACAAAGAAGGTATCATGCAGATCCATACGCTCAAAGATTCTGAAACCATCGCTCGTTTAGCGAATACGATCAAACGTTTCGAGCTGCCCGATAGTCAGAATTTCATCAAAATCTACCAGCAACTCTGGGAGAGCGGTGACGTGTATAGTGCGGATCAGCTAGTAAATATCTACCTAGATAGAAGAATGTATGAGAGAGCTGCTACCCTGCTTAAACAAATATTGGATACCAAAGGAGACAATGCTAATAAGAGTAGAGCGCTACAACTTAGCCAGATAGTCGATGACTGGAGCATGTTCGAGCACAATGGCGGAGCAGTCACACTCGACCAGAAAAAGTTTATTAGCATGGTATATCGCAATGCTGAATCAGTGAAACTCACTGTCCAACCTGTCGATATGAGCGCTATACATGCAGAAGCCTGGAACTATGTGAAGAGTAATCCTAGTAGTCTGAAATGGAACAAACTTCACTGGCACAACCTACTGCATGAATCAGTAAATGGGGAAGCTAGTAAGTGGGTAGGCGATGTCATCGCAGAGAAAAACTATGCTCTAAAACCTAGAGACACTCACTGGGATACCAGAGCGGAGTTAGAGCTACCTGAGATAAATAAAGCCGGCGCCTATCTAATAACCAGTGAACTTCCTAACGCCAAAAAGTCTTATACCATGGTCTGGGTGGATGACATGATCATCGTTTCCAGGCAGATTAGTGGAGGCACTCTCTTCTACACATCAGACGCCAAGATAGGCAAACCTATCGCTGGAGTGAAACTTGATTTCAAAGGCTACAGAACAGAGCGCCTGAAAAAGAAGGTAGGAAATCGCCGCTACAATATTCTCCCTAAAACATTCACGAAGACTACAGATGATAACGGGCAAGTCATCGTAGAGAATACTGAAACCAGTTACCAGTGGGCAGTAGAAGCTAGTAAAGGCGACAAACGCGCATGGATGGGCTACAGCCGCATCTGGTCTAATCTCAGAGACTTCAATAGTAACTACAGACAGAGAAAGGTATTTGGCATCACTAGTCAGCCAGTCTACCAGCCAGATAGTGAGGTCAAAGGCAAGTTCTGGGTGCGAGATGTAGCTTATGATCTAGAGGGGAACTCTAACTATGCAGGAAAAAAATTCCGCTTGCAACTCACCGACCCACAGGGCGCGAAAGTAGGTGAATCTACAGTGATAGTAGCAGATGAATTTGGCGGTATCCCATTTAGCTATAAAATAGCAGAAGATGCAAAGCTAGGTTCCTATCAAGTCATGATAGAGCTAGAGATGGGTGAATGGAGAAATATCAGCAGTCAGGTATTCAGAGTCGAGCAGTATAAGAAGCCAGAATACGAAGTATCCGTAGAAGAGCCCAAAACACCTGTCCAGCTAGGCGACAGCTTCGAAGCAAAAGTCATTGCGAAATACTACCACGGAGCAGCCGTCACTAATGCTAAGGTAAAGGTCAAAGTCCTCCGCCATAAGCATAGCGCAAGATGGTTCCCAGTAGGTCGCTGGGACTGGCTTTATGGCAGTGGCTACGGATGGTTAGACATCGAGAGACCATGGTATCCAGGCTGGAGAAGCTGGGGATGCAGATGCCCGATACCGATGTGGTTTAATCGTGGGTATGAGCAACCAGAGATGGTGCTGGATGAAGAATTTGAAATAGGAAAAGACGGCTCCGTAAAAGTAAAGATCGACTCAGCCCTCGCAAAACTAGTCCACGCTAATGATGACCATCGCTACGAGATAAAAGTGGAAGTTATCGATGCCTCACGCAGGACTATCTTTGGCAGTGGCTCAGTATTAGCTGCACGTAAGCCATTCAATGTCACCACATGGCTTAACCGTGGTTACGCAGTAGCTGGTGAAAAGCTAGTAGCAAATGTAGCTGCTAGAACTCTCGATGGTAAAGTGGTCATAGGCACTGGAACCATGACTCTGAAGCAAGTAAGTTTCGATCTAGAGGGAACTCTAACAGAAACAGAGGTTGAGCAATGGGAACTAAAAGACAGTGATGGTAAATTTGAGCAAATAAGCTTCCAAGTCAACAAGCCTGGTCAGTATAGACTCGTGAGCGTAGTGAAAGATGGCAAGGGTCGTGAAATCGAGGGAGCAATCCTCTTCACTGTTAGAGGAGCACAAGGTGATAAGAAACTCGAAAATGTAAGATACAATGATCTCGAACTTATCCCAGACAAGCGCACCTATGCAGTAGGCGAAAAGGTAAAACTTCTCATGAATACAAAGCGTAAAAATGGTGTAGTAATGGTCTTTGTGAAAGGCTCCGCTGAACGTCACTTCCTACAGCTAGATGGTAATAGCCACGTGCTAGAGATTCCTGTAGAGCTAGCAAATATGCCAAACTTCTTTGTCGAAGCAATGACTATCAGCGATGGAGAAATCCACCAGCAAACCACAGAAATAATCGTCCCACCAGCCAAGCGCACACTCAATGTAGAAGTGCTCCCTAGCTCAGAGAAATACAAGCCCCAAGAAAAAGGGACTGTGAAGATAAAAGTTACTGATGAAAATGGTAAACCAGTCACAGGAGACTGCGCACTAACAGTCTACGATAAGTCACTAGAATACATTTCCGGTGGAAGTAATTTAGCTGAAATAAAGAGCTTCTTCTGGAAGTGGAGAAAACACCATCAGCGCGGCTATTGGAAACGATCATTCACTAGCCACGGCGGAAATAGTGTTAAGAAAGGAAGTGTTACGATGCAGTTCCTAGGAGCGTTTGGGCAATCTTTAGGTATAGATTCCGGTGGTGGCGGTTTTGGGAGCTCGAATTTAGGCCTTAAAAGCAAAAGAATGAGTAAAAGTGCTGCCAGACCAATGGTGCTAGCTGAAGCTAGAGCTGGAGCACCAGAGTTCGCGATGAGTGCAGACTTTGCTGACGAAAGAGCAGGGCAGGCAGAAGCTGAAGACGAATCAACTGAAGTAATGGTGCGAAAGGACTTCGCAGATCTGATCAAGTGGTCAGGCTCAGTCAAGCTGAACGAAGAAGGCATAGCAGAAGTCCCTGTAGAATATCCAGATAACCTCACCACCTGGAAAATTAAAACTTGGGTGATGAGTCACGGCACACGTGTAGGCGAAGGCTCAGCGGAAGTAATCACTAGTAAGGATCTCATCATCCGACTCCAAGCACCACGTTTCTTCATAGAGAAAGATGAAGTAGTTCTAAGCGCTATTGTTCATAATTACCATGATGAAGCTCAGCAAGCTAAAGTCATTCTAGAACTAGAAGGAGGCACGCTAGACGTCATCTCTGGCGCACTTACCCAAGATGCAGCACTAGACGCCAATAATGGTGAGCAGCGTATCAACTGGAGAGTCAAAGCCAAAGGAGAAGGCCAAGCTATTATCCGTATGAAAGTGATCACTGATAATGACTCCGACGCTATGGAAATGACCTTCCCAGTCTACATCCACGGGATGCTCAAGCAAATGGCATGGAGCCGTGAAGTAGAGCCAGGACAAGACTCTGCTAAGATAGAAATAGATGTCCCAGCAGAGCGCAGACCAGAAGACTCTAGGCTAGAAGTCCGCTTCTCTCCAACTATCGCAGGCTCTATCGTAGACGCTCTGCCATACTTAGCTGAGTATCCTTATGGTTGCACAGAGCAGACACTGAATCGCTTCGTCCCGACAGTGATCACTCAGAAATTACTCAAGGATATGGGCATCGATCTAGAAGCTGTTAGAAATAAACGCACTAATCTGAACCCACAAGAAATGGGCGATGACAAAGAGCGCATGGCTCAGTGGAAACGCTGGCAGAGAAACCCAGTATTCAGCCAGAAAGAAGTCGATAAAATGGTAAGCCAAGGCGTAGTTAAACTCACCGAAATGCAACTCAGCGATGGCGGCTGGGGTTGGTTCTCAGGCTACGGCGAGCGCTCTTACCCTCACACCACAGCAGTGGTAGTGCATGGTCTTAGGGTCGCTAAAGAAAATGGTGCTAATATCCCTGATGGCGTCATCGCTAAAGGAGTGATCTGGCTGAAAAACCACGAAGATCGTGAGACAGAAAAAATCCGAATGTGGAAAAAACGTAAGAGAAACACTAAGGCAAGTCCTAGCACCATGGACGCCTTTGTCAGACTAGTGCTGGCTGAAAATAATGTAGCTAACCAAGAAATGTTAGACTTCCAGTTCCGCGATAAAAACAACTACGGAATCTACGCTAAGTCACTTCTCGGAATGAGTCTCCATATTGCCAAAGACGCTGAACGCAGAGACGCAGTCATCCGCAATATCGAGCAATATCTCAAGTACGACGAAGAAAACCAAAGCGCCTACCTAGAAATGGGTAATAGCGGCTATTGGTGGAATTGGTATGGAAGTGAGTTCGAAGCACACGCATGGTATCTGAAACTACTCTCTGCCACTAAGCCTAAGAGCAAGGAAGCCAGAGGCATCGTCAAATATCTCATCAACAACCGAAAGAACGCAACTTACTGGAGTTCTACGCGTGACACGGCCTATTGTATCGAAGCCATAGCCGACTACATGAAAGCTAGTGGCGAGAGCTCTCCAGAAGCTGAGGTAGAAATTCTGTTAGACGGAAAGAGTTATAAAAAGGTGACTATCACCAAGGAAAACCTATTCAGCTTCGATAACAAAATGACGCTAACTGGCGACATCCTCAGCACAGGTAAGCACACCATCGAGATCCGCAGAAAAGCATTAGGAGGAGAAGCAGGTCCACTTTATACAAATGCCTACCTCACTGTTTTCACCAAGGAAGACAACATCAAAAAGGCAGGGCTAGAAGTCAAAGTAGAGCGACGCTTCTACAAGCTAGAGCAAAAAAATACCTCTACAGAAGTAGCAGGAGATCACGGTCAAGTAGTGAAGCAGAAAACGGATGAATACAAACGCATCCCACTTAATGTCGGTGACAAAGTCCTCAGTGGCGACATCATCGAAGTAGAGCTTCTCATGGAGAGCAAGAACGACTATGAATACCTCATGTTCTCGGACTTCAAAGCCGCCGGTACGGAAGCAGAGAAAGTCCGTAGCGGATACACCAATACAGGAAGCATGAGTGCCTACATGGAGATCCGTGATGAAAAAGTCTGCTTCTTCGTCCGTCAACTATCACGTGGTAAACACAGTTTAACTTACCGTCTCCGAGCAGAAATCCCTGGAAAATTCTCTGCTCTCCCAGCCACTGCAGACGCCATGTATGCACCAGAGCTGAGAGCGAATTCGGATGAGATGAAGCTGGAAATCAATGATAAAGAGTAACTTGACACGTTATAACGTGTGTATTAACATGTTGTCATGCACACAACTAAAGTCACCAAAGTTGGAAATTCAAGTGCCGTGATTATTCCTAAAGAGATCATGGATAAGCTTAACTTACGCCAAGGAGATCAGCTATATTTAGATACCGATAAACAAACGATCAAAGTCAGTGCATGTGACCCTAATTTTATAGCTGATATGGAATTAGCTGAAGAAATCATACATCAAGATCGTGAAGTCTTAAATAAGCTAGCTCAATGAACTCTTTTAATGAGCCAGTGTGGTTAGAATTTCGACTTATTCGAGCTGTGCAGGTTAGACAAATAGAGCAGTTTGGTGGTTCAGATGGTATCAGGGATGAGGAATTGATTCATTCGGCATTGGCTCGTCCTAAGCAACTATTTAACTACGGTGATCCTCCTCCTGACCTTTGTTCTTTAGCCGCATCCTATGCATACGGATTAGTGAAAAATCATGCATTTATAGATGGTAACAAACGTATCGCGCACATGGCGTATCGTTTATTCCTTCTTAAAAATGGTTTAACTTGTAATGCGAGCTTAGAAGAAAAATATATTAATATGATAGCTCTAGCTTCTAGCCAAATTTCAGAAGAAGACTTTGCCGATTGGCTACGCAAATCATGTTCTCCAACTGAATAATTATTGAGCATTTTTTAACATTGATTTACCGTCTTATCTCCCCGAACCTCTAGATATGGAACAAAGGCAGCAGCGACATGAGTGGAGGGAGGATACCGATGATGGTATTCGTCTCTACAGGGCGATCTATCATTCTAAGGAGTGGAGATTCACTACAGGGATGAAGGGGACGAGAAGATTCCCTACTGAATGGGAAACTATCGATGAGCCTAAAGCTGAGCATTGGGAGCTACTCCGTGAAACGCTGTTCAAAAAATATCAGCGCAAACGCTGTCCGTGGAAGATGATCACAGACATCGATAAAAAACTCGGTAAAGAACCACAAGAACGTATAAACAAAGATCGTTCCTAGCTCTTTTATGAAGGTCATCATCTCTAGCCCCTACGCTACCCAGTCTCTGCATGGCAATACGATCTCAGCGATGCGGATTGCTGGGATTCTAGAGGAATCAGGGCATGATGTGGAAGTGATTCAGTCTGGCAACTCTATCCCTAAGGGTGCTGGCGCCCTAATCGCTCTTCACGCTAGAAAAAGCCATACATCGATCTTGGCGATGAAGCAACAGTGTCCCGAGAGTAAGATCATTCTCTATCTAACAGGGACTGATCTATATGGTGATATTCCAGAGGGTTGCCCACTCGCTATAGAGAGCTTAAGTATTGCAGATGCCATCGTAGTTTCACAGGATGCATCATTTAATTCTGTGCCAGTAACTTATCAGCAAAAGACGCATGTGGTTTATAACAGCATCATCTTACCTCAGCTAGATTTGGCGGAGCGTGAGCCTGACCTCTTCGTAATAGCCTCACACCTTAGAGCGGTGAAGCAGCCATTTTTTGTAGTGGAAGCTTTAGGTCTGTTAGATGAAAATGTTAGAGTAAAGCTGATGGGTTCAGAAATAGACCCTGGCAGTGCTGAGCAAGCGCAAACGCTTACCCAGAAATATCCAGGATTTGAATGGCTAGGTGAGCAAACTTATCCACAAGCCCTGACATGGATGAAGCGCTCTATAGCTACTATCAACACAAGTTTATCGGAAGGTGGAGCGAACTCCATAGGGGAATCTATCATGCTAGGTAGACCTGTCATAGCTAGCAGGATAGAAGGAAATATCGGGATGCTAGGTGAGGGATATGACGGTTACTTTGATCCTCATTCTCCTGCAGAATTAGCATCTCTGATTCAGAAAGTTACTAAAGATCCATCCTACCTATCTCACCTAGAGCAGCAGGTTTTAGAGCAATCAGCTAAATATAGCCGCCAGAATGAGAGTAAGGGATGGCTTGCGCTTTTGTAATGCAATGCGACTCTGAGTAGAGAGAATAGGACTATGAGGAATTTATCATTAAATATCGCCGCGATCATCAGCTTACTAGCAGCGATCACCAGTATCACAACAGGCGTAATCTATCTAGCATCTGGCGAAGGTATATATGGGCTATCACTCATTTTTCTAGCGGCTCCTGTCTGCATAGCACTCGGAGTAGTCTTTGACTACGTAGGTGAACGCATCCGCCGAGATCAGCGAGAAGGCAACTTCCGCAGTAGAAAAGACGTCATTGATACTCCCTGGGAAGATGATCCAGATCACGTTTGATGAAGTATAGATCTCTAATTTAGTAAAACAACAAATCACGAAGTGGATCAATTATATTAGTAATGACATTGAGTTAAATAGGTAATTTAAAAGCCTCGCGGAATTTCTTTTCTGCGGCTAGTGATCCGATGAGCACTAGTTCACCATCGTGGGGAAGTTCGGTAAATGGATCGGGATTCACAATACGATCTATACGATCTCCAGTATTGTGCTCGACTGCGATGATGGAGCACTCTGTGCGAGAGCGTACGGCAGACTTAGCTAGAGTATTATTCGCTAACGCGGCTGGCATTGGAGTGCGGAAAATATTGATGCCCTCCGCAAGCAACACTGTGTCTTGGTCTCTTAGATGATTAAATATCGTATTGGCTCCCATAGAAGCGTAGGAGAGAGTCAGATCTGCACCAGCTCGGTGCAGACGAGCTGACTTGCTCTGGTGAGTGCAGCGAGTAATGATCTGGAGATTAGTTCTTAGTCTGCGATAGAGAATGGTCAGGAAGGCATTGAAATCATCATCATGGGTTGTGACAATAACTGTAGCAGCTTCTTGTAGACCAGCTTTTGCGAGAATTTCTATCTTAGAGGCATCTCCAATAATAGTATTCTCTAACTGTTCGACACGTTTGGCATTCTTCTCAATGAGAACCCAAGGTATTCCCGCATTTGTGAGTGCAATACCCGTAGCTCTACCGACTCTACCTCCGCCAGCGATGACTACCTTGTTTTTTGACGACGGGTTAACATGCTGACCAAACATCTCATTGTATCGCTCAAAATGCGCTTCATTCCCAGCCATGACAAGCACCGAGAGTGAGGTGATCTTAGTATCTGGGTCTACCGGCTCGAACTTACCTTTTAACCAGATGCCGACGACAGTAACGCCTGTTTTCTCTCTGAGATCATTTTCAATAATAGTTTTCCCTACCAATGAAGTATTCGCCATACTAGCCTCACAGACGATGAGCCCATCGAGATCTGCAATGACATGTGCCTTAGCGTCAGTGCCCACGACTCGACGCGCTAGCGCCTGTCCCATCATATCTTCTAGCCTCAGAATGTGAGTAACACCTGCAAGCTCAAGAGCATCTTTATTATGATCCGCTGTGGCAGATGCTACGATAGGCACGGTGTCTGAGATCTCTCTCACGGTAAAGGTTACATTGGTATTTAAAACGTCGTCTAGGGTGGAGACTACCATAGCAGCATTTTCGACACCGATTCTACGATAGGTATCGGTAGCTAAAGGATCGCCTACTATAATAGAGACATTCTGCTCACGGAGCTTTAGCGCTTCTTCTAGAGTAGGCACCAGCACCACGTAGCTGATATGATGCTCTTCTAGCATTTGGATCAGCATAGCCGCGACTGGACCATGATGGGTGATGATGACATGGCCAGATGTTCCCTTTGGTAGTTCTGTCGGAGTATTAGCTTTCTGCTGGGCTTTCATCCATGGCGCATAGAAAAACTCGATAAATGTAAAGGGTAAGATAACTAGCAGGAAAATGACCCCTGAGAGCATGACAAAAATAGAGAACAGTCTACCAGCATCAGACGCAAAGGTGATATCGCCAAATCCTAAAGTCGACATCACAGTTAGAGTCCAATAGAAGCCAGTGATCCAACTGTGGTGCTGACCCTCACGCTCCATCAAGTAATGGAAAGTAACACTAAAAGCAGTGATGAGCAGAACGAGAATAATGATCAGCTTCATCAACGCGAGCAGATTTGTCCGGCTAGAACGATTTTGCACGAGTGTGGTGACAACGGAGACTATGGCTTTCATAATGGTGAAATCACTCTAGCTAGCGAACTATACAGTGCAAATAAAAAGCACATCAGGCTAATTATCTTGATGCTCGTTCTTTCAGATACGCCTTATACGCCTCAGGATAATAGGTGAAACGTTTAGGCAATATCCTGAAAGCAATGGGAGCAGTCCAGCTCAGTAATTTCATTCTAGTGCGTGTCCACCAAGTTGATTTTAAGTTTAAACGATCTAATATGTTAGAGGGCACGGTTTCGATAGGTAAGAAATTTACCAGCTTGCCAAGACAACGGTCACGGAACGGATTAGGTGGGTTTACGACCGATGCCGCCACTTCTGCTCAGAGCGGATGACTTCCTAGCAGTTCACTGACTAACATCTCACTATCTGGTGAAAAGATGAAATTCTCAGAAGTGCTGTGAAGTTTCATTTTAGATCTCAGAGTGAGTCGAACCTTCTGCTTCGAGTGCTTCCATTACCTTTAGTGCTGCGTATGCATCGTTGGCTGCGTATGTTAATTGACGGGGGCTGAGATCGTGAAGTGCCCAGTTACTAGTAGTCGTAGACTTGGATTTCCTGAAACACTGCTTGAGAGTGATACCTATTGCTCCGCGCACTCCGACCTGTCCGCTGTAACCAAGTTTACGAAACCTCTGATCAAGATCGAGTGTGTGGTTGAGTGTGATTCCAAATCGACCCCAGATCTGGCCATGGTCATTTTTTAGTCCAAAACCTATCTTGAGAATATCCGTTGAAGCAATGATCTCCGCTGCAGCTTTCTCGCACTCTTTGTGATGGAGCTGAAGAATGAAAGCTTTATCGGTGAGGGCAAATTGCACAACATGTGGACCTTCGCTTTTCTGGCCCTTTCTAAAAGTAGGCTTAGCTTCGGTGTCGAAACCGCAGACTCCAGCGTCCTTAATTTCCTTAACCGCAGCCTGACATTCTTCTTCTGTTTTAGGGACAATGATCCGGTTCTGAGAAAGTCCCGCAAAGGCAGGTAAGAGAGCAGTTTCCGCCTTTGTAGGTCCTTGGCGCCTAGGCATGGTATTTGTTGAAATCGTTTTCTTGCGACGACGATTTTCAGAATGTTTTTTTGGTTCACTCATGTTGTTCTATAGAGATTTGTTCTCATTATTGTCCCAAGAATCTAAAATAGATCTCTAAATAAAGCGAGGTTTGAACGGGATATATAGCATATGGTAGTTTCTTAATGGTGAGATGAAGGAAGTGAAGTATTAGAGCTAGTTAGGGATAGTTTCCAGTTGACTGAACATAGAAGGTCGTCTAATGATCTGAAGACCGAGCTGATTCAAGTTTATCGATCAGGCGGTTCATTCAACTTTAAATACAAAACTAAACTACTATCATGGCTTCATCACTCGACCGTAACACCAACAGATCTCGTCCTACAAAATCAGCTGGCTCAAAAGCTAAGCGCAGAAAAGTGCAAGCCCGTCGCCTAGTCGACCTAGGTATGGACGAAGCTACTGTAGCACAACTAAACTCAACTGAAGTTCGCACACTACTCAAGCACCCAAAAAAGGTAGCAGCAGCTAACGCATAATTAAATTTCTAACCTTGCTTGGTCATCCTGACCAAACAGATACATCCCCATGTTTCTCAGATTTGTTGAGAGCGTGGGGATTTTTCGTGCCTAGTGCTTACTACTGCTAAGCTCAGATTAGGACTCTGAAGGAGGATCAGACTCGTCTAACAGCAGAGTAAGAAATTTCTGGTGAATGAAAAGTTTCTCACGACCCACTTTTTCCTCAATCAGTAGCCCACTATCCACGAGCTGTTTCAGATAGGTAGAAGCAGCTTGACGTTTTGCAATACCAGCCTCCACTACATCCAGAATGCGGCAATAAGGCTGATTGAATAGCACGTCCAGCAGCTCCGCAGAGTAAATGTTAGAGTGGTTCTCCTTCAGCCATGTTTTCGTCTCGCGGCGCATTTGGCGGATTGAGTTAATTTTATGATACGTCCAGAGAGCTGATTCCTCGATTACTTCTAGCATGTAGAGAATCCAAGTTTCCCACCCTTCAGCAGTGTCAGTCTTGGTCACACTCAGCAGATTACTGTAGTATTCATCCTTTCTGCGGATGATGCCTCGGCTGTGATAGAGAATAGGGGATTTCAGTAAGCCTTGGCTGATGAGTAATAAAATATTAATAATCCGCCCAGTTCTACCATTACCGTCGGTAAATGGATGGATCGCCTCAAATTGATAATGTGCTGCCGCCATTACCACGAGAGGATCTAGGTCACCTGGATTATGAATGAAGTCCTCCCAGTTAGAGAGCTTTTCACGGATGACATGCTCACCCACGGGAGGTGTGTAAATGGTGTCACCTGTGCGATCATTCCGTAACGTAGTGCCAGGCACTTTACGCAGATGCATTTCTGTTTGCTTGATCGCAGAGCAGATCTCCTCAGCAGTATTAGTGCAGAGTGGACGCTGTTTGATGCTTTGGAAGCCTGCATTGAGAGCCTTCCGATAGCTTAGAGCCTCCTTTGTAGCTGGATCGATAGCTTGTTTCTCTACCACCGAGCTACGAAATAGCCGATCCGTTGTCGTCACGATATTTTCAATCTCAGAACTAGCACGCGCTTCCAGTAGCGGCATGATATTAATTAGCAGCTCCTTATTCGGCAAGAAATCAGCAGACTGATTCACTTGTTCCAATGCTGTTCTGGAGCGAATACACTGCTTTAGAACACGCGGAGTTTCGAGCTCTACATGCGGAGGTAGAGGTGGTAATGCATCATAAGGTAGATTAGGATTCCAAGACATGTTTATAAAATCGAGTTTTATCGACGTATTCAGACAATAGGTCGATCTCATAAACATGTCAACAATACATGTCGATAAAACCGCGAATCATCGACGCGTTTTAACTATATGTCGATCTCATCGACATATCACGATAATGTGTTGATAAAACGTGAAATCATCGACATGTAAAGAAAATACCCTTTTGTTTACATCAAAGCGTGGAAATTGCCTAGCGTGTAAAGAAACTGGAGAAATCTTTATATATAATGTCGCTATTGTCCTGTAAAAATACCCCTTCATATGGATTTATGCTCCGTTTATACCAAAGTTACCTAAGTTTATAATAAAAAGGTAAACTAGGATAAACTTGGTATACATTGCAGTTGGAGAGGTATGAATAGCATTTATTAAGTGACGATGAGAAATCCGTTAAAGTCATTTAATCGGTTTCCTGCATTTAAGAATATTCTTAAATTCATTTAATGGATTAAATGAGTCTAAGTGAGCTATAGGCGGAAGTGTCCCCTGAGTCGTTAAAATAGGCTGTTGGTTAATTGTTTTACCATGCGTTAGCATGGCTTTGAAACAAAACAAAACATAACCAACCAACAACCATGAATGAAATTAACCTAAGAGAAGTCCTGGCGCAAGCCTCAGATATTGAAGCTGTCGAATTATTACAGCAAACCTTGCGTCAAAGCGTCAGAATG